>NZ_JBFTOC010000001.1:0-633334 GCF_056397785.1 Arthrobacter sp. 05L421
CGACGTTATCTTGGGCAGCGTTCCGGGAGTTACGGCCGAACCCGGAATTTCCCCGCTGGTCTCCGAAGCGGTCGAGCGGCTGCGGACGGCCATAAATGTCATAGCCCGCAGGGACACTTGATTCATGGAAGGCACTCAGGGGCCCGATGCGGTTCCGGCAGACACGGCACCGGCAACGACTGGGACGGTCGCGGACTTGGCCACGCTCCTGACCGGCCTCCCGGCCCCTGACAGCGCCGCTGCCCTGATCGATGAGATCCGGGAACTCGAAGACCTGAAATCCGCCATGGCAGCCCGGCAGGCACGGCACGCCGTGGCACTGGATCTGTCCCAGCGCCGCGCCCAGGCCGCCGCCGGGATCCCCGCCGAGCAGCTCGGGGCCGGGATCGGCGCGCAGATCGCCCTGGCCCGGCACGAACCCCCCGCCAAGGGCGGCCGGCTCCTGGGCCTCGCCAAAGCCCTCGTCACCGAGATGCCGCACACCCTCGCCGCGCTCGAATCCGGGCAGCTGAACGAATGGCGCGCCACCTTGCTCGTGCGCGAAACCGCGTGCCTGACCGCCGCGGACCGGGCCGCCGTCGACGAACACCTCGCACCCGACACCGGGACCCTCGCCGGGGCCGGGGACCGGCGGCTGGTCGCCACCGCCCGGGCCGCCGCGTACCGGCTGGACCCGCGCACCGTCACCGACCGCGCCGCACACGCCATGTCCGAGCGGCATGTCAGCCTCCGCCCAGCCCCGGACACCATGTGCTACCTCACCGCCCTGCTCCCGGTCACCGCCGGCGTCGGCCTCTACACCGCCCTGGCCCGGCACGCCGACACCCTCCGGGCCGCCGGGGACCCGAGGGGCCGCGGCCAGGCCATGGCCGACACCCTGGTCCAGCGCAGCACCGGCACCCCGGGCGGGATCACCGGGGTCGAGATCCAGGTCGTCATGACCGACCGCACCCTCTTCCAGGCCGACAGTGAACCGGCCCGGGTCCCCGGCTACGGCACCGTCCCCGCCGGCTGGGCCCGCGCCCTCATCAACGCCACCAAAGCTAAGGACGGCACCGGTCCCCCGGGACCAGCCAGCCCCATCAGACCCGATGCCGATGCCGATGCCGATGCCGATGCGAACGCTTTCACCGTCTGGCTTCGACGGCTCTACACCCACCCGCGCACCGGCGAGCTCGTCGCCATGGACTCCCGCGCCCGGATCTTCCCGCACCGGCTCCGCCACTTCATCCAGACCAGGGACGACACCTGCCGCACCCCCTACTGCGACGCCCCGATCCGGCACCTGGACCACATCATCCCCTGGCACAAAGGCGGACCCACCACCCAGACCAACGGCGCCGGCCTCTGCGAAGCCTGCAACCACACCAAAGAAACCCCCGGCTGGCGGGCGCGCCCCGGACCCGGCTCAGGCGGCGCGAGGCACACCATCGAACTCACCACCCCCACCGGCCACACCTACCACTCCACCGCACCACCCCTCCCGGGGACACCGCTCGGCTCAACAGCCATAGACCAGCCGGTATCCCGCCACCGCCGCCGGCTTCTGCGCCACGCCAAGTCACTCAAACGCAGCAAGGTCAAGGAGACGGCCGCAGCCTAGGGGCCACGCATCCAGATTCTGTCGGGGCGGGGCCAAGGTTACGAACGTGAGCTGGGTTTGGACGCTAGTTTGAAGCCTCGACCTCGCCGTAGGGCTCAGGCCCGGTGACAACATCGTTGGAGGCACTGTGGCACCACTCCGAAAACGATCCCGGGTACAGGGCAGCGGAAAAGCCGGCGATTTCGAGGGCGGCGATCTCGTGGGCCGCTGTGACGCCGGAACCGCAATACACGGCGGTGGGGACGTAGGCCCTGCAGCCGAGCCGCTCGAAGCGCGCCCGCAGCTCCGCCGGACCAAGGAAGCGTCCGTCGGTCTCCAGGTTCCCGGTGGTGGGGGCACTCACGGCGCCCGGAATATGGCCCGCGCGGGGATCCACGGGCTCGATTTCCCCGCGGTACCGTTCGGCCGCCCGGGCATCCAGCAGCAGACCCTGCCGGCCCCAGGTGGCTGCTTGTCCGGCGTCGATCGCGGGCATGCGGCCCTCGGACAGGGTGACGTTTCCGGGCGCGGGCTGTTCGGGCCCCGCCGCCACTTCGAACCCTGCGGCACGCCAGGCGGCCAGGCCGCCGTCGAGCAAGTGAACCTGGCTGAAGCCGGCGTTGCGCAGCATCCACCACAGCCGGGCGGCGGCCATGTTGCCGCTGTCGTCGTACGCTACAACGGCGTCGCCGTCGTTGACGCCCCAGCGGCGCGCCGATTCCTGGAACTGCTCCAGCGGCGGCAGCGGATGCCTTCCGCGTCGCGGTTCCGCGGGTCCGGCGAGTTCGGTTGCGAGATCCACGAAAATCGCTCCAGGGATGTGTTCGCTCAGGAAGTGGTCGTGACCGTGAGGGTCCCCGAGCGCCCAGCGAACGTCGAGGAGCACTGTGCGCTGGCCGGTGCCGACGGCGCCGTCCAGCCGGTCCTTGAGGGCAGCAGCATTGAGAAGGGTGTCCATTTCCCCACTCTATCTTCGGCGTCCCGCCGCCCCGGTAGGCTGTAGCGGTGAATACCGCGCACCAGCAGCACCGGGCCTGGGCCGACGACGCCGTCCGCCGGATCAGTGCCGAAAACAACCGCTCCGCCGACACCCACCTGTATTCGGTGCCGCTGCCCGACCACTGGGGCGTGCAGCTGTACCTGAAGGACGAATCCACCCACCGCACGGGCAGCCTCAAGCACCGGCTGGCGCGTTCGCTGTTCCTTTTTGGCCTCGTCAACGGCTGGATCCGGGAAGGAACCACGATCGTTGAGGCTTCCAGCGGCAGCACCGCCGTCTCCGAGGCCTACTTTGCGCAGTTGCTCGGCCTGCCTTTCATCGCCGTGATGACCCGGACCACCAGCCGCGAGAAGATCGCCCTGATAGAACAGTTCGGCGGCTCGTGCCACCTGGTGGACCACGCCTCCGAGGTCTACCAGGCCGCCGCAGATCTCGCCACCAGCACCGGCGGGCACTACATGGACCAGTTCACGTACGCCGAACGGGCCACGGACTGGCGCGGAAACAACAACATCGCCGAGTCGATCTTCGGCCAGCTGGCGATGGAGGAGCACCCGGTCCCCCGCTGGGTCGTGGTCGGGGCCGGCACCGGCGGGACCAGCGCCACAATCGGCCGGTACCTGCGGTACCACCGCTACGAGACCAGGCTCGCCGTCGTCGACCCGGAAAATTCCGCGTTCTATCCGGGCTGGCGGGACAGCCGGCCCGACGGCGGGATGCCCGCCGTCGAAGCGGCAGCGGCGTCGCCGTCACGCATCGAGGGCATCGGCCGGCCGCGGATGGAGCCGAGTTTTGTACCTGCCGTGATCGACCACATGATCCAGGTTCCCGACGCCGCGTCGGTGGCGGCCATGCGGCATCTCAGGGAGCATGCCGGACTGCACGCGGGCCCGTCCACCGGGACCAACCTCTGGGGCGTGTGGCAGCTCATAGCCGAGATGATCGAGGAAGACCGCAAGGGCAGCGTGGTGACCCTCATGTGCGACGCCGGGGACCGCTACGCCGGGAATTACTACAACCCGGAGTGGCTGGACGCCCTGGGCCTGGATCCCGAGCCCCACGAGGCCGTGCTGCGCGAGTTCTTCCAGACCGGCGTCTGGCCGGCCTGACCGGCCTGGTCAGCCGACCGGCGGCAGCCGGTGCGCCCGCTTAGGCTAAACCTCCACGGAATCGCCGCTGGAGAGGTGCCGGTACTCGGTGCCGTACTTGGCGCCGATCCGGGTCACATGCCCCTCCACCAGGCCGCGGCCCAGCTCGTTCAGGAGCGCGTCGTGGATCGGGAAGGCCTGCGGGGCGCGGACGCCGATCACAAAGTCCACCACTTCACCCACCTTGTTCCACGGGGCGTGGACGGGTACCAGCAGCGTCTTGACGTCGACCCCGTCGGGGATCGCGAAGGAGTCCCCCGGGTGGTAGACGTTGCCATCCACGAGGTAGCCGACGTTGGCAACGACCGGGATCTGCGGGTGGATGAGGGCGTGCTGGCCGCCATATGTCCTGACCGCGAAGCCTGCGGTTTCAAATTCCTGGCCCGCGGCGGCGGCATGGATGCGGCTCCCGGCCTCGGGCGCCTTGCCGCGAAGCGTCGCGGCCACCGCTTCCGGGGCGTAAAGCTCAAGGGCAGTGTTCGACTGCAACGCCGCGGCGACGGCGTCGACGTCCACATGGTCCGCATGCTCGTGGGTGATGAGCACGGCATGTGCTCCGGCCAGGGCCTCATCCGTCTCCGAAAAAGTGCCCGGGTCAAACACCAGCACCCGGCCGTCCTGCTCGAGGCGGACACAGGCGTGCGTGAATTTGGTGAGTTTCATCCGGCCAGCCTAGGCACCAGCGGCCACAGTGTCCACGGAGCCCTGCTGGCGATCCTGCACGCTGGTAATCTTGGACATTGCCACCACACCGCAGCGCGTCCCACCCGCGAATCCTTGACGAAGCGAGTTCCACGATGTCCCAAGGCACCACCGCCGGCAGCAGCCGGACTCCGGCCTCGGCACCCGTGCAAGGTAAGGAACAGCGAGTTACCAAGCAGCGCCTCGCCGTCAGCGCCGCCCTGGACGACCTGGCGGACTTCGTCAGCACCCAGGAACTGCACCGCATCCTCCAGGAGCGCGGCACCGCGGTGTCCCTCGGCACGTCCTACCGAATCTTGCAGTCCCTCGCCGACGACGGGCTGGTGGATGTCCTGCGCAACGCCGACGGCGAAGCGGTCTACCGGCGCTGCGCCGTCACCGGCCACCACCATCACCTGCTGTGCCGCAACTGCGGCAAGGCCGTGGAAGTGGAAGCCCCGGCAGTAGAGGCCTGGGCTGCGCGGATCGCGCAAGAGCACGGCTTCACCGCGGTGGAGCACACGGTGGAAATCTTCGGCCTGTGCCCCGAATGCACAGCCAGTCAGGCCGGCCAGTAGCTGGCTCAGGCCGCCGCGGCCGCGTTCGGCACGATCCGCCCGTTGAGCCCCCGCTTGGCCTTGGCATTGCCGATCATCCGGCAGGCAACGTAGATCAGGAAGGACAGCGTGGTCACATAGGGGCTGATCGGCAGCCGGCCGCCGAGAGCCAGCAGGATGCCGCCGATTGTCGCCGTCATCGCGAAGACGATGCTCAGCATGACCACCAGCCGGGGTGAGGACGTGACGCGCATGGCGGCCGCCGCCGGCGTGATCAGCAGGGCCAGCACCAGCAGGGCGCCCACAATCTGGATGGACAGCGCCACGCTGATTCCCAGCAGCACCATGAAACCAAGGGCCAGGGCCCGCACCGGTACGCCGCGGGCGATGGCGACGTCGGGGTCAACACTGGCGAAGGTCAGCGGCCGCCAGATGGCGACCAGCGCCAGCATCACCACGACGGCGGCGAACGCCAGGACCTGCAGCTGGACCGTTCCCACCGACACGATCTGCCCGGTGAGCAGGCCGAACTTGTTGGCCGCCCGGCCCTCGTATAGGGACAGGAAGAGGATGCCCAGGCCCAGCCCGAAGGGCATGATGACGCCGATGATCGAGTTCTTGTCCCGGGCGCGGACACCCATCACGCCGAGCACCACGGCCGCCAGGACCGATCCCGCCAGCGAGCCGAGGATGATGTTCGCGCCGATCAGCAGCGCGAGGGCCGCTCCGGCAAAGGAGAGCTCCGAGATCCCGTGGACCGCGAACGCCAGGTCGCGTTTCATCACGAAGGTGCCCATAAGTCCGCCCAGCAGGCCCAGGACCGCGCCGGCCCAGATGGAGTTCTGCACCAGGACCAGCAGCTCGCCATAGTTTTCGAAATTGAAGATTGAATGCAGCAGGTTACCCAGGTCCACTCAGCCCACCTCCCCCACGACAGAGTGCGCGTCCTCGTGATGGTGCGTCGCGGCATCCGGCAGTCCCACCACGATCAGACGGCCGTTGGCCTGGATGACTTCAACACGGCTGTCGTACAAATCGGAGAGCACCTCGGTGGTCATGACCTCGGCGGGTGTGCCCACCCGGAACCGGCCTCCGGCCAGGTACAGGACCCGGTCCACGTAGTCCATGATCGGGTTGATCTCGTGGGTGACGAACACCACGGCGCTGTCCGCCTCGCGGCATTGCTTGTTGATCAGGGCGCTGACGCCCTGCTGGTGCTGAAGGTCGAGGGAGAGCAGCGGCTCGTCGCACAGCAGCACTTTGGGATCCGTGGCCAGGGCCTGGGCCACGCGCAGGCGCTGCTGCTCACCGCCGGAGAGCCGCCCCACCGGCACCTTGGCGTAGTCGGTGGCGCCCACGAGGTCCAGGAGCTCATCGACCTTGCGGTTCACTTTTGCGTTGCCCAGGCGGATGCCCCAGCGGTGGCCGTCGACGCCGAGGGCCACGAGGTCGCGGGCGCGCAAGGGCGTATCCGGGTCGAATGATTTCTGCTGGGGCACGTAGCCGATCCGGCGGCTGCCGCGCTCTACGGGGTGGCCGTCGAGCACGGCGGTGCCCGTGCTCAGTTCCTGCAGGCCGAGCAGGACCTTCAGGAAGGTGGTCTTGCCGCTGCCGTTGGGACCGAGCACGGCAAAGAATTCACCTGGGTTGATGTCCAGGTCCAGGCCTTCCCACAGAGTCCGTTGGCCGAAGGCCAGGGAGGCGCCGCGGAGGCTCACTACCGGTGTCAAAAGGGGATTCCTCGATTTTCCGCGGAGACTGCTGCTCCGGCTGTTGCGATCATCCTAGGGCCTTGCGGATGCTCTCCACGTTAGCGGTCATCCACTGCAGGTAGGACTGGCCGTCCGGGAGGGTTTCACTGAAGTTCACTACCGGGACGCCGGCGGTCTCGGCGGCCTTTTTCAGCGCCACCGTTTGCGGTCCCTCGGTCTGGGTATTGTAGGCCAGCAGCTTGACGCCCCGGGAGGCCACGAGATCGACGGCGGCCTTGAGCACTGCGGGCGGGACGTCGGCGTCTTCCTCGATCGCGGCCGTGTATGCCGCCGGGGTTTCGTTCTCCAGGCCGGCGGCCTCAAGCAGGTACAGCGGTACCGGCTCGGTGACGGCCACGGGCGCATGGCCTGCCGAGGACTTGATGGCGGCGAGCTTGGTTTCCAGGCCGCCGAGCGATGCCTTAAAGGCCGCAGCGTTGGTCCGGAACGTCTGCGCCGAGCCCGGCTCCAGAGTGCCCAGCTTGTCGGCGACGGCGTCCGCGAGGCGGGACATGGCCGCCATGCTGTACCAGACGTGTTCGTTCAGCCCGGTGTGCTCGTGGGTGTGGCCGGCAGAGTCCGGGCTCGCCGCTGCGGGGCTTTCGGTGGCCAGGCCGGATACGTCCACGGCGTTGATGATGTTGCCGCTCTCCAGCCCGGTGTCGGTTGCCAGCGTGTCGATGAAGGCGTCGTATCCCCCGCCGTTCTCCACCACAAACTCGGCCTTGGAGACGGCCAGCTTGTCCTGCGTGGTGGCCTCGTAGGAGTGCGGGTCCTGGCTGGTGCGGTTGATGATCGAGCTGACCCGAACCTTGTCGCCGCCGATGCTGGAGACGATGTCGCCGTAGACGCTGGTGGAGGCGACGACGTCGATCACGCCGTCACCGGCGGTCCCCCGCGAGCTGCCCGGCGTCGGACTGCACGCGGTGAGCAGGAGGCCTAAGCCGGCGAGACCAGCCAGCATGGCTCGGGCAGCGGGACAGCGCACGGGAAACCTCGGATCTGTTATTGAGAATCAGGAGCAATAGCAACAGCCCGAGTGTATCCCTAAATAGGAATCATTCCTATTTAGGGATTCCAGGCATGCCGCGCTGCGGTCCGTCCGCTACTGGCTGGTCCCCACTGGGCTGCGCCTTACTGGTCTTGGCCCAGCCTGCGGTAGCCGGTGGCCTGCGTCGCGTCCCGGATTTCGCCGACGAGCTGCTCGATCACGTCCTCCAGGAACAGCACCCCCTGGGTCAGCCCGTCGGGGCCGATCACGCGGGCCAGGTGCGAGCCTGTGCGCTGCATGACGGACATGGCCTTCTCGATTTCGTCGTCCATGGCCAGGTTCGCCAGCGACCGGATGCGGCTTTCCGCGATCGGCTGGTGGTACCCGGCGTCCGGGATGGACAGTACGTCCTTGATGTGCAGATAGCCGGACAGCATGCCGTCGTCATCGAGCATCGGGAACCGCGAGAAGCCGGTCCGGCTCACCGCCTTTTCGAATTCCGCCGGCGTGGTGGCCGCCTTGAGCATGACGAGCTTTCCCAACGGAACCATCACGTGGGAGGCCGTGTGTTCGGAGAACTCCAGCGCTCCGGTGATGAGTCCGGCGTCGTCGTCCACGAGTCCGTGGCGGGTGGATTCCTGCACGATCGACTGCACTTCTTCGAGGGTGAAGGAGGACGTGACCTCATTCTGTGGCTCAATCCGCATCAGCTTAAGGATGTGGTTCGCGGACCAGTTAAGCGCCGTAATGACGGGCTTGACCAGCCGCGCGATGAACATCAGCGGCGGCGCCAGCAGCAGCGCCGCCTTGTCCGCGACCGACACGGAAATGTTCTTGGGCACCATTTCGCCGAAGGTGACGTGCAGGAACGTGACCACCAGCAGTGCGACGGCGAAGGCCACAATATCCGCGGCCCCCACCGGGATGCCTGCCGCTTCCAGCGGCACGGCCAGGAGGTGGTGGATCGCGGGCTCAGCCACCTGCAGGATCAGCAGCGAGCAGACGGTGATGCCGAGCTGGGCGCACGCAAGCATGAGGGACACGTTTTCCATGGCCCGCAGCGTTGTCTGTGCGCGCTTGGAGCCGGCGTCGGCCAGCGGCTCGATCTGGCTCCGGCGGGCGGACATGATGGCGAATTCCGCTGCCACGAAGAAGGCGTTGCCCACAAGGAGGAAGGCAAGCCACAGGATTCCTGCCCAGTCGCTCATGCGGCACCTGCCTGGCTGGCGGGCTGGCCGTCGCCGGGTACCCGGGTGGGCCGGAAACAGATCCTGTCGATCCGGCGGCCGTCCATGCGGGTCACGCTCAGTGTCCCGCCGACGACGTCGACAGTGTCGCCGACTGCCGCGATCCGGCCGAGCTGGCTCATGACGTAGCCTCCCACCGTTTCGTAGGCAGCTTCGTCGGGCACGGTCAGGCCCGGGATCTGTTCGGAAAGTTCATCGGGCCGGAGCAGGCCGGGGAAGTACCAGTCCCCCGAGGCGCTCTGGAGCAAGCCGGGACGGACCTTGTCGTGTTCATCGGCTACTTCCCCGACGATTTCCTCCACGAGGTCTTCCAGGGTGGTGATGCCGGCCGTTCCGCCGTACTCGTCCAGGACGACGGCCAGTTGCAGGTTGCCCTCGCGCAGTTCGGCGAGGAGGGCGTCCAGGTGGATGGTTTCGGGGACCTGGAGCACATCGGTCATGATGGCTCCGGCCTGCAGCCTGGCGCGGCGGTTCGAGGGCACGGCGATGGCCTTCTTGATATGGACTACGCCACGGATGTCATCGGAGGACTCGCCTATCACAGGGAAACGGGAGTATCCGGTCCGCTTGGCGGCCTCGACGATGTCCGAGACCGGCTGGTCGGCGTCGATGGTCTCCACGCGGATGCGGGGGGTCATGACGTCAGCGGCGGTCCGCCCGGAGAACTTAAGCGTCCGGGCGATGAAGTTGGCCGTCCCGGCGTCCAGGGTGCCCATGGCCGCGGAGCGGCGCACGAGCGAGGCCAGTTCGGCCGGAGTGCGGGCGCCGGAGATTTCCTCCTTGGCCTCCAGTCCGAAGACGTTGAGGACCTTGTTGGAGAAGCCATTGAGCACCACGATTGCGGGCTTGAAGATGGCGGTGAACACCAGCTGGGGCCGAGCGACGGCTTTGCCGATCGGGAAGGACAGCGCGATGGCCATGTTCTTGGGCACCAGCTCACCGATCAGCATGGAGAGCAGGGTGGCCACCGCCATCGCGAGGACCAGGGACAGCGAGGCAGCCGCCGCGGGCGCGACTCCCAGCGCGGTAAGGGGACCCTCGAGCAGCTTGCCGACGGACGGTTCCATGACGTAACCGGTCAGCAGCGTGGTCATGGTGATGCCGAGCTGGCAGCTCGAGAGCTGGGTGGAGAGCGACTTGAGACATTTGAGCAGGGGCTCGGCGGCGGTGTCGCCGGCGTCAACGGCGCGCTGCACCGTGGATTGGTCCAAGGCCACCAGGGAAAATTCCACGGCGACAAAGAACCCGGTGCCGAGGATGAGCAGCAGGCCTGCTGCGAGGAGTAGCCATTCCATCTCAGCGGCCTGCTTCCGCGGCAGCGGCAGCGCCAGAGGCGCAAAAAAACGGCCGCTGCTGGGACCGTAGATGCTGGAAGGGTCTGCCCGGCGGAGGATGGTCGGCGGCGGCCGACCCTGTTTCCTGGAAAGCTCCGGTGTGGCGCGTGGCCGGAGAATGATGGGCGCGTGAACGGGGTTTGCCGGCTCTTCGGGTGGACTGTGCGGGAACGGATTCCGTTCTCCGCTGACAGCCCCCAGGCCGGCACCTAGATTTACTGTCCATAAGAATTTCAGTCTACAGGAGCGGCCGCCGCCAGCCCCGGCCGCCCGCTTCACCGGCCGCGCCGAAACTCACCAGCTCTGCGGGACGGGCCGGCCTTCCTCGTACCCGGCCGCGGACTGGATGCCGGCCACGGCACGTTCGCGGAAAGCGGCGAGATCGGAAGCGCCGGCGTAGCTCATGGAACTGCGCAGGCCGGCGGTGATCATGTCCAGCAGGTCCTCGACGCCGGGCCGCGCCGCGTCCACGTACATGCGGGACGTGGAGATGCCTTCCTCGAACAGGGCCTTGCGGTCCTTTTCAAACGCGCCCTCGCGCTGGGTGCGGTTTTGCACCGCGCGGGCGGACGCCATGCCGAAGCTCTCCTTGTACTGCCGTCCCGCAGAGTCGAGCAGCAGATCCCCGGGGCTTTCGTGCGTGCCGGCAAACCAGGAGCCGATCATGACCTGGCTGGCACCGGCGGCCAGGGCCAGGGCGACGTCGCGCGGGTAGCGGACCCCGCCGTCGGCCCACACCCGGCCGCCGGCTTCCCGCGCCGCGGCGGAACATTCCAGGACGGCGCTGAACTGCGGGCGGCCCACGGCCGTCATCATGCGCGTGGTGCACATGGCGCCCGGACCCACGCCGACCTTGACGATGTCCGCCCCGGCCTCGATAAGCTCCCGCGTTGCCTCGCCGGTGACGACGTTGCCGGCGACCACCGGTACGCCGGGGTTGAGTCCCTTCACGGCTGCCAGCGCGTCGAACATTTTCTGCTGGTGCCCATGCGCGGTGTCGAGGACCAGCACATTCACGCCGGCAGCCAGCAACTCGGCGGCCCGCCCGGCCACGTCACCGTTGATTCCGACGGCGGCAGCCACCTTGAGCTTGCCGTCGTCGTCCAGGGACGGGCGGTAGAGCGTGGAGCGCAGGGCGCCCTTGCGGGTCAGCACCCCGGCCAGGACGCCGTCCTGCTGCACCGGTGCGTAGTCAGTTCCGGCAGCGTCCATCGCCTCAAAGGCGCGGCGAAGGGCCGTCGCGGCACCCGCAGGGTCCCCCGCCAGCCCGCCGTCCAACAGTCCGGCATCCAGCACCAGCGGCTGGTGGCGGAGGACGGAGGCCAGCGACGCGAAACGGTCCTGGCCCTCGCAGTCCGCGGCCCGGACAACACCGGCGACGGCGCCGGCCTCATCCACCACCACAACGGCGCCGTGCGGCCGCTTGCCCATCAGGTGGAGGGCATCGATCACGGTGTCCGTTGGCGCGAGCGTGACGGGCGTCTCGAGGACCGGGTGGCGGCCCTTGATCCAGGCCGTGACGTCCCGGATGACGTCGAGCGGGACGTCCTGCGGCAGAACTCCAAGGCCGCCGCGGCGGGCCATGGTCTCGGCCATCCGCTTCCCCGTCACCGCCGTCATGTTCGCCGCCACCAGCGGAATCGCCGAGCCGGTCCCGTCATCGGCCGCCAGATCGACGTCCAGGCGCGAGATGACATCGGACCGCGACGGCACCAGGAAGAGGTCGGAGTAAGTCAGATCGGTGGTGGGCTCATTCAGGAAACGCACGGCTGCTCCTTTGCTGGCGCCCGCAACTGGCGCTCGGCGCCAAACGGGTTCTTCTTCGATTCTATGGCGGTTCCCGGCGGGGCCGGCACCGCGTCCGGCCCCTTGGTAAGTCACCGCGTGAAGCACCGCGTGAGGCACCGCCTCCGGGCCGATTCCGGGCCGATTATGCAGCACTTCTTCTCTGTAATTCGGTGGCTTCGGGGGTGGATCATGATTTGGGTCACGCTTATTGGCGGTTTGGCAAGAATCCTCACTAGACTGGCAGAGGTCTGGGTTCACTGGACGCAGAGACTGGCTCAATCGTTGTGCCGAGGCACCGTGGAAGCCAGAGGGAATCAAACTCATGGAAGAGGCGTATTTCAAGTGCCAGAGCAGCCTAGCCACCGTCTACCAGAGGAATTTGGCGGAAACGAGTGGCTCGTTGACGAACTGTACGAGCGTTACCAGCAGGACAAGAACACGGTCGACGCCAAGTGGTGGCCGCTGTTCGAATCTTTTGCAGCTAGTGACGCCTCTTCCGTCAACGGAACGTCCGGCACCGCGACAGCTGTGCATCCTGCCACCCGTGAACTTCCCGTCGTAGCGCCTGCCGCTTCGCAGGCAGCACCCGCGCCGGCCGCGCCCGCAACTCCCGCCGCCACGCCCGCGCCGGCACCTGCAGCCAAGAGGACCCCGGCCACCGTCGCCCGGGATGGCTCCAAGACCACAGACGCCCCCGGAACCGCGCCGATCCCGGCGCAGCTGCCCAAGAACCTCAAGGCTCCGACGGCGCCCGAAGAGGACGTCGTCTCGGTCCTGCGCGGACCGGCCAAGGCCATCGCGTCGAACATGGTCACCAGCCTGGAAGTGCCGACCGCCACGAGCGTCCGCGCCATCCCGGCGAAGCTGCTGATCGACAACCGCGTGGTCATCAACTCCAACCTGGCCCGCGCCCGCGGCGGCAAGGTCTCCTTCACGCACCTGATCGGCTACGCCGTCATCCGCGCCCTGTCCCAGTTCCCCTCGATGAACGTCTACTACGACGAGATCGACGGCAAGCCGGTGGCTGTCCAGCCGGCGCACGTGAACTTCGGCATCGCGATCGACATGCCCAAGCCTGACGGCACCCGCCTGCTCATGGTCCCGAACATCAAGAAGGCGGAGACCCTCAACTTCTCCGAGTTCTGGCACACCTACGAAGACCTGATCAAGCGGGCCCGCGCCGGCAAGCTGACCGCGGACGACCACTCCGGCACCACCGTGTCCCTGACCAACCCCGGCGGCATCGGCACCGTCCACTCGGTGCCCCGCCTGTCCAAGGGCCAGGCCGCCATCATCGGCGTCGGCGCCCTGGACTACCCGGCCGAGTTCCAGGGTGCCAGCGAGAAGATCATCGCCCAGAACGCGATCAGCAAGGTCCTCACGCTGACCTCCACCTATGACCACCGCGTCATCCAGGGTGCCGGCAGCGGCGAGTTCCTCAAGCTCGTACACCAGCTCCTGCTCGGTGCGCAGAACTTCTACGACGAGATCTTCGAGTCCCTGCGCATCCCCTACGAGCCCGTGCGTTGGAGCCCGGACCTGCAGGTGGACCCGGCCGACGAGATCAACAAGGTCGCCCGGATCCAGCAGCTGATCCACGCCTACCGCGTGCGCGGACACCTGATGGCGGACACCGATCCGCTCGAGTACGTCCAGCGCAAGCACCCGGACCTCGACGTCCTGACCTACGGCCTGACCCTGTGGGACCTGGACCGCGAGTGGCCCACGGGCGGCTTCGGCGGCAAGCCGATGCTCAAGTTCCGCGACATCCTCGGCGTCCTCCGCGACGCCTACTGCCGCACCGCCGGCATCGAATACATGCACATCCAGGACCCCGCCGAGCGCAAGTGGTTCCAGGACCAGCTGGAGCACGCCTATTCGAAGCCGAGCCGCGACGAGCAGCTGCGCATCGTCTCCAAGCTCAACGCCGCCGAGGCCTTTGAGACGTTCCTGCAGACCAAGTTCGTCGGCCAGAAGCGCTTCTCGCTCGAAGGCGGCGAGTCCCTGATTCCGCTGCTTGACGCGATCATCTCCGACGCCGCCGACGACGAACTCGACGAAGTCGCGATCGGCATGGCCCACCGCGGCCGCCTCAACGTGCTGACCAACATCGCGGGCAAGACCTACGCACAGGTCTTCCGCGAATTCGAAGGCACCCAGGACCCGCGCTCCGTGCAGGGCTCCGGCGACGTCAAGTACCACCTCGGCACCGAGGGCACCTTCACCTCGGACAACGGCAAGGAGACCAAGGTCTACCTCGCCGCGAACCCGTCCCACCTTGAGGCCGTGGACCCTGTCCTCGAGGGCATCGTCCGCGCCAAGCAGGACCGCCTGGACCAGGGCGAGGCGTTCCCCGTGCTGCCGATCATGGTGCACGGCGACGCCGCTTTCGCAGGCCAGGGTGTTGTCGCGGAAACGCTCAACCTCTCCCAGCTGCGCGGCTACCGCACCGGCGGCACCATCCACATCGTTGTCAACAACCAGGTCGGCTTCACCACCGCCCCGTCGTCCTCGCGTTCCTCCACCTACTCCACGGACGTCGCCAAGATGATCCAGGCGCCGGTGTTCCACGTGAACGGCGACGATCCGGAGGCCGTGGTCCGGATCGGGCAGCTTGCCTACGAATTCCGTCAGCGTTTCCACAAGGACGTTGTCATCGACATGGTGTGCTACCGCCGCCGCGGCCACAATGAGGGCGACGACCCCTCGATGACCCAGCCGCTGATGTACAACCTGATCGAAGCCAAGCGCTCGGTCCGCAAGCTGTACACCGAATCCCTGATCGGTCGCGGTGACATCACCGAGGAAGAAGCCGAGCAGCTGCTGCGCGACTACCAGGAACGCCTCGAACGCGTCTTCGCCGAAACCCACGCGGCCCAGACGTCCCCGATCCCGATCATCACGGCTGATTCCGCTGCGGTCTCCGATCTCGAACGCCCCATGGCCCAGCAGTCCGATTCCGGTGTCAGCGCCCCAGTCTCCACCGCGATCTCTGCGGAGACCCTGGCCCGGATCGGGAAGGCCCACACCGATATCCCGGAGGGCTTCACCGTCCACGCCAAGCTCAAGCAGCTGCTCGAGAAGCGTGAAGCGATGTCCCGTGAAGGCGGCATCGACTGGGGCTTCGGTGAACTTGCGGCGTTCGGCTCGCTCATCATGGAAGGCGTCCCTGTCCGGCTCGCCGGCCAGGACTCGCGCCGCGGCACGTTCGTGCAGCGGCACGCCGTCTTCCACGACCGAGCCAACGGCGACGAGTGGCTGCCGCTGGCCCACCTGTCGGACAACCAGGCGAAGCTGTGGATCTACGACTCCCTGCTCTCCGAATACGCTGCCATGGGCTTCGAGTATGGGTACTCCGTGGAGCGCCCGGATGCCCTGGTGCTCTGGGAGGCGCAGTTCGGTGACTTCGTCAACGGCGCGCAGACCATCATCGATGAGTTCATCTCCTCCGCCGAGCAGAAATGGGGCCAGCGGTCCTCGCTCGTTCTCATGCTGCCGCACGGCTACGAGGGCCAGGGGCCGGACCACTCGTCAGCCCGCATCGAGCGCTTCCTGCTGATGTGCGCTGAGGAGAACATGATCGTGGCCAACCCCACGACGTCGGCCTCGCACTTCCACCTGCTGCGCCGCCAGGCCTACAGCAGGCCGCGCAAGCCGCTCATCATCTTCACGCCGAAGCAGCTGCTCCGCCTGAAGGCCGCGGCGTCCTCCGTGGAGGACTTCACCACCGGCTCGTTCCGCCCGGTCATTCCCGAGCACGCCCCGCTGCAGGCCGACGCCGTCGAACGCGTGCTGCTGGTCTCCGGACGCCTGTACTACGATCTACTGTCCACCCGGCAGAAGACCGAGAACCAGACCACGGCGATCGTTCGCGTCGAGCAGCTCTACCCGCTGCCGGCCGCCGAAATCGCTGCGGAACTGGCCAAGTACCCGAATGCCGAAGTGGTCTGGGCGCAGGACGAACCGGCCAACCAGGGCCCGTGGCCGTTCATCGGCCTGAACCTGCCCGATGCCCTGGACCGCCAGGTCCGCCTCATCTCCCGCCCCGCCTCGGCCTCCACCGCGGCAGGGTCGATGAAGCGCCACTCGGCAGAACAGGACAGCTTGCTCAAGCAGGCATTTGCCCGTAAGTAGCGTCATTGCTGCCCGGCCGGAGAAAGAAAGACAACACTCCGGCCGGGCAGTTCTGTTTAATGGACTGTTAGTGGTCAGCTTGATGGACAGCGTTGAAGTGAAGAGGTAGTCGTGGAAGATCGGAAGCTGCGGATTGCAGCCGTTGGGGACGAGCTGTTGGCCGGGCTCGGTGATCCGCGTGCCTTGGGCTGGTGGGGGCGGGTCCTGGCCCGCACGCCGCAGGACAGCGTCGCACTGGAGTGCTACTCCCTGCCATGCCCGGAAGAAGGCACGGAGGGTATCGCCGCGCGCTGGCTCGAGGAGGCAGGCCGCCGCTTCGGCAACCATCACGACAACCGCCTGGTGATCGGCTTGTCCGGCCGCGACATTGAGTTCGGCCTGTCCACGGCCCGCAGCCGCCTGAACCTCGCCAACATCCTGGACTCCGCCTCGCAGAACAAGATCGAGGTCTTTGTCGTGGGCCCCCCGCCCACGCTCGACCCCATCCAGAACCGCAGGCTCGGCGAACTCAACACCGCCTTCGCCGACGTCACGACGCGCCGGAAACACCTCTACGTCGACACCTTCTCGCCGCTGCTGAACCACGAGCAATGGCGCCAGGACCTCGCGGCCAACGGCGGCACGCCCGGCCAAGCCGGGTATGGCCTCATGGCGTGGCTCGTGCTGCACCGCGGCTGGTTCCAGTGGCTCGGCCTGGACGCGCCGGAATAGGCCGGCCACCCCGCAACCGGCCGCACCGGACCGCACTCCTGCGGATTTTCGCGATATATCTTGACCTGGCAGCGGGCGCGATATATCGTGACTTCATAGTCGCGATATATCTTTAGTTGCCCAGCACCTTTCGCCTTTCCGGAGGAACCATGTCAGAGAACACGTGGACCGTGACCGGTCCGCAGACCATCGACGTCGACGGCGTCCGCTCCCTCAAACTCGGCATTGTCCGCGGCCGCTTCGACATCGTCACCCATGACGAGGACGTCGCCAGGATCGAGGTCTCCGAAATCGACGGCGATCCGTTGTCGGTTTCCGTCGTCAACGGCCGTCTGGAAGTCCGCCACCAGCTGCACGGTCCGCAGGGCTGGTTCAAGAACCTGATGAGCACCGTCAACAACGGCAGCAGCAACTCCGTGGTCATCAGCATCGCCCTGCCCGCCGGCGTCGAGGTCGAAGCCGGGACGGTGAGCGGCGACGGCATGGTCTCCGGGATCAGCGGCCACGCCCGGCTCAACACCGTCTCGGGCTCCGTGCTGGCGGACGGCACCTCCGGTGAACTCTCCGTCAACACGGTCAGCGGCGAAGTCATTGCCCGCAACCACCGCGGCGTCCTGACCGCCAAAAGCGTCTCCGGCGAAGTGACGGCCTCGGGGGAATTCAGCCACATCCGCGCGAACACCGTCAGCGGCGACCTGAACTTCGATCTGCACGGCTTCACCCAAGATTTTGGCGCCAATTCAGTCTCGGGCGACGTCACCATCCGGGTTCCGCACGACATCGGCGTCGACATTGTCGCCAAATCCGCCAGCGGGGCGGTGGTCATCGATGACAAGACGTACGCCCAGCCCAGCGGCACGGTGCAGACCATCGCGGGACCGGACGCCAAGCTGATGCTGGTCCGGACCAACTCGGTTTCGGGAAAAACGTCGGTCTTCCACAGCCAGCCCACCGCGGACACCGAAACGGCCCTCTGATGCCTCCCGTCTTCGCCCATGGCGCGCTGCGGCTGTACCTGCTCGCCCTGCTCGAATCAGGTCCAAAGCACGGCTACGAACTCATCAAGGCGCTCAGCGAGCGTTTCGGCGGCACCTACTCCCCCAGCGCCGGAACCATCTACCCGCGCCTGGGCAAGCTCGAAGAAGAAGGGCTCGTTGCCACCCACACGGAGGGCCGCCGCACCAACTACAGCATCACCCCGGCGGGACTCACGGAGCTCAACAGCCGGCGGGACGAACTCGCCGGCGTCGAGAACGACATTTCGGCCTCGGTCCGCCGGCTGGCCGACAACCTGCGCCAGGACATCCGCGTCAACATGCGCGGCCTACGGGCCGATCTCGCGGCAACGGCGGAGGCGGCACGGACCTCCGCGCGCGCAGCGGGTTCTGCCGGCGGCGCGGGGAGCCCGCGGTTCTCCCCTGAGGGCGAGCGGCGCCTGAAGGAAGCGGAAATGCTGGTGCAGGCCTTCCGCGACGACATGCGGGTGGAACTGCGGCGGCACGCCGGCAGCCATCCCGTCACCGCCGTCACGCTCGAAACGGTCAAGACCGTGCTGGACCAGGCCCGGATCTCAATCCGCAATTCGCTGGAAAGCTGACCACCCCACTCGCAAGTGGTCACGGCCCCGTAGCGGCACGTCCCCGGTTCGCGGCGGGTGCCTCGATGTGGGAGACTTGAGGGCAGCTCTTTTGAGTACCAAGATTAAGGAGGCCAGCTATGAGCAAACGTGCACGTAAACGTCGTGACCGTAAGCGTGGCGGCGCGAACCACGGTAAGCGCCCCAACGCCTAAGCAAAGCTTGGAATGACAGCTTTAGACGAATGACCCCGGAATCCTTACGGCTTCCGGGGTCATTCGTTTATCTGGGTAGAAAGCCGGGCTCAGGCTTCCACAGTCCGGATCGAGTGAATCCGGTCCAGGATGGCGTTCTTGAGGTTATCCGGAGCTGCTTCGGTGCACGAACGCTTGACCATCACGCGGATGACACATTCGAGGTCGTACTGCTCCAGGCACTCCGGGCAGCTGTCCAGGTGGTCCTTGATCTCTGTGATGTCCTCACGCGTGAGCGCACCATCCAGATATTCATAGATACGTTGCATCCGGGCGTCGTCGCAATCGCCCAGTCCCTGGCAGTCGCTCATTTCCTATTCTCCTGTTTGTTGCTGTCGGCCGCGGCGCTTGACTCGCTTGCGCCCTTGAATCCCCGTTCGGCGGCATAGTCCGCAAGCATGTCCCGCAGCATCTTCCGGCCGCGGTGCAGCCGGGACATGACGGTCCCGATGGGGGTGTTCATGATGTCTGAAATTTCCTTGTACGCGAAGCCCTCGACGTCGGCGAAGTACACGGCCAGCCGGAACTCCTCCGGAATCGATTGGAGTGCGCGCTTCACATCGGAGTCGGGCAGATGGTCGAGGGCCTCGGCCTCCGCCGAACGCAGCCCCGAGGACGTATGCGACTCGGCGCGGGCGAGTTGCCAGTCCTCGATGGTGTCCGAGTTCGACTGCAGCGGCTCGCGCTGACGCTTCCGGTACAAGTTGATGTACGTGTTGGTGAGGATGCGGTACAGCCAGGCCTTCAGATTGGTTCCCGGCTTGTACTGGTGGAACGCGGAAAACGCCTTCGTGTACGCCTCTTGGACCAGGTCCTCGGCGTCGGAGGGATTCCGGGCCATCCTCATGGCCGCCGAATACAGCTGGTCCACGTACTGCATGGCGTCGCGTTCAAAGCGCACCCGGCGTTCGTCCGCGGACTCCGTGGCAACGTCCAGGGGCTTTCCGTCGACCTCGGTTTCCAGGGCGGCGGGTCCATCAGCGGGCGCCTGCACAGCACGACCATCTGCCGAATTCTGCACAGGCGAATTCTGCACAGCGGGCCGTTCTGGTGTGCCGGACGTGCCGGAATCAGGTGTCTTGGTGGGCGTGGCGTCGTTTCCGGCAACCTCGTGCATGGCCGCTACGGCCGGGTCCATGGTGCTCATTGCGTTCAAGTCTACTGTCACCTTCCGCCGGGCACCCGGAACTGCCGGAAGCTCGAGGGTCCATGATTTACCGGCTTCCGGTTCCGCCCTGTCCAACACCCTCGTCAAATCTCCGCCTTCCTAAGCTGCGTCCGTTCGCCTGCGTTTATCCAGCTCTGTTTATCCAGCCGTGTCTGTCTGGCCGTACCTACCCCACCCCGCTGCACCGGCGCTCCAACAAGGAGAACGGTTCAGGCACGCCGGCACTGTGACACGGCTGGGAAACCGTTGGGATCTGTCTTTCACAACCACGTCCTGCGGGCAAATATTCCGCAAAAGTGCAAGACTAGAACCGGTTCTCCCGCAGTGAAGCCGCGGTTTGTCCATCCAGGAGGAAATTCATGTCGTTTGTCCGCTTTCTCGCCCGGCCCATGCTCGCCTCCAGTTTCGTCCTCGCCGGCATGGACAAGCTCAAGAACGCGGATGACACTGCGGCACAGCTGTCCCCCTTGCTGCGCCGCACGGCCGACGCACTGCCCTTCCAGCCCAACGAAAAAGTCGTGGCACGCGTGATCGGCGGCACCCAGATCGGCGCCGGCGTTTGCTTCGCCCTGGGCAAGTCCGCACGGCTGGCCGCCACCTTGCTCGCCGTCATTTCGGTCCTGAACGGTTACGTGGAATGGCGCAGCGCGGACATCTCCTCGAAGGAAGCCCGCGACGCCCGCCGCAAGCAGCTTCTGAAAAACGTCACCCTCACCGGCGGCGTTCTCCTGGCCGCTGTCGATACCGCCGGCAAGCCCAGCCTGGCTTGGCGCGCGGGCCACCTGGCCGCGGATGCCAAGAAGAGCGCCAGCCACCTCGCCGCCGATGCCCGGAAGACCACCAACAAGCAGCTGAAAAAGGCCGACAAAGTTGTCCGCAAGGCCGTAGACCACACAGCCGGAGCCTAAGACGGTAATGACTGGGACCACCCCCTCAGCAGCTGCCCCTTCCCACTCTGCCGGCCTCCATACTGCCGGCGTCGTTCCGCACTGGCCCGCACCCCTGGCCGAGCGGCCGGTTGATGCCACTGTCACCGTTCCGGGGTCCAAGTCCCTGACCAACCGCTACCTCGTGCTGGCCGCCCTCGCTGACGGCCCGTCCCGGCTGCGGGCCCCCCTTCACTCCCGGGACTCCGCACTGATGATTGAGGCCCTGCGCCAGTTGGGGGCCACCGTCACGGAGGTTCCCGGGGACGGCGCCTTCGGCCCGGACCTGGAAATCAGCCCGATCAGCTTGGACGCCGCTGCGGCGGACACCGCGATCGACTGCGGCCTGGCCGGCACGGTCATGCGCTTTGTGCCTCCGGTGGCGGCGCTGCGCCGCGGCGAGTCCCGCTTCGACGGCGACCCGCACGCCCGCAAACGCCCGATGGGCACCATCATCGAGGCACTGGCCGGGCTGGGTGTGGCAGTGAACGCGCCCGACGGCGGTCCGGCGTCGTCGTTGCCCTTCACCGTCCACGGCACGGGCGAAGTACGCGGCGGCCACCTCATCATCGACGCCAGCGCGTCGTCCCAGTTCGTCTCCGCCCTGCTGCTGGCCGGCGCCCGCTTCACCGAAGGGCTCCATCTGGAACACGTCGGCAAGCCCGTACCGAGCCTGGACCACATCAACATGACCGTGGCCGTGCTGCGCGGCGTGGGCGTAGCGGTCGATGACTCAGTGCCGAACCACTGGATTGTCTCCCCCGGGCCGATCCGCTCCTTCGACCAGCGGATCGAGCAGGACCTCTCCAACGCCGGGCCCTTCCTCGCGGCGGCCCTGGCCACCCGCGGAACCGTGCGGATCCCGGACTGGCCCGCGGCGACCACCCAGGTCGGTGACCTCTGGCGCGGCATCCTGACCGCCATGGGCGCGACCGTGACAATGGATGCCGGCACCCTGACCGTCAGCGGCGGCCCGGAGATCAAGGGCGGCGACTTCGACGAGACCAGCGAGCTCGCCCCCACTGTGGCCGCGCTCTGCGCCCTCGCCACCGGCCCCTCGCGGCTGACCGGCATCGCCCACCTCCGGGGCCACGAAACGGACCGGCTCGCGGCCCTCGTCACCGAAATCAACGGCCTCGGCGGCGACGCCGAAGAGACCGCCGACGGACTCATCATCCGACCGGCCACGCTGCACGGCGGTGTGGTGCACAGCTACGCGGACCACCGCATGGCCACTGCCGGCGCCATTCTCGGCCTGGCCGTGCCCGACGTGGAGGTCGAGGACATCGCGACCACGGCCAAGACGATGCCCGATTTCCCGCAACTCTGGGAAGCAATGCTGGCACAGGGACCCGCCGCAGATGAGGACACCGCCGGTGGCACGCAGCACTGATTCCTGGGACGAGTCCGACGTCCGGATCCGTCCTAACAAGAAGGGCACCCGCCCCCGCACCAAGGACCGGCCCAGTTACGACGACGCCGTCACCGGACGCATCATCACCGTGGACCGCGGCCGCTACACCGCCGTCGTCGCCGAAGGGACCGCCGACGAACGCAAGATCATTGCGGCCCGGGCCCGGGAGCTGCGCCGCAATCCCGTGGTTGCCGGCGACTTCGTCTCCCTGGTGGGGGACGTCAGCGGCGAGCCCGACACCCTGGCGCGGCTGGTCAAGATCCAGGACCGCAAGACGCTGCTGCGCCGCAGCGCCGACGACACGGACCCGATCGAACGCGCCGTGGTGGCCAACGCCGACCAGTTGGTTGTGGTGGTTGCCGCCGCCAACCCCGAGCCGCGGACCGGCTTCATCGACCGCGCGCTGGTAGCGGCCTACGACGCCGGCATTGAGCCGCTGCTGCTCGTCACCAAAGCCGACGTCAAGGATCCCGCCGAGCTGTTGTCCAATTACCAGCATCTCGATTTCCCCGTCATCATCTCCAAGACCGCAGACTCCGCCGCTTCCGGCATCGACGCCCGCTCCGACGACGGGCTCTCCGCACGGCTCGACAAGGACGCGGTGTCCCAGCTGCGCAACTACCTCGACGGCAAGGTCACCGTGATGCTGGGCCATTCCGGCGTCGGCAAGTCCACCATGGTCAACGCCCTGACCGGGGCCGAGCGGGCCACGGGAGGCGTCAACGCGGTCACGGGCCGCGGCCGGCACACGTCGTCCTCCGCGCTGGCGCTCAAAGTCAACGATGCCCCGGCCGGCAGCTGGATCATCGACACCCCCGGCATCCGGTCCTTCGGGCTGGCCCATGTGGACCCGGACCGGATCCTCCGCTCCTTCCCGGACCTGGAACCGGGCACCGACGACTGCGAACGCGGCTGCAAGCACGACGCCACCGCCGTCAACTGCGGCGTCGACAAGTGGGTTGCCGCCGGGCATGCCGGGCCCTCCGGACCCGCCAGGCTCGCGTCCCTGCGCCGGCTGCTGGGCACAGACCCGCGGATGGAAGCGCAGGAAACCAAGGAACTGGGCACCGTCTCCTAGCCGGCCCCGCAGTAGGACCTTCGGCGCCGGGCCGCGGCCTCCCGCCCGGCAGCCCGGTTTGCCGGTAGTTTGGAACCATGAGCCAACCCGCTTCAAGCTACAACGATGACCTGCGCCTTGCCCATGTCCTGGCAGATTCGGTCGACTCCCAGACCATGAGCCGCTTCAAGGCGCTCGACCTTCGGATCGAGACGAAGCCGGACCTGACGCCCGTCACCGATGCCGACAAGTCCGCCGAGGAGGCCATCCGTGGCCAGCTCTCCCGGTCCCGGCCGCGCGACGCGGTCCTGGGCGAAGAATTCGGCAGTTCTGGCCATGGCTCCCGCCGCTGGATCATTGACCCGATCGATGGCACCAAGAACTTTGTCCGCGGCGTCCCGGTCTGGGCCACCCTGATCGCCCTCGTCGATGAGGGCGAGCCGGTGGTCGGCGTCGTCAGCGCGCCGGCGCTGGGCAAACGCTGGTGGGCCGCCAAGGGTGCGGGCGCCTACACAGGCCGCTCGCTCGCCGCCGCCACACGGCTGAAGGTCTCCAACGTCTCCAACCTCGAGGACGCCTCGCTGTCCTACTCCAGCCTGGGCGGCTGGAAGCAGCGCGGGAACCTGGACGAGTTCCTGGGCCTCACCGAGGAAGTCTGGCGCACCCGTGCCTACGGCGACTTCTGGTCCTACTGCCTCGTGGCCGAGGGTGCCGTGGATATCGCCTGCGAGCCTGAGCTGAACCTCTACGACATGGCGGCCCTGGTGCCGATCGTTACCGAGGCCGGCGGCCGCTTCACCTCGCTCGAGGGCGAGGACGGCCCCTTCGGCGGCAACGCCCTCGCCACCAACTCCATCCTCCACTCAGAAGTCCTCAAGCGGCTCAACCCCGACCTCGACGACCTCCTCTAGGCCCCCCTCAAGGATTCCCAAGGGCCGCTGTACGACGCTGTCCCCAGCTTCGCTGCCGTCAAGGCGTGGAGCGGGCATCGAGTGGCAGGAGGGCAGCCATGTCTGGATCGGTTCACCCCAAGGATCCCGAAACCCCCGACGTCGGCGTCGGTCCGGTTCTACTGGTCCTGGTTGCGAAGTACCGGGACCTGGACATTGAGTCCGCCGCCCGGCTCCAGGCCGTCTCCTCGGAGCTGGGCCAACATCTGCTCGCCAGCAGTTCCGCCGTGTCCGGAGCCGTGGTCGTGTCCACCTGCAGCCGCTTCGAGATCTACTGCGAGGTGGCGTCCAGGGACCATGTAGATGCCGCCTGCACCGTTGCCCTGGGTACGGTCCGCCTCTGCACGGGCCTGCCCGCCGTCCGGCTTGCGTCCCTGTTCGAACACTCGTCTGGCGCGTCCGCGGCGGAGCATCTCTTCGCCGTTGCAGCCGGCCTAAACTCCGTTGTGGTGGGTGAGCGTCAAGTCGCCGGCCAGGTCCGCCGCGCCCTCGCTGAAGCACAAGCCGCAGGTACTGCGAGCGGGCTTTTGGTCCGGCTGTTTCAGGAGGCCTCCCGCACGGGCAGGGACGTGGGGGCGCGGACCACGCTCAGCAGCGCCAGCAGGTCCATAGCATCGGTGGCCCTTGAACTGGCCACTGCCGGAGTCGCGTACCCGTCCCTGACTGATGCTTCCGTAGTCCTCTTCGGCACCGGTTCCTACGCCGCGTGCGTCGCGGAGATCCTCAGGAGCAAACGATGCCCCACCATTTCCGTCTTCTCCCAATCCGGCCGCGCGGAGGCCTTTGTGGCAAGCAGGGGTGGCACGGCGCTGACGGCACAGGTGCTGCCCGCCGCTGTTGCCCGGGCAGACATACTGATTGGCTGCAGCGGCACGGAGACGCGCATCGCTGCCGGCCAACTGGCGCAGTGGAGAGGTGGCAGTGGCCGTGCCCTCACCGTCGTCGATCTCGCTCTGAGCCATGACTTCGACCCCCACGTGGCGGATCTGCCGGGCATTGAACTGATCACCCTGGATTCAGTGCGATCCGCGGCTCCCCCTGCGGACTCCGAGGCGCTCCGCCTCGCCCGCACAATGGTCCGGCAGGCGGCGCACCGTTTCGAAGATCGAGAGGAACTGCGCGCAGTCGACGCCGCCATCGTGGCCCTGCGCCGGCACGTCCAGCAGGTCCTCGAGGCCGAAGTGGAGCGCACCATGAAGCAACATGGGCGCGGCGCCCAGGCAGAGGATGTGAACCTCGCGATGCGCCGGCTGGTCCGCCGGCTGCTTCACCTCCCCACGGTCCGCGCCAGGGAACTGGCCACGGACGGCCGCCAGCACGACTACGCGGCTGCGCTGGAAGCCCTGTTCGGCCTCAGCGTCCAGCCCGCTGGCGGCCGGAGCCCCGGGACCGCCACTGTGGTCGGCTTGAGGCGGCCGACTTGGGAATTGAGGGAGGCGGAGTCTGGGATGAGAGCGTGCGGCGGGGCCGATCCGCGCGGCGGATGCCCGGGAGCCTGCCCGGCGCGCCGCGTCACAGTGCCGTCCTTGGATGGTGTCACGGCGGCTCCGTAGCCCTGGTCCGTAACAATCCGCTTCACAATCGGTGACCGCCTTTTCCCCGGCTGCGCGTATGTCCTACGCTCGATGCAGGTCACGAGTGCCAGCGCTAAACCCCGGTTTGCTGGCCGGCAACCCTCCAGACGCGGTGGGGTGCCCCGGGTGACGACCTGGCCGGTCCGGAACGGACCCGGCAAGCGCGGATTCCCACGATGTGGGGGTCCTGGTCGAGTGAGGTCCCATGACAACTGCCATTTTTCCCGCTGCCCCCGAATTTCACGCCCTCGCGGGCCGCCCGCTGGCGGCCGTCACCGGGGCCGAAATCCAGGCCCCGCTGATCACAGGCGGCCATGCCCGCTACGCCAACCTCGACTACGGCGCCTCCGCCCCGGCCCTGTCCGTGGTCTCGGCCTACTTGAACGAAATCCTGCCTTACTACGCGAGCGTGCACCGCGGCGCCGGCTACGCATCGCAGATCAGCACGTCCGTCTACGAGAATGCCCGGGACATCGTGCGGGACTTCGTGGGCGGCCGGGCGGACGATTCCGTGATCTTCACCCGCAACACCACCGATTCCCTGAACCTGCTGGCCGGCTGCCTGCCGCTCCGTGACGGCCGGCCCACGGGCGAGGTCCTGTATCTCGACATCGAGCACCACGCCAACCTCCTGCCCTGGCAGAGTGTCCCGCACCGCAGCGTCGTCGCTGCCCCCACCCTCGCGGCCACCGTGGACCGCCTGCGGGACGAGCTCGCGCGCGGCGGCGTCAGCCTGCTTGCCGTCACCGGCGCTTCCAATGTCACGGGGGAAATCCTGCCGATCCGGACCCTCGCCGCCCTGGCGCACGAGTACGGCGCCAGGATCGTTGTCGACGCCGCACAGCTGGCCCCGCACCGGCGGATCGACATCACCGCGGACGACGTCGACTACCTCGCCTTCTCGGGGCACAAGCTGTACGCCCCGTTCGGCACCGGCGTGCTGGTGGGCCGGACGGACTGGCTCGACGCCGGCACCCCGCACCTGGCCGGCGGCGGCGCAGTCCGCGACGCCCGGCTCGACTCCGTCAGCTGGACCACCGGACCCGCCCGGCACGAGGGCGGCTCGCCGAACGTCCTCGGTGCGGCCGCGCTGGCCCGCGCCACCCAGGTGATCGCAGCCCTGGACCCGGAACAGTGGCAGGCCCACGAGGACGCCATCCGGTCCTTCCTCGTCGAGGGCCTGCAGGGCATCGACGGCGTGACCGTGCACCGGATTTTTGCCGATTCGTCCACCGCTTCTTCCCCCGGAGGCGACTTGCCGGGCACCGGCACCATCGGCGTCGTGAACTTTTCCGTGGAAGGCTACGACGCCGGGCTGGTGGCCGCCTACCTGTCGGCCGAACACGGCATTGGCCTGCGCGACGGGCGCTTCTGCGCCCACCCGCTGCTCAAGCGGCTCGGCCTGCCCGCCGGCTCCTTGCGGGCCAGCTTCGGCCTCGGCTCACGGCTGGAGGATGCCGAGCGCCTGCTCGCCGGCCTGCAGCAGTTGCGGCAGAACGGACTCGGCTGGGACTACGTGGTGGACGCCGGCCGCTGGGTGCCGGCCAACGATACCCGCAGCTACCCCCACTGGGCCCCGAACACCCCGGGCACCGCCGGTGCCGCGCCCTGCACGGAGGACTAGGCACGGCGCCCGTGCGGTAAATTCGAAAGGTATCTGAAACCAGCAGTACCTTCCCGAAGGAGAGCGCACGTGGCAAGCGGCGGGCCCAAGCTCCACAGTGAGCGGCGCCAGGAACTCGGCCAAAGTTTCCAGGACGGCGGCGAGCACTACGAACGCGTCCGCCCGGGGTATCCGCAGGAGTCGGCCGACTGGCTGATCCCGGCGGGGGCCAAGGATGCCGCGGACATCGGCGCCGGCACCGGCAAGTTCACTGCGCTTCTGGCGGCCCGCGGCCTGCATACGGTGGCCGTTGATCCCTCGGCCGACATGCTGGAGCAGTTGCGCCGCACCCTGCCGGAGGTCACCGCCATCGAGGGCAGCGCCGAGGACACGGGCCTGCCGCCGGAGACGTTCGATCTCGTCACGGTCGCCCAGGCATGGCACTGGTGCGATCCCCGCCTGGCGAGCACCGAGATTGCCCGGATCCTGCGGCCGCACGGCGTGCTGGGCCTGATCTGGAACCAACTGGACACCGCTGTGCCCTGGGTGCACCGGCTCTCGCGCATCATGCACGCCGGGGACGTCCACAAACCGCACTTCCGCCCGCCCGTGGGTTCCGAGTTCACCGGGCTGGAGAGCCACCTGACCCGGTGGGAGGATTCGGTCACCACGGCGGACATCCAGGAGCTGACCAAGTCCCGCAGCTACTACCTCGCGGCATCGGATTCCACCCGGGCCAAAGTAATGTCCAACCTCGACTGGTACCTGCACGAGCATCTGGGCCATGCCCCAGGCGCAGTGCTCCGGCTGCCCTACCTGACCCAGACGTGGCGGGCCTTCCGGATTGCGTAAGGCCCCGGCCGGGGCATATTGTTTCGGTATGCCTAATAATCGCTTGTAGGCATGCGAAACTTTGAACCGGGCGCTTTTCGGGCCGGTACCGATCATCGCGTCAACGCAGACGCGCCATTCACGGGAGCTGGCAGTGCTGGATGTAAGGGGCCACGAACAGTCGCCGCAGGACGCGCGCACCTATAAACATCCGGGTGCCCGCAAGGCCCTGATCGGCCTGCTGGGGCCGGCGTTCGTGGCATCGATCGCCTACGTGGACCCCGGAAACGTGGCCGCCAACCTGACCGCAGGCGCACAGTACGGCTACCTGCTGGTGTGGGTACTCGTGGCCGCCAACATCATGGCAGTCCTAGTCCAGTACCAGTCCGCCAAGCTCGGAATCGTCACGGGAAAGAGCCTCCCGGAGATCCTCGGCGAGCGGCTCAAACCGTTCTGGCGCCGCGCCTTCTGGCTGCAGGCCGAAGTCGTGGCCGCCGCTACCGACCTCGCCGAGGTGGTGGGCGGGGCAATCGCCCTGTACCTGCTTTTCGGACTCCCCCTCCCCCTTGGCGCCGTGATTGTCGGTGCGGTGTCGATGCTCCTGCTCGCGGTGCAGGCCCGACAGAAACAGCGGCCCTTCGAATTCATCATCATGTTCCTGCTCGGCATCATCACCATCGGTTTCCTGGCCGGGCTGTTCATCAGCCCGCCGGATCCGCGCGCCGCCCTGGCCGGGCTGGTGCCCGGCTTCCAGGGTCCGGAGACTGTGCTGCTGGCCGCCAGCATGCTCGGCGCTACCGTCATGCCGCACGCCATCTACGTCCATTCGGCCCTGTCCCGGGACCGGCACCGCCCAGACGAACACCTGCATGTTCCACCGGCGGCCGTCGCGCGCCTGGTCAGGGCTACCCGGTTCGACGTCGTGGCCGCGCTGGCGATCGCCGGGCTGGTCAACATCGGCATGCTGCTCCTTGCCGCTTCCACCCTTGGCGGGGAAGAGGGCACGGAGACGATCGAGGGCGCGCACGCCGCCATCACCGCCAATCTCGGCCCCATCATCGGTGTGATCTTCGCAGTCGGGCTGCTCGCGTCCGGCCTGGCCTCGACCTCGGTGGGCTGCTATGCAGGCGGAACCATCATGCAGGGCCTGCTCAAGATCAAGATTCCTGTCATGGCCCGGCGCGTGGTGACCCTGATTCCGGCCGTTGTGCTGCTGGCGGTCGGCTTCGACCCCACCTGGGCGCTCGTCTTGAGCCAGGTGGTCCTCAGCTTCGGGATTCCCTTTGTCCTCGTCCCGCTGGTGGTACTGACCAGCAGCAAGGCCCTGATGGGCCGGTTTGCCGACGGCCTGGCCCTCCGCATCGCAGCCATCATCAGCGTGGTGCTCGTCGTGGCACTTAATTTGGTGCTGCTGTGGCTCACTTTCTCCCGAGGAAGCTGACGGTAGGCTTAGGTCTGTGAAGACCAGTGCGCCCTCCTCCTCGATCGAGGACTACGTCAAGGTCATCTATTCGTTCACCGAATGGCAGCCGAAACCCATCACCTCCACGCAGCTGGCGCAGCGCCTGGGCGTCGCCAACTCCTCGGTTTCGGAAATGGTCCGCAAGCTCAAGGACCAAGGCCTCGTAGACCACAAGCCCTATAGTGCCGTCACTCTCACCAGCGACGGCGTCCGGCTCGCCCTGTCCATGGTCCGGCGGCACCGGTTGCTCGAGACTTTCCTCGTCCGGGAGCTCGGCTACCGCTGGGACGAGGTCCACGACGAAGCAGAGCTCCTTGAGCACGCCGTCTCCGACACCTTCATTGAGCGGATGGCGGCCAAGCTCGGAAACCCCGCCCGGGACCCGCACGGCGATCCCATCCCGGCCGCGGACGGCTCCGTGCTGGTGCCCGCCGCCCACCGCCTGAGCGAACTCGACGACGGCCATACCGGCCGGATCACCCGGATCAGCGACGAGAACCCGGAGCTGCTGCGCTACCTCGCCGCCCAGGACATCGACCTCGACGCCGAGGTGGAGGTGGTGGGCCGGAGGCCGTTCGGCGGTCCGATCGTGGTGCGGATCGGTGCCGCCGCGGCACCGCGGGAATTCGACTTTGCCGAAGAAGTCGCCTCGGCCCTCTGGGTCCACAGCGATGCCGCGCACGCAGGCTGCAGCGCCCCCGCCCATGATTGAAACGTGAGCTGAGTGAAAAGCGCGCTGGACGATCGCCGGACCGTGCCGCGCCCCGGCGTACCGGGCTGGAAGGCCTGGTCCGCCGTCGCCGTCGGCGGGTTGATCGGAACTGAGCTGCGGTTCGGCGCCGGCCTGATGTTCCCCGACAACGCCGGTGAGGTGCCGTGGACCACGCTGGCGATCAACGTGGCCGGGAGCTTCATCCTGGCCACGTTGACCACCATCTGGATCGCGCGGCCACAGACGGCGTTCTGGCTGCGCGCCGGCATCGGCCCCGGCCTTCTGGGGTCCTTCACCACTTTTTCAGCGCTGGTCATAGTCATTGACCAGCAGTTCCGCGGCGGCTATCACGCCACCTGGCTGGCCTACCTCGGGCTCTCGCTCGTCCTGGGCCTCGGGGCCGCCGCCGCCGGCTGGAAAACCGGCAAAGCGATCGCCGACCTCGGCGGAGGTGCCCAATGATCACCGCGCTCGTGGTCGGGGCATGCGGCGTGGCGGGAGCACTGCTGCGGTTCGCCGTCGACTCCTGGTTTGCGCACCACCAAGGCTCCCGGCCGCACTGGCCGTGGGCAACGTTTGCTGTCAACGTCACCGGATCGTTCATCATCGGTTTAGCCGTGGGCCTGACCGGCCACATGGAGTTGGGAGCCGACTGGCACGCGGCCATCGCCACCGGACTGGCCGGCGGCCTGACCACCTTCAGCTCATGGACCACCGCAACGGTCCGCCTGGTCAGCGAAACGCGTTACCGGGCGGCGGCGCTCAACGTAGCCTCGAATCTGCTCGCGGGGCTCGCGGCCGCGGCCTGCGGGCTCTATCTCGCCGGCTGAGGGCCTTTAGGGTGCCGTCGTTCCCGTATCGTTGAAGGATGATTACGCGACGTGAAGCAGCCCAGGTCCTCGACATCCCCCTGGAAATGGCGCACCGTCACGGCATCCCCGCACGGCTGTCCGAGGCCGAGCTCGGCGAACTGCTGGACAACCCCCCGGCCTGGCTGGTCCAGTCCAGGGCAAACCGGACAGGCAAGCGGCCCGTCTGGGTCCAGCTGACCTGCGCCGTCTGTGGATTCTCCGAAGCCGCACGGCCCAAGAAATGGTGGCCGGACTTCACCTATGTCTGCTGCGCGCACCACGAGGCCCGCGACATCCCCGTCCTCGGACCCGGGCTCGTGCGCAGTGTGTATGACGGCGTCGGCAGCCGCTTCGCAGGCATCGTGGACGCCGCGGTTCCCGAGGCGTAGCTTAAAAGACGGGGCCACCCCGGGCCCCAGCCGTGAGGGAGAGCACCATGCCTGACAAGACGCCGCACCAGAGCGTTTCGAAAAAGTCGGTCAAGACCATCAAGGAAAAACGGGCCGAGAAAAAGGCGAAGCACGTCGTTGATGCCCACACCGATCCTGTGGCACACATCAAGAAGCGCTGAATACTCATAGGGCCGGAAGCCGTTGCTTCCGGCCCTATGATGTGCCCCCTCGGACTCACCCGAAACGGATGATGCGGGGGGACTTCCGTAGGCGCTTTAGTGTTCTTGAGATCCCTCGTCGGGAGAGCCAGTGTCCTGACCCACGGCTCGGCCCCGACGGCCTAGCCGGGGGTTCGGCAACAGAATCATTCGGCGCGGGTGGTGACGTCCCCGGGAGGGGACGTCCACACTAAGGACAGCGCGCTGGACGGTGCGCCCGAAACAGACCGGAGGAATGCCAGTGACTACCACACCGGAGACCGAGGCCCACGGGCCGGTCGACTTCGTACTCCTCGAGTTCCCCCTGGCGGGACTGACGGGACGGGCCAGTGAAGAACTCGTCAAACTCGTCGAGCAGGGCGTGATCCGCCTCTTCGATCTCCTCGTCATCATGAAGAACGAGGACGGCACGGTGGAGGTGCTCGAACTCACCGACCCAGGTGGCCCAGCGGCTAGCTTCGCCTACTTCGAAGGCGCACGGACAGGGCTTCTCGGCGATGACGATATTGCCGAGGCAACGGCCGCCGTCCTGCCAGGTACGGTCGCCGCGCTGATTGTCTACGAGAACACATGGGCAGCACCGTTCGTATCGGCCGTCCGCGAAAGCGGGGGCGAGCTCATCGCAAGCACGCGGATCCCTGCGCCGGACGTGATGGAAGCGCTCGACGCCCTCGAGGCCGCCGAGTCCGCACCGCCGGTAGCCGACGCATAATCCGACGCAGAAGAAGAGACGTGAGAGGAAAAGAATTATGGGACTTCTTAGGGGTATGGCCCGGACGGCGGTAGTGGCGGGAACGGCGTCGGCGGTGAACGGCCGCGTCCAGCGCCGGCAGGCTTCAAAGTTCGCCGAGAAGGACGCAGCGACCGCGGCCAAGCAGCAGGAGGCCTACGATGCGCAGATGGCGCAGCAGCAACCGCCACCACAGGCATACCAGCAACCTGTCTACCAGCAGCCGCCGCCCCCTCCCCCGCCCGCCGGCGGCGGTGGCATCAGCGACGACGCCATCCAGCAGCTCAAGGAGCTCGGAGCGCTGAAGGAGCAGGGAATTCTCACCGAAGAGGAGTTCGTGGCCCAGAAGGCGAAGATCCTCGGCACGTGACGTTCGGGGATCGGGTCAGGAAGGGAGGTGTCTGACGACACTTCCCTTCCCTGTGTCACGGGCGATTTAGGGCGCTGGTCTGCTCGCGCTGCGATTCCACGGTGCTGGGACTTAGGGCGCTGGGATTCTAGGGCGCTGGGATTTAGGGTGCCATGATGACGAAACCCGCCGGGGGGACATCGATCCTGATCGCCAAGCCGTTCCGTGGCTCAGCGGCTGCCAGGGAGCCCACCTTGGTCTGGTCCGTTGAATAGAGGCATTCGAACTTGTCCCCGGCCGAGTGCAGGCCGGCATCAATGGTTACCCATGCTGTTCTCTGGGCGGCCCAATCAGTGTTGATGGCGCAGATAACCTCTCTGTTCGACACGATCCGGCTCCAGGCCACGATTGAGGTCATCCGTCCGGCGCCGATGCGTTCCGGGTACCAGAAGGTGTCGCCGTCCTCGGAGATGGGGCGCAGGTACTGCCGGCCGCGCCGCAGCGCTAGTTCCGTCTTCCGAACGGCCAGGATTTTTCCAAGTTCCTGATAGCTGTCCCTTGACTCATCGAAGAAGTGCCTGTCGCGGCTGCGGAACGATCCGAACGGGCCGCCGAACATCGCTTCCCGGATGTACCGGTCTGCCTTGAAGTCATCGGTGGGCGCCGGATTGACCTGCGGCGGAAATTTCCCGTCGAATCGCTGCTCGCTGCCGTAGTAGATGCACGGGATGCCGAGCGTGGTGGCGTTCAGGGCAAGGATGGCGAGCTCCAGGGCCCGGCCGTCCTGGTCGGCGGCGAACCGTGCCTTGTAGCTTTTCCCTTGGCGGACCAGGTCGTGGTCGTCAAAGGTTGTGACGACGTGGTTTCGGAACCAGGTGTGGGTCGCTTTATCGACCTGGATCGAGTTGCGGAAGAGATCGAAGTAGCCGGCGGGGTCGCCCCAGCCCTTGACGGCATCGACCATCCGTCCTTGCACGTCCGCCAAGCCCAGCGCAGCATCGAGCCCGGTCTGGTCCCGGAGCCTGATGGCCTCTTCGCGGCTCCCGGTGATTTCTCCGACGAGGAAAAATGAATCCTTGCCGAGGGTCTGGGCGAACTCATGAATGGTGGAGGCGAAGTACCGCGTGGCACCCGGGTCCATGTGCTTGACCGTGTCCACGCGGAAGCCATCGATGTCTGCATCCGCGATCCAGTACTTATACGCCTCGACGAGGGTTTGGAAGGCGGCCGAGGGCTGATATTCGTCCACCGGCCCGGCCCCCTGATGGATGTCCTTCAGCCCAAAGAAGTCCCCCTCGGTTGTCTCCTGGGGATCGTCCCAGTGGACGATCTGGCCCTTGCGGGTAAAAGCGACGTCGGACTGGAGTTCACCCGGCCAGACCGCGCTGTCCGTATCCGGCGGATTAACCGGCGCGGGGAACGGCAGGCTGGGAGCGCCGCCAGGATCCCGCCAACCGGCCACAGGATAGGTGGCCCCGGTCCACACGGGAACATAGGGCTGCCCGGTGGTGGCATCGACAGTGGCGTACTGGAACACGTCCGCGGAATGGTTGAGGATGACGTCGAGGATGACGTAAAGCCCGGCGTCGTGGGCAGCGGTCACCAGCTCTTTGAAGTCCTGGGCTGTGCCGAAGTGCGGGTCAACTTCGAGGAAGTTCTGTGTGCCATAGCCGTGGTAATCATCCGCGCCGGGCCGTTGCCGCAGTATGGGGCTGATCCAGAGCGCGGTGACTCCGAGCCTTGTCAGGTAGCCGAGTTTGGACTGTATCCCCTTCAAGGTCCCGCCGAGCCACTGGGTTCCCGCATTCTCCCAGTTCTGCATATCGGTGGCGGCCTGTACGGCATTGTTCGTGTCCCCAGGCGAAAACAGCGGCGTGCTGCCCTGCACGATCTGCCCTGCGGCGTCCTTGTAGCCGTCCTCCAATTCGTTGGAGAAACGGTCTATCAGCAGGAAGTAGATGACCTGGTCTGACCAGTCGCGCGGTGACGGGTGATATTGATTCGGGTTAATTGGATCCATCGGCATGATTGCCAAGTATGGTGAATTCCTCCGCGAGGCGGAAGGGCTTTCGGGTTCTTCCGGCCTTCCGCGGCGTGCTGGCCGCGCTGAGGGTGCACCGCCCGCTTCAGGAGCCGCCCTTAACGCACAAAACTCCCCGCCAACCGAAGTCAGCGGGGAGTTCTGTGTACCCAATACGGGGGTGGAGCACCGTTGCCGGGGCCCCTATGTGGAGATGGGGGGAATTGAACCCCCGTCCGATGTCGTGTTGTCAGGGCTTCTCCGGGCGCAGTTTGCGTTGGATTTTCTCGGCCCCAGCCATGCTACAAACAGCTGGCTGATCCGGGCCCAGTCATCTAAGAGTCCCGTTTACCCCGATGACGGAGGTAAACAGCAGTGGCTATCTAAATGACGCCAGGATCCGGGGCAATAGCAACCTCGGGCTGACGGACTGTCTTACTGCTTAGGCAGCGAGAGCGAAGTCAGTGCGTTTTGATTCGGCACTTATTGGTTTGCAGACAGCGTTTACGAGATAATTCTGCATCCTCGGCCCGCTTCACCTGTCGCGACTAACATCGTCGAAACCGATCATCCCCGTATTTTTTTATCAAACCCGGGCTGGATACTTTCGTATCCTTCCCGGACTACCCATCATAACGCACCACCTCCGGGAAACATTCCCCGGGGGCCTGCTGCGTTAGCGGCGGTTGCGTTCGCGCATGACCCGCAGCGCCTCGCGCTTGTCCTGCTGTTCGCGCAGCGTGTGGCGCTTGTCGTATTCCTTCTTGCCGCGGGCGACGCCGATTTCAACTTTCGCGCGTCCGTCGACGAAGTACAGCTGCAGGGGCACGATCGTGAACCCTGATTCGCGGATCTTATGCGAGATCTTCGTGAGCTCCTCGCGGTGCAGCAGCAGCTTGCGGCGGCGGCGTGCGGCGTGGTTGGTCCAGCTCCCCTGGTGGTACTCGGGGATGTGGATGCCCTCCATCCACAGCTCATCGTTGTAGAACGTGCAGAAGCCGTCAACCATCGAGGCATGGCCCTCGCGCAGCGACTTAACTTCCGTGCCCATCAGCGCAATGCCGGCCTCGTAGGTGTCAAGGATGAGGTAGTCGTGCCGGGCCTTGCGGTTGGTGGCCACTACCTTACGGCCACTTTCTTTGGGCACGGTAGGACTCCTAGGTTTTATTGGTGTTCACTCCGGCCAGGTGGTGCGGAGTCTTTCCAGTTTACGGCAGGGCGGCTGCCGCAGCGGATGGCCCGGGCGGGGCTACAGCAGGTTCATCGGGTCCACGGCCCGGCCATTGAGCCAGGTCTCGAAGTGCGCGTGGCAGCCGGTGGAGTTTCCTGTGGTCCCGGAGTAGGCGATCAGCTGTCCCTGTTCAACGTGCTGGCCGACCGAGACCGTCACGGACGTGTTGTGATAGTAGATCGTGGTCAGCGAGTTGCCCTGCACCACGCCGTGGGAAATCTTCACCCGGTTACCGCCGCCGTCGTTCCCCCAGCCCGCTGAGAAGACGGTGCCAGCCGCTGCGGCATACACAGGTGTGCCACACGTGGCGCCGAAGTCGATGCCCGTGTGCATGTAGCCGCCCGTGCCGTAGAAGTCGATGGTGCCGGGCGGCGTCGCCCGCCAGCCGAATCCGGAAGTGATGGGGATGTTGGCGTTGAACGGGTGTCGGAGGCCGAAGGCCGACGGTGAGCCCTGGGCGGGCGGCACGTACGGCTGGACGGCCTGTCCTTGGGCACGGGCAGCCGCAGCCGCGGCCTCGGCGATGCGCCGCTGCTCGGCGAGCCACGCCTCACGCAGCTTCCGGTCTCGTTCGGCGATTTCGGCGGCGACGGCGTCCTGCTGGGCCTTGACCTGGGCGATCTTGTTCTGGATGCCGGGCTTGGCGGCCTGGAGCTGCGCGTCGAGCCTGGTGGTGTCCGCGATGAGCTTGTCCACCGCGGCCTTCTTGGCCTCGGCCTCGTCCCGGGCTGCCTTTTCCCGTGCCAGTGCGGCGTCGGCCTTGGCCTTGAGATCCGTGATTTCAGTCTCGACGGCGGCCAGCCGGGCCTGCGCGTTGGTATTGGTTGCGCTTTGCTGAGTGAGCTTGTCCATCGCGGAGTTCTGGCTCCGAAGGGCCTGGTCCGCGAGGTCGATGGTGTCCGTCAGGCTGCTGCCCTGGTTCGAGCCGAAGAACAACGACAAGTTGGACGGGACGCCGCCGGACATGTAAGCCTGCGTGGCGATCTGCCCGATCAGCTTCCGGGTGCCTGCAATCTTCTGCTTGTCTGATTCGAGTTGCTGCGTGATTTTTGCCTTGTTCTGCTGGGCCAGGTCCACGCGGGCCGCCAGGGCCTCGACTTCCTGGACCGCGCCGGCCACCCGGCCCTGGGCATCCAGAAGGGCCTGCTGGGCGCCCGGGAGTTGCCCCTGGTACAGCACCAGGTCCGCCGCGGCCTGGGAGATCTTGGCGTCAACGAACTCGAGGGAGTCCTGGACCCGGGCCGCCTCGTCGCGGAGCGCGGCCTGCTGGTCTTCAAGGCTGTCGGCGACTGCCATCGGACCCGAGGCTCCCATGCTCCCCGCCAGGACCAGCGCCAGGGTGGCGCTGATCATCCGGCTGCGGCGTCCCACCAGCCGATGCCGGAGGGATTGCCGGAGCGATTGCGGGAGGGGGCGGCGGGCCAACGTTGTCATAAGCATTCCCTTTTCGATGCGCAAAGCTAGACCCGCAAGTACCGGCGGAGGGTCAGCAGGGAGGAAGTCCCGGCCAGGACGACGCCCAGGCCAATCAGGGCAGGAGCCAGGATCAAGGTCTGCCCCGGGGAAATGAACGCGGTGTCCGGATACTGCTTGGACAGGACCTCACCGAGGAAGAAGTGGGCCACGGCCCACAGGGTGACGGAGGCCAAGGCGGCGCCGATCACCGCGGCGATGACGCCTTCGAGGATGAACGGCAGTTGGATGACCATCTTGGACGCGCCCACCAGGCGCATGATCCCTGTTTCCCGGCGGCGGCTGAACGCGGACAGCCGGATGGTGGTTGCGATCAGCAGGATGGCGCAAACGATCATGACGCCGGCGACGCTCACGGCCACCAGGGACGCCGCGTTCATCGCCGAGAACAGCCGCTCCAGCAGCTGCCGCTGGTCGATCACGGTCTCCACGCCGGCCTGGGAGGAGAAGGTCTCGCTGATGATCTCGTACTTCTCCGGGTCCTTCATGTTGATCCGGAAGGAGGCCGGAAGCTGGTCCGGGGTCACAGAGTCAACGATCGGGGAATTGGAGAACTGTTCTTTGAAGTGCTTGTACGCGTCGTCTTTGGACTCGTACTGGAAGTCGTTGACGTACTGGGCCACCGCGGGCGACTGCAGCAGCTTGCGCAGGTTGGCCTCCTGCTCCGGCGTCGCCGGGCCGGTGGCGCAGCCGGGCGCCGTCGAACCGTCACTGCAGAGGAAGATGGCCACTTGGACTTTGTCGTACCAGTAGCCCTTCATCTGGTTGATCTGCAGCTGCAGCATGCCGGCGGCACCGACGAAGGTCAGCGACACGAAGGTCACCAGGATCACGGAGATCACCATGGACAGGTTGCGGCGCAGGCCGCTGCCGATCTCGCTCAGGACAAATGCAAGCCTCACGCCTGGGCCTCCCCTGCGGTGCGGATCTCTGCGCGGGCTTCGGCGCGTGACCCGGGCCGGGGCGGGATGATTTGCGGTTCGTCGCGGCCGCTGGCGTCGCGCAGGCGGCGCGACTGGCCCACGATGGGAATCATGGAGGTGTAGAGAGCCTTGGCCTCGTCGCGGATCACGACGCCGTTCTTGAGTTCCACCACCCGTTTGCGCATCTCGTTGACGATGTCGTCGTCGTGCGTGGCCATCACCACGGTGGTGCCGTTCTGGTTGATCTTGTCCAGCACGCCCATGATGCCCATGGAGGTGGTGGGGTCCAGGTTTCCGGTGGGCTCATCGGCCAGCAGGATGCCGGGGCGGTTCACGACGGCGCGGGCGATCGCCACGCGCTGCTGCTCGCCGCCGGAGAGCTCGTGCGGGAGGCGGTTTTCCTTGCCTTCAAGGCCCACGGTTTTCAGGACCTCGGGGACGGTGTCGCGGATGACGCTGCGGCTCTTGCCGATGACCTGCATGGCGAAGGCGACGTTGGCGAAGACGGTTTTCTGCGGCAGCAGGCGGAAGTCCTGGAAGACGACGCCGATTCCGCGGCGCAGCCGCGGCACGCGCCAGCTGGAGATGTTGGCGACGTTCTGGCCGGCGACGTAGACGGCGCCGGAAGAGGCGCGGTCCTCTTTGAGGACCAGGCGCAGGAACGTGGATTTTCCCGAGCCGGAGGCACCGACGAGGAAGGCGAATTCACCACGGTCGATCTCAAGGTTGATCGAATCCAGCGCCGGCCGCGCCTTCTGGTCATAGACCTTGGTGACATTTTCGAAACGGATCATGGCCCTAAGTACCCTGCAGGGTGGGCCGCGAGGGCCCGGTTCTGCCGCCGGGGCAAGGGCTTTCGTTTGGGGGAAGTAGAGCTCCGGCCCCTCGACTATACGCACGGGTAACGGCGGAACCGCCGGAACGGCGGGGCGTGTCGCGCGATTGTCAGGGACCTCCCGGCCGGGTGGCCAGTGGCAGTTCGGCGCCTACTTCTCGGCGTTCCGGTTGTCCGTCCGCCAGCGGATGCCGGCGTCGATGAAATCGTCGATTTCGCCGTCGAACACGGCCGAGGTGTTGCCGACCTCGTACTCGGTGCGGAGGTCCTTGACCATCTGGTACGGGTTCAGGACGTAGGAGCGCATCTGGTCTCCCCACGAGGCCTTGACGTCGCCGGCGAACGCCTTTTTCTCTGCGTTCTCCTGCTCTTTCTTCAGCAGCAGGAGGCGGGACTGCAGCACGCGCAGGGCGGCGGCGCGGTTCTGCAGCTGCGATTTCTCGTTCTGCATGGACACCACGGTGCCGGTGGGAATGTGGGTCAGGCGCACCGCGGAGTCCGTGGTGTTGACGGACTGGCCGCCGGGGCCGGAGGAGCGGAAGACGTCAACGCGGATCTCGTTGTCCGGGATGTCGATGGAGTCCGTCTGCTCGATCAACGGGATCACTTCCACGGCGGCGAAGGAGGTCTGGCGCCGGCCCTGGTTGTCGAACGGGCTGATCCGGACCAGGCGGTGGGTGCCGGCCTCGACGCTGAGCGTGCCGAAGGCGTACGGCGCCTTGACCTCGAAGGTTGCGGACTTCAGCCCGGCTTCCTCGGCGTAGGAGGTATCCATGATGGTGGTCGGGTAGCCGTGGCGCTCGGCCCAGCGCAGGTACATCCGCAGCAGCATTTCGGCGAAGTCCGCCGCGTCCACCCCGCCCGCGCCGGCGCGGATGGTCACCACGGCTTCGCGCTCGTCGAATTCGCCGGAGAGCAGGGTGACCACCTCGAGCTCGGACAGTGACTTGCGGACCGATTCGAGTTCCGCGGCTGCCTCGCCCATGGAATCGGCGTCGTCCTCGTCCTGGCCGAGTTCGACGAGGACCTCGAGGTCGTCGATCCGGGACGCCAGCTTGTTGAGGCGCTCGAGCTCGGTCTGCTTGTGCGAGAGCTTCGAGGTGATGATCTGTGCCGCGGCGGGGTCGTCCCACAGATTGGGTTCACCGGCCCGCTCGCTGAGCTCGGCGATGTCTTCCTTGAGCGCCTCGACGTTCGAGACGTTCTCGATGGACGCATAGGTGGCCCGCAGTGCGCGGATTTCAGCGGGAAAATCAATGTTTGCCATGGTTTTTTAAGCCTACGCTATGTGTCCTAGCCCCCTGACCCGCCCGCTTGCCCCGCAGGGGCGGACGGGCAGTTCAGCGGCTGAGCCGGGACCGCGCCGTCGACGTCGCCTCGATCCGGATGCCGTCCGGGACCAGGAAGTTCACCAATGGCGGGTGGACGGCGGCGCTCAGGACCACGACGGCGGTGGCACCGTCCGGGCTGCCCGTGGACGGCGCCACGGCCAGGCCGCTGAAGCGGGCGAACCCGCCGTTGCGGCCCAGATAGTCGACGGCGGCGCTGCGCACCCGTGCCCCGCTGAGGACGGCCGTCGGTGTGCCGCCGGCGTTGCCAAGCTGGCCGAGGGTGAAGCTGTCCGCGGCGGCCACGGAGGCGCCGTCCGCGAGCGAGAGCAGTTTCTTGTGCTCGAGGTAGACGCTGGAGGCGGCCATCACGACGGTCGCGACCAGCAGGGCAATCAGAATGAAGCCGATGCTCAGCACCAGCACTTGGCCCTCTTGCCGGCGGTCTCGGGGCTGGTGTCGGGGCGCGGGCTTCGGGTGGCGGGTGCTTGGGCGCCGGGGTCCTGGGTGGCTGGATGCGCCGGCAAGGATTGTCACCGGAACCTGCCCACCAGCTGGGTTGCCGACGCGCTGAGCTGGCTCGCGTTCAGATGAAGCGCATCGCTGAAGGGCACAAACGGCAAGGGCACGGTGAGGTGGACGGTGACCGTCACCGCGGAGCCGGGAGCCAGGCAGTCCGCCGGCTCGCAGCGGGTGTCGAAACTGGCGTTTTCCGCCGGCTGGCCGTAGTCGGCGAGCGCCAGCAATACCGCTTGCTCAGCCGCGGCCCGGCCGCTTGCCGCGTCCGGTTGGGCTACGTAGACCTTGGCGGCCTGGTCAGCGGCGCCGACCACCGCGAACGAGCCGCCCTGGATCTGGCCCACGGTGATGATGAAATAGACCAGCGGCACCATCAGCAGCGCGGACAGGAAGACGAACTCGACCACGGCACTCCCCTGTTCCGGCGAACTTCCGGCGCCGTCGGCAACGGCGAGAGCAGGGTCGGGCCCGAAGCGTGCCCCTGACCGTGACCGTTCAGCGCTGGATGGCAGCATGGCCCTTGACTTCCAAGAGCGCCCGGGGACCGATGAAGCCGATGACCGGCAAGGGTGCCCGGACTGTCACCTCCAGCGTGCGGATGCCCTGGTACGTCGATTCACTGGTGGCCACGTCCCGCGCGAACTCGGAGTTAAGCGCCGCCGTGATCAGCTGGACCGTCCGGGCCCTGGCATCCCCGCCGTTGCGGTCGGCCAACGTGCCGTATCGGGCGCCCGAGGCAGCGGCGTCGATCAGGGTGTTCCGGATGTGAAGGACCAGGGTGAGCTGGACGATCGCGAGGAAGAGCAAGGTGAGCAACGCGCCGATCAACACGAAGTCCACGACGGCGGCGCCGCGCTCCGCGACGTGGCCGTCCTGCGGGTTCTTGCCGTTGCGCCCGTTTCCCTCGCCCTGGGCTGCCACCGGCTACTGTCCGACCTTATCCATGGCCTGGTTGAAGAGTCCCTCAAGTGCAGGCCCGGCGATGGCCAGCAGGGCGGCCACGAGAACTGCCGACATGAGGGTGATCATCACCCAGCCGGGGACGTCCCCTCGCTGGGGATGGTGGGCTCCCACTTCAGGGTGGTCCCCCAACCGCGGTCGCGGCGCAGCAGACCACGGCGCAGCAGACCCCCAAGTCAACATGCTGAGCGCGCAGGCCACCAACGCCACCCGAGTTCCGAAGTTCTTCACGTGTCCTCTTTCCTGATTTTCCTGGTTTTTTGGTTCATGGTTTCTGTTTCCGGGTCCGGATTGTTCGGCTCTGATAGTTCGCAACGCTGCACTGGCGGTTCTTAGAGCCCGAGACTGATTGCTGCCAGGCCGGGGAAGACCGCGAAGATGACCGTAAGCGGGAGGACCCCGAAGACGAGCGGCACCATCATGCCGATTTCCTTCTTGCCCGCGGACTCCATGAGCTCCCTCTTGGCCGTGTCCCTCACATCCTGAGCCTGCGCCCGGAGGACGTCGGCAAGCGGCGTTCCGCGCTCGACAGCCACGATCATTCCGTCAACGAAACGGACCAGCGGCCCCTGATCGGTCCTCGCCGAGAACTCGTGGAGGGCTTCCACGAGGGGTTTGCCGGACCTGGTCTCGGCGAGAACACGGGCAAATTCCTGTGACAGCTCACCCTGGGCGCTGCGGCAGACCCTGTCCAGGGCACCGGTGGCGCTCTCTCCGGCGCTGACCGCCAGGGCCATGAGTTCGGCGATGCTGGGAAACTCTGCCATCATCCGCACCTCCCGTTTCTTGATGTGCACGCCCAACAGGTAGTCCCGGAGCAAGAAACCGCCGACGGCGCTTCCCACGACGGCCACGACTGCGACGAACGGGTTGAGGCGGCCGATCGAGCCGGCGAGCGCCACAACGCCCACGGCGAGGACGAAGCCGCCGGCCGCCCAGAGGAGCTGCTCAGCCCGGAAGTCCACCGCTGTCTTGGCGCTGCCGGCACGCGCCAGCCTGCGATTCAACGCCGTGGTGCCCAGGTTGATCCGGCCCAGGGACCTGACACCGTCCTGGATCGCGGGGCGGAGGATTCGTTCCAGCGGCCCAAACGGCGTGAGATTCCTCGGGGCCGCGCGCAGGAGCCGGGATTCCAGGTTGTGTGTCCTCAGCTGCGGGCCGATACGCTCGACGAACGTCGTCGGGCGCATGAAGGGAAGCCGGACGAGGAACAGCCAGAGACCCGCCCCGAGCACGGCCCCGCACAGCGTGGCGCCCGCCATCAGCCCTGTCATCGGAGGACCCGCTGCTCTTCCGGCAGAGCACCGATTCGCAGCATGACGGCGTAGGACACCAGGGAGATGGCGAGGCCGCCCAGGAGAACCGCGGCGCCAACCGGGGTGTTGTACGCCATCACAGCCTCAGGACGGCTGGCCAGCAACACCAGGACAATCCAGGGCGCAGCGACGGCCAAGCGGGCGGCGTTGACGGTCCAGGATTGCCTGGCCTCCAGTTCGCTCCGGGTCCGGGCACTCTCCCGCAGGAACTCCGCGAGGGTGCCCAACAGCCGCCCGAGGTCCGAGCCGCCCACCTCGCGGGTGAGCCGGAGGGCCTCGACAATCCGATCCGCTACGGGATCCGCCAACCGGTCTTTGAGCCGGGTGAGCGAGGGATCGAATTGGCCTCCCGACCGATAGTCAGAGCCGAAGTCCACAAAAACGTGGCGAAGCTCCACCGGGCCCTTGTCGCCAAGCTGGATGAGAGCCTCCGGCAGTGACAGGCCGGCCCTGATGGCTGAGCGCAGATGATCAACGACGTCGGGCCAGAGCTGGCGGAGGACGGCCGTGCGCTTTCTGGCACGCCACCGGACCATCGCCATCGGCAGCCAGCCGCCAAACAGGCCAAAACATCCCACGATCGGCCACGAGCCGGTCACTGCGAAGAATGCCAGGGTTGTGAATGTCCCGACTCCGAGGCACGAGGCCAGCAGCCCCGCTGCGCTGACCTTTTCGATGCCCGCCGACCGCAGGAGATCCTCAAGCCGACTGGTCCGGGACTTGCGCCGCACGCCCGGTGGCTTCTCCCACGCGGACCACCAGATCAGCAGGAGGCCGACTCCACCCAGCATCCCCAGGAGCGGCGCCATCAGCGCTGCTCCAGCAGCGCCGCGACGTCATACCCGGAGCGGGCAAACTTTTCCGCGGCGGGCATGGAGTTGGCCTTGGGCAGAAGCTGCCCGTCCGACATCGTGAACACCATGGAGGATTCGATGATCCCGTTTTCCACCCGGCGGCCCAGTGACAGGATCTCGGTGACCTGCCGGCGCCCGTTAGCGTGCCTGCTGCAATGGACCACCAGATCGATGCAGGAGGCGACGGTGGGAACGACGAACGCACTGGAGATGTTGTCGCCGGCGAGCAATGGCAGCGTGCAGATCTTTGTCACTGCATCGTGTGCGGAGTTGGCATGCACAGTGCACATTCCGGGAAGCCCGGAAATCGTTCAGACGCAGCGCATGCGGCCTAGCCCCGTGCACTCTCCGAAGCTCTCGGTCGCTCGGCTCCACGCCTCGGGCGCAAGTAAGGGTCAGAGCCGAGACGGCGCGGTGTTTCTACGGCAGGGTGTAGACCTTTGTCACAAGTTCTTCGATTGCGAGCCGGGCCTTCTGCGTTTTTACGCGAAGGGCTTCGAATTGCAGCCGGTGTTCTTGGAACATGTCACTGATCTCCTTGACGGTCTTCACGGTCAGACTGCGAGGAAGCCGACCCTTGACCAGATCAAAATCGACGGCCAAGATTTGGCGGGACATGTCTCGCGATGGCTTCAACCCGTAAGACTCGACCAGGAACCGCAAGAGATCCCTGTTGAGCTTTATTTCACGAGGCAGAAGTGCTACTAGCTGCACTGCGTGCTCCGCGATCGCGGACATAGTCTTGTTTTCGGGGTCGTATGGAACATAGGGAAGTGATCCCACGCGGTCGGCCGTGAACGTAAGGTAACCTCCGGCCATCGCGTTGCTCGCGTGCAACTGCGTGTAGAGGTCAGACATCACTGTGCTGTTCAGAATTGCGGTTAGATACAGCAATTCAGTCAATGATTTAGTGCTAATTACTACACTCGGAATTGTCGGTAGAAACTCGACTAGCAGGTCGGCAAAAACCTCAAAGCGGACTCCCATGCCCCCAACAACAATGCGGGGAAGATGGGTCCAAGCCTTCTGATTGACCGCATCACGGCGAATTACCGGGTAGTCATAATCGCCCTTTAGATACTTCGTCTTATTTTGTCCCCACATTTCGACGTAAGGATCTATGCTGCCGGTAGTTAGAATCTTGAACTCATCCTCACTTGGCGAAGGGTTCTCGGATAGGTGCGGCTTCATCTTATATGCCTCATCGACAGCTGCCGAATTGTAGACATTGACGTGGTCCGCTATGGTACCGAACTTGGACGCCTGGGAGAGCATGATGCTCTCCGTTGATATGAGCGGAGTCCAGTTGTCGGCGGACACGGAGGAATACGGCACCTCGGCGGTGACGAGTGGATCCAGACTCTTTGTAATGGCAATTGTTGCAGGCGCGGACGCAGAATCGACTAAGAGAATGATCGGATATACCGCCACCTTTTCAAAAACGCCGTCTTGCGATACGTCAACGATTCCTCGGAGGGCGTAGTTCTTGTCAATAAAGTGCCGCAGGGGCTTGGCGTAATCTTGACCCAACACCTTGTTGGGAACGATGTATCCAAAACTCCCTCCGAGCTTGAGGAGTTTCAGCCCTCTTTCAATAAAGGGAACGAAGAGATCCCAGTTACCTTTTGCCGTTTCAAATGTAGCTGAAATATGGGCACGCTCTTCTGGGTTGGCGACAACCATGACATGCGACTGCACGTAGGGCGGGTTGCCAACCACTACGTCGAAGCCACCTGCTTCGAGAATGCGCGAAAACGACGTCTCCCAAACGAAGGCCTTATCTCCGGCTATGGCAGGATCCGAGATGAGGCTATTACCGCACAGGATATTGTCGTCCAACGACGTAAGCTTTTCATTTTTTGTAGCCGACTTCAGCCACAGGCTGAGCTTTGTGATCTCGACCGACTCTTCATTCAGATCAACGCCGTAAATATTGTTACGGAGGATCTGCTTAACGTATGCCTCCGTGCTGAACAGGTCACCCGTAATCTTCCCAATACGCTTGTACTCCGACATCAAGAAGTCGAAGACGTGCACGAGGAACGCGCCGGAGCCGCACGCAGGGTCGACAACACGAATGCCTCCCAGTGCGGTTTGGTAATTAAGGTAGGCCTCGCGTTCTCGCTTTGCATAGTTGGACTGATTCAGATCGTCGTGAAGGTTAGCGCGCTCACGACAGTCCGCTTCCAGCTGACGGACTTGTTCCCCTACCGTCTGGTCGATGATGTACCGAACGATGTAATCGGGCGTGTAGAAGATACCGTCCCGCTTCCGGCGGGACACGGCCAGGCCCTCGATGCCTTGGGCCGCCTCAACGGATTCTCGTATGTCTTCGAGATCGGTAATTGATTGCTCGAACAAGTGTCCCAAGATGGTGACACCCAGGTCCTCTTGAAAGTTGTACCGATCAAAGTTCAGAAGAGTCGCGAGTACTGCGTCATCGATGTCGAAATTGTCAAGAATTTCGTCTTCGTGGAAGAGTCCACCGTTGTAGCCAACAGGAATATTGAGCTTAGGATTGCCCTGGTCAACTGCCTTAAAGAACAGTTTCATGGCATCCCATAGCGACATCAGCCCGACTTCGCTGACTGCTTTTACGCGGTCCCTAAGAGTATCCTCGGGCAGGAGTCCGCAGTCTTCTGCGAAACACGAAAAAATAACACGGTCTACGAGCTTCTGCGCCTTGCTTATCCCCACATTGATGTCAGCTCGCACGATGGGGTTACGACGGTACAGGTCGCGAAGAAGTTCCAGTCGAGCCAACCGGTACACTTCGTAGAACTCGTTACCGATCCTCTCCTGATCTATGCGAACGGCCTTCAAAAGCTCTTCAGTGTTGGCCCGAATCGTGGCTGCAGTCATGTTCTCCGCGCAGAGCAGCGTGTACCAGACCTTGAAGTTCGCGTAGTCGTCCTTGGGATCAACAAGATCGTTCAGGGTCCAAACTTCATAGTCGAGTTGATTGTCGTTGTAGAGACGCATCTCCCAGAAGTTGGACACAATCACGAAGGGGCATCGGTCAAACTGCGGCTTGTACTTAAATGCCTGCTGCACAGGGCTCATCTGCCCCTTATAGCCCTTCTGTGGCTTGTCGAGGTCTGCCGATCCACCCTTCAGTTCAATAACGGCGAAGGTGTTGCTCATGCCGATGGCCGTGTCGCGGTAGCACAACACGCCATCTGGCGTTTCACCGCCAGCCACAATGGTCTTGGGCTTGGCCTCGAAGGTGTAGATGCTGGCCGGCTTTTCTGTATAGCCCAGGATCTTCCCAAAAATCTGAGAGTTGAAGGCCTGCTCGCGCGACTCTTCCTTGTCCTTCTTGAGGCTTCCGGTCATGTGGTCTTGGCGCCAAGATTCGAGAATGGCTATGTCTGCAGCAAGTGTAGGAAACGAAAGCTTCTTCGCCTCCTGAAGCACCCGTAGTTTGCTGAAGAGATGAGCCATTGGTGTTTCCCCTGTTCGATGCGCGATTGTGCCAACGCTATTCAATCACCAGACCTGTCACATCAGTCGGTCGATCCGCTACTGCCGGTCCGCCGTGTCCGACTCACGTCGGACCGGCAGCTATCGCTGTGCTCTTACGATCCGGGCGACAGCCACGCCAGCGGTCCCTAAGGCTCCTCGCTTGCGGGGGCTTTCCAAGGAGCCGGCGTGCAGGATCTGTTGGTTGATGTACTGGTTGAAGTACTAGGCGACGTAGTGGGTCACGCATTCGCGGGCCCAGCGGCAACCGTAAGGGCCGCTCCGCTGGGGCTACGCGGCTACAGCACCCAGCAACCGCCAAGGACCTTCCATGCCCTAACCCCTGATTGCTGTAGATGGGCCTACGGACTGGCAGATCCCCGATTTCCTCGGGCTCCCCACAGGACGGTATGATCGTCCGTCGGAGTTATATAGGACAGAGTGGGAGCACGCATTGGCAAGGCCCAAAGCGCAGTACCAGCGCCGTTGCACAACCTGCGTCAGCACGCTTCCCCGGCACATCGCTCCCCCGGCACATTATGCCAACGGGCTCTGCGAGAAGCATTATCGGCAACAGCTTCGCCAGAAGCCACAGTGCAAGGCCGACGGGTGCAGCACCCGCCTCGACCGAGGCCAGTCCCGCCAGGGCTACTGCCGACGGCATGATCACCTTCTGCTGAAAGTACCCCTGAGGTCTACGGAGGCAGTGGAACGAACATTGATGAAGTTCGCGTCAGATGCTAATGGGCATCCCGACTGGGGTTGCTGGCTCTGGGCAGGAAGGTCGACCAAGTCTCCGACTGCTCCGTCGGTGGACCATGGATATGGGCTTATCAGCGTCGGCAACCATGACTGGCTGGCTCACAGATTTTCCTTCGGTTTCTTCATCGGCGGGCACGCTCCCAAACTGACCCTAGACCACGTTTGCGGGGTCACGCTGTGCGTCCGCCCTGACCACCTAATGCCCCTGACGCAGCGGCGCAACAGCGAGCTGGAACACCATCGAAAGAACCGGGAATGGGATCTGGTTGTCAGAGACCTCCTCACCATCCCACAGATGCCCTTGAGCGCAGTCGAGTGGGCGCTCGCAAATCAACTCCCCGTCGGGCGGGCACAGCCCGGCGAAGGCTCATTTGGTTTCGGCATGGACGGCGAGCCATTCGAGTACGACTCCGGCCCGGAAGCGTATCCGCCCGTGAAAGCCCTGTTCCGGGGCTAACGTAGCTGCTCCTTGGCCGTTGTGACCCATAGTCCTGACTACCACCGGACTAACGCCGCGGTCCTGATGGGCTCCTCTCGGCCAGGAGGAGTTCAACGTTAACAGTCGTCGGGAGGGGCTGACTTTCACGCCGCAAGAATGTAGCTCCTGCGTGGTTTAACGTCCTTTCGCGCCTCGCGGGCGCGCCATTCTTCGACCGTACTATCATGTTTCGACCCGTTGCACGGGCCGCAGGCCGGGGTCACGTTGCTTAGGCAATGGGGACCGCCCTTCGAGAGCGGAATGACATGATCCATCTGCATGTCATAGGTCCGAGTTGGGCAATATGTGCAGTGAAAGTCTCCCTCGACGAGCACGGCGAACCACTCTGCGGCGGTAAATTGTTCGTAGCCGGGGTTATTGAACTTCCTTGCCCGGCGGTCCCCTTCGCGTTTGCTCTTGTCGATCTTGGCACGCACGGGCTCAGACATCTGCAGATCAATCATCCAGGCCTTTACCTGGTGCTCGGGTGTGCAGGCCTTTTGATTGCCCCGGCCTCGGGATATGTCAATCCCGCAGCCCTCAAGTCGGCAGTAGCGGGGACCTGTGGACTTGGCGCGCTTGTCGGCGCGGAGGTTGCCGAGATAGTGCTTGTTGCACATGCCGGCCCGGAACTGGCCCGAGGGATCATCATCGTAGGTGACGTCGCAGTCCTCGAAGCTGCAGATCGGAGGTTCAACGGTTCCGTAGTCATTCATCCACCCGCGGTGCTTGCGGCACATCCCATCAAAGAGGCGCTTTGCGTCGCCGCAACCGGGCACCCCGCACATCCTTTGTACGCGACGAGATACCCGGGGCTCAGAGTGCCTGATCTCGGCGGAGTTTCCGGTGGACGGGCTGCTGCTCCGAACGGGGCCAACGCCACCGAATCTCCCCGGAGGATCGGTGTCGTCCGCGAAGATTGTGGATAACCCGTAGGAGGGAAGATCCCACGAATCCACCACCTCGGTCACGTTCACCGCCCTGGCAGCTGAGGCTTGCTTGCCCATCATTCGTACTCTCCAACTCACTTGGGGTCCTGCATGTATCACTAGTAGAGCAGACAAGTAAGACATTATTGGTTGGCATTGAACCATGCCCACTCGCCCCGACCAGTCCTCCGAAGAGCAGACGCTCCGCTGGGCTGCTCGCCGGGAAAGCGTGGGCGCTCGGATTAGGGAAATCCGTCTAGCCCAGGACTTATCGCAAGAAGCATTGGCACTGGAATCTGGACTCAGCCGAAACATGATCATCGGGATTGAGTGGGGCCGCAAGAGCGTCGCCTACGAGCGACTATGGGACATCGCTGCCGTTCTGGATGTCCCGGTGACCGAGTTCCTCCAGGACCCAAAGGGTCCAGCAGCAAGCAGGCCGTTTCGAGGCGGCCGTCGGCCAATGAGCGGCGCAAGCAGCTGAAGCCCGTCGGCTCAGCAGGAAAAAGTTTCAAACCCGTGCGCGACGAAAACTGCTAACCACTACCGGAGACGGCGAATGCTGCGAAAGGGGGTACCCCCCATGGGTAGCATGAGGGCATGGATCTGACTATGGATGCGGTGCTTTCCACCGAGGCCGCACTACGCGACCTCGTTCGCTTGGTTCTTGGCGCGAGTTGGAAAGAGCATCTCTCACCCACCAACCAGAACAAGGCTCAGAAGACCCAGGACCGTGAACGGATAAACCACCCTGGTGCAGTTCCCGGCGTGGACCTGCTCGACTACTCAAACTTCGAGGACCTAAAAGAGATCATCGAAGGAGCGGAGGAGCAGTTCAAGGAAGTCTTCGATGACAACACCGCGTTCTACCTGGACATAATTCGGCGCTCGCGGAACACGTTGGCGCACGGTCGTTCGCTCGTCCCCGCAGAACGTAGCCTGCTGGAGGGTGCATCTGGTCTCATTCGCAATCAAATCGCTCTCTACCGCACGCAGAGACAGGACTCCTCCGCCTTCTATCCGGTCATTGAATCGGTAACCGATCACTTCGGAAATAGGGTGTCTGAGGAGCTTTACAATCCTCCAACTCTTGCGCGAATGAACGTGGGGGAAGTCCTGTCCTTGGAGTGCCGGGCCAACGATCCTCGGAACCGAACCCTCACGTGGTCTATCCAAATCGGGTCAGGTTACGAGTTCCCGTACCACGACTTCGCCAAAGGAGGCGTAGTAAGACTCCGTTTGCCTCTTCGGAAAAACCACGTTGAAGAGTATTTGAAGCTGACCATCAGAATCCGAAATTCCAGCGAATACCATCGCTACAGCTTCAACTATGATCCGAATCCGTATGACGATCAGATCGTAATGCAATATGCCGTCAGCCCTCCCCTCTGACCTGGTAGATCCCACTAACCCCCGTGCCTCGCAACCCAAGAGATTTAAGACACCTGGGTTGAGAGACACATTGCCTAGCATTGAAGGTGCTAATTGTGTCTCGCTTGCATGTCTCGTAAGTACTTGTTAGGTTCTGGGTAATCAAACCGGGTTGCAAGACAGATCGAGGGAGCGCAGGACATGGGAAAGCTGATCGGCTACGCGAGAGTTTCGACGAAGGCGCAGGAGACGGACCGACAGCAGAAGGACCTGCTGGCCGCTGGTGTGCGGCGGGATGATCTGTATGTAGATCATGGGGTGAGCGGTGCCAAGGCATCGCGACTGGCGCTGGACAAGGCGTTGGACGCCTTGCACGATGGCGACACTCTGGTTGTGACGACGCTTGACCGCCTCGGACGCTCCACCGTGAACATGCTCAAGCTCGCAGAACAGATCAAGGAAAAGGGTTCAGGTCTCCGGGTGCTCAATCTAGGTGGCGGTGACGTGGACACCAGCACGCCTATGGGTGCAATGGTGTTCACCGTGATGGCCGCGCTGGGGCAGATGGAGCTGGAGATCAAGCGTGAGCGTGTCAACGACAGTGTGAGCAAGCGACGGGCAGCCGGTAAGGATTTGGGCGGGCGGAAGGTCCAATTCACCGACAGCCAGGTTAGGAATGCGGCTCGCCTGATTGCGTCAGGCGAACCAGCGGCGCAGGTGGCGCGTGATCTGGGCATGTCTAGGGCAACGCTGTACCGCCGTATGGACGCACTTGCGAAGTGAAGTAACCAGCGTTGTTGTCAATGACGTCGTCAACCAGGACACTACTGGTGTCGTCAGGGCCCGCTCAGGGGCCTATCAGCGGCCATGCGGCGCCGTAGCGGACCGCATCGTTTCAAGGCGCCTCACGGCGCCCACAGGGGTTAACTAGGGCATCTGTGTGTAGGGAAGGCCGGGGCCGAGTCCGGGTTGGAACATCATTTCGTAGGCCATGGGTTTCTGCCCGGCTGGGTGCTCCACTTTCCATTGGGCGACGTTGGCCGCTGTCGCGCCAACACCCTCGGATGACTTGACGATCACTTGGACCGTGCCCGAATCGAAGACTCGTGCGCTTCCCCTGGAGTGACGATGAAGAACAACATCCATCGTGCTCCGGATCCACTCACGCTTTCGCTCCACGTGCAGGCCGTCCCAAAACTCAACTGCCGACGTGTCGGTCCAGTCGATCCGAGACACATCTACTTGTTCGTGTCGGGCGGCAGCTTCGTCTAATGCCGCCAACTTCGACTGCACGGCTGCCAGCTTGACCCTAATCCCCTTCGACATTTCAGCCACCTGTTCCCCGTCGATGTCCCCCGCAGCAAACAGGCGCGCCGCCTGATTAAGGCGCTCGCGGTGTGCCTGTTCTTCGGTACGCAAGGACTCAAGCACTTCCGGTGCCACGGGAGCGGAAGCGGCCATGTGGGCCGCGCGGGTGAGAAAGAAAAATATCTGCCGTCCAACGTGCTCGTCCACGTGGGACATGCGCTTGTTGACGTGGCCCGGTCCACTCTCGGAACAGCGGTAGATCATGTGCTTCACGCCCTTGCGGTCTGTGATCTGTCCAGACTTCACCGGCCGCAGGCATTCACAGAGGGCGATGCCTGCCAACAGATGCTTTACCTTGTTTGTCCGCGAGCGCCTCCGTGCGGGGTCTTGCAGTACCGAGCAGGTAGCCTCCCAGATGTGACGTTCCACGATCGCCGGGAACTCTGACTCCCCCACCACTTCACCCTTCCACTCGGCTAGGCCAGCATTGCGCGGGCGCATCAGCATTTGGCGCAGCGTTGCGTAGGACCAGGCACCGTCGCGCGCGGTCTTGATACCGCGCTTCGTCAGGCTTTGGATGAATGACCCGAGCGAGTAGCCAGCCAGCACGTGGGAGTGTGCCTCCCGGATGATCGCGGCCTCTGCCTCGTCAATAACTGGCACGCGGCCCACGATCTGCCAGCCAAAGGGGCGGCTGCCGCCAGTCCACTTACCGGCGAGCGCAAGCTCCTCCACCTTGCGCCGAATGCGCTCGGCCTTATGCTCGGACTCCTGCCTACTGACGGCGCCGTGGATACGCGCCGTCATGCGACCGGAAGACGTAGACAAGTCAAGCTCGCCAGATTGGACCGTGCGAGTGGTAACGCTACGACTCTCCGAGAGGCTGATATATTCCTCCAGCTCAAGGGGGCTGCGGTGCAGCCGGTCAGTGTGCCAAGCAAGCACGACGTCAAGGCGGCCAGCGGTCATTGCCGCCAGCATCTTCTGGTAGCCCGGGCGCGCCTTTCCCGAGTAGGCGCTGATGTCGTTGTCCGTGAAGACCTCCACCACGTCCCAGCCTTGAGCGGCTGCGAGGGCTTGGCAATCCTCGGTCTGGCGTTGCACGCCGAGGCCGGCGCCCGTCTTGTCTTCTGAAATTCGGGCATAGATAGCTGCTCGTTGTGGTGACATCCGTACAGTTTACTTTGCATTGCGTTTTGACGAATACCGGGAAGGCCGGAGTTCAATGCGATGAGCATGTCCAGGCTCTCGGCCTCCCGAACCTCCCCGACCACCAGCCGGTCCGGGCGCATCCGCAAGGCCTCTTTGACCAGCCGGCGCAGCGGAATCTGCCCCTGCCCCTCCAGGTTCGGCTGCCGGCACTGTAGACCGACGACGTCGCGGAGCGGCAACTGCAGCTCGAAGATTTCCTCCACAGTGATGACCCGCTCCCGGGTGCCGATGCTCGCGGCGAGGCAGTTGAGCATGGTGGTTTTGCCAGCCTGCGTGGCACCAGAGACCAGGATGTTGAGCCCGCTCGCTACGGCCGCACCGAGGAACCGGGCCGCCTGGGGAGTCAGCGTTCCCAGCTCCACCAGGTGTTCCAACCGGCTGGCCTTCACCACGAACTTGCGGATATTGATGGCCCAGTGACGACGGGTGACATCCGGGATCACCACATGGAGGCGGGAGCCGTCCGGGAGCGCCGCGTCCACGAACGGGGAGGACATGTCCAGCCGCCTGCCGGAGCTCTTGAGCATCCGCTCCACGAGGTCACGGACCTGCCGATCCGTCAGCGACACCGACGTCAGTTCCGATTCACCATTGCGCGCTACGTAGATCTCATTCGGCGCGTTGAGCCAGATTTCCTCGATGCCAGGATCGTCCAGAAGCGGCTGGAGTGCGCCAAACCCCGCCACAGCGTCGAAGACGAATCTCCGGGCCTGCTCCAGGGGGCCGATGGGCGGAAGCGGTCCGAGCAGTGCCCGCTCGTCGTAGTCGCTGATCGCCTCCTCCACGAGGCGGCGGACTTCGCCGCTCTGCCGCAGCGGATCCAGGCCGCGGCGACGGATCAACTCACGGACTTCGTCCTCGACGATGCGCACAGCTTCCACGGTGCCCCCACATGACCGCTACCCCTCCCCCTGGGGCAGTGCAACTGGGGTTAAAGCTAGAGGAGCCGGGCCGTTCCGACAAGGGCGTCCAATGCCGCTTGTGGATAAGTTCGCGGCAGCGGGCCCGCATAACCCGCCTCAGCCCGCTCGACTAGACTCGAACATTAGCTAACAGAAAGGTCGCAAGTGCCACAGCTGAGCGTGCTGATCCCCGTCAAGGACGGGATGCCCTACCTGAAGTCAACCGTTGCCAGCACTCTGCGCGCGATGCCGCGGGACTCCGAACTGCTTATTCTGGACGACGGCAGCACCGACGGCACCGAGGCCTTCCTCGCCAGCTTGAGTGACAAGCGGCTCAAGGTCTTCCGAAATGCGCAGTCAGCCGGTGTGGCTGCTGCTTCGACCGCTCTGCTTTCGCACGCAAGTGGCGAACACGTCGCCCGCATCGACGGTGACGATATCTGCCTGCCATGGAGGTTCGCCGTCCAGCGCCGTGCCCTCGACGGCGTGGACATGGTCTTCTCGCAGGCTCTCATGATTAACGCCAAGAATGTTCCGTTCAGGCCTCGCTTCGAGCCGGGCATCTCCGCTGAGGCCATGCCGCTGCATCTGCTGTTGACGAACGTGCTGATGAACCCGACAATGTACGCCTCCCGGGCCGCCCTGGAATCGCTCGGCGGGTACCAGGCGACCCCGGCCGAGGACTACGACCTGTGGCTTCGTGCCGCGACGGCGGGGCTGCGCATGCGGCGCATCCCGAGGCTGCCAACCATTGCCTACCGCCGTCACCAGACCCAGCTGAGCCAGACCCGGGCCTGGTCCGACGAGAACGGCGACAAGATCCTCGCCGAATCGTTCAGCAAGCTGGCCGCGGACCGGCTCGGGTTCCAGGGATCGGCCGCCACCGTCCTGTACAACCGGCCGGCGGCGGGAAAGCCGTACCCGGAGGACCCCGACATTGCCGAATTCGTCCGTTGCATGATGCAGGCGGCCGGCCGCCTTGGCGAGAGCGACCGGCGCGGCGTCGAGGCGCGGCTGACAGCCAGCTACCGCGTCTGACCAGGTCGGCGGGAGGCTAACGCCTCTGACCAAGTTGGAGGGAGCTAGTCGCCCTTGACTCCGGCGGTCTCGGCAACCGCGGCGTAGCCCTGGGGGTTCCTGCTTTGCCAGCGCCAGTGGTCCTCGCACATTTGTGCCAGGCTGCGGTGCGCGGACCAGCCCAGATCCGCCAAGGCAGCCGAAGGGTCGGCGTAGCTGACGGCGGCGTCGCCGGGGCGGCGGGGCGCGAATTCGTAAGGCACCGAGTGCCCGGCCGCCGTGCCGAACGCCTCGATGACCTCGAGCACGGACGAACCCCGGCCGGTGCCAAGGTTCCAGCGGAACACCCCTGCTTTGTTGCTGAGGTAGCCCAAGGCGGCCAGGTGGCCGGCCGCAAGGTCCATCACGTGGATGTAGTCCCGCACTCCGGTGCCATCCGGCGTCGGGTAGTCGTTGCCGAACACCATCACTTTTTCGCGGCGTCCCACGGCCACCTGTGCCACAAACGGGAGCAGATTGTTGGGGATGCCGGTGGGGTCCTCGCCGATCAGGCCGGACTCGTGGGCGCCCACCGGGTTGAAGTAACGCAGCAGTGCGATGCTCCAGCGGGGATCGGCGGCCGCCAGGTCCGAGAGGATGTCCTCGATCTGTTCCTTGGTGCGGCCGTAGGGGTTGGTGGCATCCAGCGGGGCCTTCTCGATGAGAGGGACTTCATCCGAGGCGCCGTAGACGGTGGCGGACGAGCTGAAGACGAGGCGGCGTACGCCGGCGGCGTCCATGCTGTGCAACAGGTTGAGGGTGCCCACGACATTGTTCTGGTAGTACATCAGGGGCTTCTCGACGGACTCCCCCACTGCCTTGAGCCCGGCGAAGTGAATCACTGCCTCGAAGCCGCCCTCGGCAAAAACGGCGTCCACGCCGGGACCGTCGAGAAGGTCGACCTTCCTGAAGTCCACGATCTTGCCCGTGAGCTGCTCCACGCGGCGCAGGGACTCCGGGTTTGAATTCATCAGGTTGTCGAGGACCACAACCTCGTGCCCCGCTTCAAGGAGGGAGAGCGTTGTGTGGGACCCGATGTAGCCGGCGCCGCCGGTAACCAATACCTTCATGCATGACAGCTTAGAAGGATCGGGCGGCCACTGCGAACTCGACCCGGGCTTGCCGAGTCAGAGTCCCGATAGCCGAACGGCTCCCGGAGAGCCTACTAATTTCAGGCCACGAGTGGTACCTTCGATCCCACTCGCCACATGGGCAACATCAGGACGGTGCTAGGGTGAGCGCGATAAGTCAGACATTCTCATCGTTCGGTGGTTCCCTCTCGGATCCGAACATACCCGAGACAAATATGCAGCGCTCGCGAAGCGCACCATCGTTCCGGAGCAGACCATGAAGCGAATCCACCTTCCCCACAGCATTGATTTCGGCAGACGCGCCGGGAGCGCATTGTTGCTCGTTTCGCTGTTGGCTGGTCCCGGACTGGCAGCGCCCTCCACAGCCGCCGAGCCACCGAGCCCAACTGTTGCGACGCCGACGTCGGCCGCTACTTCAACGCCAACGCCGACACCCGCGGCAACAGCCGCAGCGACGCCAACGCCGAAGGTAACGGCGAAGGCGACGGCGACGCCGACGCCGGCCGCCCCGGCAACGACGCAGACGGCTCCCGCACCGACCACCGCTGTCCCGACTCCGGATTCGTCCCCACGCACAGGTACACCCGATAACGCCGCGATGGCCGCGGCGATCGGCCCAGGCGGCGCCGAGATGGGGCAACGATCGGCCCGCGTGACGGGGACGGCTGCCGCAGGCCCCGGCACTGCCAGCAAGTCCCTGTCCACCGAGGCTGCGGCAACGGAAGGCACCTGGAAGCCGACGTTCGGCATCCAGGGCCTTGATGTCAGCGGCCATCAGGCCTCGGTCGACTGGCAGCAGCAGTGGGACATGGGGGCCCGTTTCGCCTATGTCAAGGCAACAGAGGGCAACTACTACTCAAGCGAGACCTTCGCCTCCCAGTATCAAGGTTCCCGCAGCGTTGGGATGGTCCGCGGCGCCTACCACTTCGCGATTCCCAATTGGTCCTCAGGGGCAGACCAAGCACGCTACTTCGTCAACAATGGTGGCGGATGGAGTGCCGACGGTGACACACTGCCGCCGGTACTCGATTTTGAATTCAACCCCTATGCCGGCCGCACCATCAACGGCTTCTTCTTTGGAAACAGTTGCTATGACATGTCTCCTTCCCAGCTAACGTCCTGGGTGCGGGACTTTGGGAACACCATGCGTGCGCTAACGGGCCGCCTGCCGGTGATCTACACCAACACATCGTGGTGGAAGCAGTGCACGGCGGATGCACCGGGGTTCGGGGACTACCCGCTATGGGTGGCCGCCTACCCGTTAGCCGCCTCGAACAACGTCGGACCCATACCCTCAAGCTGGAGCAACTTCAGCATCTGGCAGTACAGCAGCACGGGTCCCTTCACAGGTGACTCGAATGTTTGGAACGGAGACTATGCCGGCCTGAAACGTTACGCGGCTGGATACGACGTCACCGGAGGAATCGGGTCAACGTGGGCTGCACTTGGGGGTGGTGGCGGAAAACTTGGGTACCCAACGAGCAACGAGATCTGCGGCCTGACCGGCGGCGGTTGCTACCAGCGCTTCCAGGGCGGCACCGTCCACTGGTCGCCGGCCACCGGCGCGGTTGCCACCTGGGGCGCCATCGGCGCGACCTGGGGCTCCCTGGGCTACGAAAACGGCAAACTCGGCTACCCCGTCACCAACGAGATCTGCGGCCTGACCGGCGGCGGCTGCTACCAGCGCTTCCAGGGCGGCACCATCCACTACTCCCCCGGCACCGGCGCACGCGCCACCGGTGGCGCCATCCGCGCGAGCTGGGGCATTCTGGGCTACGAAAACGGCAAACTCGGCTACCCCGTCACCAACGAGATCTGCGGCCTGAGCGGCGGCGGCTGCTACCAGCGCTTCCAGGGCGGCACCATCCACTGGTCGCCTGCCACCGGCGCCTCGGCCACCTGGGGCGCCATCCGTGCCACCTGGGCAGGCCTGGGCTCCGAGAAAAGCAAACTCGGCTACCCGACGGGCAAGGAAACCTGCGGCCTGATCAACGGCGGCTGCTACCAGCGCTTCCAAGGCGGCACCATCCACTGGTCGCCCGCGTCCGGCGCCTTCGCTGCTTGGGGCGGCATCCGTGCCACCTGGGCAGGCCTGGGCTCCGAGAAAAGCAAACTCGGCTACCCGACGGGTAGGGAAATCTGCGGCCTGACCGGCGGCGGGTGCTACCAGACGTTCCAGGGCGGCACCATCCACTGGTCGCCCGCCACCCGCGCCTTCGCCACCTGGGGCGGCATCCGTGCCACCTGGGGTGCCCTGGGCTACGAAAACGGCAAGCTAGGCTACCCCGTCACCAACGAAATCTGCGGCCTGACCGGCGGCGGCTGCTACCAAGGCTTCCAGGGCGGCACCATCCACTGGTCGCCCGCCACCGGCGCCCGCGCCACCTGGGGCGGCATCCGTGCCACCTGGGGTGCCCTGGGCTACGAAAAAAGCAAGCTAGGCTACCCCGTCACCAACGAAATCTGCGGCCTGACCGGCGGCGGCTGCTACCAAGGGTTCCAGGGCGGTACCATCCACTGGTCGCCCACCACCGGCGCCCACGCCACCTGGGGCGCCATCCGTGCCGCTTGGGGCGCCTTGGGCTACGAAAAAAGCAAACTCGGCTACCCCGTCACCAACGAGATCTGCGGACTCGCTAACGGCGGCTGCGTGCAAAATTTCCATGGCGGCACCATTAGCCGTACAGATGCGGCGGGCATCAAAGTTTCCTACAAGTGAATCTGTTCCAGGAGCCAGGTGCGCCGCTCCCCGCGAACCCGCCGGAGCGGGCACCGACGGCTGATTCCCACACGTCACTTTCAGATCAGAGACACCACCGGTCACTCTGGTATCACAGCCGATCCGGTGCTATCGTTTCGGCGTCAGGACCCAGCGAATTGACTTATCGGCTTCCGACTCGCGGATGTCCGGTCATGGTGAACTAGGCAGCGTGTTTTCCGGAGCACGTTAGCGCTCCGGAGAGACACATGAAGCCGAACACGACCCTGTCAGTACGACGCACTTCGCGGCTCAAGACCGTGGCAGTCGTGGTGGTCACCGCGGTTGCGGCGCTCGGCCTTCCGGCGCAGGCCTGGGCCCTCGAACCGACGCCGTCGGCTTCACCGACTGCAATGGCCTCCGTGTCCGCCAGTCAGAAACCCGCCGCCAGCAGTGTCGCGACGGCTGAATCTACGCCGGCACCCAGCCCGGTCCCGACGCCGACAGCGGCGCAGGCGCCGGCAGTAACGGGTACTGCGCCGGGAACCATTGACATGAAGGAGCTCAACGCCGCCATCGGAGCAAACGGCGCCTACATGGGCCAGGGTCTGAAAACCCAGCTGGCCGGGTCGCCCCGGTCCGCCGCTCCTTCAGCTGTCGCGGAGTCCCTGCAGATCGAAAGCACCTGGCGGGCCCCCGGCATTCAAGGCCTGGACGTGAGCGGCTACCAGCCAACGGTGAATTGGCCGGCCCAGTACTCCATGGGCGCCCGTTTCGCGTACGTGAAGGCCTCCGAAGGCCTCACCTACCGCAGCCCCGCGTTCGCTTCCCAGTACGCCGGTGCCCTGAACGCCGGCCTCATCCGCGGCGCCTACCACTTCGCGCTTCCCAGCATCTCCACCGGCGCGGCGCAGGCCGACTACTTCGTCAACAGCGGCGGCGGCTGGAGCCCCGACGGGAAAACCCTGCCGCCGCTGCTGGATATCGAATACAACCCGTACAGCACTCTCGGCAACACCTGCTACAACATGAGCGCCGCCGCCATGGTCGGCTGGCTCAAGGACTTCTCCAACCGCGTACTGTCACGAACCGGCCGCCTGCCCATGATCTACACCACCGCGGGCTGGTGGTCCCAGTGCACCGGCAACTCCGGCGCCTTCGGGAGCCAACCGCTTCACCTGGCGCGCTACTCGACGTACATCGGCAATGTGCCGAACGGGTGGGGAACCTACAGCGTCTGGCAGTACAGCAGCACGGGCCCTTTCGCCGGCGACTCCAACGCCTGGAACGGCACCTACGCCAACTTGCAAAAATTCGCCTCCACCGCTGACGGGGCCGTCCTGAAGCCCTCGGTCATGTCAACCGGCGACGTCGTAGCCGCTGACGCCAGCGGCGCCCTGTGGGACTACCCGGCCACCGGCACAGGCAGTTTTGGTGCCCGGAAGAAGATCGGCCAAGGGTGGACGGGACTACGGTCGATCAACGTGATCGACTGGAACGCCGACGGGGTCCTCGACGTAGTCGCTCAATGGACATCTGGCCGGGTCAACGTCTACCTCGGCGTCGCTGCCGGCGGCTTTTCGGCAGGGCCCGTGCTGGCGGCCTCCGGCTGGGGCGGCTACCAGCTGACCATCGGCTACTGGCTGAGCAGCAGTTACTTCCCTCAGGTCCTCACCCGGGACAACGCCGGCAACCTCGCCATCTGGCGCAACAGCTCGGGTGGAGGCGTAGGCGCGGGCAGCAAGATCAGCGGCGGCTGGACCAACCTGAATCTGACCATGGTCGACTTTGACGGCGACGGCAACCAGGACATCCTCGCCCAAGACTCCGCCGGGACCATGCGCCAGTATCGTTCCAATGGAGCGGGTTCCTTTATCGCGGAAGCGCGCCGGACCGTCGGGACGTCTTGGAACCAGATGACCAGCGTGACGGTTACTTTCTCCTTCAAGGGCTACGCGGCCACCGGCATCATGGCCCGCACCCGTGACGGCTATCTTCGGTACTACCCCGTCCCGGGGAACTCCAGCTGGGGCGCCCCAACAGTCATTGGATCATCGTGGGGCAGTTACCTGATCGCCGGGGGCGAAAACATCAACAGCCAAGTCCCGGCCATCCCGCCAAGCCAGACACCGGCGGGTACGCCTTCCATTAAATCCGCGTCCGACATCGTCCGGGTGGACGCCGCGGGCAAGCTGTGGGCGCACCCGGCCAACGGAACCGGCGGCTTGAACGCGCCGTACCAGATCGGCACCGGCTGGTCCACAGCTAAGGCCCTCCACGTCCTCGACTGGAACAAGGATGGTGTTCCCGACGTGCTGGCACAGTGGTCCTCGGGTGCCTTGAGCGTGTACTTCGGCGCCAAAACCGGCGGATTCACCGGTCCGGTCATCCTCGCCAGCACTGGGTTCGCCCAGACAACTCTCGTCACCGGCCGATGGGTGAAAGCGAGCAGCTATCCGGGACTCGTCGGCTACGGATCGGACGGCGCACTGTACTACTGGGCCAATGTTTCCGGCCGAGCCCTCAGCGCTCCAGTGAAAATCGGGGTGAGCTGGGGTGGCCTGAAGATTGCCATGACCGACTTCGACGCCGACGGTAACCAGGATCTGCTTGCCGTCAATTCTCTCGGCGCCATGCGGCTCTACCGCTCCAATGGCCAGAGCGGCTTCATCTCCGAGACGCGAAAGACCGTTGGCTCGTCATGGCAGTACTTCAGGCAGTTTTCCAGTACGGCAAACTTTGCGGGCGCCGGATCCAAGGGTGTCATGGCTCTCCTGACGAACGGCCAGCTGGCCTACTACCCCATCGCCGCGGCAAGCACGTGGGGTACCCGCACCACAGCCGGCACGCTGCCGACGTCGACGACGGTCTCTATGGCGACATCCGCCTACTAGGGAAGCCCCAGCCGCCGGCTGCTTGCTTGGTTTTGTATAGCGGGGGAAACAGGAAGCGGTCCACGTTGTATCCCAACGTGGACCGCTTCCTCTTTTGGAGCAACGACTCAGGACACCGCGGAATCGGAAGCTGGCAGCAAGGCGCGGATCGCTGCTTCCCATATCCCCAGCTGGGATTCCGCTGCGAGCGGCTTGGCGGCGCTGTCTGCCGCCCGCTTCCACTCCATGATCTGCTCCGGGTTCAGCGACCGGATCGTTGCGGCCAGCGCCGTCGGCGAGAAGTCGGGGGTGACCGTGCCAAAGCCGTACTGGTTGACGATTTCCACCATCGACGGTGAGGGTCCCACAATCACTCCCAGGCGGGCCTGAACGGCTTCGAAGAACTTGTTGGGCAAGGCGTTCTCCATATTGAAATTCGTCGGGGGAAGGAATACCAGCGAGACGTCATATTCGCTCAACGTCTGAACCAGTTCGGCGTAAGGCACTGGGTCGCGGAACTTCACTGCAGGCACATCAGCCGCTGCCTGCTTCAGCTCGGCGACGTAATCCGGTTCGTTGGGCATCACGATCATGTCCAGCTCGACCCCGGGCGGCGCGCTGCGCATCGCCTCCACGAGGTTCTCCAGCTTCCGGTAGCGCTGTCCCGCAGCACTGTGGATCAGCCGTATTGTCTCGCCGACAGGCCGGGGCGCCCCCTCCGCGAAGGGCGCCGCGTTGGTGACCACGTCCGCAGCAACCCCGAAGTCCCGGGTGTACTGCGCCGCGATGCCGGGTGCCACCGTGGTGAGAGACCTTGCCCTGGGCAGGTACGTCCGGCAGAGCCACCGCATGTAGGGTGCGACGAACAGGCGCCATTTGAGGTCGTCATCCTTTTCCTTCGGCGCGAACTCATGGAGATCGGAGTGGACCCCGTACTTCGGTTCCAGTTCCAGCGCCAACGGCAGCGTGTTCAGATCATTGGCAAGAATGACATCAACGCTAACGCCTGCCAGCAGCTTCCGCGCCTGCTGGACCGCCGACATCTGGTCGTAGGCGCGCTGGTAGCGACGGCCCAGCAGTCCGATCCTGTCCGAGGGCCAGCCGATCGCATCTGACGACAAAGCAAAATGCTCATCCACGCCCTCCGGCGCGGCCCCGTAACCGCACGTGATGAGGTGATACTTGCCGCTGAAGAGACCCACCTGCTTGAGCACGCGCGGGTCAGACCGGATCGGCGAGAAGGAAACGATGAGAAGTCGGGGCAAGGCAGTCATGCCTCCATCATTCCAGACCGGGAGGCCACGCCTTCACGGCTGGCCGGGCCCAGCCAGCGTAGCGGGCGTGAATGTCCGCCGCTAAAAAATGTTCCGCAGAAGGGGAATCCGCGCCGCAAGGACGGAGACGGCAAAGCTTATGGCGAGGGTAGCCGCGAAGCTTGCGAAGGCCGCCGCGATCGACCTGCCGTCGAAGACCGCCGGAACGTTGAGCCTGATGACCTCGAAGACCAGCAGGTGCACGAGGAACACGCCGAACGAAGCTCCGGAAAGGGTAACCAGCATCCGCCCGGTCCGGGGTGAAGGCGTGACGCGGCTGAAAATGGACTTGGCCGAGAGGAATACCGCCACGGCCAACATCATGACGGGCAGCGAGAGGTAGCTGACCGGAGCCACCACATTCAGCAACCCTGCCTGCCCCTGGTGTCCGTACTGCCACAGACAGAGCCCTGCCAAACCAAGTGCCACCACGACGGCGGCGAAAAGGGACCGGCCGCTGAGCTTGGCGTCCCTCAGCGCACGGCCGGCCACGAAATAGCCAACGTATGGCAGCCAGTGGGTGAAGATGTTCAGGTTGATCGGCCGGGCGAAGCCCAGCGACGCTGCGATTCCGGGAGCCATGAAAGCCAGCGCGGTGGCGGCCAAGAGGACGGCCGCAAGGACCTGCGCCCGCCGCGGGCCCCCGCCCTGCAGGAACGCTGTGATCAGCGGAGCAACCAAGTAAAGGCCGAGAATCAGCCAAAGGAAATACAGCTGGGTAAAGACGGAGCCGTCAAACAGCAGCTGGACCACCCTGGCCGGCGGCAGGTCTTCCCCGCGCATCAGCCAGCGGACTCCAACCAGATAGATCAGGTGCCACACGATAAGTGCAGGCAAGAGCCGCACCGCCCGCTTGCGGTAAAACGACCGTGGCGCCAGGACCCGGTTTTCGGGCGCCAGCAGGAGTGCGCCGGAGATCATCACGAAAACCGGCACGACCCAGATGAAGGGGATGTCCAGGGCCGCCCCCAGCCACCAGTTGCGGGACCCCCGTTCGGAGTGCCCCACAACGTACCCGAAGAGGTGGATGGCTACGACGCCACAAATACTGAGAATCCTCAGGATGTCCAGAGAGTAGTCGCGGGTCGAAGCGACCGCCGCGCTGTCTTCCGGGCGTGACCTGAGAACCGTCATTCGGTCTCCCGCATCCGTTCCGAGAACAAGGTGGACGTGGACTGCGGCATTTCTTTGAGCCATGGGCGGGGGGTTTCGTCAATGGCGATCCGCCGGGAAAGTTGGGTGAGCGTTGTCTCCATATGCCGGAAGCGCTGGTAGGTCGTGGCCATGAAAACCATGAAGCTGACGATCAGCCCGTAGAGGACCAGATCTGTGCCCCGGCCAATACCCAGGGAACGGGCGAGCATGGTCAGCAGTTCCGGGAAGAAAATCGACAACGCGGCCACAACCGCGAAAATCACCAGCATGATACGGCGGATGGCCAGGTGCCTGGCATTTGACCCGCCCCGCATGAGCGCGAGGGAGACAACAATGACGGCCAGTACGAGAACTATTTGGACTATGATCTGCAATTTCTCACCTAAACAGAAGGTCAGCGATGATGTTGACGGAGTTCAGCAAGGACTGGCCTTTTGCTTTTGAGTAATCGGTGTAGATGATCTCGACAGGGTGCTCCACCCAGCGCGGTTTGATCTCGGACACCTGGTGGATCAACTCCGAGGCGTGCGCCATCCTGTTCTGGGTGAGGTGGATCTTGCGGGCGACGTCCGGCCCAATGGCGCGCAGCCCGTTGTGCGCGTCGGTCAGGGCCATTCCGGTCGCCAGCCGGGACTGGACCGCGGCGGTCCGCAACACCAGGCGCTTTGCCGGGGAAAGTTTCGTCCGGCCATCCAGGAACCGTGAGCCGAGGACCAGGTCGGCTTCGCCTGTCCGCACGCGGTCAACCATTGCTTTGGCGTCCTCAACCCGGTGCTGGCCGTCGGCGTCGAACGTTACGATGCAGTCAAGTTCAGGATCCTGCAGCGCATACTCGAAGCCTGTCTGCAGTGCGGCACCCTGGCCCAAGTTGACCGGGTGCTGGACCACCACCGCGCCGGCCTGCCTGGCCACATCCTGCGAGCCATCGCTGCTTCCGTCATCGACGCATACGACATTCGGAAATTCTTGGCGGATTCCGTCGATAACCCCGCCAACGACGGAGGCCTCGTTGTACATAGGTATGACTATCCAAGTGCGACTCACCCATCAAGTATTCCACAGTCGCCACCGCCGAATTGGGCCCCTCGGCGTTCCGCCTACCGGGCTCGGCAAAAGGAGCCCAGGCAGCACCCCGCGTAGTATGGAAAGGATTCTTCCCCGCCGCTTTGGAGTACTCCTTGAAACAACTGCGCCGCACGATGCGCGAGCTGCTGCCGCTTCTGCCCGATAACGCCAGGCGGTTCCTTACCCTCTTTGGCGTGCTCTCGGCGGTCCTTTCGCTCCTCGATTCGGCGGCGCTGGGCGTCTTTGCTTTGGTCCTGAACCAAATCCTCAAGGGCGGGACGATGACCCTGCCGGTTATTGGAACCGTCACCCAGGAGTTCAGTCTCTTGATCCTCGTCTCCTCGGCGTTGGTCATGATCCTGAAGTCCGTGCTCAGCATCTGGCTTCAGTGGGTGTCCACCCGCAGGTTTGCCGACTATGAACTTGAGATTGGCTCCATTCTCTTCCAGAGCTACATCCGTGCTCCGTGGACGGAGCGGATGAAGCGGTCCACCACCGAGCTCGTCCGGATGATCGACGTCGGAATCGCCAACACCGTATCGGGTGTGCTGTTCCCGGCCGTCACGCTGCCGGCCCAGGCGCTGACGTTCGCATCGGTCCTCGTGGTGCTGGTGGCTGCATCTTGGCAGACCGCTTTGTCCACTGTCCTCTACCTCGGGATCATCGCGGCGTTCCTTTACTTGTGGCTCTCAAAGAAGTCGTATGAGGCAGGAAAGGTGAACCGCGACGCCGCACAGCGCATGTCGACGCTGGTGTCTGAAATGCTCGGGGCGCTCAAGGAAATCACTCTCCGCGACAAGGCGGAAGAAGTGGGCGGCATCGTCCTGCACAGCCGGGAACGTGCCGCCCGTTCACGGTCAAATATTAGGTTCATCAGTTCGGTCCCCAAGTTTGTGATCGACATGGCCCTGATCGGCGGCTTCCTGCTGATTGGTGCGGTGGGCTACATGATCGGCGGCATGGAAACTGCGATGTCATCGGTCGCGATCTTCGGCCTGGCTGGCTTCAAGCTGGTGCCGGCACTGACCACGGTCCAAGGCCAGATAACCCTGATCCAGTCGACTCTTCCCTACACCGAGATCGTGATGCGGGACATCAAGGAAGCGGCCGTCTTCCGGGAAAACGCCGAGAAGCTGGGTAAGACCCCCATCACCAGCGAGCCGAGAATGCTCGAACTGAAGAACGTTGAATTCACCTATCCGGGGGCAGAGGGTCCGGCGGTCACCAATATCAGCCTCAGGCTGCCCATCGGCTCGTCTGTGGGAATCGTGGGTCAATCGGGTGCCGGCAAGTCCACCCTCATTGATATCTTCCTGGGGTTGTTGACCCCGTCGAAAGGCACCATGACCCTCGACGGCGTACCGCTCGAGGATGTGCTGGCCGATTGGCGCAAGCGTGTGGGCTACGTGCCCCAGGACGTGGCGATCTTCGACGGCACAGTCGCCCAGAATGTGGCCCTGAGCTGGGGCGGCGACATTGACGAGGACAAGGTCCGAGGCGCGCTGGAACGCGCCCAACTCCTCGACACCGTCAATACCCGCGCTGGCGGGATCAATGGCCGGGTCGGCGAGCGGGGTCTGGCCCTGTCGGGCGGACAACGCCAGCGGCTGGGCATCGCACGTGCCCTGTACATGGACCCCCTGATCCTGGTGCTCGACGAGGCCACCAGTGCGCTGGACACGTCCACGGAGGCTGCAGTCGCGAATGCGATCAGCGAACTGCACGGGGAGATCACGGTAATCTCCGTGGCTCACCGTCTCTCCACGATCCGGCACAATGACCAGATCTGCTTCATGAAGGACGGCACCATCGTGTCGCAGGGCATTTTCGACGAGGTCATCCGCATCAATCCAGACTTCGCCCAGCAGGCTGCTCTCGCGGGTCTTCACACCCTCGACGGCGGCGCCCCCGCCGCAGGCGAGGCGGCGCGCCCGGAGGCACGCGCGCTGTAGGCAACCCGGGTCCGCATTCCCGGCCGCCCGCATTCCCCGGCGGTTCGTCCGCCACCAGGTTGCGGGCGGTTTCCTACCCGGCAGTTCCCTACCGGGTAGCGATCCCCCGGTACAGATCCTCCAGACGGTCCACGTACGCCGCCGCGTCGTAGCGGGGCAGCGCCCACGTTGACCCGCCCAGCGTGCGCGCGGCAGCCTCCGGGTCCTTGAGCGCTTCGAGGACCTGCGCCACCACTTCGTCCTCTGTTCCCTCCAGAACCGGGGGCGTCGAGCCGTCGTCCGGCCGCGCCAGGCGCGTCCCGAGGGCGGCCAGCGGCACGCCCATGCACAGGGCTTCGAACTCGCTGGTGGCGAAATTGTTGGTGGCCTGACCGACGCCGACATGGGCGCCGGACATGATGCGATGGTATTCCTCTTGCGACATGCGCTCCAGCAACGTCACGCCGGCCTCAGCCGCCCGTCCGGCCCCGGGCCCCCAGTTCAGTCCGAGAATCCGCACTTCCTGACCGGCTGCGCTCCGGAGCCGGCGAGCCAGGCTCAACTGCCGCTCCACCCCCTTGTCCTCGTCCCAGCGCGAGACAAAGAGAATGGTGGGCCGGGCGTCCGGCCGCCAGGCGGGGAGGCTGGCAGCGTCAACCAGGGCCGGAAGGAATTCGGCGTCGGGCCGTGCCGCCAGGGCGTTTTCGGCGGTGTCATTGTTTGCGTAGAAGACGTGCGCGGCACCGTCGATGGCACGCTGGATCTCATCGTGGAAGGCAGGATCGGTCCATTGTTTGCGAATGTCTGTACCGTGCAGGGTCAGGGCGTAGGGGCGCCGCGGCATGCCGCGTTCCCGGAGCAACCGCGCGCTGGTGGCGTAGTGGACATGGACGACGTCGGCCTTCCATAATCTTGCGGCCCTTCGGGTGACATACGGAACAAAGCGCGCCCGGGCCAGGACCGGGTTTGCCGGCGCAGGGGTCAGGGGGCGGACGAGTTCGGGCGGCAAATAGTCCCACGTCTTGCCTGCCCGGCCGGCGGCCCGGACCATGGTCCGGGCCACGAAAGCGCAGTCGTTGAATTGAAGGACATGGGGATCGGCGCTCATCCCTGCCGCCTTGGTGCTGCGGCTGCGGGGGACGTCCCGTGGAGAAATGAGCCACCGCGGGGGGAATCCCGAGTTTCGTTTTGCACCCAGTAAGGTTATCGCGGGACTCCCCAAATAACCTCGTTCAGGAGTGCTTAGTCCATGCGCCAAAGCATCGAAGTCGTCATCCCGGTCCATGATCCCGCGCGGCCGGTAGCGCGCGGGATCGCGTCCGTCACCGAGCAGCGCTCCGCGCTGGGCACCCGCGGCGTCGACCTGCACGTGACAGTGGTGCTGCACAACCTTCCAGCGGACAGCCTGACCCAGCCAGGGTTCCCTTCCGGCCTCGCCGGTGTCACCTATCTCGCACACACCGACGGCGTGGCGTCACCGGCCGGCCCCCGCAACTACGCTCTGGGCCGCAGCAGTGCGACCTACCTGAGCTTTCTTGACTCGGACGATTATCTGGAACCCGGCTCGCTGCTGTCGTGGTGGCAAGTGGCCGAGAAGCATGCGGCCGCGGCGGTGATCGCACCGCTTCGGACGCCGTCGGGCAGCATTCTTCCGTCCCCACGAATTCGACCGTTAAAGCCCCGGGTCCTCCACCCCCTCCGGGACGGGCTGGCGTACCGCAGTGTGCCCTACGGACTGTTGCGACGGGAGAGCCTGCTCGCCCTTGGGTTTGGCTACACCGAGGGCATCCTGACCGGCGAAGACATCGAGCCGACGCTGCGGCTGTGGTTCCGTTCCGGTGCCATCTGCTATCCGTATGGCGCGCCTGCGTACCGTCAAACGGATGACTCCGGGCCGGCCCGCGTGACGAGCTCCGTCCGGCCGCTACGGCAGGAGTTCGCGTGGCTGGAACACCTGCTTGACACGGACTGGCTGCGGCAGGCGTCGACGCCGGAAAGGCGCGCCATCGCGCACAAGGTTTTGAGAGTGCACGGCATCGGAGCCCTGCTCAGACGCGCTGACGCCCCCGACTCCCCCGGCCAGGCCCCGCTGTGGGATCCCGAGGAGAGCCTGTACTGGCGCGGAGTGGCCGGCAGGGTCCTGGCTCTTGCCGGCGGTTCCATTCCAAGTATCAGCCGCCGTGACGCCGAACTCATCGGGGCCGCGGGAACGGCCGGGGAGCTTCGGCAGCTGCGCGCCCTGGCGGCTAAGTACCGGGGGTCCGGACGCCGGGGGGCATTGCTCACTCCACGGCTGCAGAATTCACTGTCCCGCGACTCGACGCTCCGCCACTACCTCGGCGAGAGACTGCGGGCGGCGGCCGGCGTTTTCACGGCACCGCCCGGAGGGCCTTGATAACGGAGCCCGCGCCACCATCGGGGCCGCTGCCGGAGGCCCCCCGGCGCAAGATCATCAGCCTGGCTTGCTAGACTCGAGTCGATAATTCGGACGAGCAGGAGCATTAATGAACTGGTGGCAGGCGTTTCCCGCTATCGCCGTGGCCGCACTCTTGATGTTTCTCCCCGGGTTTGTGCTCGCGAGGGCACTGGGCGCCAAGGGCTTCGCCTCCGCGGCAATGTCCCCCTTAGCCTCCTGCGGACTCATCGGGCTCGCGGGCGTAGTGGGAGGACTGTTCCGGCTGGGCTGGGGACTCTTCAGCTATCTGCTCGTGACAGCCATCTGCACCGGTTTGGCGTTCCTGCTACGGCGATTCCTTAGCGAACGGGTTTCCCCTGTCGCGCCGGCCTCGGCGGCGCCCGCCGTCCAATGGGCGGCAATCCTGGGCGGTATGGTGGCGGGCTCCGCCCTCATCTTCAACCGCCTGCTGCCGGCCATCGGCCAGCCCGGAAACTTCGCCCAGGTGTACGACAACATTTTTCACCTCAATGCAATCCGGTACATCCTCGAAACCGGCAACGCCTCGTCCCTGACGCTGGGCCGGATGCTCAGCCCGGAATCCGGGATTGCCATCTACCCGTCCGTATGGCATTCGCTGGCGGCCCTCGTTGCCCAGCTGACCAACAACGACGTCTTTGTCAGCGAAAACGCGGTGGTGGTAGCCGTCAGCGCGCTCCTGTGGCCCTTCGCCTGCATCATGCTGGTCCGGGGCATCGTCGGACCCCGCATCCTGCCGCTGGTGGTTGCCGGTGCCCTGAGCGGCGGCTTCTGGATGTTCCCCTTCCAGCTGCTGCAGTGGGGCCCGCTCTACCCCAACACCCTTGCCTACAGCTTGCTGCCCCTGGCGCTGCTCGTCCTGGTGGGGCTGTTCAGGGCCGGCCGCGAAAGATTCCTGGACGACGTCAGCCTCTGGTCCTTCCTGCTCATCGCGGTTGCGGCGCTCTTCCTTTCGCAGCCCAACGGTGTCACGGCGCTCTTGGCGTTCTCCGTTCCGCTTATTGCCGCCGCGTGGTTCTCCCAGATGCGTGCCCGCATCCGCGCCAAAGCCGGCAAGAGGTCCATCGCGCTCACAGTTCTTTGGGGTGTGGCCTCGGCGGCTGCCTTCCTTGTCGTCTGGCAGGCGTTGCTCCTGAACTTTGACAGCTGGCAACCGAGCCGGACCCTGGAGCAGGCTGTGGGCGACGTCGCCACGGGCACACTCCTGGGCGGCGGCGACACCATGGTCGCCTCGGTGGCGGCCCTGGTCGGCATCATCACCATCATCTGGCGGCGGAGGGGTGGCTGGATTATTGCCTGCGCACTCATTGCGGCTGCCCTCTACACCGTCGCCGTCGTCATGTACCAGGGCCGCTTCCGGCACTTCACGATCGGCAGCTGGTACCAGGACCCCTACCGGCTCGCGGCCTTGGTGCCGCTGTTCATGATTGTCCTTGCCAGCGTGGGCGCGGACGGCCTCGTGTCCGCGGTCAGGGGATGGCTTCACCGCATCGCCGCGAAACGCTCCGCCCGCCGGCAGCCCGGCCTTCCTGAGTTCAGGGGATCTGGGGCCCTGTACGCCGTCGCAGCAGCCGCGATTCTTGCGCTCGCGCTCTCCACCCTGGTGGATCGCGTCCACAGCCCCGGGCTTGACGCAATATCCACCAAGATCAAGAACTCGTATTCCTTTGTCCCGGGCTGGGCGGTCTCCAGTGATGAATTCGCCCTGATGTCCCGGCTCGATTCGACCGTTCCCAACGACGCCGTTATCGGCGTCAACCCGTTCAACGGCGGACCGCTGGCCTACGCCATTTCCGGCCGTCACGTCACCCAGTACCATATTTCACCGGGGCCCGACGCCGATCTCAGCAAGATTGCGATGGACCTCACGACGTCGCAGCCTGGAGCTGAAACCTGCCGGCTCGCAGAGAAAGAGCATGTCCGCTACATTCTCGACTTCGGCCGCTTCTACATCCTCAACTTCGTGGAGGCCCAGGCCTACCCCGCGTTCGACAACGTGCTGGCAACCCCGGGAGCAAAGGTCGAACTCGTGGACCATCAGGGCGCGGCCAAACTGTACAAGGTCAACGCCTGCTGACCATGCTGCGCCCGGTCTTGACCGGTGCGCTCGATCACAGCCCGCCGTGGCCAGGCACCGCCATCGCCTAAGCTGGGAACATGCGTATTCTCAGCGTCGTCGGCGCAAGACCACAGTTTGTAAAGCTCGCACCGATCGCTTCAGCCATCTCCGGCCGGGCCGAGCACCTGATTGCCCACACCGGCCAGCACTATGACGAACTCATGAGCGATGTCTTCTTCCGCGACCTGGGTATCCCCGCGCCCGATTTCAACCTCGGCGTGGGATCCGGCAAGCACGGCGCACAGACCGGGGCCATGCTCGGAGGCCTCGAGGAGATCATGGAAGAGGCCAAACCAGACTGCGTACTGGTGTACGGCGACACGAACTCCACCTTGGCCGCTGCGATAGCCGCGGTCAAGATGCACATACCCCTGGCTCACCTTGAGGCGGGGCTGCGTTCCTTCAACCGGCGCATGCCCGAAGAACATAACCGCGTCCTGACCGACCACGCCGCGGACCTGTTGCTGGCCCCCACCCACGTGGCCGTTGACCACTTGGCCAACGAGGGCCTCGCGGCCAAGACGGTCCTCGTCGGCGACGTCATGACCGACGTCCTGTACCAGGTCCGTACCCTGCTGGAGAGCCGGAAAGAGCCGCTCCCCCTCGACGTGGCCCCGCAGGGATACTACGTCAGCACGGTCCACCGGCCGGACAACACTGACTCGCCGTCGCGCCTCGGATCCATCCTTGCGTCCCTGGCCTCCCTGGACCGCCCTGTCCTGCTGCTCGCCCACCCGCGCCTGGTCAGTTTCGCAGACCGTCACGGACTGACGCTGGAACAGGGAAGCATTCGGGTCTGCCCGCCGCTGGCCTATCCGCAGCTGGTCAACGCCGTCCTCAACAGTGCGGGCGTCATCACCGACTCGGGAGGCCTGCAGAAGGAGGCCTTCCTGCTGCGGGTGCCGTGCACGACGATCCGTCCCGAGACGGAGTGGGTTGAGACCCTCGAATCGCGGTGGAACGTCCTGGTGAGCGAGGACCTCTCCATCCTGGCCGACACAGTGAAGCGGCCAGCACCAGAACCCACGGACGCGGCACCGTACGGCGACGGGCACGCTGCCGAGAAGATCGTGGACGCGCTGCTGACCTTCAACGCGGAGTCCGGCCGACAGTAAGAGGCGCAGGCGCCTATGCGGGGCGGGAATGGGCGACAAATAGCCTGTTGCCGCCCCTGCTGCTTTAAGACGTTGCCGCCCCTGCTGCTTTCCGGCATCGCTAGAGCAGCAGGGGCTAGAGCAGCGCGGACGCCGTCATGAACCGCAGCGGCGCTTCTGGATGCAGCTGTGCCGCCAGGGTCGACGCGATCAGGGTTTGCGGCCGCCCGAACTTGCGGCGCGCTGCGGCTGCCGCCAGCATCTCAGCCAACGGGCCAGGGGTAAGAATGCTGCGGAGCAGCCGGGCGTCCGCCAGGGACAAGGGCCCATCCGCCCCCGGTGCCGCGGCCAGAAGTGTGCGGGCCACGCCCGCGAGGTCTTCGCGCTCCGCATCCGTCCAGCCGCCCTGGTCCATGCGAGGGAGGACCACGCCAAAGACGTGGACCCGCAAAAGCTTGGTGACCAGGGCCTGACGCTGGGCCAGGGGAAGCGCCACGAACCAGGGGTCCGCGACGAGTTCCAAGGCAAAGGCGAACAGCTCGCCCATCTCGCGCCGCTGACCCGTGACCCGATCCTCGGCGTCGGCGCCGACGACGTATTTGCCGGCCCCCCGGGCGTAATCGATCCGCCCGCCACCGAACCACAGTTTGGCGGAGAATATCTGGTCCTCCCCCGTCCGCAGATCAGCGCTGAATTCGAGGCCGAGCCGTTGAATTTCGCTGCGTCGCAGCAGGCCCAGGGGCGCCGTGCGATAGCTCAGGCGGTCCTTGAGCGGATCCAGGCTGAACCGCCTGCCCACCCGGACCGGCGGAGTCCGGACCGGCGCCCCGCCGGCATGGCGCTGCGGGGCGATGACCATCGCGGAAGAGTGGCTGCGGGCGAGCTCCAGCCACTGGCGGAGGGCGCCGGGCTCAAGATGATCATCGCTGCCAAGGACGCAGACGAACTCGGCCGTAGCCTGCTGCAGCGCATAGTTGAAGGGCCCGGCCGGGCTGGGAATCCCGTCGCGGAGTTCCAGGAACCTGGTGGCTGCAGCCAGCCCGGGTGGAACGTTCCTCGAAATCTCGTCCCTGGAAATGTTGTGGCACACCACCGTGACCCGGACGCCGTCGGGGGCGTTCAGCTCCAGGCCGGCCGACGCAATCGAGGAGAGCGCCCTTGCCACGGGCCGGGTGCTGCTGTGCACTGCGATGACGACGTCAACGGCCGGGACCGCCTCCGTTGCCCCGCTATCCACGTCGGCCCCGCCCTGTTGGTCCAGTGCCGGCGAGCACCGGGCCGTAGACGTCTTCGAAGAGCCGGCCGACAGTGGTTCGGCTGAACCTGGCCCGGATGGGTTCAGCAATGGTGGAGGGGTCGACGCCCGCGAAGGTCCGGCGGGCCGCCACGATCGCCTCGGCCAGGGACTCCGGCGAAGCGTCGTCCACGAGGACGCCGTTCGCTTCGGTCACGTAGTCGGTGAATCCCCCGACCCGCGGAACCACCACGGGCCGTCCGGCGGAGAGCGCCTCGGCCGCGGACGTGAAGAAGTTCTCGTGCGCCGTCGGGAGGAAGAACAGATGGGCCTGTTCGAAAAACGCGAAGACTTCGGCTGGTGGGACGGCGCCGACCAGTGTGACGTTCCCGCCGAGCTTCAACTCGGCGATCAGTTCCTCGGCCTCGCGGCGAAGGGGTCCGTCCCCCACCCAGCTGAGGTGCACGTCGTGGCCTGATTCCCTGAGCGCTGCGATGGTCCGGATGGCCAGCAGCGGCCTCTTTCCCGGCACCAAGCCACCAACAGCGGCCAGCCGCAGCCGTTCACGCGCGGGCAGCGGCTGCAGGGGACGGTCGTTGGCGACGACGCAGGGAACCAGCATCGCAGTCTGGGGCCGTGCGAACGCCTGCAGTTTCTCCACGAGTTCTGTCGTCACTCCCGTCACGGCATGCGGAAGCCGCAGAACCCACCGCAACCAGGCGAAACGCGGCCACAGCCCCGCGACATTCCGCGGGTTAGTGACACCGCTCCAGTGCTCAGAGTGCACCCAGGGGGTCCGACGCAGAACAGCTGGCAGGGCCGCTACGAGAGCCGAGGAAAACGCCATCGTGTGCAGCACATCCGCCGTCGAGCATTCCCGCAGCAGCAGGCGGAGCACCGACAGTGCCGTCCACGGCCGGCGGGGGTTCAGGGAGACCCGGCGCACGGGCAGGCCGGCATATGACTCCGTGGCCGCGGGCAGCCCGCTGCCCAGCCTCACGTGCAGCACCCGGACGTCGTGCCGGAGCTGGATTGCCTTCGCGTGCTCCAGGTTGAAGGGCGCCTGGGCGGGCGAGCCCTGACTGGGGAACCACGTGGTGACCACCAGAATCTTCATCGGGAGATCCTCGCCACCGTGGCAATGACGGCCGCCGCTGCCTGGCCTGCTGCCGCGAGGGAAGCGTGGTCCGCCACCCACTGGGAGCGGAGTCCGCGGCCGGTGTCGTCGGTTTCGAGCGCGGCGATCATTGCCGCCGCCACGGCCTGGGGGTCGTGGTCCACGGCATCGCCGAGTCCGTTGGCAGCTACGACTGTCGCGCCCTCGCCGGTCCCGGCAAATATCACCGGGGTCCCGCATCCTGCGGCGGCATAGATTTTGGTCGGTTTGGCGAAGTCATAGCCTTGACCTGGTTTGATGCTGACGAGTGCGGCCGCGGCTCCCCGCAGCCAGGCAGCAGCCTGCCGGGGTGGAACCACTCCGCCGAAAACCACGCTCCCGGGGGCGACCTCGGCCGCCAGCGCTCGGAGGGCCGGCTCATCCGTGCCCTGCCCGAAAAAGCGGATCTCCGCGTCCGGATATTTCAGCTGCACGATCGGCAGCGCGCGGACAAAAACATCGGCTCCCTGCCATTCCGAAATGGTTCCGGTGTAGGCGAAATACGGCCGCTCACTGGCCGCAGCCTCGCCCTGGGGGTTGAAGACTGAGGTGTCGACCCCGTTGGCGACCACCCGGAGCCGCTCCGCCGGCACGCCAAACTTCGCGACTTGCTCGGCGACGGCATCAGAAATGGCGATGACGCAGGCGGCACGTCGCAGCACGAAGCCTTCGACGCGCCGCATCATGCTGACGACGACGGCGGGCACGTCGGTTGCGGACAGCGCCTCACTCCACACGTCGGCGGCGTAGTACACGAACGGCCGGCGACGCAGCCAGCTGCTGAGGGCCACCATCAGCCCGGTGGTGGGCGGTGGTTCGGAGACGACGATGTCGGCGCCCTGAACCAGCAGGCGGAAGAAGGCCGGTATGTCGAAGCTCAGGTACTGGATATAGCCGCGGACGTTGCCGCCCGGGTCCCGCAATACGGGCCAGCGGCTGATTCCGAACGGGACGCTGCCGGCGGAGGCTCCACCGGGGGCGCGGGTGGTTACCACCTGCACGTCAGCCCCCGCGGCCACCAGCCCGTCTACGAGGGCCTGGAGACGAAAGGCAGCGGCTCCCACTTCGGGCGTGAAAAGCCGGGTAGCGACAGCGACCCTCAGGCGGGGAGGTGCCGTCACGAGGCCGCGACTTTGACCATCTGCCCGGTACGCGCGGACTCCAGCACGGCCTCGGCGACGGCGAGCGTGTCCAGGCCTTCGCGCATGGTCACGACGTCGTTGCGGAGCCCCAAGACGGCGTCGCGGAAGGCCTCGTGCTCGGTGCGCAGCGGTTCTGGTTTGGCGATTGCAAGCCGGGTCATGTTGCCCTCGGAGACGCCCCGGAAAGCCGCCATGGACTCCCACTCCGTGGCCACGGTGCCGTTTTCGAAGAACGTCAGGTCCGCCGTGACCGTGTCGGCCACGAAGGCGCCCTTTTCACCGGTGACGATTGTCAGGCGCTCTTTCATGGGCGAGAGCCAGTTCACCAGGTGGTTGGTGATGACGCCGTTTTCCAGCTGCCCGGTGGCCGCCACCATGTCTTCATGCGGACGGCCGCTGCGGGTGGTGACGTGGGCAAAGATCGATTCGAAGCGGCTCTGGGCGAGCCAGGCGGTGAGGTCGATATCGTGCGTGCCGAGGTCCTTCACGACCCCGACGTCGGCGATGCGCGACGGGAAGGGACCCTGCCGGCGGGTGGCGATCTGGTAAACCTCGCCGAGTTCGCCCGCCTCAATCCGCTTCCGCAGCGACTGCAGCGCAGGATTGAAGCGCTCGATGTGGCCCACGGCCCCTACGAGGTTCCTGGACTCGAAAGCGTCCACCAGGCGTTGGCCTGCCGCGGCGCTTTCGGCAATCGGCTTCTCCACGAGGGTGTGGACGCCGGCTTCGGCCAGGGCCAGGCCGACTTCCTCATGCATCCCCGTGGGGACGGCGACGACCGCCATGTCCAGGCCCTGGGCAATGAGTTCCTCCACCGAGGACAGCACCGTCAGGCCACCGGCCACGCCGTGCGGATCGCCGTAGGCGTCCGCCACAGCCACCAGATCGACGCCGGGCAGCTCGCGAAGAACCCGGGCATGGTGCCGGCCCATCATGCCCAGCCCGATCAGGCCTACGCGCAGATTCGCCATCTCAGGCACCGGCCTTGGCCACGGCGTTGACAGCAGCGACGATCCGCTCGAGGTCGTCCTGGCTCAGGGACGGGTGCACCGGCAGGGAGAGCACTTCCTTGGCGGCCGTCTCCGTGTTGGGCAGGTCTTCGGTCCGGTTGAAGGACGGAAGCCGGTGGTTCGGGACCGGGTAGTACACGCCGGTTCCGATGTTGTATTCATCGCGCAGCGCCTTGGCCAGCCCGTCGCGGTCCTCGGTCACCCGGATTGTGTACTGGTGGTAGACGTGGCCAGCCCCCGCCTTGACCGCCGGGGTCCCGACGTTCTCGAGGTTGGCGTCGAGGAATGCGGCGTTCTGCTGCCGCTGCGCGGTCCAGCCGAGCACCTTGGTGAGCTGGACGCGGCCGATGGCGGCGTGCAGGTCAGTCATGCGGGCGTTGAAACCGACGATCTCGTTCTCGTACTGCTTCTGCATTCCCTGGTTGCGCAGCAGCCGAAGCTTGTGCTCGACGTCGGCGTCCGACGTCGTGACCATGCCGCCCTCACCGGAGGTCATGTTCTTCGTCGGGTACAGGCTGAACATGGCGAAGGTGCCGAAGCTGCCCACCTTTTTCCCGTTGAAGCTTGCTCCGTGCGCCTGGGCTGCGTCCTCGTAAATGTCGAGGCCCCTCTCCGCGGCGAGCCTGCCGAGGCCCTCGACGTCGAAGGGGTGGCCGTACAGGTGGACCGGCATGATGCCCTTGGTCTTCTCCGTGATCAGCGAAGCGACGTGGTCTGTGTCCAGGGTGTAGTGGTCCAGCTCGATGTCAGCGAAGACCGGCGTGGCGCCGGTCAGTGCCACCGCGTTGCCGGTGGCGGCAAAGGTGAAGGACGGCACGATAACTTCGTCGCCAGGGCCGACGCCGGCGGCGAGGAGACCCAGGTGGAGGCCGGAGGTGCCGGAGTTCACGGCGACGGCCGCGCGGCCGTCGACGAGCACCGAAGAGAACTCGGTTTCGAACTCGGCTACCTGCTTGCCTTGGGCCAACATTCCGGAGGCGAGTACGGCATCTACGGCCGCCCGCTCTTCATCGCCGATGATCGGCTTTGCTGCGGGGATAAAGTCCAGGCTCATGCGTTGTCCTCTGCCTCTTTCAGGAAATTTTCTTCTTCAACATATTTGGCGCCGGTCTCGGGGCACACCCAGAACCCGTCCGCCTCACGCAGCGGGAAGCCGGCTTTTCCGACCCAGCCCAGCCGTTTGGCCGGCACCCCGGCCATCAAGGCGAAGGCGGGTACGTCTTTCGTGACGACAGCGCCTGCGGCGATGGTCGCCCAGCGGCCGATCGTCACCGGCGCCACGCAGACGGCTCGGGCGCCGATGGACGCCCCATCCTCGATGGTGACGCCCACGGGGGTCCAGTCGTGCGCGCTCTTCAACGATCCGTCGGGACTGACGGAGCGGGGGTAGGTGTCGTTCGTGAGGACCACTGCGGGTCCGATGAAGACGCCCTTTCCGAGCTTGGCGGGCTCATAGACCAGAGCGTAGTTCTGGATCTTGGTGTTGTCGCCGATCTGGACACCGGTGCCTACGTAGGCACCACGGCCGACGATGCAGTTTTCTCCCAGGATGGCGTCCTCGCGCACCTGGGCCAGGTGCCAGATCTTGGTGCCGGCTCCCAGCACGGCGCGGTCCGAAACATCAGCGCTCGGGGCAATGTTGTTCATCGTGGATCTCCTGTCAAAGGGAAGAAGCGATCGGCGAATCTACCGGGGTCATGCCTTGCCGATGACACGGTACTGGACGCCGTCCCACGCCTCGGGGCTGCTTACCCTCCGGCCGTCGATGAACACCCGGACGCCCGGGAGGTCCCGCGGCCCCAGCGTGCGGTACTCGGCGTGGTCTGCCTGGACCACGGCCGCGTCCGCCGGCTCACCCAGGTGGTAGGGCTGGAAGCCCAGCTTCTGGAGTTCCTCGTCGGTGTACAGCGGGTCGTGGACCAGCGCGTTGGCGCCGCGCAGTTCGAGTGCCTTGACGGCGTCGAACACACCGGAAAACGCAGTCTCCTTGACGCCGCCGCGGTACGCAGCGCCGAGTACCACCACGCGGGCGTCGGTCAGGTCGCCATAGGCTCCCTCGAGCAGCCCGATGGTGTAGGCCGGCATGTCGGCGTTGGCCGCGCGGGCTGCCCGCACCACGGTGGCCTCCGGATCGTTCCAGAGGTACAGCCGCGGGTACACGGGGATGCAGTGTCCGCCGACGGCGATTCCCGGTGTGTGGATGTGGCTGTAGGGCTGGGAGTTGGCGGCCTCAATGACCTGGTAGATGTCGATCCCGGCCGTGGCGGCATAGCGGGCAAACTGGTTGGCGAGGCCAATGTTGACGTCGCGGTAGGTGGTTTCCGCCAGTTTCGCCATCTCCGATGCCTCGGCGGACCCCAGGTCCCAGACGCCATTCGGACGCACCAGATCCGTGCGCTCATCGAAATCGAGCACGGCCTGATAGAACTCGACGGCTTTGGCTGCCCCTTCTTCGGACAGGCCGCCCACCAGCTTGGGGTACTTGCGCAGGTCCTCAAACACGCGGCCGGTGAGCACGCGCTCCGGGGAGAACACCAGGTGGAAGTCCTGCCCCTCGACCAGGCCCGAGGCCGATTCCAGGGCCGGCTTCCACCGGGTCCGGGTGGTGCCGACCGGCAGGGTGGTTTCGTAGGACACCAAGGTGCCGGGCGTCAGGTGCTTGGCCAGTTCGGCGGTCGCCGCGTCCATCCAGCCGAAGTCGGGATTCGCGTCCGCGTCGACAAAGAGCGGCACGACGAGGACTACAACGTCCGCTTCGGGGACCGCATCCGCGTATTCGGTGGTCGCCCGCAGCTTGCCTGCCGGCACCAGCTCAGACAGTTGTTCCTGCAGCCGGGCTTCGCCAGGGAATGGCTCCGTACCGGCGTTGATGAGGTCGACAACCTGTCGGTTGACGTCGACGCCGACGACCTCATGACCCTTGGATGCAAACTGGACGGCCAAGGGCAGGCCGATCTTACCCAACGCAATTACAGCAATCTTCACGATTCTCGTGCCTTTTCTCTCATGCCTGATGGCAGGGCCGAAGGACCTGCCTCCACACTAGCGGCTGCCGCGCCGCGACGGCGGCAGCGAGGTCTGCCGACTAGCTGCGGAGCCTGCTCACCGCATCGCTGATCGGCCCATCGAACAATACATTTCCGTGCTCCAGCAGGACCCCGCGGGCACAGATCCGGGAGACCAGGTCCAGGTCGTGGCTGACGACGACGAGCGTCTTGCCCTTTTCCGCCAGTTCCTGGATCTTGGCGATGCACTTGCGCTGGAACGGTTCATCTCCGACGGCGAGGATTTCGTCGATCAGGAAGACCTCGGGGTCGGTGTGAACCGCTACGGAGAAAGCCAGGCGCAGGTACATGCCGGATGAATAGAACTTGACCTCCGTGTCGATGAATTCGCCAATCTCGGAGAATTCCACGATCGCGTCGAACCGCTCGTTGATCTGCTTCTCGGTCATCCCCAGGATGGCCCCATTGAGGTACACGTTGTCGCGGCCGGACAGGTCAGGATGAAAGCCCGCTCCGACCTCGATCAGGCCAGCCACCCGGCCGCGCGTGTACACACTGCCGGAATCCGGGAGCATGACGCCGGAGATGTGCTTCAACAGGGTGGATTTGCCGGACCCGTTGAGGCCCAGGAGGGCCACGGTCTCCCCCGTCTCCACCATCAGGGAGACGTCTTTCAGGGCGTGGAACTTCTTGGAAAGGTCGCCTTTGCGGCCCTTGACCAGCCACACCACGGCCTCCTTGATGGAACGGGTGTGGCGGAGCACGAACTCCTTGCTGATATTGGAAACTTCGATCGCGTTTGCCATTTACAGCTCCTGAGCGAAGCGGCCCTCAAGCCGCCGGAAAGTTAGCTGGCCCAGTGCCAGGACCACGAGCGAAATGGCGAGGCCGATTGGCAGCCACAGGCTGAACAGGTTCGGCGGCATCGCGGCAGAGCCGTCCGTTGTGGGGTACCAGAATGCGTAGTGGAACAACTCGACGCCCACCGTGATCGGGTTGGCCTGGTAGAGGGCGAAGAGTCCCGGACCCAGCTTGGATTGCACCATCGTCCACGAGTACATGACCGGCGATGCCCAGGTGGCCACCATCAACAACATGTCAACGAGGTTTTCCGAATCACGGAAATATACGTTGGCGGCGCCGAAAAGGAGCCCGAGCCCGGTGGCGAGGAAGCCCACAATGGCGAATCCGCCGATCGCGGCCAGCAGTTGGAACATGTCCGGATGCCACCCTGCAAAGATGCAACCGATCACGAGGACAACGAGCTGGGGGAAGAAATGGACCGCCGACACCCAGACCGACGCCACCGGAAACAGCTCCCGGGGAAGATAGATCTTCTTGATCAGGTTGCCGTTATTTACGATCGACCGTGCGGCGTTCCCGAGGGCTTCGGAGAAGAAGTTGATCAGCACGATTCCGGAGAAGAGATATACGGCGTAGTTCGAGAGGCCGTCCGGGTTTCGTGCGCTGCGTTCCAGGCCGAGAAAGACGCCCAAGGCCACATAGAACACGATGAACTGCACACCGGGCTTCACATAGGACCAGAGGAGGCCCAGGACGGAGCCGCGGTAGCGGACCTTCAGTTCCTTGCGAACCAAAAGCTTAAGCAAAAAACTGGACTGGCGAAGATCCCGAAATCCACCGCCGAGACCCGGGCGGGTCAATTCCCCGGAAATCGTGGTTGTCACGCTATTTCACTTCACTCTGGGTGTGCTCTTCGAAGATTTTCTTCCAGGAATCCAGGGATGTGAGCTCCGGCATCGCTGCCTTGTATTGCCTGCTGAGCGAGTGCCAGTCCTTGAGCAGGGCGGCGTGCAGGCGAGTGCTCTCGGTGAGCATTTCCCGCACGCGCTTGGGGTCCCGCTTGTACCAGGAGGCGCCGGTTCCCTCGGCGTTGGAGACGATGGCGCTGTCGAACTGCGCGATCCGCCACCAACGGTTGTCCTGGTGCGCAATGCTGGTTTGCGGACGTTCCGCGCTCGTGTGGCCCACGGGGCGGAAAAGCTGCCGTGCGACTGTCTTAGCCGCCCAAGGCAGGAGGGTGATCCTGGACGGCTGGGACACACCGTGTCCACGGCGCGGCGGCTTGTCCATCTTGGGTGTCGGGAACTCGTCCGGATTCGTGCGGAAAATCGAGTCGGAGTAGCCGGCCATCATCTTCCGGATTTCGGGCAGCTTCGACGGCAGCAGCTCCGGCAGGCCTGACGGCCCCTTGAGAACGTCTTCGAGCGCCCAGCCGCGGCCGTGGGCGGTCGCGTACTGCATTGACACGAGGTGCTTGATGTCCGCGTACTGTGATTCGCGCACAACGCGGCCGCCGTATTCGTAGGGGCTGTGGAGCAGTGCCGCCACGATCCGGTTGCGTGCGTGGAAGTAAGCCTGCCAGCCGACGAGGTCATCCTTGTCGATCCAGGACACGTGCCACACTGCCGAACCAGGCAGGGAGACTGTCGGGATGCCGTGCGCCTTAGCGCGCAGTCCGTATTCCGAATCGTCCCACTTGATGAAGAGGGGCAGCGAGAGGCCGATTTCCCGAATCGCCGAAGTGGGGATCAGGCACATCCACCAGCCGTTGTAGTCCACGTCGCAGCGGCGGTGCAGCCAGGAGGTCTGGCGCAGGTTCGAGGACAGGAAATCGTGTCCGAGGACCATTTCGTCACTCGGCAAGGATGGCTGGAAGCGGTAAGGGTTGACTACCTCGCCGAACGTGTGGAGGACCGTCCGGTTGTAGAGGTCGAACATGTGGCCGCCGACGATCGTCGGCGTCTTGCAGCGGTCAGCAAAGGTGAGCAGGCGGATGATGCTTTCAGGCTCAACTACGATGTCGTCGTCCATTAGCAGGACGTAGTCACTGCCGTTTTCGACGGCTTCGAACATGCCGCGGGCAAAGCCGCCGGATCCGCCGAGGTTCGACTGGTTGATGATCCGTAGCTTGCCGCCAAGGGAAGCCTTGACGTCGGCGAAGCCCTCTGCGTCCTCGACCTTTTGTGTGCCCTGGTCGACCAGCAGGATCTCCTGGACATGCTTTAGGGCATCCGGGTTCTCCGCCAGAAGCCGGAGATTGTTGAGGCAGAAGTCGGTCTTGTTCAGTGTCGTGATCTGCAAGGTGACCGAACCGGGCGTCTTGTCAGTCGCGACGCCCTGCCACTCGGCGTCGACCATCACCAGCGGTTCGGAGCCTGCCACGAGATCGAACCAGTACCAGCCGCCGTCGCCGAAGGGCGCCAGGGACAGCTCGAAGGTGTTCTCCGCCGAACCCTCGACACGCCGGGTGTCGACGCGCTGCAGGGACCCGCGGGCGTTCGACTTGTAGACGATGACGGATCCTGCGCCCTCGGTGCGCACCTGAAGCCGGACAGACTCTACAGTCGTCCAGCGGCGCCAGTAGCTGGCCGGGAAGGCGTTGAAATAGCTGCCGAAGGAAACGCGTTCCCCGGACCTGACCTTGGTGGAGCTTCGCGACAGGAAGTCCTCAACGTGGGCTTCCTTGGCGGCGCTGCTGATCGTCTGCGGCTTGGTCTTTTTGCCTCCGCGGTCACCGACCGTGGGGAGCTGAATGCCGGTCGCTGTGCCCATGTCCATGTACAGGGGGACCGTGTCCATCTGGCTGGCGTTGGGCAGGATGACCCGCTGCAGGGTGTCCCACTGCTGGGCGGACTCTACCTGGGTATCGGTTGCGGCGCTCATGCGTCCACTCCCCCGCTTTCAATCTTGGCGCCGCCTTCGAAGTGCGGGCGGATCTTGTTCTCGAACATGGTCAGGGCCGAGCCGATCGCCATGTGCATGTCCAGGTACTTGTACGTGCCGAGACGGCCGCCGAAGAGGACATCCTGCTCGGCTGCGGCCAGGTCGCGGTATTTGAGGAGCCGATCGCGGTCCGTGGGCGTGTTGATCGGGTAGTAGGGCTCGTCGCCCTTCTCCGCGGCGCGGGAGAACTCGCGCATGATGACGGTTTTCTCCGTCTGGTAGTCGCGTTCCGGGTGGAAGTGGCGCGGCTCGATAATGCGGGTGTACGCGACGTCTTCGTCGTTGTAGTTCACCACTGACGTGCCCTGGAAGTCCCCGACGTCGAGCACCTCTTCTTCGAAGTCGATGGTGCGCCAGGACAGATCTCCTTCGGCGTAGTCGAAGTAGCGGTCGACGGGTCCGGTGTACACCACCGGGATGTTGCTGACGACCTTGTCCTTGCTGTACTCATGCGACTCGTCGAAGAAGTCCGTGTTGAGCCGGACCTCGATGTTGGGGTGCTCGGCCATCTTTTCGATCCACGCGGTGTAGCCGTTGGTCGGAAGGCCCTCGTACTTGTCGTTGAAGTACCGGTTGTCGTAGTTGTAGCGCACCGGAAGGCGGGAGATGATGCTCGCGGGCAGGTCCTTCGGATCCGTCTGCCACTGCTTGCCGGTGTAGTGCTTGATGAACGCCTCGTAGAGCGGGCGGCCGATCAGCTGGATGCCCTTGTCGTTCAGGTTCTGCGGATCGGTGCCGGCCAGTTCGCCGGCCTGGTCCTTGATCAGCTCCTGTGCCTGCCCGGGGGTGAGGTTGGCCCGGAAGAACTGGTTGATTGTGGCCAGGTTGATGGGCAGGGAGTAGACCTCGCCCTTGTGGACGCCGTAGACCTTGTGGACGTAGTTCGTGAACGTCGTGAAGCGGTTCACGTACTCCCACACCCGGTCGTTTGACGTGTGGAAGAGGTGGGCACCGTAGCGGTGCACCTCAATGCCGGTCTGCTCTTCCTTTTCGCTGTAGGCGTTGCCGCCAATGTGGTGCCGGCGGTCGATGACGACTACCTTCAAGCCCAGCTCAGTGGCGGCCTGTTCTGCGATTGTCAGGCCGAAAAAGCCCGACCCTACGATGACGAGGTCAGCGGTCACAAACTCTCCTGGTTCGAATGCGGGCAGCGCAATGTTGTGCATTGTCTGCTGGTCTAGCCTACCTGAGACGCGGCTGGTATCGGCGAATCGCGGCCAGTCCCACCGTCCGAAGCCGCCCCCGGCACCGGCCCGGAAGCCTTACGTGGCGGGGGTTTCCACGCCGCTCCGAAGCGTTTTCCACATGGCCCGGTTTCCCGGGGGCAGCCGGGCAGATGCGCCCCTAACGTGGAACCGGGCCGCCACGCAGGAAAGGATGCCCCGGATGATTTTCCACTGCACTTTGGTACCCGGCACTCTCGCAACCAGCACGCTGGTGCAGGGTGCCCCCAGATCAGGACCGACGCCGGCGGGGCAGCTCATTGAGCTCGCCGTCGAGGTCCCCGAACCCTGCCCGGGCGCGGACTTGGAGGCCGCCGTCGCCCGGCGCTACGGGACCGGTGGGCTGTCCGTCCGGGGAGTACCGCTCGCCGCCATGACCGTGGGCGAGCCTCCCCTGGTGCAGGGTGCCGTATTGGTTGAGGGTGCCGTATTGGTTGAGGGTGCCGTATTGGTTGAGAGTGCCGTGACCGGCGGCCCGGAAACTGCCACGCTGCTGCTCGCAGTGGACAGCGGTCCTGGCGCGGGCACGCTTGTCGCGCTGCGGAGGGGGCAGTTCCGGATCGGACGCAGCGGTACCGAGATCGTGATCCCGGATGCCGCACTTTCCCGGGAGCACGCGCGCCTGGACGTTTCGGACTCGGACGTCACCATCGTGGACCTCGGCAGTGCGAACGGAACCAGCGTCGACGGCCGGAATGTGCGAATGCTCCCGGTGACCACGGCGTCCTCGATCCGCTGCGGCGACTCCACCATCTCGCTCCGGCTTGGGCTGCCGGTGGCCAACGGTGCCGCGGACTCGGTGACGGCGCTTGCAGGCTCCAGCGTCGCCGCGCCGCTGGTCGTCCGCGGCACGGCCGCCCCCAGCCACCGGGCCGCCGTGGCACTGGCCGCGGTGCTGCCGCTGCTGGCCGGCGTCGGCCTGGCGCTTCTCACCGGAATGTGGATGTTCCTGGCCTTCACGGCAGTCTCTGGAGTGTCCGTTATCGTCCCGTACTTAACAGGCCGTCGGCAGCGCCGCGAGCTTAAAGCCGCTGTGGCGGAGGCCGCCCGGCAGGACAGGGAACGACGCCGGCGGGCCGCTCCTTCCGCGGCGGACCTGGCCATCGGTTGCGCGGCCAGGGCATGCCCGGCCGCCGGTGCACCCCACGCGGAGCCAACGGAGATCTGCCTGCGGCTCGGGCTGGCGGATCAGAGGGCGAATATCCGGCTGGAACCACCCGACTCCGGCTTCCGGCCACCGCCGCTCGGCCAGGTCCCGCTGACCTTGGACCCGGCGCCGGCGGTGGTGACTATCCACGGCCCGGCGCCGGCCGTGGCCGGACTGGTGCGCTCGTTCATCCTTCAGCTGGCGTCCTATCCCCTTGGCGGCAGCACCCGCCTGCTGCTGCATGGCCCGGCGGACACAGTCCCGTTCTCAGCGCGCTTCCTGCCCGGGGTCACACTGTCCGCCAATAGCGCCACCACCGAGGCCCTGTTGGCTGCCGGTCCCGGCAGCTCCGCTGGTCCGGGTGATTCCAGCGAGCCGGGCGCTCCGGGCGGGTCGACGGGCAGTTCCGGCGGTCCGGGTAATTCCGGCGCTCCGGGCGGGTCGACGGGCAGTCCGGACGGCCCGAGCGGTCAGGGGGAGCGATTCGACCGCGGAGTCCTTATCCTTTGGAGCACTCCCGGGCAGCCAGGGGCCGCGCCCGCGCCGGACACCGCCGGTGCAGGGCCGGCGATCAGGTCCCTGGCCACGGCATGCGGGTGGAGGGTGATCGAGTGCACGCAGGCACAGGGTCCCGCAGACCATCCCCGCATTGTCCTCGGCCGGTGCAGCACCCTCATCACACCCGGGGTCCCGCCGATGGACTTCGTCCCGGATCTGGTCCCGGCGGTGGTCTTTGACCGTTTTTGCCGGGGCTTCAATGCCGCACGGCCCATGGCGGCGAATCCCCCGCCGGCGATCCCCCAGCACTGCAGCCTGGCCGACGTCCTTTCCCTAGCGGCGGCGGACATCTCCCGGCGCTGGTCACGGACCGGCGCGGAGGCCGGACTGGGTACGCCAGTCGGGACGGGGCGCACGGGGACCCTGCGGATCGATTTGAAGGCCGACGGCCCGCACTTCCTGGTCGCAGGGACCACCGGCTCCGGGAAGTCGGAGTTTTTGCGGACTCTTGCCGCCGGCCTCGCGGCCAGCCATCCGCCGGACCGGGTCACCCTGCTGTTCATAGACTTCAAGGGCGGCTCGGGCCTGGGCCCACTGACCGGACTCCCGCACTGCGTCGGCATGCTCACGGATCTGGGCGCCGCCCAGGTGGAGCGCACGCTTGTTTCGTTGCGGGCCGAGGTCCGGCGGAGGGAGGAACTGCTCGCCCGGGTCGATGCGCCTGACCTCGCGGCCTACGAGTCGTCGGCGACGGCCAGACCGCCTGTCCCCTATCTGGTCATCGTCGTTGACGAGTTCAGGATCCTGGTGGACGAAGTGCCCGGCGCACTCTCCGAACTCATGAGGATTGCCGCCATCGGCCGGTCACTGGGGATTCATCTCATCATGGCCACGCAGCGCCCGCAGGGAGCCCTGAACGCCGATATCAGGGCCAACGTCACCACCTGCATCGCCCTCCGCGTCCAGTCCGGTCCGGAATCGTTCGACATCATGGGCTCCGGGCTCGCGGCCGCCATCCCCATCGAACGTCCGGGGCGGGCGTTCCTGATCCGCGGGGCCCAGGCCCCGGAAGAGTTCCAGACGGCCGCCCTAACGCCCCGGACCCCTGCGCAGACAGGTGTTGGAGCGGTCACAGTGCGCACCTTCACGGACTCTCTGACGCGGGGTCCTGCAGTACCCGGTGTCCGGGCCGATGGTTCCCCCAACCGTGGGGCTCACGACGGCGGCGCCGCCCTGACTCCGGCACAGGGGGCAGCCCAGCTCATCGGGGCCACCGTGGGCCTGTGGCAGGACGGCGGCGGCCGGCCGCCACGCCGGCCGGTGGCAGATCCCCTGCAGGAGCTGCTGCCCTATCCGGATTCCGGGCATGCGGACCGGGACACGGTCCGGCTGGGCAGGGTGGATCTGCCCGAACTCCAACGCGTCTCGGAGCTGGGCTGGAGTCCTGCCGGACACGGGCATCTGGGCCTCGTCGGCGCCGAGGCCGGCGCCCGCGAGGCCGCCTTGGTACTGGCTGTCGATCAGCTCCTGACGCTCACGGAGGAGTCGCACCTGTACATACTCGACGCCGCCGGCGTGTTCAGCGCCGCCGCGGCGGCGCCCCGCGTCGGCACGGTGGCGGGCCTGGATGAAGTGCGCCGGGCCGCCAGGGTGCTGCGCCGGATCGCCGAAGAAGCCACATCGCGGCTGAGCGGGCCCGCGGCCGGGCCGAAGCCCCGGGTCCTGGTGCTCAGCGGCTGGGGCGCCTGGGTTTCGGCCTTCCGTTCCGGGCCGCTGGCCTGGGCTGAAGACCTGGTCCAGGACATTGTGCGGGACGGTTCCCGGGCAGGGATTACGGTCATCGTCTCTGGCGAACGTGAGCTCGTGACCGCGAGGTTTTTCGCCGCCCTGCCCAACCGCATCTTCTTTCCGGCAGGGTCCACCGACGAGGGCCGGCTGGCGTGGCCACGGCTTCCGGCGTTGGAGCCGGTGGCCGGGCGCGTGGCCGTGTTCGGCGCCTTTGTCCCCGCCCCGTTGGTGGCCACCGGGCACGCGGCCCAGCTGTTCGAACCGCCGGCCGCGGGCGGGCGGGATCCCGCAGGCGAAGCCGTCTCGATGAGGCCCTTCCGGGTGGAAGCGCTGCCTGCATTCGTGACCGTGGACCAGGTGCTGGCTCAATGCGGCAACCCCGGGACGGGGCAAAGGATTCCGCCGCCCGCTCCCCTGCCCGCGCCCGTGCCCGCAGGCATGCCGACCGCCGAGTACCTCCCGGTCCCGGCGGCCGCCCTGCTTCTCGGCGTCGGCGGAGACGAACTCCGGCCGCACGGGATCCGGCTTCCGGCCGGCGGCGTCCTCGCGGTCCTCGGCGGCCCCGGTTCCGGCAAGAGCACGCTTTTGGCTGCGCTCCCGGAACTGAACCCAACCGTTGCCTGGCTCTCGCCGCGGCCGGGAACCGATCCCGGCGAGTACTGGTCCGGGCTGCACGCCAGCGCGCTCGCGGGCACGCTGGACCGGACAGCGATAGCGCTCGCAGACGACGCTGACCTGCTCGCCCCCGAAGCCAACAGCGCCCTGGCGGCCCTGCACAGTCGTGGCTGGAGGGTGATCCTCACCGCGGGATTTGGGCCGGCCTTTGGGCTACGGGTGGATCTGGCTGCCATCGCGCGCAGCCAGGGGCGTGCGGTCCTGATTTGCCCGCGGGGACTCATGGACGGCGAGCCGTTCGGTGTCCGGTTCGAAGCGGAGCACAGTCCTCCGCCGGGGCGCGCCGTCGTCATTTCCGAAGGCCGTGCGAGGCCGGTCCAGCTGGCGGCGCCCTGCTCTCTTGTTCAAGTGGGCCCTGCCGCCCCGACCCCTCCGGTCCGGGCTGCCGGCGGTCGGGTCCGGAACTTGCCCGCGCAGCATCCCGCCCGGGACGGCCCTTTACAGGGCGGGCGGGGCTCCGGCTGCCCGTGAGGCGAACGCTATGACCCGCTTGTCGAATAAGAGCACGATCGCCGTTACGGCGGGGATCAGCATGGCCAGGCCGGCCAGCGGATAGCCACCGGTCAGGGTCGGGAAGCCAATGGTCAGCACGAAGAGCTGGGCCACCAGGGCACCGGCCCGCGGCCAGCGGAACCCCCGGAGCAGGAAGCGGGCCACGGCAAAGAGCCATGCGGAGAACGCCAGCAACAGGCAAAGCGTGAAGACGGCGCCCCAGAAGGAGAGCACCGGCGCTCCGGTCAGGAGCTGCGTCCCGTACCAGCCGGCAGCCACGAGCAGCGCTGCGGCCTCCAGCGCGACAACGACTGCGATGACAATAATCCCCTTTGGCCTCACAGGGCTTCCGGCCGCGGCTCCGTCCGCATTCCGGAGCGAGTTTTCGCCGGGACGCCCGCCGTCATTCGCGCGGGGATTTTCAGCGGGGTTTTCACTGGAGTTTTTACTGGGGTTTTCATTGGGTTCTTCAGGGTTCACAGGGGGCCTTGACACACTGGCACACTACCGGACATAGTCGTCTAGATGTGAGGACGCCGCCACTGAATGTGATGCATCGCTCACGGTCTCTGGGCATCTCGCCCTCTATTACCCCTTGTTTACACAGCGTTAACATGACACGCTTAATCCAGATGACCGAGGGGGCCCCAATGGGCCCTTTTCTTATGAAGCCTCTAGTGAATAAATTCACAAAGGCATTTAACGAGTTCCCAGGAATGGAGTGACTGATCAGCATGGATTGGCGTAACCGCGCAGCCTGCCTTGACAAGGACCCGGAGCTGTTCTTCCCCGTTGGAAACACGGGCCCTGCCCTCCTGCAGATCGAGGAAGCGAAAAGTGTTTGCCGCCGCTGTCCCGTTGTGGACACCTGCCTGCAATGGGCTTTGGAGTCCGGCCAGGACGCCGGGGTGTGGGGCGGCATGAGCGAGGACGAGCGCCGCGCCTTGAAGCGCCGCGCTGCACGGGCACGGCGCGCTTCCTGATTCTGCTGCCCAGGCACCGGCAGCTACAGTGCCGGCAGCCACCTCACGACCCTGCAGCAATGGCCGCGGACCCTCAGGTCCGCGGCCATTGCCCTTTTAAGCCTCCCGGCGCATCGTCAGCGGGTCGAGAGGCTTAGGACAATCTGGACGGCGGTTCCCCCGCCGTCCCTGGCCTGCCAGCGAATGGTGCCGCCCAGTTCACTGGTGACCAGTGTGCGGACAATCTGCAGGCCAAGACCCTCGACATAGGGCGTGTCCGGCAACCCGACGCCGTCGTCCTCCACCGTCACGGTGAGAAGTTCATCCCCGTCCTCGGTCTCCGAGCGGTCGGCGAGCAGCCAGACAGTACCGGTCCGCCCCTCCAGCCCGTGCTCGACGGCGTTGGTGACCAGTTCGTTGATGACGAGGGCCAGCGGGGTGGCGAAATCGCTCGGCAGGTCCCCGAAGAGGCCCGACCGCTGGGTCTTGACCTGCTGTGAGGGTGAGGCGACCTCGGCCGAAAGGCGGAACTGGCGGCCGATGAGTTCGTCAAAGTCAACGCTCTGGGTCAGGCCCTGCGAGAGCGTCTCGTGCACCAGCGCAATGGTCGCCACCCGCCGCATGGCCTGCTCGAGCCCCTGCTTGGCCTCGTCGCTGACCATGCGCCGAGACTGCATCCGCAAAAGGGCCGCGACGGTCTGCAGGTTGTTCTTCACACGGTGATGGATCTCGCGGATGGTGGCGTCTTTGCTGACCAGCTCCATCTCCCGGCGACGCAGCTCCGAGACGTCCCGGCACAGGACCAAGGCACCGAACCGCTGTTGCTCGTCGCGCAGCGGGATCGCTCGCAGCGACAGACTGACGCCGCGTGACTCGATTTCACTGCGCCACGGCATGCGGCCCGTGACGACGAGCGGCAATGTTTCATCGACCATGCGCCGGTCCCGCAAAAGTCCCGCCGTCACCTCGGCGAGGGACCGTCCCTCGAGGGACTCGCCGTCGCCGAGGCGGCGGAACGCGGAGACCCCGTTGGGGCTGGCGTACTGAACGATCCCCTCGGCGTCGAGCCTGATCAGGCCGTCACCCACACGCGGAGCGCCGCGGCGTGAGCCTGTGGGCGACGCGAAGTCCGGCCACAGGCCCAGTGTTCCCATGCGCAGCAAATCGTAGGCGCATTGCCGGTAAGTGAGCTCGAGCCGGGAGGGCATCCGTGAACTGGAAAGGTCCATGTGGGACGTCACGATCGCCAGGGTGCGGCCGTTGCGGACCATCGGGACCGCCTCAACCCGCAGCGCCATATCGCTGCTCCAGTTGGTCTCGTTGGAGCGCTCGATCGCGCGGCTCTCCCACGCCTTATCGACCAGCGGCTGCAGGTCCGACCTGATCCCCTCCCCCACGAAGTCGGCATGGAACACCGTATGGGTGGTGGAGGGGCGGACGTGGGCGAGTGCCACGTAGCCGAACTCAGGATGCGGAAACCACAGGGCGAGGTCGGCGAACGCGAGGTCGGCGACCATCTGCCAGTCGCCGACCAGGAGGTGCAGCCATTCGGCGTCCCCCGGGCCAAAATCAGCATGTTCCCTGATTGGGTCCGTAAAGATTGCCACAGCACCTCCATTTGCGACACCAGGGACGGCAGCCCCTTAGCGTCGGACGATTGACCTCAAGAGCCTCAATGCTACCGACAGGGAAGCCATGTCATCGGCCTCGAGCGCATTGACCTCGTCAAACATGGACTTCGCCCGGCCCAACTGCTCCGCGTTCTGGTCCTCCCAGGCCGCCAGCCGCTCTTCAGCCGGAGTCCCGGCCGGAGTGGTCTCCAGCACCGCCGTCGTCATATCCGAGACGGTGGAGTAGAGGTCATCGCGCAGTGCTGCGCGGGCCAGCGCCTGCCAGCGGTCCGCCCTCGGCAGCTTGGTGATGCGTTCGAGGAGGGAATCTGCATGGAAGCGGTTGAAGACCGTGTAGTAGACGTGGGCGATATCGGCCACGGACTCCTTGCTGCCGTGGACGATCTTGGCGATATCCAGGAGCACGAAGCTCTCGAACAGTTCCGCCCAGCGGTGTGCCAGGTCTTCCGGAAGGTCCCAGCTGCGCGCCTTCTCCAGCCATTCGGCCACCCGGGCGCGGTCGTCGCCCCGGAGGTAGTCCAGCAGCCGGGCCCGCATGGGATCCATGAGCGGCTTGAATTCGGCCACGACCTCGGCGATGGGACGGGACGCGGAGCCCTGGCCCAGGAGCCACCGGACGGCGCGGTCCAGCAGCCGCCGGATGTCCAGGTGGACGGTGCTCCAGTGTTCGGTCGGGAACGACGCCGGCAGTTCGTTGAGTTCCTTGACCATGATGTCCAGCTCGTAGACCTCCCGGAGCGCCACGAACGCCTTGGCGAGGGCCGCTTCCGTGGCCGAGGTTTCCTCAATGGCGCGGAACGCGAAGGTGATGCCGCCGAGGTTGATCATGTCGTTGGCAACCACGGTCGCGATGATCTCGCGGCGCAGCGGGTGGGTGTCCAGTTCGGCGTCGAACCTCTCCCGCAGCTGCTCCGGGAAGTACTTCCGCAGCGTCGTGCGGAACCACGGGTCATCGGCGAGGTCGCTGTCGCGCAGCGCGCTGGCAAGTTCGATCTTGGCGTAGGCGGCCAGGACCGAAAGCTCCGGGGAGGTCAGCCCCTGGCCCTGTTCCAGCCGCTCCTGCAGCGTGGCCGTGGTGGGCAGGGCCTCGAGGTCCCGCTTGAGGTCCGCCGACTTTTCCAGCCAGTCCATGAGCCGTTCGTAGCTGGGGCTCCATTCGGAGACCCGCATCCGGTCGTTGAGGAGCAGGATGTTCTGGTCGATGTTGTCCTCGAGCACCAGCCGGCCGACCTCGTCAGTCATCGAGGCCAGGAAGTCCGCCCGCTCGGCGGGCTCAAGCTTGCCGGCCGCGACCATCCGGTCCACGAAGATCTTGATGTTGACCTCGTGGTCCGAGCAGTCCACACCGGCCGAGTTGTCGATCGCATCCGTGTTGAGGATGACGCCCTGCAGCGCGGCCTCGATGCGTCCGCGCTGGGTCATCCCCAGGTTTCCGCCTTCGCCGACCACCTTGACCCGCAGTTCGCGGCCGTCCACGCGGATGGCGTCGTTGGCCTTGTCGCCAACCTCGGCATTCGTTTCGGTGCTGGCCTTGACGTAGGTCCCGATGCCGCCGTTGTAGAGCAGGTCCGCCGGGGCGAGGAGGATGGCGCGCAGGAGGTCCGGCGGGCTCAGTTCCGTGGTGCCCTCGGGGAGGCCGAGCGCTGCGCGGACCTGTGCGGACACGGGGATCGACTTGGCCTGCCGGGCAAAGACGCCGCCGCCTTCGCTGATGAGCGACTTGTTGTAATCGTCCCAGGAGGACCGGGGCAGTTCGAAGAGCCGCTGGCGCTCGGCGTAGGACGTTGACTCGTCCGGGGTGGGGTCGAGGAAGATGTGCCGGTGATCGAAGGCCGCCAGCAGGCGGATGTGCTTGGAGAGCAGCATGCCGTTGCCGAACACGTCACCGGACATGTCACCGACGCCCACCACGGTGAAGGGCTCGGCCTGGGTGTCGAGGTCCAGCTCGCTGAAGTGGCGCTTGACCGATTCCCAGGCACCGCGGGCGGTGATGCCCATGGCCTTGTGGTCATAGCCGACGGAGCCGCCGGAGGCGAAGGCGTCGCCGAGCCAGAAGCCGTATTCGCCCGCCAGCCCGTTGGCGATGTCGGAGAAGGACGCCGTGCCCTTGTCGGCCGCGACCACCAGGTAGGAGTCGTCGTCGTCGTGGCGCACGACGTCGGCCGGCGGCCGGACGGTTTCGCCATCGGCCGTCACGATCAGGTTGTCCGTGATGTCCAGGAGTCCGCGGATGAACGTCTTGTAGCTCTCGACGCCCTCGGCCATCCAGGCGCTGCGGTCTGCTGCGGGGTCCGGGAGCTGCTTGGCGTAGAAGCCGCCCTTGGCGCCCGTTGGGACGATGACGGCGTTCTTGACGGTCTGGGCCTTGACGAGGCCCAGGATTTCGGTGCGGAAGTCCTCGCGCCGGTCCGACCAGCGCAGGCCGCCGCGGGCCACCTTGCCGAAGCGGAGGTGCACGCCCTCGACCCGGGGCGAGTAGACCCAGATTTCGAACATGGGCCGCGGGAACGGCAGGCCCGCGATGCGGGACGGATCCAGCTTGAAGCTCAGGTGGGGCTTGTTCTGGTAGAAGTTTGTCCGGAGCGTGGCCTCGATCAGGTTCTTGAACGTGCGCAGCAGCCGGTCGGCGTCGAGGGTCGCGACCTGCTCGATCGCTGCATCCAGTCCGGCGAGGACCTCGACTTCCCTGAGCGCGCGCTCCGCGTCGCTGAGTGTCGGGTCAAAGCGTGCCGTGAACAGGGCGCTGAGTCCCCGCGTGACCTCCGGGTTCGCCAGCAGGGTGTCCGCCAGGAATCCGAAGGAGTTGGTGTTGCCCATTTGCCGCATGTACTTGGCGTAAGCGCGCAGCACGACCACCTGGCGCCAGTGCATGCCCTCCCGCAGCACCAGCCGGTCGAAGCTGTCGGACTCGACGGCGCCGGTCACGGCAGCGCCGAAGGACTCGCCGAGCAGCTGGCCGGTGGCCTGGGGATCCACGCCGGCGGGGTACTTGAGGCCGAGGTCGTAGAGGAAGAAGTCCCGCTGATCCGCGGTCTCAATCTCGAACGGGCGCTCGTCCAGGACCTCGAGGCCGAGGTTATGGAAGTACGGCAGGATCTGGCTTAGGCTCTTCGGCTCCAGCATGTAGAGCTTGACGCGGGCGTCCTCTTCCAGCGTGGCGCCGGCGCCTTCGGGGAGGTAGACGTGAACGCCTGGCTGCTCCTTGACCCCTTCGCCGGCCCGTTCGGCCGCGGCTCCGTACTTTTCGAAGCGGTCGATGTCCTGCAGCGCGTCTTCGATCTCATAGTCCACGCGGTAGCTGGCGGGGAACGCTTCCGCCCAGACGGCTGCCAGTTCCTTGGCGCCGTTCTCCCTGAGGCCCGCGCCCCCGCCGTTGCCGCGGGCGCGCAGAACTTCAGAAATGCCTTCGCCCCACGAGCGGGCGGCCCGGACCAGGCGCTTCTCCAGCTCGTCGCTGTTGACGTTACTGACGTCGGCGTCCTTGGGCAGCCGGATCCGGAAGAAGAGGCGGGCCAGGGCGGACTCCGTCATGCGCGCCTCGTAGTCGATGGACACGGCGTCGAAGGTCTCCCGCAGTTCCTGCTCAATGCGGAGGCGGACGTTGGTGGTGTAGCGGTCGCGCGGCAAGTAGACGACGGCGGACATGAACCGGCCGTAAATGTCGGGGCGGAGGAAGAGCCTCGTCCGGCGGCGTTCCTGCAGCCGCTGGATGCCGGTGGCGATGGCGGCGAGGTCCGGGATTTCGATCTGGAACATCTCATCGCGGGGGTAGGTCTCGAGGATGCCCAACAGGTCCTTGCCCGAGTGCGAGTCCGGCGGGAAACCGGCGTCGTGGAGGACAGCGGCCACTTTTTCCCGGACCACGGGGATATCACGGACGGAGCCGGCGTAGGCGGTCGTGGCGAAAAGGCCGATGAAGCGGCGCTCCCCGTTGACGTTGCCGGCCGCGTCGAAGCTCTTGACGCCGATGTAGTCCAGGTACGCCGGGCGGTGCACGGTGGAGCGCGAGTTCGCCTTGGTGATCACCAGGGCGCGCTTCTCGCGTGCCTTCTTCCTGCCGGCCTCGGTGAGGTGCTGGACCTGGCGGCTGTCCGCGCCGGCGCGGAGAAGGCCGAGGCCGCTTTCCTCGCGCAGTTCCAGCACATCCTCACCGGATACGTTCACGAGGTCGTATTCGCGGTAGCCGAGGAAAGTGAAGTTGCCGTCATCGAGCCAGCGGAGCAGGTCCTGGGCCTGGCGCAGCTCGGCAATCTGCGCCCGGTTGGCCACCCGGTCCAAGTCCGCGGAGATCTCAAGGGCCTTCGTGCGCATCTTCGGCCAGTCTTCGACGGCGGCGCGGACGTCGCCGAGCACGCGGGTGATTCCCTTGACCAGCTCGGCGCGCTTGCTCTCGTCGACGAGGTCGATTTCGACGGCGATCCAGGATTCCATGTGCGAGGCGTTGTCGCCCTCGGCGATCAGGTGGGAGAGGTTCGGCATGGCCGCCGTGTCGCCGCTGGAGATGCCCAGGTGGGAGGGTACACGCGCCACCTTGACCAAGTCGCCGGTCTCGCGGTTGCGGGTCACCACGAACAGCGGGTGCAGTACGAGGTGGATGGGTGCATTCTGGCGGACCAGTTCGGCGTTGACGGAGTCCACGAGGAAGGGCATGTCATCGGTGACGATGTACAGGACGCTGCAATCGGCCTCGTCACGGAGGGCGACGTTCGCGGTGCCAGGCTGCCGCATCGCCGCGATCTGGCGGTGCGTATCCGCCCTGGCCGTCAGGACTTCCTTGGGGTAGGCCCGGAGATCCTCCTCCGCGAGGTGCTCGTAGTAATCCCCGAGGTAGCTTTCGCTACTCCCGATCGAAACGGGCTGATCCTCCACGCTGGACCCAGACGACATCGAAACGCCTCCATAAAAGAAGTTCACAGCCGCCTCATTGCGGCCCTTATGTTGACCCTAGCTCTTTGCCCGGCGCTCTGCTGTGGAAGAAAATACAAAGGATTTCTTGTTTCGCTGGGCAGGTGCACAAACCAAAGCGGCGATCGCACGCCGCAGCTCAGAGTCCGGCGCGGATTCGAGCAAAAGCGCCCCAGCCAGCAGGGCGGCGTCGCTGGCCGCGGGGTCCGACGGCAGGAACGCCGTCAACGGCACCGAGGGGCCGTACCGCTCCCACGCAGCCCGGAGCTGACGTTCGGGCGACCGCCCCACCGCGGAGGTCCTGACTTTGTTCATGACCACTTGGGGCGCTGCCTGCGGGACGGCCGTCTGGAGCTCGGCCAGGCCGCGGACCAGCCTCGGCACGCCGATGGAGTCGGCCGCCCCGACGGCAAAGACCGTGTCGGCCAGCTCCAGGCTTCTCAGGGTCGCGGCGTTGCGGCGCGGCGCGCCGCTGTCAAAGCCAAGCTCGTCATCGGCTTCGAGGCAGAAGCCGGTGTCCACCACAGTGACATCTGCGATCTCCCGCGCCCGCTCCAGCACCAGCGTGAGCGCCGCGGCACGCAGTTCCGTCCAGCGGTCCGCCCGCGTGATCCCGGTAAGCACGCGAAACGTCCCTGCCTTGGTCGCCACCGTCGTGGCGATCCTGAGTAGGGCCTCGGCGTCGAGAAGTCCCTGGTCTGCCAGCCGACAGGCCTGGGCCAGCCCGGCAGCCTCGTCGAGCAGACCCAGGAGGGCGGCCACGCTGGCACCGTAACTGTCGGCGTCGACCAGCAGCACCGATTGCCCTTCAGCGGCCAGCTCCCCCGCGATGTTGGCGGCCACCAGGGTCCGGCCCGGCGCGCCAGCCGGGCCCCAGACCGCAATGATCCGGCCCCTCGCGGCATTGCCCAGGGTGACTGGTGGCGCCCCGGAAGGCCGGGGGGCGTCGCCACCGGCCGTGCCAGCCACGGAGGAGGCGTCGTCGGACCTTGCGAGCCGCGGCCGGTGTCCGGCGCCACTGAGCTGCGCTACGGCTGCGGAAATCCGCGCCGCAAGGGCGGCGGCATCGACAGCCCGGGCTTCTGCTGCCACGCCAATGGTCCGCAGACGGGCCGTTTCCTCCGGATTGTCAGTCAGGGCGATGACAACGACGCCGACGGCGGACAGGCGGTCCACCAGCGAGGCCGTCAGCTCCTCGCTACCAGCCGCGATGACAGCGGCGCGGGCCAGCCCGCTCTGGCAGGCGGCCAGCAGTTCCGCCAGCTCGCCGCACCGCCGGACAACGGACACAGGTCCGTGCAACCGCTCCAGGCCGCCCACCAGGTCATCGTGGGAGTCCCCCACCGTCACCACGGGAATGCTCATCGTGCGGCACCCCCCGGGTTCCACACGACCGCGATCTTTGCCTTGTTGGCCTGGGCTCCCAACAGCTTCGGCATCTGGGCATCAGGGACGAGCACCATGACCACCATCGACCGTGAGGATCCAAGGGCAGTGCTGCCCGGGGTGATCTGGGCAATTTCGGCGCCGGAGAGGAGCAGCGTCGGTTCGCTGAAGCCGTTGCGGGTATCCGGCAAGGCCACCCAAACGTCCACGCGGGAGCCCGCCACGGCTTGAGCGGGAAGGGTTTCCTCGACAGTTACGGCTACGGGCCTGCGGTCCAGCCCATCGAACTGGCCGACACTCTCGCGCGGCACCAATTGGTCCTTGCCGATTCTCTGCACGGCCACCAGGCCGGCGTCCAAGCCGGCCTCCGGGGTCAGGTAGTGCTGTTCCACCTCGCCGAGACGTACCTTGACCCGGTGCAGCTTCTCGACGGTCAGCGTCTCGCCGACGGCGATCGGCTCGCGCGCCGCGTACGCTTCGGTGGTCTGGTCCGCGGCACCGACCAGCGAGACCACCCCCACCACGGATGCCAGGACAAGCAGGATTCCGACGAGGAGCCGGGGGTCTTTCCAGGACGGCTTTTTCAAACGGGCCCCTTCGGCTGCCGCGCTTCCACTCATGCGTCCGCTCCCCCTGTCGTCGCCGTCCTTCCCGGTATGCCGGGCACCCCTATTGTTGCGCCCGGGCCGCCCAGGTGGAAGATCCAGGGCCAAACAGGTGCAAACTGTGGATAACCGCCCCAGTCGGCATCAACGGTGGCAAAATGGACTTCATGCCTCGATTCCTGACTCTCGCTGACGTTGCCGAGCAGCTCCAGATCAACTCTCCGGCAGCCTACGCACTGGTTCGCAGCGGCGAGCTCAAGGCGATCCAGGTGGGCGGGCGCGGCCAGTGGCGGGTCGAGGAGAAGATGCTTGAGCAGTACATCCAGGAACGCTACGCCGAGGCCAGCCGCATGATCGAAGAGGCCAAGTCGAAGTCTGCCGAACGTTGATCTGGGCGTTCTGACTAACCTCCCGCGGCACCAACGGATCTGATGCCAGCAAGGGCGCGAAAAGGAATTGACACTACTTGCCGCGCGCTGGCTGGACGCCACTCCTCGCCTTCAGCCGCCATGAGCAGATCCAGGAAATCCCGGCCGACAGTGTCAATGACGCCGTGGAGCGCGGTCTCTGCCCTCCCGTGCGAGAGAAGTATCAACACCCGCGCCCGGTTCCTGGCCAGTCCCCGCAGTGCACTGCCCAATCCCAGCCGCCGGCGGACGGTTGACGGTTCGGAGACCGCCACCCGCGAAAGACCCACATACTGAGCGGCCGCGGCATAGGGAATCAGGACCTGGTGTTGGGGTTCATCAAGGACAAGGGCTTCGCTGCCCGCGTGGCTCAGCACCCCCTCGAACGCCGACCCTGAGGCCAGGTGCACGCGGATGCTGAGCCCGAGGGAGCCGCGGAGCCTGTCCGCGAGCTCTATGCCCGCAGAATCCACCAGTGCACGCTCCGCTATTTCTGCCTCAAAATCCAGCTGCTGGCGCGCAGCCAGCTGCGTCTCCATGTCATCAAACAGGGCGTCCCACCGCATGGCGCCAGCGTAAGCGCGCCTCCCGGACGGGTCAATCCGCAGACGGCGGCTCTTTGGGGGGACGCCTATCCACAGGCCCGGATTGCATCTAGACAAACCGGGCCCGTGGACACAGACTTCATTCAACAGGCTTAAACGTCATCAAATGACATCAAACAGTATCAAACAGCATTGCGCGCGAAACGGAGGAATGAGCAATGGACCGGACAGCGGCACAGCAACCCAGGACCCAGCCCTCGACATTGCCGACGCCCAGGCTGACGGTTCGGACCGATGCAGCCATGGCCACTGCCATCCTGCTGCTGGGGATCTTCCTCGCCACCACGGGTGGTTTCCTCGTCCAGCGCTGGCAGTCAGGCTCGGCGCGCCGGCAGTCACTTTCCTTCGAGGACCAGCTGGGGATCGTGGCAAATACCGCAGGACTGATCGTCATCACCTGGTGGGTGATGTCCCTCGCCATCGCCGTCGCGGCAGCGCTGCTTGACCGTCTTGGCAGGACCCGCGCGGCGGCCTCCACAGGCCGGTTCAGTCCGGCGTTCATGCGCCGGCTGGTTCTCGCCGCCGTGGGCATGCAGCTGCTGACAGCGCCGCTGGCCTCCGCGGCGACTGTGCCCGACGGGCACGGTGCGGGCCGGTCTGGCCAGGCAGCGGTGTCGGCATCGTGGACACCGCCGCCCGGGCAGGCCCCGGCGCCAGGGCCGGAGGATCCGGCCACCGGTTCCGCGGTAGATCCGCGCTGGAAGCCCGTGAGCCCGGTCGTGGATGCCGGACCACTGGCCGCACGCCAGGCACGCGCTCAGGACGCGCCAGGCGCCCGCCAGGAGGTCACGGTCCGGTCCGGTGATTCGCTGTGGAGCATCGCCGCGGCGACGCTGGGGCCGTTCGCGTCCGACGCCGACATCGCCAGAGAGTGGCCCAGGCTGTATGCGGGGAACCGCGACACCATCGGAGCCAACCCGCACTTCCTGCGGCCCGGCCAGGTCCTCATCCTCCCGCCGCCAACCTAGCGGACCCCCGCCACACCAGGGTCCAGGCCAGAATCACGGACAGGGCAGAACCACGGCCAGGGCCCGTCGGAAGTTCAGCCAACGGGAAGTCAGCCAGCACCAGCCCCGCCAGCACCCCCGCAAACCAGCCATCAGTCATCAGCCATCAGCAAAGGAACCGTCATGAATGCAGTCACCGGGATCCGCTCAGCCGCGGCAACCCCAGCCCCGCGCTCCCCCGCCCTCCGGGTTGTGTCCGGCACGGCAACACCGGCCACGAAGGCCGCCGCGGTCCCGCCGCCACTGCGCGTTGTTGACGAAGCCCGCGAGATTTGTGCGATTTCCCGCAGCATAGTGCAAGCCGCCATCGAAGTGTTGGCCGGCACGCGGCCCGCACAGCAGCTCTCCCGCCGCCTGGACCCTCGTTGCCTGGCTGCACTGCAGCACCGTGCCGCACTGACCCGCCGGGTTGCGTCCGGCAGCTCGCCAACGGCGGGGCGGCTGCACCGCAACCCGTCGGTCCGGTCTGTCCGGGCCTGCCGCGTTTCGGATGACGTCTACGAGGCCAGCGCGGTCGTGGTGGAGGAATCACGGGTCCGCGCGGTCGCGCTGCGGTTGGAGCGCGGCACAGCGGCCTGGCGCGTCACGGTGCTGGAGATCGGCTGAACCGCGGGGCCTCAGGGGGAAACGAGCAGAGACAGGCAGGAAGGGGCAGAAAACCGCGCCCGGCCTGTCAGGGAAAGGAGGCCTGTCAGGGAAAGCCAGCCTGTTATTGAAAGGAGGCGCAAACACGGGAGGACCGGAGCGGTTGCTCCGGTCCTCCCGTACGTTGGCGTGGTGCCTAGCGCCGCTTCTTCTTCGCCGCGCGGCGGCCAATGTCCTGCGCCGCAGCCTTGGCCGGGTTCCCCGAACGGCCGGAGCCCTTCGCCTCGATCCGGGTCTCGGCAGCGCCGTCCTCGCCGGGGGCGGTGTACTGCAGCTGTGCAGGCTTCTCCGGGGCTTCGAGACCGGCAGCATGGATCTGCGGCTCGTGGTGTTCCGTGTGCTGGCCCGCGGCGTCGGCCACCACAACGTCCTCGGCCGGTGTCACTTCCACGTCCAGGTTGAAGAGGAAGCCGACGCTCTCCTCGCGGATGGCCTCCATCATGGCCTGGAACATGATGAAGCCCTCGCGCTGGTACTCCACCAGGGGGTCGCGCTGGGCCATGGCACGCAGCCCGATGCCCTCCTTGAGGTAGTCCATCTCGTAGAGGTGTTCCTGCCACTTCCGCCCGATCACGGACAGGACCACTCGGCGCTCAAGCTCGCGCATGCTTTCCGAGCCAATCGCCTGCTCCCTGGCCTGATAGACCAGCCGGGCGTCGGAGAGGATCTCTTCCCTCAGGAAGTCGACCGTCACCCGGGACTTGCCGCCGGCCTCGTCAATGACATCGCGCGGCGAGAAGCTCACCGGGTACAGGGTCTTGAGGTTGGACCACAGGAGGTTGAAGTCCCAGTCGTCGCCGGTGCCCTCGGCCGTGGCCACGTCGATGAAGGCGTTGATGGTGTCTTCCAGGAAGTACTGGACCTTCTCGTGGAGGTCATCGCCTTCGAGGATGCGGCGCCGGTCACCGTAGATTGCCTCGCGCTGGCGGTTCAGGACGTCGTCGTACTTCAACACGTTCTTGCGCTGCTCGGCATTGCGGCCTTCCACCTGGCCCTGGGCCGAGGCGATGGCCCGCGAGACGAGCTTGGATTCGAGTGCCACGTCGTCCGGCACCGAGCTGTTCATGAGCCGTTCAGCCGCGCCGGAGTTGAACAGGCGCATCAGGTCATCGGTGAGCGAGAGGTAGAACCGGGACTCGCCGGGGTCACCCTGGCGACCGGAACGGCCGCGCAGCTGGTTGTCGATGCGCCGCGACTCGTGCCGCTCGGTGCCGAGCACGTAGAGGCCGCCCAGGTTGAGGACTTCCTCGTGCTCGTCCTTGACCGCCTGCTTGGCAGACTCGAACGCCTCGGGCCAGGCGGCCTCGTACTCCTCGGAGTTTTCTTCCGGGTCCAAGCCCCGCTTGGCCAGTTCGGCGACGGCGGTGAACTCTGCGTTGCCGCCGAGCATGATGTCGGTACCGCGGCCGGCCATATTGGTCGCGACGGTGACGGCGCCCTTGCGGCCGGCCTGGGCCACGATCGATGCTTCCCGGGCATGGTTCTTGGCGTTCAGGACCTCGTGCCGGACGCCTTCCTTGGCCAGCAGCCGGGAGAGGTATTCGCTCTTCTCGACGCTGGTGGTGCCGACGAGGACGGGCTGGCCCTTTTCGTGACGTTCGGCTATGTCCTTGACGACGGCCTCGAACTTGACGGTCTCATTCTTATAGACGAGGTCGGCCTGGTCGAGCCGCTGCATGTCGCGGTTGGTGGGGATGGCCACGACGCCAAGCTTGTAAGTGCTCATGAACTCCGCGGCCTCGGTCTCGGCCGTGCCGGTCATGCCCGCGAGCTTGTCATACATGCGGAAGTAGTTCTGTAGCGTGACGGTGGCGAGCGTCTGGTTCTCGGCCTTGATCTCGACGCCTTCCTTGGCTTCGATGGCCTGGTGCATGCCCTCGTTGTAGCGGCGCCCGGCGAGGATGCGGCCGGTGTGCTCATCGACGATCAGCGCCTCGCCGTCGAGGATGACGTAGTCCTTGTCCCGCTTGAACAATTCCTTGGCCTTGATGGCGTTGTTCAGGAAGCCGATCAGCGGGGTGTTGGCGGACTCGTAAAGGTTGTGGATGCCGAGGTAGTCCTCGACCTTTTCAATGCCGGCCTCGAGGACGCCGACGGTGCGCTTCTTCTCATCGACCTCATAGTCGGTCTCCGGCTGCAGGCGCGTGACCACCTTGGCGAATTCGCTGTACCAGCGGTTGGTGTCCCCCTGGGCCGGACCGGAGATGATGAGCGGGGTGCGGGCCTCGTCGATGAGGATCGAGTCCACTTCGTCGACGATGGCGAAGTGGTGGCCGCGCTGGACGAGTTCCGAGCTGTCCCACGCCATGTTGTCGCGCAGGTAATCGAAACCGAACTCATTGTTGGTTCCGTAGGTGATGTCCGCCGCGTACTGCTCGCGGCGCAGGGCCGGGTCTTGGTTTGACAGGATGCAGCCGCTGCTCAGGCCGAGAAAGCGGTAAACGCGGCCCATCAGGTCAGACTGGTACTCGGCGAGGTAGTCGTTCACTGTGACCACATGGACGCCCTTGCCGGCCAGGGCATTGAGGTAGGCCGGAGCGGTGGCCACCAGGGTCTTGCCTTCACCGGTCTTCATCTCGGCGATGTTGCCCAGGTGCAGGGCTGCGCCGCCCATGAGCTGGACGTCGAAGTGGCGCATGCCCAGGGTCCGGGAGGAGGCTTCGCGGACGGCCGCAAAGGCCTCCGGCAGCAGATCGTCCAGTTTCTCGCCGTCCTGGTGGCGGGCGCGCAGACGGTCAGTTTCTTCACGGAGCTCGGCATCCGTGAAGGTCTGGAAGGAGCTCTCCAGGGCATTAATGGAATCGGCATAGTTCCGCAGTTGCCTCAGGGTTTTTTTGTCACCCGTGCGGAGAAGTTTTTCGATAAGTGTTGCCACGTGAAGTTGCTCCCAGTCTCAAGCTGCCGAATTCTGGCCTGTTTAGTCTACGGGAGAGACGCAGGGCCGGTGGCGCCTGTTCCCTCACAGCGGATAGTGAAATTGCCGGGCAGCCACGGCTTCGGCGAGCGCCGGCGCGAGGTTCCCCGTTGGCGAGACAACTACCCCGTCCAGTCCCAGCCACTCTGCCATGAGCTGGAGTTCCGCGGCGAGTTCAACGGCGGTGTCCCCCGGGGCGCCGGCTTCCGCATGGGCGGCCCTTGCCAGGAGCCGGCCGCCGGCCCGGTCCGCCTTGAGGTCCACGCGGGCAACAATCGCGTCGCGGAGCAGGAACGGCAGGACGTAGTAGCCGTACCTCCGCTTCGGCTCTGGCGTGTAGATCTCGATCCGGTAATGGAACCCGAAGAGTTCCTCGAGCCGCCGGCGTTCGAACACCATGGAGTCGAAAGGGCTCAGGATTGCCCGGCCGCTGGCTGAGCGCGGAAGTTTCGCCTCCGTGTGACGGTACACGGGCCGGTCCCAGCCGGCCACCGTGACCGGTTCCAGCCGGCCGCTGTCCACCAGGTTCTGGACTGACACCGCGGCAGCTTTCTGCGGTGTCCGGAAGTAGTCCGCGAAGCACCGCACGGTCCCAATGCCGTGGGCCTGGGCGGCGGCGTCGATCAGCCGATCCATCGCGGCGGCCGCGTCCGCTTCGGGTGCCGGCGCTTCCGCGGCCGGTCCGGGGAGCACCTTGGAAGTGAGGGTGTAACGCCGTTCGAAGGATTCGGTCCGCGAGGATGCCGTGACAAGTCCCTCCTCGAAGAGATGTTCCAGCACCCTTTTGACGGCGTTCCAGTTCCAGCCCCAGTTCTCCCGCTGCTGATCTTCCACGTGGCCGAGCCGGGCTGTCAGTTCGGCGGCGGTCATCGGTTTCCCGGCGGCCAGGGTTTCCAGCACCTTGGCCGCCACCCCGTTGCGCAGTTCGGGGTCCATGCCGTGCGCGCCCACCCATTTGCGGCTCTGCCACTGCACGAGGTCGTAGAAGTGGTCCGGCCGGATGAAGCAGGCTTCGTGGGCCCAGTACTCCATCATCCGGCGCGGGTGGGTACCCGCCATGCGTTGGAGGATTGCCCGGTCGTAGTTGCCGAGCCGCGAGAAGAACGGCAGGAAGTGGCTGCGGGAGACCACATTGACAGAGTCGATCTGAACCAGGTGCAGCCGGGCAAAGGTACGGCCCACCGCCCGTGCGCTCACGGGTCCGGCGGGCCGTTCCTTGTCCAATCCCTGGGCTGCCAACGCGATCCGCCGTGCCTGTGCCAGGCTCAGCGATGCTTGCACGTTAGTCCCTTCGTCGGAAAAGTCTGCACCAGCTTATGCGCTGGCGGGCTCATCCTCTGAACGGTAGGCCAGGATTTTCTCTTCCAGACTCGAATGTCCGGGCTCGCACGTCTGGTCAAGGGAGATGACCCCGTAGGTCCAGCCTTCACGGCGGTACACGACCGACGGCGCCTTGGTCTCCTTGTCAACGAAAAGGTAGAAGTCGTGACCCACAAGTTCCATGTTGTCGACGGCGTCATCGAGCGTGAGCTGTGCCGCGGGGAAAACCTTCCGGCGGATCAGCACAGGCGAATCGCCGGCCGGAATATCGTTCTCGACATCGTACGGCGACTTGGCTGCCGCCGACACTTGGGTCTCCTGCTGCTGCGCCGCCTCCACGTAAAGAGGTTCGCTGGGGCTGGCCGGCTCCAAGGCTGCCGTCGCCTCGGTCACGGACTTCGGGGTGTGCCGACCGTGATGGACCTTTCTGCGGTCCCTAGCCCTGCGCAGGCGTTCAAGAAGCTTGTTGTAAGCGAGATCGAACGCAGCGAACTTGTCGGCGGCACTCGCTTCTGCGCGGATTACGGGACCGCGCCCCAGGACTGTCAACTCAACCGTGAGCGATTCGGCGGTCTGGCGGGCTTTGGTCTCTTTGGTGACCTTCGCGTCTACCCTCTGGACCTTGTCTCCCAACGACGCGATCTTTGAGATCTTGTCGTCGGCATACTCGCGGAACCGGTCTGAGACCGTCAAGTTGCGTCCGCTGATCATGAACTCCATGGTGCCCTCCAAATGACTTCGGTGACACGACGGCGGTACTTCCCGGGGCCGATCTGACTGACAGTCGAGCCCCTTTCCGAGCCGCTATCGACAGGTACATCTGTTCTTGGTACCCATCTTCGACGTTAGTTCATAGACACCTGTTATTCATCCTTTTACGGTTTATTTTTTTGGGTTCCGGCGTTCCCCCGTGCCACAGCGGGGCTGGCGGCGTCGACGTCGGAGGTGGCCGGCGGGCGTGTCGCGGCCACCACCACGGCGCCACCGACAAGCGCCCCTGCGGCCCGAAGCGCGCGGGCCGCCTCCGCCAGGGTGGCACCGGTGGTCAGCACGTCGTCGATGATGATGCAGGGACGTCCTTCGACTCGAACAGCCCACGGGCCGGACCTGGCCCGCATGGATCCGCGGACACGCCTGGCGCGGGCACCCCGGCCCAGTCCCTTCTGGCCGCCGGACAGGTAGTGGTCCCCTTGCGGACCGGCCCGCAACCGGTCCAACAGGGGCAACGCCGGGGGCATGCGGCGCCGCGCGGACGGCACAGTTTTCCGCAAAGCGTCCGCAATGGTGAACCCTGGGAGCGCATCGCCGCGGGCGAGCCGACGGAGCAGGAGGTGGACGGGACTGAAACCCCGCTTGCGGAACGCGGCGGCGCTCGTGGGAACGGGGACGAGGACTAGTCCCTGCGCCGGGCCGGCCGCGGCGTGGAGGGCTCGCACCAGGGCCCGCGCAAGCTCGGCGCCCAGCCGGGCCTGCCCATGGCTTTTGAAGGATAGCAGGCACTGCGCCAGTTCGGCCCGGTATGCCCCGGCGGCCACTACGGGCAACAGCACGGACCCGTCCATGTCCATCAGGGCAGGTGCCTGGGCCTCCGCACGGAACGGCCTCAGCGTCAGCAGGCGGAGCTTCCGGGCGCAAGCGCCGCAGAGAGCCAAGTCCTCGGCCCCGCAACAGGCGCAGTCCACCGGAATGGCCAGGGCGAGCACCTCAGCCGCGGACTCGGCCGTCAGCTCGCACAGTCTCGCCAGAGGCCGCGCGTAGCTGCCGCGGTGCCGCGCCGCTGACGCTGCGGCCGGCGCAAGGTCCGGATCCGCGGCCGGCCGCGCCGGGCCGGCGTCCTGATCCGTGTGGCTGTTCATTCTTCGATCCTGGACCGGGGGCGCCCCCGGTGGCAGTCCCATGGGCGGCTATGTGGACAAGCCGCCATGTGGAAAGCTCACCTCCGGCACGCTCACCGGCCGCACCCTCACCGGCCCGGACGGTCCGGCGCTGACGGATAGCGGCCGCCGAAACCGACCCACAGCCGTCGCCCGAAGGCCCGTGGGTCAGCCCGGGAAGGACGGGTCTGTGGGGCCCTTGAGCTGCGGTGACCACCCGTTGCCCAGCCGCTGGAAGATTCCTTCGGCGGACTGGCCGTAGATCTCGGATGTCCCGTTGCCTGCGCTGAGGGCCGTCAGCCCGGGCCACGGGGCCAGCTGCTGCGGCTGCGCCGAGCCCAGGGACAACAACTCGGGTGTAACGGCATCGCTGGCGGAAGCCTTCATGACCGCCACCGTGGTGTCATCCACCCAGACCCCTTGGTCCGGATTCCGCGGAGTCAGGAGGGTCAGGGGCGGGGTGAGGTCCCTCGGGGTGCCGTCCGCGTTCCGGATGATCCCGGTGATCTGGACCTTGCTGTTGCCTTTCTGCTCCGAAATGACAAGGGCACGCGTGCCGTCCCGGGAAATCCGGAACTCCTTGACGGTCCGGCCGGCGAGCCAGGCCGGCGACAGGGTCACGGTGGGTACGCTGGCTTTCTCGGCCACACCGACCGGCCGGTAGGCCAACACCTCGGTGGCGCCGCTGGCACCCGGCCCGGCGGTCCAGACCCAGTCGTAGCGGCCGAACGAGGGCCGGGACAGCGTAGCCCGCGTGGTCAGTGCCCTGGCGGGCTGGCCCGGAACGATCGAGTACATCGTGGTGCGGGCGGCGTTGAGGAACGCGGCGGCCTGCGATTCGGTCGACTCCGCCGGTGCCCGCGGTGACAGGGCCGCCACGGACCGGATGTCCGGCAGGGGCGACAGCCTGTTGTTCTCGTACCGGACCAGGTCATGGTTGCTGACGGCGATCTGGTAGGCGGGGACGCTCTCGTCCCGGACGGGAGGCAGGACCGTGCCGTTGTCCTCGACGCGCACCAGATCCTGATTGGCCCGGAGCTCGACATTGATGACATCCGGCTGGCTGCGGAACGTCAGGGCCAGCTGCGTCTGCATCCTGAGCCGGTCCTCGTTGGAGGCGTCCACCAGGTCCTTGGCGGTGAGATCCACCTGGGCGGCTCCCGAGACCACGGGCACGGACTCGCGGGCCAGCTTGATGCCCGAGGGGAACGCGCTGACGACGGCGCCCTTGAGGTAGGGGGCGGGGCCGCCCAGGAGGGCGCTCGTCATGGCCTTGACGGTCTTCTTCCGGATGAACCACCGGACATCGGGGACGGCGTACGTGAAAGTGGGGTCGTAGAAGTAGATCGGGTACGCGCCGTAGATGACCTTGAACGTCTCTTCCGGAATGGCCGTGCCGTCCGGAAGATCGGAGATTCGCCACTCGCCGTCCACCTGGGTCAGGGTGACGGGGATGTTTTCGGTAGTGCCCTCCGGAAGCTGCGTGGCCACGCCGTCGGCGTCCACCGAGTAGGCGACGTCGAGCTGGTAGTTGAAGACGTTTTCGACGCCGGTGGCCACCACTGCGGCCTTCCGGAAGACGAGCGCCCGCTGGTCCGGCTTCCACGTCACCGATGAGGCCTGGGTGAGGTACTGCCGGGCCACGGCGTAGTCGTCCTCGTAGCCGCTGCCAGCCAGGTAGAAGTCCTCGATCACCGCTTCGGGTCCAGCTCCGGGACGCGGTGCGGCCGGGAAGAAGACCGGGGCGTTGGGGTTTCCCGCGCTCTCGTCGGTGCTCTTGCCCACCGGCCCCGAGCGCGGAATCTGGGCGCAGGAGGTCAGCAGTAGCAGGAGGAGTGCCAGCAGCGCTGCCCCCACCCGGGTGAACTTGCCCGAAACCCCACTCATGCCCTGCCCTCCATCCCGGTTTCCCGGTGGCCCGCCGGGCCGTCCGTCGCGGTTGCCCCGCCGACGGCGCCATTGCCGCCGTCGCCAGTAAAGCCCTCTGTTAAGTCCTCAGTGAAGCCGTCCGTGAAACCGTCGGCCATGGTCCTGCGGGCCCCGGATGCACCCGCCGGCGCTTCCCCGGTCCGCGGCGGGTCCAGCAGCACCACGGTCCGCTGGCTGCCTGCCACGGGGAGCCCGACGTTGACCGGCTCAAGCTGGAGCGGGGACTTGGTGATCGCCTCGTCCCGGCGCAGCGGAAGGGTCAGGAGGAAGTTGGACCCGTGGCCCTTGTTCCCCCAGGCCTGCAGCCAGCCGTCGTGGAGCTTGGTGTCTTCGGCGGCGATGGACAGTCCCAGTCCGCTGCCGCCGGTGGTACGGGCACGGGCTGGATCGGCGCGCCAGAACCGGTCGAAGACGCGCGCCGCCTCAGCCGGTGTCATGCCGATGCCGTGATCCCGCACGGCTACGGCCACCGCGGTGTCGCTGGCGGCCACTGAGACGTTCACCGGCCGGCCCTCGCCGTGTTCGAGGGCGTTCAGGATCAGGTTGCGCAGGATTCGGTCGATCCTGCGGTCGTCCATGTCGACAATGACGCTGCCGGCCGGGGCGTTGAGGGTGACGGCGGACCCGTATTCGGCGGCGACGGGCGCCACTCCATCAATGACGTGTGCGACGAGCTGCACAATGTCCGTGGGTTCGGCGTCGAGCGTGGCTGCGCCGGCGTCAAAGCGGGAGATTTCCAGCAGGTCGGCCAGAAGCGACTGGAAGCGTTCCACCTGGTTGTAGAGCAGCTCCGCGGACCGCTTGTTGATGGGATCGAAGTCCTCGCGGGCGTCATAGAGGACTTCAGCGGCCATGCGCACGGTGGTGAGCGGGGTGCGGAGCTCGTGGGACACATCCGAGACGAACCGCTGCTGCATTTGCGAGAGCGTGGCCAGCTGGGTGATTTGTTCCTGCAGGCTTGCGGCCATGTGGTTGAACGAGGCACCAAGCCGGGCGACCTCGTCCTCGCCTTTGACCACCATGCGCTCCTGCAGCTGGCCGGCCGCGAGCTTCTCCGAGACGACGGCGGCGTGGCTGACCGGGCTGACCACGTTGCGGGTCACATACCAGGCGACGCCGCCGATCATGAGCACCAGCAGGGCACCGCCGGCCAGCAGGACATTCTGGATCTCGTCCAGGGTCTTCTGCGCCGTGTTGAGGTCATAGATGAGGTAGAGCTCGTAGACGGTGCCGTTGAAGGTCACCTTGTTGCCGACGGCGATGCCGGGCCGGTCCTCGGTCCCCACGGGGAACTGCGTGGACGCCCAGTACTGGTCCTTGCCCGAGTTCTGCACGGCCTTGCGCAGATCCGGGGGGATGACGCCGATGGTGAGTTGGTCCGAGGCCCGGGATTCAACCCAACGGTTGCGCGGCTTGGTCTGCTCCGGCATAGCCTCGAAGACGTAGCGCCGCTGGATCACGGATCCGCGGCCTTCGACCGCGTTCAGGGTGTCGTAGACCAGGGTGATGACGCTGGACTGGTCGGTGACTTGGGCGCCGTCGAACGTGTCCTGGACCTGCTTGACGTTGTAGCGCGTCTCCGATTCGGCCTGGGCAAGCCGTTCCTGGAACAGGTTGTTGGCGATCTGGTTGGACAGGTAAGCGCCGACCACCGCGAACGAACCGATGGCCAGAAGCAGCGTGGTCAGGACGGTCCGGAACTGCAGCGAACGCCGCCACTTCCGGTGCACCGCCCGGAGCAGGTACCGGATGCCGGGCAGGAGACGATGCATGCCGGTGCGGACCAGCCGCGCCACCCGGACGCCGACGATCCTCGCGCGTTTTGCCCACAATCTGGTCCGGAAGGCGTATCCGCGCCAAAGGCCCGGCGCGCCGCCGGCTGGCGGCTGTCCGGACCCGCGCGGCGCGGCGGGCTCTGCCGTTGACTTTGCGGTTGACGCCGCGGATGACTCTGCCGGCGCCGTGTCCGGCACCGTCTCAGGCGCGGTGTCCGGCACCGTCTCAGGCGCGGTGTCCGTGGCTATGGCCTGCCGGACGCCGCGGTCCGCAGGCTCAGGAACCTGCTTTATAGCCGACACCACGGACCGTCAATACAACTTCGGGGGCTTCGGGGTCACGTTCGATCTTGGACCTCAGCCGCTGGACATGGACATTTACCAGCCGCGTGTCGGCGGCGTGCCGGTAGCCCCAGACCTGCTCCAGGAGCAGTTCGCGCGTGAACACCTGCCACGGCTTGCGGGCCAGTGCGACCAGGAGGTCGAACTCCAGCGGCGTCAAGGAGATCCGGTCGTTGCCCCGGCTGACCAGGTGGCCGGCCACATCGATCGTGACGTCCGCGATCCGCAGGGTCTCCGGGGCTTTCTGGTCACCCGGACGGAGCCGGGCCCGGACCCGGGCGACGAGCTCGGCGGGCTTGAACGGCTTGGGCACATAATCATCGGCCCCGGACTCGAGACCACGGACGACGTCGGAAGTATCCGACTTGGCGGTGAGCATCACGATGGGGACGTCAGACTCGGCACGGACCTGGCGGCAGACTTCAATGCCGTCCATTCCCGGAAGCATGAGGTCGAGCAGGACGAGGTCCGGTTTGGAGGCGCGGAAGACGTCCAGCGCCTGTCCGCCGTCCGCGCAGAAGACGGGTTCGAAGCCATCATTGCGCAGCACAATACCGATCATCTCGGCGAGCGCCTCGTCATCGTCCACTACCAGAATGCGTGCCTTCATAGTTATATATTCCCCCATTGAATTGGCTTTGTCGTATCGGGCGGCCCCCGGCATGGCGCAGACGGGCCTGCCACCGCCGTCTGAGCCCCGCCGATGCACAGGACGCTGTGACAATTGCCGCGTTGTCCTGCATGCTGTGGACAGGCCCCGTGAACCGGCCCGGACCGCAGGAGGAACCCGTGAACATCCCCATCTACGAGCGTGCCCTGGGCCGCGACTTTGACCGGTTGCAGCCGGAGCTTCAAGAATACTTCGCCTTGGCACCGGGGTCCGGCCACTACGGCGTCGGCGAGGGGGTCTTCGACGTCGTCGGCTGCAGGCAGGCGTGGCTGCGTCCCCTGCTCCGGCTCACCACCGGCGAGCAGGCCTTCTTCCCCGAATACGGTGAGGGCATCCGCTTCCGGATCGAGAACCACGCCCACCTGGACCCGTTCGGCAGGTCAAGCCTGACGGCCCGACGGGAAATCTTCTTCCCCGGAACCACCCGGCTGTTCCACGACACCACCAGTTTTGACGACTCCGGGAGCAGGCAGGGGCTGGTGGACTACGTGGGCAGGTTCCGGCGGCTCGCCACCGACCTCAACCTCAGCGTCACGCCGGAGGGCCGGCTCCGCGGGGTGTCCGAGGCGTCCCGGCTGTTTCTGGGACCTCTCCGGATTCCTCTGCCGGCCGCCCTCGACGCAAAGGCCTACGCCGAGCAGTGGTGGGAGCCGCGGGACGGCGGGCGGCACCGGATCCAGGTCAAGGTGATCCAGCCCCAGCTCGGCCTGGTGCTGGTGTACGCCGGCCATTTCGACTACCGGCTCGAGCCCTACCCCGGCGCCGTAGCGGCGCCGGGCTACCTTCCCGGGCACGCCCGTCCGGACGGCTGGGAGAGAAGGGTCTAAGTCGGGACGCCGGCAGCCGCGTCAGTCCCAGCGGCTGCGCTAGCCGAGCGCGAGCTGGTTGAGGCCGTCCGCCACCTGGGTCAGCCGGGTCAGGACCGCCGTCGCCGCGGCCGGTGAGTGCCGTGCCAGACCCTCCGACGGCGTGACTCGGAGCGCCCCCAGCGTGGACGCGGGAAGACCCAGCTGCCGCCACGGGCGCCACACGTTTTCCACGACGGCGCCAACCCTTGGCAGCGTCGCGGCGGGATCGGCAACGTCCAGCGCGCCGGCCCAGAGACGTTTGCCTGCCTCCACCGCGCCCGCGAGCTGTTCCCACTGGCGGGAGGTCAGGGCCCGCAGCGGCACGGCGATTCCGTCCGCGCCCGCCGCCAGGATCCGCTCGAAGGGCGCCTCTACCTCGGAGACGGCCACTACGGTCTCGACGGCGCCCGCGGCCCGGAGCGCGTCGATCACCAATTGCCAGGACTCGGTGACTTCCCGGCCCGATACCGAACGCAGGGTCCGGTAGCCGCTGGCGGTGGGAATGGTGCCGGCCAGTACCGAGGCAATTTCAGGTTCGTCGATCTGGACCACGATGCGGGCTCCGGGGGCAGCCTCTGCCACCCGTTTGAGGTAGCCTTCCACGCCCGCTGCCAGCGACGCCGCAATCTCCCGGCGGGCGCCGTAGTCGAGCAGGGCACGCTCCCCGTTGTGCAAATGCAGGCCGGCGGCAAGGCTGAGCGGCCCGCGCAGCTGGATCTTGAAATCCTCCGACGGCACTTCCTCGGCCCCGATCACGTCCGCCAGGATGTTGATGTCGGTGGACAGGGCCGATTTGGCCCGCTGCAGGTCCTTGCCCGGGCGGTCCACGAGCCGCCATCCATGCGGCTGGACATCGACGGCCAGCTCCACGAGCAGGGACGCTGTCCGGCCCAGGGCATCGGAGCCGACGCCGCGGTCGGGAAGTTCGGCAAGGAACGGCAGATGCGGGGTGCCCAGTTCACCGCGGATGATGCGGGCGGCCTCGGCCGGGTCCTCGCCGGGCCACGGGCCGAGGCCCGTCGCGGTCACTTGGCCCGGTGCGGGCGAGTCTGTTCCAGCCATGGCTACGCGTCCGCGGCGCGGGCCGCGTCCGTGGAGCCGGAGGCCTGGGCGGCCTGGTGGTCTTCGGCGATGGCCTCGTGGTGGCGGATGACCTCGCCGATGATGAAGTTCAGGAATTTCTCCGCGAAAGCCGGGTCCAGGTGTGCCTCGGCGGCGAGGTGCCGCAGCCGGGCGATCTGCGCCGTTTCGCGGCCCGGGTCCCCGGCGGGGAGCTGGTGCGCGGCCTTGAGGAAGCCGACCTTCTGGGTTGCCTTGAAGCGTTCGGCGAGGAGGAAGACGAGGGTGGCATCGATGTTGTCGATGCTGGAGCGGATCGACAACAGCTCCGCCATTACCGCGGGATCCACGGAACCGGCCAGGGAGCTTGCCGCCGGGTCGTAGGAATCGGTTTCAGGAAGATTGAGGTTCTGCTCGGTCATTGACCCAGTCTATGGGCAGGGCGGCTAATGCCTCCCGCTGTTAAGCACCGTTGCAGGCGCCCGCCGGGTACTTGGAGCCAGCCCACCAAAGGGGCATGCCCGCCGTTCGTGGAGAACGGTGGGCATGCCCAGCTGGCAGTGGCTCGGCACCAGCCCGGCCCGGCGCTGAATCGGCCCGGCCCGGCTGGCGCGCCAGCCGTTAGCTGTGAAGCACGGCCTTGAACGCCTCGCGGCGCCTGGCCTGTTCGTCGGGATCCGGGACGGGCAAGGATGCGATGAGTTTCTTTGTGTAGTCGTGCTGCGGGTTGCCCATCACCTGGTTGCCGAGCCCCTGCTCCACCATCTTGCCCTTGTAGAGCACGCCCACCCAGTGGGAGAGCATGTCCACCACGGCGAGGTCGTGGCTGATGAACAGGGCCGCGAAGCCGAATTCCTGCTGGATCTCCTTGAACAGTTCCAGCACCACGGCCTGCACGGACACATCCAGCGCCGAGGTCGGCTCATCGGCGATGAGCAGCTTGGGGTTCAGGATGAGCGCCCGTGCCAGGGAGGCACGCTGGCGCTGTCCGCCGGAGAGTTCGTGCGGGAACCGGTCAGCGTACGACGCCGGCAGCTGCACTGACTCGAGCAGCTCACCGACCCGCTTGCGAGCCTCGGCCGCGGTCGGGTTTGAGTGGATGATCAGCGGTTCCGCCACGCAGTCGCCGATGGTCAGCTGCGGGTTGAACGAGGCCGCCGGGTCCTGGAACACGAAGCCGATCTCCTTGCGGAGCGGCTTGAAGGTGCGCTCCCTGTAGTTCAGCATCTCGTAACCCAGCACCTTGAGGCTGCCGCCCGTGGTCCGGTTAAGCCCGGCGATGGCCCGGCCAATGGTGGTCTTGCCGGACCCCGACTCCCCCACGAGGCCGAAGACTTCGCCCTCGGACACGGTGAAGCTGACGCCGTCGACGGCCTTGAAGGCCGGGGTGCCCAGCCGTCCCGGGTACTCGATGGTCAGGTTTTTGGCTTCGACCAGCACTTTGCCGCCCTGGTGGGCACGTTCCACCATGCCTTCGGACGCGGAGTTGCGGCCAAGGTGCGGGACCGCGGCAAGGAGCTTCTTGGTGTAATCCTCCTTGGGCTCAGCGAACAGCACGCGCGAGGATGCCTCCTCCACGACGTCGCCCTGGTACATGACCACCACGCGGTCGGCGAGGTCGGCGACAACACCCATGTTGTGAGTGATCAGCACGATGGATGTCCCGTATTTATCGCGGAGGTCCCGCAGCAGTTCCAGGATTTCCGCCTGGACCGTGACGTCCAGGGCGGTGGTCGGCTCGTCTGCCACGATGAGCCCAGGGTTCAGGGCCAACGCGGCGGCAATGACGACGCGTTGCTTCTGGCCCCCCGAGAACTGGTGCGGGTAGTAGTTGACCCGCGTGTCCGGTTCCGGGATGCCCACTTTACGGAGGGCTTCGACGGCCCGCGCCTTGGCGTCCTTGGCAGAGATCTTCTTGCCGGTGCTGGCGTCGGCGTGCGCCCGGATGCCTTCGGCAATCTGCCAGCCCACGGTGAACACCGGGTTAAGGGCTGTGGAGGGTTCCTGGAACACCATGGCGACGTCGCGGCCCCGGATCTCCCGCAGCTTGGCCTCGCTGACGCTGATGACGTTGTTGCCGTTGATCAGGACCGCGCCCTGGCTGATGGCAGTCTCCGGAAGGAGCCCCAGGATGGTCTTGGCCGTCACGGTCTTGCCGGATCCCGATTCGCCAACGATGGCCACGACCTCGCCGGGGTTGACCTTGAGGCTGACGTCCTTGACTGCGTACACATCGCCGGCATCAGTGGCGAACGTGACTTTGAGGCTGTCGATGTCCAGGACCGGACCTGAGACCGGGCCGGGCTTGTCGATGTTGATGGTCATAGAACTCTCGATTCTGCTTCGAGTGCGGCCTGGGCACCGGCGGTTGAGTCGGGTCCGCCCTTGCCTGCGGCAACCTTCTTGCGGCCACGGAGGCGGGGATCGTTGAGGTCGTTGATGCTCTCACCGACCAGGGTCAGCCCAAGCACGGTCAGGACGATCGCCGTACCAGGGTAGACACCCGTCCACCAGATGCCCGAGGAGGCGTCGGCGATTGCTTTGTTCAGGTCGTAGCCCCACTCGGCTGCGGATGACGGCTCGATGCCGAAGCCCAAGAAGCCAAGCCCGGCCAAGGTCAGGATCGCCTCGGACGCATTCAGCGTGAAAATCAGCGGCAGCGTTCGGGTTGCGTTCTTGAAGATGTGCCGGCCCATGATGCGGACGCTGGAGGCGCCCACCACCTTGGCTGATTCGACGTACGGCTCGGCCTTCAGCCGGATGGTCTCGGCACGGATCACGCGGAAGTACTGCGGGACGAAAACCACCGAGATGGAGATGGAGCAGGCAACGATGCCTCCCCAGAAACTGGACTGGCCGTGGCTGATGACGATGGACATCACGATGGCCAGCAGCAGCGACGGGAAGGCGTAAATCGCATCGGCGATCACCACCAGCATCCGGTCCAGCCAGCCGCCGAAGTAGCCGCTGAGCAGGCCGAGGGCTACGCCGAGGAAGATCGACATGACCACGGCGACGATGATGACCACCGCGGCCGTCTGGGCGCCCCAGAGCACGCGGGAATAGACGTCGTAGCCACTCACCGTGGTGCCCCAGATGTGGGCCGGACTGGGCGGCTGCTGTGCCGGGAAGGTACCCGCGGCGTCGCTGAGCTGGGCAAAGCCGTAGGGCGCGATCCAGGGCGCAAACACTGCCGTGAGCAGGAACACGACGGACAGCACCAGACCGGTGACGAGCATGCCGCGCTGCAGCCCGACGCTCGTCCGGAAATGCGAGATCACCGGCAGCCGGTAGATGAGGGGCTGCTTGCGCCCGCTTACTCTGGTTGCATTCATGGCTAGTACCTCACTCGCGGGTCGATCAGGGCTGCGACGACGTCAACGATGAAGTTCGTGACGGCAACGATGACCGCCAGCAGCACAACGATGCCCTGGACAGCGACGAAGTCGCGGGCGTTCAGGTATTGCACCAGCTGGTAGCCGAGGCCCTTCCACTCGAACGTGGACTCCGTGAGGACGGCCCCGCCGAGCAGGAGGGCAATCTGGAGCCCCATGACCGTGATGATCGGGATGAGGGCAGGCTTGTAGGCATGCTTGGTCACGAGCCGGAAATTGCTGACCCCGCGGGACCTGCCGGCCTCGACGTAGTCCTTGCCCAGTGTGCCGATGACGTTGGTGCGGACGAGCCGCAGGAAGACCCCTGCCGTCAGCAGTCCCAGCGTGAGTGCGGGGAGGATTGAATGGGCCGCGACGTCGCCGTACGCAGCCATGTTGCCGCTGCGCAGCGCGTCCAGCCAGTAGATCCCGGTCGGTGCGGCCAGGCTTCCCATGGCCAGTTCGGTCCTGGTGGAGGCCCGTCCTGCGACGGGCAGCCAGCCGAGCCAGACGGAGAAGGTCAGCTTCATCAGCAGGCCGGCGAAGAACACCGGGGTGGCGTAGCAGAGGATGGCGAAGAACCGCAGGACTGCGTCCGGTGCCTTGTCGCGCTTGTAGGCGGAGATGAGCCCGAGCGGGATGCCGACCAACAGCGCCACGATGAGGGCGTTGATGGCCAGTTCCAGGGTTGCCACGCCAAAGGTCAAAACCATTTCGACGACGGGGCGGCGGTCGGTGATGGTGGTGCCGAAGTTGCCGGTCGCCAACTGGCCGATGTATTCAAAGTACTGCACGAAGATCGGCCGGTCGTAGCCGGCTTCGTGGATGCGCTGCGCCAGCGCCTCCGGGGGAAGCCGGCCGCCCTGGGCGGCGGTGATGGGGTCGCCAATGACCCGCATCAGGAAGAAGACCAAGGTGACCAGAATGAAAATGGTCGGAATGATCAGGAAGGCCCTGACCAGGATGTAGGTCCCCAAGCCCCCACCCGAGGATTTTTTCTTGGACGGAAGGAGTCCGTCGGCGTCGCTTGGCGGCGCCTCAATCAATGTTGTCATTGGTACCTAAAATTGTGCTTCCGCGGCCATGGGCCGGCCGGCGTGAACTGCAAGGTGCGGCACTGACCAGCAAAGGCGGGGCGCCTCGAGGGCGCCCCGCCTCGCAGGCTGGTCAGAACCGCACAGATGCAGCCTTACTTGGAAAGAGTTCCCAAACGGAACTTGAAGGAGGCATCGAGGGTGGAATCGACACCCTTGACACCGCTGCCGGAAATGGCAACCTGCGCGCCCTGGAGCAGCGGAAGCGTGGAGATGTCCTTGGCGAGGGCATTCTGGGCATCCTTGATCGTGGACTCGCGTGCACTCTTGTCAACGGTGGTGAGCTGCTTGTTGATCAGATCCGTGACAGTGGGGTTGTTGTAGTGGTTCTTCAGGAAGCCGCCATCCGGGAAGAACGGGGTCAGGTAGTTGTCAGCGTCGCTGAAGTCCGGGAACCAGCCGAACTGGAACAGCGGGTATTCATCGGCGCGGCTGGCCTTGCTGTAGGTGACCCATTCCGTGGACTGCAGGTTGACCTTGAACAAGCCGGACTTCTCCAGCTGGTCCTTGATCATGGCGTATTCGTCGCCGGAGGACTTGCCGTAGTGGTCCGGGTTGTACTGCAGGTTCAACGACACGGGAGTCGTCACACCGGCGTCGGTCAGGACCTTCTTGGCCTTGTCCAGGCTGGGCTTGCCGGCGTCGCCGTAAGCGTCCTTGAACGATTCGTTGGCGCCGAGGAAGCCGCTGGGAACGTTGGAGTACAGGGGCAGGTAGGTGCCCTTGTAGACCTGGTCCGCGATGGCCTGGCGGTCAACGAGGTTGGCGATGGCCTGGCGGACGGCGGTCGCCTTGGCCGGATCGGCGTCGGCAGCCTTGGCGCCGAACGGCATGGTGTTGAAGTTGAACGTGATGTAGCGGATTTCGCCGCCGGGGCCCACGTTGACCTTGACCTTGGAGTCCTTCTTCAGGTCATCGATGTCCGTGGCGCTCAGGCTGCGGTTTGCGACGTCGATGTTGCCCTGCTGGATGTCCAGCTTCATGTTGGTGGGGTCGGCGTAGTACTTGATCGTGGCGGCGTCGTTGGCCGGCTTGCCGAGGACTCCCTGGTAGTCCGGGTTCGCCTTGAAGCTGATCAGCTCGTTCTTCTTATACGTGTCGATCGTGTACTGGCCGTAGAAGGCCTTGGCCTTGACGATTGAGTCGTCGTCAAGCAGCTTGTCGGCCGGGAAGACTTCATCGTCCACGATCGGCGCGGCAGGGCTGCTGAGGATCTGCGCAAAGGTCTGGTCGTTGGCCAGCTTCAGCTTGAAGACGACGGTGTTGGCATCGGGAGCCGTGACGCTGGCCACATTGGCCAGCAGGCTGGCCGGGCCCGCAGGATCGTTGATCTTGGTCTGCCGGTCGAAGGAGAACTTGACGTCCTTGGAGTCGAGCGTGTGGCCGTTGGCCCACTTGAGTCCCGGCTTGAGCTTGACCGTGTATTCGGTCGGCGACGTGAAGGATGCGGACTCGGCCAGGTCCGGAACCGGATCGGCGCTGCCCGGCTTGGAGTTGAGCAGGAAGGAGTAGATCTGGTTCATCACCATGAACGAACCGTTGTCGTACGAGCCTGCCGGGTCCAAGGCAGTGACCTTGTCCGTGGTGCCATAGGCGATTGGACCGTTTGCGGCGGCTGATGACCCGCCAGCGCCGCCGGTCGGCCCGGTGCAGGCCGTCAGTGCAAAGGCGGAAACCCCGGCGAGCGCGATAACGCCCTGCCAGGCCTTTTTGTTCATTGCCATCTGTGAACTTTCTGTTCGATGCGTTCTAGCGCAGCCCGAAGTGAAACGAGTGACTCGTCGGGCGGCACGCTTTGCTGATCCCTAGATTCAACCAGACAATCATTCGGTGAAACGTTGCATTTTGTGAGTTGAGACACAAAATTTACACGATTCGAAGGTTTCTCTCATTTTCTTCAGGATTCCGCGAGGATCTTCGGCAGGGTCCAGCGCCTCCGGGCGTTTCCCGCCGGTCGGACACGCGGACGACGGCGGGCAATTGGACGTCGGGCACGCGGACGACGGCGGAGCGCAGAGACGACGAAGGGTCCCGCCGCATGGCGGGACCCTTCGCTGGATTCGGTGTGGCTGGCGCCTAGAGCGCGGCCCGCTGCAGCGAGCGCGCGGCATCGATTGTGGCCTGGCCCAACACGCGGCTGCCCTGGTAGAGCACCACCGTCTGGCCGGGGGCCACGCCGCGCAGCGGATCGGTGAGCGTGACCACCAGCTCGTCCCCCGCCGTGTGCGCTCGGGCGGGTACGGGGTCGCCGTGGGCACGGACCTGGGCGTAGCAGTCGAACTCCCCACCGGTCGCCACCTCGGCGATGGGCAGGCCCGCCCAGGAGACCTTGATGCCGCGGATTTCGTCGACGGCGAGCAGCGCCTCCGGGCCCACCACCACCTTGTTTTCCTTGGGCCGGATCTCCAGCACGAACCGCGGTTTGCCGTCGGCGGCCGGGGTGCCCAGCTTCAGACCCCGGCGCTGGCCGACGGTGAAGGCGTTGGCGCCCGGGTGCTCGCCGACCTTCGCGCCGGACTCGTCCACGATGTCACCGGTGGTCATATCGATCTTCTCGGCGAGCCAGCCGGCGGTGTCGCCGTCGGGGATGAAGCAGATGTCGTGGCTGTCGGGCTTGTTCGCCACCGAGAGGCCACGGCGCTCCGCCTCCGCCCGGACCTCGGCCTTGGACGGCGTCTCCGCGAGCGGGAACATCGAGTGCTTGAGCTGTTCGTGGGTCAGCACGCCCAGCACGTAGCTCTGGTCCTTGGCCCAGTCCGCGGCACGGTGCAGCTCAGGGTTTCCGTCGGTGTCGGTGATGACTTTGGCGTAGTGGCCCGTGCACACGGCATCGAAGCCCAAGGCTATGGCCTTCTCCAGCAGGGCGGCGAACTTGATGCGCTCGTTGCAGCGCATGCACGGATTGGGGGTGCGGCCGGCGGCGTATTCATCGATGAAATCCTGGACCACATCTTCCTTGAACCGCTCGGAAAAGTCCCAGACGTAGTACGGGATCCCGAGAATGTCGCAGGCACGCCAGGCGTCACGGGAGTCTTCGATCGTGCAACAGCCGCGGCTGCCGGTTCGCAGGGTGCCCGGCATCCGGGACAGCGCGAGGTGGACGCCGACGACGTCGTGCCCCGCCTCGACGGCGCGGGCGGCGGCAACGGCGGAATCAACGCCGCCGCTCATGGCTGCAAGAACTCGCATACTGGCTTTCTTTAGGGTTCGGGGTGTCGCAGGCACCGGGGCCGGCCGCAGTGCGCGGAAATAGCACAATGCCTGCCACGCCATTCTATCGCCACGCCGAATCCTCCCCAAAAGCCTTGACGGGGCCGCTTACCACTTCTAACGTCAAGACAAACGGTTTTAGAATCGGAAGCGCACAGGCGCGGGAGTACGCGCGGGAATCGGGCGGACATGGCTGTTGAAGAAATCGTGATCGTGGGCGGCGGACTGGCCGGTGCCACGGCGGCCAAAACCTTGCGGGCGGAGGGATTCGGCGGCCCCGTGGTGCTGCTGGCGGCCGAGTCCCACCAGCCGTACCTGCGCCCGCCGCTGTCCAAGGAGTACCTGCTGGGCAAGGCCGGCGACGACGCCCTGCCCGTGGTGCCCGAGGACTGGTACGGCGCGAACGACGTCGACCTCCGCCCCGGCGTCCGGGTCACGGAGCTGGACCCGGCCGCCCGGGCCGTGGTTCTGGACGGCGGCGAACGGCTGGAGTACGCCTCCCTGCTGCTCGCCACCGGAGCGCGGCCCAGGCCCATCCCCCTGCCGGGCACCGGGCTCGACGGCGTCAGCACGTTCCGGACGGTGGAGGACAGCCGGCGCCTGCACGCCCGCCTCGCCGACGGCGGGCTGAACGTGGTCATGATCGGCTCCGGCTGGATCGGGATGGAACTGGCCGCCGCCGCCAGCACCTTCGGAAACACCGTCACCCTGCTGGGCCGGGCGGAGGTGCCGCTGGGCGCGGCGATCGGCCCCGAACTGGGCGGCTTCTTCCGTGAACTGCACGAGGCCCACGGCGTGCGGTTCCGGCTTCCGGCAACCGCCGCCGGGATCCAGGGGCGGTCCGGGCAGGTGACGGGGGTGGTCACCGACGCCGGCGTTGTCCTGCCCGCCGATCTCGTGATCATCGCCGTGGGCGTGGTGCCGGAGCTCAGCCTGGCCGAGGCGGCGGGCATCGGGATCCGCAACGGCATCCTCACCGACGCGTCGCTGCGGACCTCGGTGCCCGGGATCTTCGCCGCCGGCGACGTCGCCAATGCCCTGCATCCGTTCACCGGGGAGCACCACCGCAGCGAACACTGGTCCAACGCCCTCAATGGCGGGAAGGTGGCAGCCAAGGCGATGCTCGGCCTCGACGCCGCACTGGACACCATCCCGTACTTCTACACCGACCAGTACGACGTCAGCATGGAGTATTCGGGCTTCCCGACGCTGGTTGCCGGGCCACCGGTGATCCGCGGCTCGCTCGCCGACAAGGAGTTCATGGCCTTCTGGCAGCGGGACGGCCAAGTGATTGCCGGGATGAACGTCAACTGGCCCCGCGCCGCCAAGCCGCAGAAGGCGATCAAGGCGCTCATCGGCGCACGCACCGCCGTGAGCCCGGACCTGCTTGCCGATTCCGCAACACCGCTGGATCAGCTCTTTCCAGGGGAATGACCGGAAGCCTGACGGGCGGATTCACGGGCGACCGTACCGGCGGTCTGGATGCTGGATTCATGGCCGGCCATGCCGGCCTGGCGGGCCCGCGCATAGGCGCCCGGCAGCGCGGCGAGCAGGGCATCGACGTCGGCGTCGGTGGAGGAATGTCCGAGCGTAAAACGCTGCGCACCCCTTGCCGTGTCCTCGTCCAGGCCCATGGCCAGCAGCACATGCGAGGGCCGCGGAACCCCTGCAGTGCAGGCGGAGCCCGTGGAGGATTCGACGCCGGCGAGGTCCAGCAGGAACAGCAGCGAGTCGCCCTCGCAGCCCGGGAAGGTGAAGTGCGCGTTGCCCGGCAACCGGCCGGGGCCCGGGGCGCCCCGGAGCACGGCCTCGGGGACGGCCTCATGGACGCCCTCGATCAATCGGTCCCGAAGGGCCGCGATCCTGGCGGCCTCCTCGGGGAGTTTCGCGGCGACGGCCTCGGCGGCCGCGGCAAAAGCGGCAATCGAGGCAGTATCAAGGGTCCCGGAGCGGACGTCGCGTTCCTGCCCGCCGCCATGCTGGACCGGGGTCAGCTTCACCGCCCGGCCCAGGATGAGCGCGCCGACGCCGACCGGTCCGCCGATCTTGTGCCCGGAGACGGACATGGCGTCCAGACCCGTCCCGCGGAAGTCAACAGGGATGGAGCCGAAGGCCTGGACAGCGTCGGAGTGGACGGGTACGCCGGCGGCGTGTGCCAGCTCCACCACCCGGGCGACGGGCTGGATGGTGCCCACCTCGTTGTTGGCCCACATGACTGTCACCAGGGCGATCGACGCCGGGTCCCGGGACAGTTCGGCCTCAAGCACGGCCAGGTCCACGAGGCCAGCGGCGTCTACCGGGAGCCAGCAGACTTGGGCGCCTTCATGCCGTTCGAGCCATTCGACGGTGTCCAGCACTGCGTGGTGTTCGACGGCGGAACACAGGATGCGCGTACGGGAAGAGTCCTCCGCACGCCGGGCCCAGTACAGGCCCTTGACCGCAAGGTTGTCTGCCTCGGTCCCGCCGGAGGTAAAGATCACCTCCGAGGGATGGGCACCGGCGGCCGCCGCCAGCACTTCCCTCGCGTCCTCCACCGAGCGCCGCGCACGACGGCCCGCTCCATGCAGCGAGGAGGGGTTGCCCGTCCGGGCCAGCTCGCGCGTCAGCGCGGCCAGCGCCTCCGGGGCGAGGGTGGTTGTGGCGGCATGATCGAGGTAAACGGGCACAGCCCAATTCTACCTGCGGCCGCGGCTGCCAAGCTGCGGCGGGCGACGGGCGCAGGCACCCGGGAGGATACTCGACTGGTGTAGATTCGGGCGGTGAAAGCCTCCCTCTACCTTGTGCTGGCCACCTTGTTCTGGTCCGGCAATTACGTCGTCGGGCAGGCCGCCGTCGCCTCAATGTCCCCGCTGGAGCTGACCTTCTGGCGCTGGACCCTGGCCGCCGTGCCGCTGCTGCTCCTGGCCCACTTCGTTGAGAAGCCGGACTGGCGCGCTGTGCTGCGCCGCTGGCCCGCCCTCCTCCTGCTGAGCGTCCTGGGCATGAGCGGCTACACCCTGATGCTCTACAGCGCGCTCGGCTACACATCCGCGATGAACGCCTCCCTCATTACAGCCGCCAACCCGGCCCTGATTGTGGTCATGGCGATTGTCCTGCTCGGCGAGAGGACCACCCGGCTGGGCTGGCTCGGCATCTGCCTCGGCCTGCTGGGGGTGCTGCTCGTCCTGACCCAGGGTGAGCTGGCCCGTATATTCAGCTTCGCCATCAACACCGGCGAGCTCTTGATGATCGGTGCGATCATCGTCTGGGGCTTCTACACAATCATTGCCCGCCGGCTGAAGATGCCGGCCATCTCGGCCACGGCAGTACAGGTGGTGTTTGCGACCGTGACGCTGGCGCCCTTGGCCCTGGCCATGAACGTGCAGTTTCCGGACACCGCGGCCGAAGGCTGGTCACTGGCGTACATCGCCGTCTTCCCCTCCCTTTGTTCCTACCTCCTGTGGAATCTGGCGCTGAAGACCACTCCGCCGGGGACTGCGGGCAACTACCTCAACCTGATGGTGGTCTTTACTGCGATCATTACAGTGCTGCTGGGGACGCCACTGACTCCCGTTCAGATCGTGGGCGGCCTCATGGTGGTCGCCGGCGTCCTGCTGACCGGTCTCAAGGGCCAGCCCAGGCCCGCAGCGCCTGCCACCTCTTCGGAGGGGTCGCGGGGCCGGTAGCCGCGACGCCAGATTGGGCTGTCATGCAGGCAGGGCTGTTATGCAGGCAGGATGCGGGCACAGCACTGCCCGGGCTGCGCGCCCCCCTGCTCCCTGAGATCTTCGATGGCTAGCGCTTCGATCCGTCCCGGGGCTATCCCAAGGGCCGCGGAGGCCCCGCCCAGGAAGGCCCCGTTCATGGCACAGACCACGTCTGTGTGCCCGGCAGCGAGGCGATGGAACGGGCAGTTCATCAGCACCAGTCCCCCCGCGCCGTCGCCCGCGGGGCAGTAGCCTTGCCCCGTCAAGAAGTCCGCGAACGGGCCGGCGCCATCGGGACCGCCGGCGGTCTCCGCATCCCCGGCCCCGATGGCCCCCGCCGGCCCGGTTGCACGGGCTGCCGACTCAACCGCTGACTGACCCTTGGCGCGGGCGGCCCGGAGCAGGGCCTCCCGGGGCGATCCGCCGTCGCTGGTGGCATCCTCGATCGCGGAGACCAGCAACTCGGCGGCAAGATCGTAGTGGCGGTCCGGGACGGAGGCCGCCACCTCGTCCACGGCGGCCCGGTACAGCTTGGCGGGCCGGCCGGAACCGGGGCCCTCCCGCCCTCCAAGCTTGCGGAACTCCACCGCCAGCAGCCCGTCTTTCACGAGCCGGTCCAGATGGAATGAGACTGTGCTCCGCGCCAGGCCCAGAGCCTGGGCGGCATCGTCCCGGCCGACGGCGTCTGCCGCTGAGGCGACATAGTCAAACAGCATCCGGCGGTTCTCGTCGCCCAGGGACGCGACCGCCGCAAGCCGGCGATTCCACGGAAGTTTGGTCATGAAACAAGAATATCTCTAAAAACAAGAATCATTGCTTAATCCTCAGGTGCATTCTAAAATCAAGTTATCCATTTTTAGAAGGAGCATGCCATGAAAGTTTCCCCATCCCTCGCCACTCCCGCTCAGCAGCTCGCGGCGGACCCGCACCGCCAGGCGTTCCTCTTGTTGCGGACCGTTTTTACGGTCGCGCCGATCCTGTTCGGCCTCGACAAGTTCACGAATCTGCTGACCGACTGGACCATGTACCTGGCCCCCGTGGTCACTTCGGTTATCCCGCTGCCGGCCCAGACCATCATGTACATCGTTGGCGTGGTGGAAATCATCGCCGGCGTCATGGTGGCGTTGCGCCCGCGCTTCGGATCGGCGCTCGTGGCCGCCTGGCTGCTGGGCATCATCATCAACCTGATCGTCCTCGGCGGCTTCTACGACGTCGCGCTGCGTGACTTCGGCCTGCTCGTGGGTGCCCTGGCACTGAACAGGCTGTCCCCGCGCAAGGCCGCGCCGGCCGCCACGCCAAGCCGCTAAGGCGCCAAGCCCGGCCGCTATGCCGGGCCGCTACGCCAGAACACAGGCGGCGTGCGGAACGACCTCGATGGTCATCGGGAGCGCCCCGATCCGCTCGCCGTCGGCGTAGGCCACGATGTTGCTGGCCGCCAGTTCCACGGTGCTGACCCGGCGAAGCTGCACGGCGGGGTGGCCCACGTCCTTGCCGGCCCGGAACGAGGCCAGTTCCCGAAGCATGGCTAGCTGGTACCGGATCTTGCCGCGCGGCCAGCGCCAGCCATTGGCCCGCTCATTGACGGCGGCATCGAACCCGGCGGAGACGACGCCCGCGAACCAGCGGGAGGTTCCTCCCGCGGTGATCTTGCCGGTATTGAACCCGAGGTGGATCGTGCCGTCCCCGCCCACCACCACCAGTGCATCCACGCCCGATTCCAGCGCGTTTCCAACCGCCTGCGCGAGCCCGGCATAACTGTCCGCACACAGCAGCAGGACCTCCGCACCGGCCGCGCGGAAGCGTCCCGCCACTTCCTTCCCGGTGTGCCGCGCACGGCCAAAGGACGCGCGCGGGTTGACGGCGACGGCGATCAGCATGCGCGCAGTTATGCCAGTGGCCGGGAACCATCCCGGTACGCGCGGTCGTTGTTCTCTCAGCCGGTTAAACTGGGCCTGCCGGGCGCCCACGAACGGCCCGGCATTCTCAACGCCGGCACCTTCGATGAAAAGGATCTCTGTTTGACGAAGGGCAGCAGCTCGCATTACCAGGTCCTAGGGATCCCCGTGACGGCGACGGAGAAGGACATTAAAGTGGCGTACCGCAAGGCCGCCCGGCTCGCCCACCCGGATCACGGCGGCGATCCTGCAGCGTTCCGACGTGTCACCCTCGCGTACGAGACTCTCATCGACGCTAAGCGACGCGCGGACTATGACCGCTCCTACGGCAGCGCCGATTCCTCTCCCGCCGGCGACGAGGGCGCCCACTTCGACGCCCCGGCCGCGGGCAGCCGGGCCTCAGCCAACGTGCGCCGCCCGAACACGCCGCGGAATACGGCTGCCGACCCGCCCGTCTACGTTCCCCCGTTCGAGCAATTTGGCGACGGGACAGCGGTGCCGCTGATCCCTGTCGGTGTGGCCCGGCAACAGGTCCACGGCATGCCCCGCAAGCGCGGGATCTTCGGCGCCGAGGCGCGGATCCAACGCGAGATGCGAACCGTGCAGCTCATCAGCAGGCAGATCCTGACCACCATTCCGGCCGCGCGCCTCGTCAACGGGCTGCAGTCTCCCGCGGACAACAGCCACATCGACCACGCGGTCCTTGCCGGGTACCGGCTCGCAATCATCGGGTCCATGCTGCTGCCGCCGGGCGCCTATGCCTGGAACGGCAGCACGTTGACCCACGGCAACCGTTCCGTCGCCCCGCCCCAACTAGGCCACGTCGTACGCCGGATGCAGGACATTTTTCCCGAGCTCAATGTCACCGGCTGGATTGTTATCCACAGCACGGACGGCAACCTGCACCAACCGGTCATCGACCGGCACCGCCGCGCACCCGGCGGCCAGGGCAGCGGGTACGGGGAAAATTCGGGGCTTGTCGAGGTAGTCAACGCCGCAGGCCTGGCCCGCGGCCTCAAGCAGTTCCTCGGCTCGGGACCGGCCCCCAACACCGTCAACGTGCCCGTGCTGGCCCGGCTGCTGCGCGGAATGCACTAGGTTCCGCCCCAGTTCCTCCCCGCCCGTCTCCAAGGCGGACGGCCACGGCGCACCCGACGCCGGCGGCTCGCTAGGATGGAATGGTGTTCCGCATCCTCTTCCACACCCCCGAAATCCCCGGCAATACGGGAAACGCCATCAGGCTGGCAGCCATCACGGGCGCCGAGCTTCACCTGGTGGAGCCCTTGGGCTTTGATTTTTCCGACGCCAAGCTCCGGCGGGCGGGCCTGGACTACCACGACCTCGCCGTCGTGACCGTCCACCCGGACATCGACGCAGCCTGGGCGGCGCTGGAGCCGGAACGGGTATTTGCCTTCACCTCCGACGGCGAAACCACGTACACAGACATCCAGTACCGCGCCGGCGACGTCCTGCTGTTTGGTCCTGAATCCGTGGGTTTGCCCGAGGAACTCAAGCACAGTCCCCGGGTGACGTCCCGCGTCCGCCTGCCGATGCTGCCCTCCCTCCGGTCGCTTAACCTGGCCAACGCGGCGTCCATCGCCGTCTATGAGGCCTGGCGCCAGAACGGGTTCGCGGGGGCCAAGCTGTAGCCGTTCCGGCGCCTACCGCCGGCAGGACCTCCGGATGCCCACCAGGGAGCCCGCGGCAAAGAATCCCGCAAGTCGCGCCCATCCGGGTTCCGGGCTGCGCCGAATCACTACTGGAGGCGGGCACACGAAACCGTCGACTCAGCGTTATGGGAGACACGGAAGGGAGCGGGAATAAACGGGTGAGGACAATGCATCTGGATAGACATCCTGCCCATGAGGCAGGGGCTGGCCCTTGGCCGCCTGCCGCAGCTCCTGGCCCACGTCCGCCGGCAGGCGGCTTATGCTTGGGAGTGATGGATACTCCGAATGCCCCGAACCCCGAGGCCGCCGCTCCCACGCGTACCTCAGCCGACATCAACGTCCGGCTCGGCAGCCTGCTGGAACTTATTGCCCACGGCGACCAGGCGGCGTTCGCGGAGTTTTACAGCCTCACCTCGAGGCGCGTCTTCGGCATGGCACGCCGGGTCCTGATCGATACCGAACTCAGCGAGGACACCACCCAGGAAGTCTTCCTGCAGGTCTGGCAGAACGCGGCCAAGTTCAATCCCGCGGCCGGCAGCCCGCTCGCCTGGCTCATGACTATCTCGCACCGCCGCGCCGTCGACAAAGTCAGGTCCTCGCAGTCCGCCACTGACCGCGAAGCCAGATACGGGGCCAGCAGCCAGGAGATCGACCACGACTCCGTCTCGGACGAGGTGGGCAGCCGGCTTGAAGCCGAGGCAGTTGTCCGGTGCCTGGAGACGCTGACCGATACGCAACAGGAGTCCGTGCGGCTGGCATACTACGGCGGCCTCACCTACCGGGAAGTGGCCGAGCGGCTCAATGCCGCGGTTCCTACCATCAAGTCCCGCATCCGCGACGGACTCATCCGATTGAAGACCTGCTTGGGGGTGAGCTGAATTGACCGACATGAACCCACATGAGAACGACAACCGCCTCCCCGGCGGCTTCACAGCCGAGATCGCCACCGACCTGGCTTCCGGCCGCGTGGTGGACCTTGCCGAGGTCTATGCCCTCAATGCCGTGGACGACGCCGAACGCGCCGCGATCGAGCAGTTCCTCGCCACCGCACCGGCAGCAGACCGGGATGCCTTCAACGAACGCGTCCGGCAGGCCAGGGAGACCCTGGCCACCAGCTTCACCGCCGAGGAAGAGCCACCGCCCGGGCTGCTGGACCGGATCATGTCATCACTGCCGGCGCAGACGGCACAGCCGGCCCCCGCCGCAGCGCCCCTCCCCGGCACGGGTCCGCAAACGACGCCTGCGATGCCGCATCCGGTGCGCGACAACTCCGGAATGGCTGCCACCGACGAGCTCGGTGCGGCCCGCAAGCGCAGGGAAGAACGCCGCCGCCCGCAGGGCATGCGGAACTGGCTTGTCGGCGTCGCCGCAGCAGCCGTGATCGCCCTGGGCGGCGTCGGCGTGGGCGCCTACGTGGCAAACCAGAACGATCCCCTGAACCAGGTACTGCAGGCCAGCGACGTCCGCCAGGCCACCGTGGACGTCAACGGCGGCGGCACGGCCACGGTGTCGATTTCCCAGTCCAGGAACGCCGCCGTCGTCAGGATGAACGGCGTACCTGCTCCGCCCGCGGGCAAGGTCTACCAGATGTGGCTGATCCCGAAGGACGGCTCGGCCCCGGTGTCGCAGGGCCTCATGGACGCTGAAGCCCTGTCCAAGCCCGCGGTGGTCAAGGGCATCGGCTCCGCCGCCGCCCTTGGCATCACCGTGGAACCCGCAGGGGGATCCGCGAAACCAACCCTGCCCACCGTCGCCGCTGCGCCGCTGGACGCCTGACCGGCCATCGGTACCAGCCCCAGGGCACAGGCGTCGTACAGACAAAAAGCCGCCCGGGCCGTCGTCTCTTCCGGAGAAGGAGCAACGGCCCGGGCGGCTTGCTGCGTTTACGGCAGCTTGTCTACCGCAACTCGATTACGGCAGCTTGTATGGCGCAGCTAAATGACGAGCGAGAGCAGCATGAGCAGGCCGAAGCTCACCACGGAAATCAGCGTCTCCATAACGGACCAGGTCTTGAACGTCTGGCCCACGGTCAATCCGAACAGCTCCTTGACGAGCCAGAAGCCGGCGTCGTTTACATGTGAGAAGAACAGCGAGCCGGCGCCGATGACCAAGGCCAGCAAGGCGGCGTGCGTCGGCGTCAGCGAGCTGGCCAGCGGAGCCACGATGCCGGCGGCCGTCACGGTGGCGACGGTGGCCGAGCCTGTTGCCAGGCGCAGGGCAACGGCCACAATGAAGCCGAGCACGAGGACGGACATGTTCGTCCCCTCGGCCCAGGCCTTCACGGAGTCCCCCACGCCGGCGCCAATGAGCGTCTGCTTGAAGCCGCCGCCCGCGCCGACGATCAGCAGGATCCCGGCAATCGGGCCGAGGCTGGCGCTGATTTTTTTCGTGATCAAGGCTCCGTTGAGCCCCACGGCGTAGCCAAAGGTCACCATAGCCAGCAGCACGGCCAGCGTCATGGCCACGAGCGGCTGGCCGACGAAGTCGAAGAACATCCGAATGGCCGGGGCCGTCTTGGGGTCGGGCCAGATGATGTCCACGACCGCCCTGAGGAGCATGAGCACCACCGGGAAGAGAATGGTCAGCAGTGTGACGAGGAAGCTCGGGGGCCGCTTAACACCCTCCAGATCCGCGCCGTGCACGGTGTCGACGCCGCCGGCAACGGCGGGGGCGCCCACCGGCACCCACCGGGCCGCGAGGCGTGAGAACAGCGGACCACAGATGATCACCGTGGGGATGGCAACCAGGATGCCGAGGGCCAGAGTGGTGCCCAAGTCAGCTTTGAGTGCGCTGATCGCGATCAGCGGTCCGGGGTGCGGGGGCACCAGGCCATGCAGCACGGACAGGCCGGCCAGTGCCGGGATGGCGATGCGCATGAGCGGCATCTTCGAGCGCTGGGTGACCAGGACGATCACCGGCAGCAGCAGGACGAGCCCGATCTCAAAGAACATCGGCAGGCCGATGATCACGGCAACGAGGGTGATGGACCAGACCAGCTTGTTTCCGGTGGCCTTGGCCAGGAGGGTGTCGACCACCCGGTTGGCGCCGCCGGAGTCGGCGAGCAGCTTGCCCAGCATCGCGCCGAGCGCGACCAGCAGGCCGACTTCCTTCAGGACGCCGCCCACACCGTCTTCGAAGTTGGCGATCACCTTCGCCGGTTCCACGCCAGCGGCGAGGCCGACGAAACCGGACCCCAGAATCAGGGCCAGGAAGGGGTGGAACTTGAACTTGGCGATCAGTACTACGAGCAGGGCGATGCCCAGGCCGGCGATGATCAGTAGTTGGGTGTTGACGCCGGATCCGCCATCAACGGCAGCAGGAAGCTGCATTGCTATCAGAGATTTCACAAAATTCCTTGGTCCGCGCCAGAACGCGGGTAGGCTCAGGGCCTGGGGTTGGCGGCGTCGAGGCTAAGTCGGGTGATGATTTCCTGTGCTTCTTCCGCCGGTGTGGCGGAGACGGACAGGGAAATGAAGTTTTCGCCCGCCGTGGGCGCTTCGAGTGCGTCGAACTGTGACTCCAGCAGCGACTGGGGCATGTAGTGCCCGTGCCGGGAGGCCAGCCGGTCGGAGATCTTGTCACGTGATCCCTCGAGGAACACGAACACCACCCCTTCGCCGCGCAGGATGTCCCGGTACCGCTTCTTCAGCGCCGAACAGGTCACGACGCCGGGGGTCCCGGCCTCCGTGTGGGCCCGGATCCAGTCCGCAATGGTTTCCAGCCAAGGCCACCGGTCCTCATCGGTCAGCGGCTCTCCTGCGTGCATCTTCGCCACGTTTGCTTCCGGGTGGAGGTCGTCGCCTTCGGCAAGATCCCAGCCCAGCCGGCCGGCCAGCAGCCCGGCCACGGTTGATTTGCCGGAGCCGGAGACGCCCATGATTACAAGTACGGGGTGTTGCGCAGTCTTCGCCATCAAAGTCTGCCTTCCATCAAATAAATATGATTTAAACAGATGCAAGCATAAGGCAGAGACTGTGGTGCGGGCAACACTAGAAGCCGGCGATGGTTCCCGGGCCGTTGACTGCTACGACATGGAAGGCCTCGGCGCTGCGCCCGGCCGGTAGTCCGGCCCGTGCTCCCGTGCTGAGCATGAGCCCGCGGACTGTGCGCTCCATGGCCTCAACGTCGGGATGCTGGCTGACGTGGATATGGACGGCGGCCAGCTTGCTCTCGACGTGGTCCGTGACGTCCGTAAAGTGGTTCTCGCGCTCCTCCGGTCCGGCGAACAGCCACAGCCAAGGCAGCTTGTACGCCTCAAGCCCGGACTCGGCCAGCTCCGGGTAGGCGAACGGGTTTTCCAGCGCGGGATACACGGCACGGGTGACGGCCTCCCCCACAGCCAGGTGGTCCGGATGGCTCTTCTGGATCCGGTTCCAGTTGCGTTCCGGGTGCATGGAGAGCACGACGTCGGGCCGGAGCTGCCGGATCAGGCGCACCACCTCGCGCATCACCTCGTGCGAGGGTTCGAGGTAGCCGTCACGCTGGTGCAGGTAATGGATGTCCGTGACGCCGACCAGGGCGGCGGCGCGCTGCTGCTCCGCAACACGCAGCCGTACGATTTCGTCGCGCTGGGCGGGATCAAAGCCGCCGGCGTCGCCGTCGGTCATGATGCAGTAGCTGACCTGGACTCCTGCGGCGGTCCAGGCTGCCACGGTGCCGGCGGCACCGAAGTCGATGTCGTCGGGGTGGGCCGTGAAACAAAGCACCCGTTCGATCCGGGAGCTCCCAGGGTCGAACGGGCTTTGCGCCGGAACGGCGTTGGTGCTCATTCAGTCAGCCTTTGCGCTTCTTGATTTCCGCGGTTGCCTGCGGCAGGACCTGGAAGAGGTCGCCCACAACGCCGAAGTCCGCGATCTCGAAAACCGGCGATTCGGCGTCCTTGTTTACGGCCACGACCACCTTGGCGGTCTGCATGCCGGCCTTCTGCTGGATGGCTCCGGAAATCCCCGCAGAGATGTAGAGCTGCGGCGAGACGGTCTTGCCGGTCTGGCCGATCTGCGCGTCGTGGCCGATCCAGCCGGCGTCCGTGGCGGCCCGCGAGGCGCCGATGGCCGCACCCAGGGCGTCGGCGAGTTCCTCCAGCGGACCAAAGTTGCCGTCCACGCCGCGGCCGCCGGCGACGACGATCCGCGCCTCGGTCAGATCGGGGCGCCCACTTTCGGGCTTTTCTCTGCGTGCCGTGACCCGGGCGGAGGCGGCGGTGGCCGTCTCCGGGACCGCGATCGTCACGGCCTCCGGTGCCGTGCCGGTGACGGCAGGCTCGGGCGTGATGCTGTTGGGCTTGACGGTGAGAACGGCCACGGGCGTCGTGGCCTTCGCCGTGGTGGTGTAGGAGCCGGCCAGCACGGACTTGTGCGCCGTACCGTCGGGGTCCACGGTCACGACGTCGGTGATGACACCGGCGCCGAGCTTGATGCTGAGCCGGGCGGCGATTTCTTTGCTCTCGGCCGAGTTCTCGGTCAGGACCACGGTGGCACCGGACGTCTGGACCGCGGCGGCCAGGTAGGACGCCTTGGGGCCCACAAGATAGTCGTCGAGGTCGGCCGCAGACGGCCGGTAGAGTGCCTGGACGCCGTACGCGGCAAGGTCCGCAGCGGCGTCGTCGTGCAGTTCGCCATTGAAGGCGACGGCCGGTTCGCCGAGGGAGCGGGCGATGGTGAGCAGTTCCAGGCTCGGCTTTTTCAGCGCTTGGCCGGGGTTGTCGATGAAAACGAGTACTTTTGCCATGTTCGGATAATCCCCTTTAGAGCAGCTTCTGGGCAGCCAGGAACTCAACCAGCTGGATGCCGGCGTCGCCTTCGTCGGTGATGATGGTGCCGGCCGTGCGCGGCGGGCGGACCTCTGCGGTCTCGACGGCGGTCCAGGAACCTGTCTTGCCCACTTGGGCCGGGTCGACGCCGATGTCGGCAAGGCTCAAGGTGGTGATGGTTTTCTTCTTCGCCGCCATGATGCCCTTGAAGTTCGGGTACCGCGGATCATTGATCTGGTCGGTGACGGAAACGACGGCCGGCAGTTCGGCCTCAATGGTGTCCGCGTGGGTGTCGCCGTCGCGGCGGGCGGTGAGCTTGCCGGCGTCGAGCTCCAGCGACGCGGTAAAAGTTACCTGTGGGAGCCCCAGACGTTCGGCGAGCTGTGCCGGGACCAGCGAGGTCTCACCGTCTGTGGAGGCCATACCGGTGAGGATGAGGTCCGCCGGGGCGTCCGCGCCCAGGTGGCGGATCGCGGCGGCCAGTGCCAGCGAGGTGGCTGCGGCATCGGATCCGGCCAGGGCCTCGTCGCTGAGGTGCACGCCTTCAGAAGCTCCGATCTGGAGGGATTTCTTCACTGCGTTGACGGCCCCGGCCGGCCCCATGCTCAGGGCGATGACCTTGTTGCCGGCCGCTTCCCCACCGCGGGCCTCGCTCAGCTGCAGGGCAGCTTCCAGGGCATACTCATCCAGTTCGGACAGGATGCTCTCGGAGCGGTCCACGGTGTTGGCCTCACCAGTGAGGTGCCGGTCGAACTGCGCATCCGGGACGTGCTTGACCAGCACAATGATTTTTAGAGTTTCTTCCACTGTGTCTACAGCAGCCTTCCATGCGGGTGGACAGCCGCCCCTGGCGGGGTCTTGGCCACGGAACACCCGGTAGCCGGGCTGTTCCTAGCTAACCATATAGCCGGCGGGCAGCGCGGCCTCGGTTAACGCCTGTGTCAGCGCCCCGCCCGGTCCCGGGAATCTTCGGCAGGAGCCGGACACGGAAAGGCCGGGCCGCACCGATTGGTGCCGCCCGGCCATCCTAACTACTGCACTGCTTATTACTGCTCGGCTTCTACTGCTCGGCCGCAGCGCCGAGGGTCACGTCGAAGTCCTTCAGCTGGCCGCCGCGCAGGACCGTCACCTTGACCGTGCCCCCGGCGGGCTGTTCGCGCACTGCCGCGGTCAGCTGGTTGGGATCGCTGATGGTCAGTTTCTGGAACTTCGTCACCACGTCGCCCACCTTGATGCCGGCCTTGTCAGCGGCCGATCCGGACTCGACAGTTGCGACCTCGGCGCCCACCGAGAACCCGGAGGAGGACGAACCGGCGGCCTTGGGCTTCACGCTGACGCCGAACTGCCCGTGGGTGGCTTTGCCGCCGCTGATGATCTCCTGGGCCACGCGCTTGGCGTTGTTGATGGGGATGCTGAAGCCCACGCCAATGTTGCCGCTGCTGCTTCCGGTGGCTGAGTCGCCGCCTGCGGAGGCGATCGCGACGTTCACGCCGATGACTTCACCCTTGGTGTCCACCAGGGCGCCACCGGAGTTGCCCGGGTTGATGGCCGCGTCAGTCTGGATGACGTTGATCGAAATGGACCCCTGGTCCGCGGTGTTCGGGGTCGCGCCACCGCCCGGAGGCGCGAACTGGAAGCCCTGGTCCCCGCCCTGGGAGTTATCCGCGCCGTTCTTCGGCGCAGCCGAGGACGCCACGCTGATGGTCCGGTTCAGGGTCGAGACGATGCCGTCAGTGACTGTGCCGGTGAGTCCCAGCGGCGACCCGATGGCGACGGCGGTATCGCCGACGTTCAGCTTGCCCGAGTCTCCCAGCGTTGCCGGGACCAGTCCCGAGGGGTTGTCGATCTTGATCACGGCGAGATCGGACAGCGGGTCGGTACCGACGATCTTCGCGGAGTAGACCTTGCCGTCACTCGTCCGGACCTCCATGGTGGCGTTCGCGGTTTTACCGTCGAGAGTGACCACGTGGGTGTTGGTCAGCACGTGGCCCTCGGCGTCGAGGATGATCCCGCTGCCGGTACCGCCGTCGCTGCCGCTGGTTGCCTTGATGGTCACCACGCTGGGGGAAGCCTTGAGGGCGGCGGCGGTGATGGCGTTGACGGCGTCCCTGTTGTTGACGATCACCGGACCGGCCTGGGTGGTGTCGCTCGTGGCGGCAGCGGAGGAGCGGTCCAACAACAGCGCGTTGCTGCCAGCGACCACGCCGCCGCCGATCAGGCCGGCCGCCACGATGCTGGCCACGAGGGTTGGGACACCAAACGCCGCCTTGCGCTTAGGGGCGTGCGCCGGGTTGTTCGCGAAGCCCGGGCCCGGTCCATAGGACGGACCCGCCGCCGGATGGCCGCCGGGGTTGGCGCCGTAAGGGCCGCCGTAGTGAGACTGGCCGTACTGCGCCTGGCCTGGCTGGGCCTGACCATAGGGCGGATGGGAGGGCTGGGCGGGTTGGCCCTGGCCGGCCTGGGAGAACGCACCGTACTGACTGGTGTGCTGGGCGGGCGCGCCGAGCTGCTGGGTGTCCGCGGCGGAGGGCTGCTGCTGGTACACCGGACGCGGTGCTCCGTCCTCGGCGCGGTCCAGCCGGAGGGTCGGGTTCTCGGGCGCAGGGCTTCCAGGTGCTGGGCTTCCCGCTGCTGGCTGTGAGGGTGCCGGGTTGCCGGACGCCGCCTCGGGCGCGTTTACGGCATGCGTCTGTTCCGGCGAGCCCGCCTGCTGCCCCGCCGGTTCCCGGTTCTGTTGCGTCGGCTCCGGTGACGCACCCGGCACTGGGTTCTCAGTCATGAGACTTCCTTTCATCCTCGTCTGCCTATAACTATGGACGCTCAGGCTGACACTAGAGCGGACATTTGCTGGGAGGTTCCTGAACGGATAGTTTGCGGCCTCCGGGCCTGTATTTCCCAGTTTAGGCGCGTTTCGCTGGTGGCATATTCCCCTAGGTGGACTGCCATTTGGGTGCACCATAGAATCAAATGGAAATGCCACAGCGACCTGCGGCGCTTTACATCTGCGTGGGGGCGCTGCTGCATTCTGTGACGGCTGGTTCGACCGAACCGGTCCCAGAAGTGCTGAAGGGTTGCACATGCGGTCTAAGTTGAATCGTTTCCTCGCCGTTCTTGGCGTCGCTGGATTGCTGGCGCTCCCCGCCGCTCCAGCCCTGGCCGAAGATCCGGTGACCATTCCGTCCGGGCAGAACATCGTGGACAGCGCGAACGTGCTCGGCGGCCGCAAGGCCGAAGTCCAGGACGCCATCCAGAAGCTCCTGAAGGACCACAAGTACAACCTCTACGTCGTCACGGCAAAGACGTTCGAGAATCCGGCCGACCCCGCGCAATGGGCAAAGACCGTCGCGGAGAACAAGGGCATGGGCAAGGCCGACGTCATCCTGACCATGTCCGACGACGGGCACTACTACTTCTCCCCCAGCACGGCCAGCCCGATCTACTCCAAGACGTCCAACATCACCCAGAACGCCATAGTTCCGAACCTGGCCGGCGGAAAGCGCGACTTCGCGCAGGCGGCCATTGATACCGCAGCTGCGGTGGGCGACGCCGCGTCCGGCGGCAGCGGCACCGTGCCGTCCGACGCCGGTGCGGGCAGCGCCGTGCTGGTGGGAGTCGGCGTCGTCGCCGTGGCAGGTGGCGGAGCCTACCTGTACTTCCGCAACCGCCGGAAGAAGGCCGGCCAGAGTGCCGGGGCCTCCTCCGGGCCGCAGGGTGCGGAGGCGGATCCGCTGGCGGGCCTCAGCGTGGCGGAGTTGCGCCGGAAGAGCGATTCGCTGCTGATCGAGGCCGACGACGCCATCAAGTCCAGCGAGCAGGAACTCGGATTCGCCCAGGCCCAATATGGTGACTCCGCGGTGGGTAACTTCACCAAGGCGCTGCAGGAGGCCAAGGGCCACATGACGGAGTCGTTCAAGCTGCAGCAGCAGCTCGACGACCACATCCCCGACACCGAGGAGCAGCAGCGGAACTGGCTCGGCGAAATCATCCGCCGCTCCGAGGCCGCACTGGCCTCGCTGCAGGAGCAGAAGGCGGACTTCGATTCCCTCCGCGAGCTGGAAAAGAACGCCCCGCAGGCCCTCGCGGCCGTCGGCGCCGGAGCCGCGGATGCCGAGGCAAAGATTGCCAGCGCCGAACACTCCCTGACGGAGCTGCGCGCCAAATACGCCGAGAGCGCCCTGGTCCAGGTTGCGGACAACATCAACCAGGCCAAGGAACGCCTCGAATTCGTGCAGAACGCCTCGACCGCGGCGCAGGAAAAGCTCGCCGCGGGCGAGAACAGCCTTGCCGCCGTGGCCGTGCGGGCAGCCGAGGAAAGCCTGCACCAGACGAACGTGCTGATTGGAGCCATCACCAAGGTGGCTGGCAGCCTCGACGAGGCACGCAGTGGCCTGGAAGCCGCCGTCGTCGACACCGCCCAGGACCTGGCGCAGGCGAAAGCGATGCTCCAGTCCGGCGCCCATCCTGAACTGTCCGGCCCGGTGGCCGCCGTGGAAGCGGCGCTCGCGCAGGTCAAGGCGGAAATTCAGGGCGGCAAGATCGATCCGATCGCCACCCTGGAACGGGTCGAAACGGCGCACCAGACCCTGGACCAGTCCCTGGGCGGAATCCGCGACCAGCAGGAACAGGCGCGCCGCGCCCAGGCCTCGCTGCAGCAGAGCATCATGTCGGCCCAGGCCCAGATCAGCGCGACGTCGGACTACATCACCGCCCGCCGCGGAGGCGTGGGCACCGATGCCCGCACACGCCTGGCGGAAGCCCAGCGGAACCTGGACTATGCGCTCTCCATCTCCCGCACGGACCCGGTCACCGCGCTGCAGTACGCGCAGCAGGCCCACGCACTGGCGGCGCAGGCCGCGCAGCTGGCCCAGTCAGATGTTGACCAATTCGGCGGCTACGCCAACCAGGGCTACGGCCGTGGCGGGATGTTCGGCGGCAGCGGCGGAGGCGGCCTCGGCGGCGCGATCCTCGGCGGAATCCTCATCAACTCGATCCTCCACGGCGGAGGCGGCGGAGGCTGGGGCGGCGGCGGAGGCAGCTGGGGCGGCGACGACTCCGGCGGCGGCTGGGGTGGCGGCGGCGACTTTGGCGGCGGAGGAGACTTCGGCGGCGGCGATTCCGGCAGTTTCTAGCCTGTAGCCACCCCCGCATGGGACACAGCTTCGGGAAACAGGGACGGGAACGGTACAGACCACGCTCCGGCCGCAACGGACCGGACAGCGGATACATGCGACACACATCGATCACTGAAATCAGTGAGACAACGGAGCAGGACGAAAGGTAACACCATGGTTAAGCAGTCCATTTTCGGCCGCATGGCGCAGCTGGCGAAGGCAAACATCAACTCGTTGCTGGACCAGGCCGAGGATCCGCAGAAAATGCTGGACCAGATGGTCCGCGACTACACGAACAACATCGCGGAGGCCGAGTCCGCCGTGGCCCAGACCATCGGCAACCTGCGCATGCTCCAGGACGACTACAACGAGGACGTCCGCAACGCCCAGGACTGGGGCAAGAAGGCCCTCGCCGCGTCGCGCAAAGCCGACGAATACCGCGCCAAGGGCGACGTCGGCGACGCGGAGAAGTTCGACAACCTGGCCAAGGTTGCCCTGCAGCGGCAGATGGGCTCTGAGAACGAGGCCAGGGCCGCCGAACCGAGCATCGCGTCCCAGACCGAGGTGGTGGACAAGCTCAAGCACGGTCTTGACCAGATGAAGGGCAAGCTCAACGAACTCACCAGCAAGCGCAATGAGCTGGTGGCCCGGTCCAAGACCGTGGCGGCCCAGACCCAGGTCCACGACGCCCTCAAGAGCATCAACATCATGGACCCCACCTCCGAGGTGGGCCGCTTCGAACAGAAGATCCGCCGCGAAGAAGCCAAGGTCCGCGGCCAGCAGGAACTCGCTGAATCGAGCCTGGACGCCCAGTTCAACTCGCTGGAGGACCTGGGCGAACAGACCGAGATCGAAGCCCGGCTGGCAGCGCTGAAGTCCGGCGGCTCCCCCGCCGCCATCGGCGCCGGCGACAAGAGCGCCGAGTCTGAATCCACGGTAGACGAGGCCGACTTCGACAAGCTCTGACCCACGCACGTTGCGGACCCAGGGGCCGGACGCCGGCGGGTGAGCCTGACACCACAGGTTCGCCCGCCGGAGCCCGGCCCTTGTTGTCTCCTTCGTCGCACCCTACCGGCGGCGGTGCCGGCCGCCGCGCGTGTACCGTGGATCCATGTCTGCGACCCTTGTTTGGCTTCGTGACGACCTCCGGCTGGATGACAATCCGGCGCTGGCGGAGGCCGCCGCCCTGCACACACCCCTGACCGTCGTCTATGTCCTGGATGAGGAGTCGCCCGGCATCCGGCCACTGGGCGGAGCGGTGAAGTGGTGGCTCCACCACTCCTTGGCCGAGCTGGCCGGCGCGCTGGAGGCCGCGGGCTCCCGGCTGCTGCTCCGCCGCGGGCCGGCCGCCCGGATCATCCAGGACCTGGCGGTGGAAACATCGGCCGACACGCTGCTGTGGAACCGCCGTTACGGCGGGCCCGAACGCACGGTCGACGCCGGCCTGAAGAGCTGGGCCACCGAGCACGGCATCAGCGCCACGAGTTTCCAGGCAAACCTCATGTTCGAGCCATGGACCGTGCGGACCGGCAGCGATGGTCCCTACAAGGTCTTCACGCCGTTCTGGAAGGCCTGCCTGGCCGGCACCGAGCCCCGGCAGCCCTTGGAGGCCCCGGACCAGCTCCCGGCCCCGGCACGCACGCGCAGCGGCAGCCTGCCGGAGAGCGAAACGCTCGAGGCCTGGGGTCTGCTCCCCCGGCATCCCGACTGGAGCTCCGGGCTGGCCGGCACCTGGACACCGGGTGAAGCCGGCGCCTACAGCCGGCTTGTGAATTTCGTGGACGGGCCGGCAGCAGAATATGGCACCGGCCGCGACGTCCCCGGCGTCGAAGGTACCAGCCGGCTTTCCCCGCATCTGCGTTTTGGCGAAATCAGTCCCTTCCGGATCTGGCACACGCTGCGCGACAGCTTTGCGCCGGGGGCGCCGGCCGACGTCGGGATCTTCCGTTCCGAACTTGGCTGGCGGGAATTCTGCTGGCAGCTGCTCTACGAGAATCCGGACCTGGCGACGCGGAATTACCGGCCGGAGTTCGACCGCTTCGAGTGGCAGCCGGCATCGGGCGCCGAACTGGAAGCCTGGCACCAGGGCCGCACCGGCTACCCGATGGTGGACGCGGGCATGCGCCAGCTCTGGCAGACGGGGTGGATGCACAACCGGGTGCGGATGGCCGCAGCGTCCTTCCTGGTCAAGAACCTGCTGGCCGACTGGCGGCTCGGCGAGGCTTGGTTCTGGGACACCCTGGTGGACGCCGATGCCGCGAGCAACCCGGCCAATTGGCAGTGGGTCGCGGGCTCGGGGGCGGACGCCTCGCCGTATTTCCGGGTCTTCAACCCTGTCACGCAGAGCAAGAAGTTCGACACCGCAGGACGATACCTGCGCGGCTACATACCCGAGCTCGCCGCACTGGACGACAAAGCCGTCCACGAGCCATGGAAGACCCACGGCCCCGCCACCGGCTACCCCGCACCCATCGTGGACCTTGCCGAGTCCCGGGCGCGTGCACTGGCGACCTACCAACGGCTCAAGGACGGCTGACAGCCGGCTGGGGCCGGCAGGCCCCGGTTGCGCCGCTCCCAGCGGTGGCCGCCCTCAGCCGCAGCCGTAGGCGTCCGCGGAAAACAGAAAGGCCCGGATCATCAGATCCGGGCCTTTCTGTGTACTGCTGGTGATTCCTGGTTGCGGGGACAGGATTTGAACCTGTGACCTCTGGGTTATGAGCCCAGCGAGCTACCGAACTGCTCCACCCCGCGTCGCTTGATCAACTCTACCCTAGTTTCAGGGCGGCCCCGACCACGTCCCCAAACGGGGTCCAGTCCCGGGCCAGCCCAGTCCAGTCCGGCCCAACCAGGTCGCTTGCGGTCGCGTCCGGTATCCGAGTCCAGTTCAATGTACCGGTCCGGCAGGACGCAACTGGCACGCCCGGCATTAACACAGGTTTTGTCCTACAACGCGTTCCCGGCTCCCCGGGCCACCGCGGCGCTTAAAGCGAAAGGTCCGGAACACTGTTTCCAGTGTTCCGGACCTTTTCTCCAGTTGCGGGGACAGGATTTGAACCTGTGACCTCTGGGTTATGAGCCCAGCGAGCTACCGAACTGCTCCACCCCGCGTCGCAAGATCAACTCTACCTGCCGGTGAACTTGAGGCCAAATCGGGGTGACGTGATGTGCATCGCCGACCGCGGGTTTCTGTTCGGATCCACGGGGCACCCGCGGTCAAAGACGCGCAGACCGGGGCGGGCCCGTCTACGCCACAGGCCGGGCTTGCCTCTCCGTGGAGGGGCAAACCCGGCCCGAGGACCGCGCACAGCCTGTGCCCGGCTGTAGCGCCGCATTAGTTGCTAGCGCCGTGTTAGCCGCCGGCCGTGGCTGACGGCGAGGCCGACGGTGATGCCGATGGAGAAGCGGTGCCCACCGGGGCAGCCGGGGCTTCCAGCTTCGCTTCGGCCTCGAGCGCCTTCTGCAAGGCGGCATTTAGCTTTTTCTGCTGTTCACCATAGGTCGCGAAGTCGCCCTTCGCGAGGGCCTCCTGGCCGGCCTTGATCGCGGCGTTTGCCTCGTCCAGGGCGGCCTTCAGTTCGGCCTTCGCGTCGGTGCTGCCTGGCGCTGCCGGTGTGCCCCCTGGGGTGGGTGTGGCCGGCGTTTGGCCCTTGTTCGGCTTGTCCCCTGCCGCGGCCCCCGAATTCCCGCCGAACAGCTGGTTCAGTGCCTCGTCCAGCGTGGGCGCGAACCCGATCTTGTCGCCGAACGCCACCAGGACGCGCTGCAGTGTCGGGTAGGAGGTTTCACCCGTGGATCGCAGATAGACGGGCTGGACGTACGCCATGCCGCCGCCGACCGGCAGCGTCAGGAGGTTGCCGTTGAGCACCGCCGACGCACCCTGGCGCAGCAGGTTGAGGGCCTGCGAGACGGTGGGGTCGGAGTTGAACTTGTTCTGCGCCTGGCCGGGACCCGGGACCTGGGTCTCCGGCGGGATCTGCAGGAGCCTGAGCTGGCCGTAGCTGTCCGCCTTGACGCCCTTCTGGTTGCCGGCGTCGGAGTCCGCGGCCAGGTAACCGTAGAGCACGTTGCGGGCGTTGCCGTTGACCACCTGCGGGATGAACGACGACGTCAGCTGGAACGCCGGCTTATCCTGGTCGGGCATCTTCAGTGACATGTAGTACGGCGGCTGCTTGACCTCGTCCTTGACGGTGGGGTCGTTGGGGACGGACCAAGCGTCAATGTTGGTGTAGAAGCTGTCTGGGTTGGTCACGTGGTAGCGGCCGAGGAGCTCGCGCTGAACCTTGAACAGGTCCTCCGGGTACCGCACATGGCTCATGAGCGCACCGGACATCTCGGTATAGGGCTTCACCGACGTGGGGAAGACTTTCTGCCAGGCCTTCAGGACCGGGTCCTGGTCATCCCAGGCGTAGAGGGTCACGGAGCCGTCGTAGGCGTCCACGGTGGCCTTGACCGAGTTGCGGATGTAGTTCACCGAGCTGTTCGGCAGGGCTACCGTCCGATTCGCGGCGGTCTGTGAGTCGGCCGTCGCCGCGGAGAGTTGCTCCTGCTGCGAGTACGGGAAGTACGGGCTCGTGGTGTACCCGTCCACGATCCACTTCACCCTGCCGTCGACGACGGCGGGATAGGGATTGCCGTCCACGGTCAGATAGGGCGCTACCTTTTCGACGCGGTCGCGCGGGTTGCGGTCGTAGAGGATCTGGGACTCGGCGTTCACGCCGTCGGAAAGCAGCAGGTCCGAGGACTGGAACTTGACCGCGTAGAGGATCTTGTTGAAGAAGCTGCCGACGTTCGGGCCGCCGTTGCCAGTGAAGGTGTACTGCGTTTCGCCGTCGCCTTCCTTGGCCGCGGGCCGGTCCTGCTCGCGGTGCGGGGCACCGGCCGGGGCGCCCACGATCGAGTAGTCGGGCGAGTCCTGGCCGAAGTAGACGCGGGGCTGATAGGTCGAATCGTTGCCGAGCGCGCCGGTGGACGGGATGCCCGACTGCAGGAAGTCCGGTTTGCCGTCCACGGTGAACTTGTTGCCCTTGGCCGCGACGACGCCGTAGCCGTGCGTGTAGACCACGTGCCGGTTCAGCCAGGACTGCTGGTTAGTGGCCAGCCCGTCCGGGTTGAGTTCGCGGACGGCGATGACCGTGTCCTGGACCTTGCCGTCGATCACGTAGCGGTCCACATTCAGGGCGCTGGGGAACTGGTAATAGGGCCGGTACTGCTCAAGCTGCGAGAACGCATCTGAGATCAGGTTCGGATCGAGCAGACGGATGTTGGCGGTGGTCTGCGCATCGGGGGCCAGCGCACCGGTGGTGGCGGCGGTGGTGGCGTTGTACCGCTTTTCCTGGACCTTATCCAGTCCATAGGCGGCACGGGTCATGACGATGTTCCGCTTGATGAATTCGTTCTCCAGCGTCTGCTCCGAGGGCCGGACCTGGAACTGCTGGATGACCCACGGGTAGACGCCGCCGGCCAGGATGGCCGTGATGATAAGCATGGCGGTGCCGATCACGGGCAGGCGCCACTTGCCGATCACCGCGGCGACGATGAACAGCACGGCGACGATCGCCGCGGCCACGGCCAGGATGGCCTTGGTCGGAATGACGGCGTTCACGTCCGTGTACAGCGCACCGGCCCAGCGTCCGCCGTTGTTCTGCACGGTGGAATAGCGGTCCAGCCAGAAGTTGATGCCCATCAGCAGCAGGAAGGCGGCGCCCGTGACAGCCAGGTGGATCTGGGCGGCGCGGCTGGTGAAGATCCCGCGTTCCATGATCCGGATGCTGCCGTAGAGGTAGTGCGTGAGGATGCCGGCGAGGCCAGCGACCACGGTGACGCTGATGAGGAACCCGGTGACGAAGCCGAGGAACGGAAGGGTCATGAGGTAGAAGCTGATGTCCAGGCCGAACTGAGGATCACTCTGGCCGAAGGGCTCCTGGTTCAGGAACAGGAGCACTTTCTGCCACTGGCTGGCGGCGGCGCTGCCGGCAAACAGGCCAAAGAGGATAGGAATCCCCACCATCACGACGCGTCGGACGGGTTCGAGCTGGGCCTGGTAGCGGTTCAGGTTGTCCCGGATTTCCGAGTCGGGGGCGTACACCGGCCGGGCGTGGTAGGCAATCCGGATGGCGAAGAAGACGGCGGTAAACATGACCGCGAAACCGGTCATGAAGATCCCGATCCTGGCCAGGTTCTCGGTCAGGAACACTTCGAAGAAGCCCAGCTGCTGGTACCAGAGGACATCCGTCCAGACATTGGCGAAGAAGATGAATCCGACCACGATCAGGGCCACGATGATCAGCGTCGGCGTCAGGGCGCCGCGTCGTGTCTGGGGTCTTCCGGGCGGGACAGTGCTGGCGGGACGGGACAAACTCGGTACCTCATAGCTGGTCGTCTACTGCTGGTTTTTAGTTATTAGTCGCTGCTTTGACTCAGTCGGGCGACTAAGTGCCGGTATTGCAGGGTTGATGCATTCTAACGGCCGCCGCTGCCGTTCCGTCAGGGCCCTGCGAAAGGGTGCCCGAGGGACGGCGGCGGCCGTCACTAATGCCACGAGTGGGGCCGGCGCTTAGTTCCGCGGTCAGTCTAGTTGCTAGTGCATACCGGAAGGCCCGATGTGTCGCCGCCTGACGCGGCCACTTCCACAGCTTTGCGAGCCTCGGTGAGGTTCTCGACCCGGACCACTTGCAGTCCGTCCGGGATGTGGCCCAGGACGTCGTCGCAGTTGGCTGCCGGGGCCAGGAACAACGTGGCCCCGCCGGACCGCGCCCCCTGCATTTTCTGGGCGATCCCGCCGATGGGTCCCACGGCACCGTCGGGGGTGATGGTTCCGGTCCCGGCGATGTGCTTGCCGCCGGTCAGGTCGCCCGGGGTTACGGTGTCGATGATGCCAAGCGCGAACATCATGCCCGCGCTGGGGCCACCGACTTTGTCGAGTGAGATGGTGACGTTGAAGGGGAAGGTGAACTTGTACTGCAGCAAGACGCCGAGGATGTAGCGGCCCGCGCTGTTTTTGGCCGGAGTGATGGTGACAGGCACCCGGGCGCCGGCGCGTTCCACGATGACCTTGACGGGTTTGCCGTTGCCGGCGGCCAGTTCCGCCTGGACGACGCCGAGGGCTGTGATGGGCTTTTCATTGATGGAGACCAGAATGTCCCCTGCCTGCAGCAGTCCCTTCGAGGCGGAGTCGTCCGGGAGGCCGGCCACCTGCATTTTCTGCCCGAACGGAATATTCAGATCCTTCAGTGCAGCGGCGACGGCGTTCTCTTGGGAGGTGGTCATCGCCGTCGCGCTCTCCTGCTGGGACTGCTCCTTGGTGACGCCGCTCGGGAACAGCAGCTCCTGGGGGTAGACAGCTTTGGTTCCGTTGAGCCAGGCCGAAAACGCCTCGACGACGCTGACGGGACCGTTGGGGCCGCCGTCGACGTAGACAGTGGTGAGGTCCAGGCTGCCCTTGGCGGGAAACGCCTCGTGGCCGCTGACGCTGATGACAGGCTTGCCGTTGTCCTGGCCGATTGTGTTGAACGTGGGTCCGGGAGACTCGATCACGTAGGGCACCGGCAGGCTCACCGCAGCGATGCCCAAGGCCGCGGCCAGCAGCCCCGAGACCAGCATGGCTGATGACCGGTTGTTGCGCTTGCGCCGCACGCCCAGGCCTGCCAGGCGCGCCCTTCTGCCCCGGACAGGGCCGGCCGCTGGGTCGCTGGCGGGCTGCTCACCTTGGGTGACTGTCATTGAACGACCTCTCCGTGCCGGCACAAGGGGGCGGGCGCCCCGACAGGACAAGCCTGCGAGGACACCGCCACCACGCACCAGGGCCGCAGCCTCACCCGAGGCCGTGGCGTGCAAATATTCCAACTTCCAAGCCTACGCGCTCGGCACCCCGGAGCGCTCTTTGCCGACAGCGAACGTGGCGCGGTTTCGGCAGACAGCCGCTCTTGCCGAGGGGTACCGTGAAGTTGAGAAGCAGCCACACCGACGATCGGCGGGATCATGACCTCCAACCCACTCAATCCGTCCAATGGCGACGAGGAACCCAAGGATCCCTTGGCCGAAATGCTCAAGAACCTGATGGGCGGCCAGGGCATGGGCAATATCGACCCCGCCGAACTCGCCAAGGCCGCCGGCCTCCCGGACGACCCAAACCTCCTGGCCCAGATGTTCTCCCAGGTGCAGGCGATGATGAGCGCCCCCTCGGAAGGGCCCGTGAACTGGCAGCTGGCGCATGAGAACGCCCGGCGGGTGGCCGCCAGCGGATCTGACCCGTCGGTCACCGCCCACCAGTCTCGTGAGGTCGATGAGGCCCTCCGGCTGGCGGAACTCTGGCTCGACCAGGTCACCGGGCTTCCGGCCACGGGACTGATCGGCCGGGCGTGGTCCCGGGCCGAGTGGGTCGAGGAAACCCTCGGGACGTGGAAGCGGCTGACCGAGCCGGTGGCCAACAGCATTGCCAATGCGCTCTCCGCCGCCATGACCGAGCAGATGCCCGAGGAGATGAAGTCCATGATGGGCGGCGCCTCCTCGATGATCCAGAACATGGGCGGGGCGATCTTCGGCATGCAGCTTGGCCAGGCGATTGGCGCGCTCTCAGCCGAGGTGGTCAGCTCGACGGACATCGGCGTGCCCCTGGCAGACCTCGAAATGGCGCTCCTGCCGGCCAACGTGGCGAAGTTCGGCGAGGGCCTCAGCCTGCCGGAGAACGACATCCGCCTGTTCCTGGCCGTGCGCGAGGCGGCGCACGCCCGCCTCTTCGTCCAGGTCCCCTGGCTGCGCGGACACCTGCTCGGCGCGATCGAGGCCTACGCCCGCGGTATCCACATCGACACGTCCAAGATCGAAGAACTCGCCCGGGAGATCGATCCCAGCAACCCAGAGGGCATTCAGGAGGCGCTCTCGCAGGGGGTCTTCATGCCGCAGCGCACTCCCGCCCAGGAGCAAGCCCTCGAAAAGCTGGAGACGGCCCTTGCGCTGGTGGAGGGCTGGGTGGACGAACTCACCTGGGGAGCGACCGAGAAGCTGCTGCCCTCCGCCGCTGCGTTGCGTGAAACCGTCCGGCGGCGCCGGGCCACCGGCGGTCCCGCGGAGCACGCGTTCTCCTCCCTCGTAGGCCTCGAACTGCGGCCCCGCCGGCTCCGTGAGGCCGCCACGCTCTGGGCTTTGCTCAAGGCCGAGCGTGGCATGGAAGGCCGCGACGCCGTCTGGCACCACCCCGACCTGCTGCCCACGGCAGAGGACTTGGAGGATCCGCAGGGCTTCAGCGAACGCCGGAAACTCGCGGAAGCCAGCGACAGCGAAGTGGATGACGCACTGCAGAAGCTGCTCAACGGCGGTTTCGACGAGTCCGCCGGCCCCGACGGCACGGACACCGAGGGCGACGCAAAGTCACAGGGCACCGCGGATTCTGCAAAGCGTGACGACGCTGCGGAGCCCGGCGCGTCCGGCCAGGAATCAGCCGACGATGATGACCGTCAGGACGGCGGACCGGAAGACGGCGGACCGGACGAGCACGGACCGGAAGATGGCGGCAAGCCGAAGGCCTAGTCGCTCGCTAAGGGGCCCCGGCCGGGATTTCGGTTCCGTCCGGGGCTTCGTCGTATCCGCCGCCGGGCGCCAGACCGCGTGAGGTCGCGAACGAGACCCCGTCCAGGAAGGCCTTGGCGCGCTCCGTCTCCGGGTACGCCGCCAGCAGCCGCCAGAATGCGGCATCGTGGCCGGCCACCAGGAGGTGGGCGAGTTCGTGCAGCAGCACGTAGTCGATGACCCACTGCGGCATGGGCTGGAGCTTCGCCGAGAGCCGGATGGTTCCTTCGGACGGTGTGGCCGAACCCCAGCGGGAATTCTGGTTGGTGACCCAGCGGACTGAGGAGGGCACCGCCCTGCCGCCAAGGTACTTCGCCGACAGTTCGGCGGCGTGGGCGGCAAGGTCGGCATCGCTGCGGGGGCGCCGCCGGCCGGAACCCTTCGCACCCCTGGCCCCCTGGAGCCGGAGTTTTTCGAGCATGCGGTGAACCCATTCCCGTTCCTGGGCCCTGCTGAAGGAGGCAGGGATGGCGACGACGGCGGTGCCGTCTTCCCAGAACGCGGCTACGGTGCGGCGTCGGCGGGCGGACCGGCGGACCAGCACGGGTGCGCCGTCGGCGGTGGTTAGCGGTATGCTCGCCGGAACGGCGCCGGAGCCCCCCGAGCTGACGCGTCCGGGCTTGCCAGCGCGGCCGCTGCCGGCGCCGGGCGTCATTGCGCCGGACATTACAGCGCCGTGCTTTCGGCCAGGACCGCCAGGACGGCCTCGCCGTACTTCTCCAGTTTGGACGGCCCGATGCCGGCGAGTTGGGCCAGCTGTTCCAGCGTTTCGGGCCGAGCCTCGGCGATGGCGGTCAGGGTGGCATCGGTGAACACGACAAAAGCCGGGACATCCGCCTCGAGGGCCACGTCCTTCCGCCATTGCCTCAGCGCGTCGAAGGTCTGTTCCTCGTAGCTGGGCGGGCACTGGTTGCAGCGTCCCACCTTGCGCTCGGCGCCGCTGGAGAGCATGCTGCCGCAGACCCGGCACGACGCCGGGACGGCCGCCTTCCGGCGCGGCGCAGGCCCCTTACCCCGGAGCTGGGAGCTGGCCACCGAGTCGGGGCGCAGGCCGTCCAGGAAGCGTGAGGGCTTGCGGTTGGCGCGCCCGCCCGGTGTCCGGGCAGTGGACCAGGACAGGAACAGGTGTTCGCGGGCGCGGGTGATGCCCACGTAGAGGAGCCGGCGTTCCTCGTCCACCGCTTCCGGGGTGTCGGCGAACGAGATCGGCACGAGTCCCTCGCTCAGCCCGACCAGGAACACGGCGTCCCATTCGAGGCCCTTGGCGGCGTGCAGGGATGCCAGGGTGACGCCCTGGACGGTCGGTGCATGCTGGGCCAGGGACCGTTCCTGGAGCTCGTTGACGAAGTCCGGGAGTGCGAACTGCGGGCCCCTGCTGATCACGAGTTCGTCGGCCAGTGCCACGAGGGCGGCCAGGGATTCCCAGCGCTCCCTGGTCGCGCCGCCGCTGTGCGGCGCCGCATCCGTGTAGCCCAGGGAGGCGACGATGTCACGGACGAGCTGGCCGAGCGGCTCGGGCGTGGCGGTCTCGGCCACGGCCCGTGTGGCGGCCCGGAGTTGCAGGATGGCGTCCCGGACCTCCTTGCGCGCGAAGAACCGCTCACCGCCGCGCAGCTGGTACCCGATCCCGGCCGAGGCCAGCGCTTGTTCGTAGGCTTCAGACTGTCCGTTGGTGCGGAAGAGTACGGCGACCTGGCTCGCCGGGGTTCCGGCGTCGAGGAGTTCGCGGACCCGCGCGGCGACCGTGGCGGCCTCGGCCTCGTCATCCGAACATTCTGTGAACCGCGGTGCGGGGCCTGCCGGCCGCTGCGCCACGAGCTGCAGCGGCGTGGCCCAGGCGGCGTCCGCCACGGGACCACCGCTACGCCGGCCGCCGAGGAGATCGTTGGCGAGCCTGACAACCTGGGGCGTGGACCGGTAGTCCCGGATCAGCTTGACGACGTGGGCCTCGGGATACATGGTCTGGAAGCCGAGCAGGTGCTTCGGGGAGGCGCCGGTGAAGGAGTAGATGGTCTGGCTGGCGTCACCCACCACGCAGAGCTCGTCGCGTCCGCCGAGCCACAGCTCAAGGAGCCGCTGCTGCAGCGGCGAGACGTCCTGGTACTCGTCGACGACGAAGTGCCGGTACTGTTCCCGGACGGTCGCCGCCACCTTCGGGTCTTCCTGCAGGATGCCTACCGTGATCAGCAGCACGTCCTCGAAGTCAATGACGTTGCGGTCCGTCTTGACGTCCTCATAGGACTGGAAGACCCGCGCCACGGCCGTCAGGTCGAAGCCGCCCGGAGTGCCGCGGCCCTGGGCATTTTCCAGATAGTTTGCCGGGGTCAGCATGGAAACCTTGGCCCACTCGATTTCGGAGGCGAGATCGCGGATGGAGGCGCGGTCCGTGCTGAGCCGGAGCCGCCGCGCGGCCTCGGCAATCATCTGTGCCTTGTGGTCCAGCAGGTTGGGCAAGGTGCCGCCGACCGCCTGCGGCCAGAAGAACTGCAGCTGGCGCAGCGCAGCGGCGTGAAAGGTGCGGGCCTGGACGTTGCCGACTCCGAGGTCACGGAGCCGGCTGCGCATCTCGGCGGCGGCCCGGGCCGTGAAGGTGACGGCCAGGAGGCGCTGCGGGCTGTACACCCCTGAGTGGACCCCGTAGGCGATCCGGTGTGTGATGGCGCGGGTTTTGCCGGTGCCGGCGCCGGCCAGCACGCACATGGGTCCCTGGAGGGTGCTGGCGACCTCGCGCTGCTCGGCGTCCAGGCCGCCGAGGATCCGTTCCTCGAGCGAGCGGGTGTCCGGTTCGGCGGCCTCGCCGGGTGTGGCGCCACCGGATGGCTCCCCGCCGGGGATTGCGCCGAAATTCAATTGCTCTGTATTCAATCGCTCTGTATTCAATGACTCTGTGGTCAATGTCTGTGGGGTCAATTTGTTGTCTGGGGTCACTTGCTGCTCAGTCAGTAGTCGGTGTCCTGCGGATGGGGGCGGCCGGGTCAGGCGCTGTCCGCGGCGTCCTGAATGACGCCGCCGTACCAGTGTTCAATGAGGGACCGGGCGATGGAGAGCCTGCTGGAAATGACGATCTCGCCGCTGAGGACCGCCTCCTGCAGTTCGCTCCGGCTGAACCAGCGCGCCCTGGTGACCTCGACGCCGTCGGGCCGGGCTTCGGTATCCGGTGTGGTGGCCGTGAAACCCAGCATCAGGGAGGCGGGGAACGGCCAGGACTGAGACCCGAGGTACTGGGAAGCGGTGACGCGGACCCCGACTTCCTCGCCGATCTCGCGCTGCACTGCCTGTTCCAGCGACTCCCCCGGTTCGACGAAGCCGGCGAGGGTCGAATAGTTTCGGGCGTCGACCGGACCGCCTCCGCCCAGCAGCAGTCTTCCGTCGGGACCCACCACGGTCACGATGATGGCCGGGTCCGTCCGGGGAAAGTGCTCGGAGTTATCCGCCGGGCAGCGCCGGACCCAGCCGCCGGCCTCCGGCTGCGTGGGGGTTCCGCAGCGCGGGCAATGGGTGTGGGTGGCGTGCCAGTTGGCGATGGCGCTGGCCTCGATGAACAGCGCCGTATCCGTGGCGTTCAAGCGTGCAGCGACATCGCGGAAACCCGCCCACTGCGCATCGCTGGGGATGCCGGCCACGTGGGCCTCGAACTCCTCGGCCCGGACTTCGAACTGGAGCGGCAGAACGAAGAGGACCAGCTCGGTGCCGGCGTCGAGGTCCGAACCTGGCAGGGCTGAACCGAGGTAGATCACGTGTTCCGGAGCATACGGGGTGTTGGCCAGGTGCCCGGCGAGCTCGGCCGCGTTCAGGAGAACAAGGCTGCTGTCGCTGACGAGGGCCTGCCGGCCGGAGAGCACCATGGCCTGCGCCGAGCCTGAACTGAGAAGGTCCGCCAGCATTCCGGGATTCACCCGGGCCGCGGATCCGCGGTCTATCAGTGCCGGGCGCACGGGAAGAACCGTCTCCATCAGGTGGTTTGCCGGCAGATGCACCTGCGGTGCCGAACCTTCTGGTGCCGAGGATTCGGAGGGGGTTTTTCCTGATGCCGGTGACGATGCTTGTGATGATGCCGGTGACTCCGCAAGACTCATATACCCACCGTACTGACTCGGGCAGACAATTGACATTTGCCACCCACGCCGCCCCGTGCTCCACGGCGTGTGCGGGACAGGCCGTTTGCTGCGCATTTAGCCCTAGTTTTGCCCTCATTTACGCCCGATCTCAAGACTCGCCGGAGTGCATCGCCGTCTTGGGCGCCGCTCGACCTACCGTGGAAGGGTGAGAAGGAAACCTATCGAACTGGCAGCTGTAGCAACAGCGGCGGTCCCCGGCCTGACCCCGACCGCCGTCAGCTCAGCGCCCGACGATCCGGCGGACTTCGACGCAGCCCTCCTGCTGGACTCCGAGGGCAAGCGTTGGCGGGTCCGCTCCCCCCGGCACGCCGAAGCCAGCGCCCGGCTGGAAACCGAATTCCTGGTTCTGCGGGCCTTCGCTCCCGGCATCCGGGCCGAATTGCCGTTCCTTATGCCCACGGTGGCGGGGACTGTCCGGCAGGGCCAGCTCAGCACGTTCGTCTACTCGCACTTGGCCGGCGCCACCCGATCCTTGGACGACCTCAGCAGCGGCTCCCCCGCCGTTGCCCGCGAAATCGGGGCAGCATTGGCTGCGATTCATGACCTCCCGCGGTCACTTGTGAGCAATGCCGATCTGCCCAGCTACACCCCCAACGAATTCCGCCAGCGGCGCCTCAACGAACTGGACCAGGCCGCCACGACCGGAAAAATCCCGCCGCTGCTGCTGCGGCGCTGGGAACACGCCATGGAAGACGTCTCCCTCTGGCGCTTCAATCCCTGCGTCGTTCACGGCGACCTCCACGAGGACAACCTGCTGGTCGACGGCGACCGGGTGACCGCTGTGACGGGCTGGACCGACCTGCGCATCGGCGACCCGGCCGATGACATGGCCTGGCTGGTCGCCTCGAATGAACAGGACTTTGTGAACGCGGTCCTGGATCACTACACCTCCAACCGGCGCGATGTTCCCCATGCCCATCTGCTGCGGCGCGCCGCGCTGTCCGCCGAATTCGCCCTGGCGCAGTATCTGGTCAAGGGTATGGCCGCCGGCAACCAGGACATGATCGACGAGGCTGAGTCCATGCTCGCCACCCTGGCCGACGACGTGGCGGAACACGGCGGCCAGCCCATCAGCGTGGAACCCCTGCCGCAGCCGGTCGCGGCACCCGGAGACAGCGCAGAACAAACAGCTACCACCGGCGCCTATGCCGATGGGCCGACGACGGCGCCCGCGGCTCCGGCCGCTCCGTCACTTCCGGCCAACGGGACGGCACCGGCCGTCAGTAAGGTCACGCTGCTGCCTATGGAGCCGGTACCCGGTGCCGCTCCGGCTGAGGATGCCTCTGCGGAATTCAGCGCCATGCCCGCTGTCCATGTCACGCCGATCCCGCGGGAGACGGAGGCCGATGCACCGGCGGCTCTCGCGCAGCCTGTCGCAGGCACGGACGCCGCTGAGGTCACAGTTGCCGACGCCGAGCCGGGCGCCGGATCCACCGGCGACGTCACCGGCGCCTCCCCTACCTCCGACGCCACCGCCGAGGCTGACGTCACTAAAAACGATGCCCTGCAGGCAGTGCGTCCGGACGCCGACGCCGGTGATGCCGGGGAACGCGCTGAGGCTGAAGCTCCCCCGGTCGACGACGCGTCGGCACAATCGATCGCCGTCATTCAGCCGGACTCCACGGCGAAGCCGGGCTCCACGGCGAAGCCGGGCTCGGACGACAACACGTCGACCGCCGCCATCACGGTGGTCGACACCACCTCCCGCTAGACCCGGCGCCGCCTGCCAGTTCAGTCAGGGCGCCTGCCCCCGGACTCGCGCCGGCCGGCGCACGCCTGGCAGGAATCCGACTAGGCGCCCCGCGCCGTCGATGTCCTTCCCAGCGCCGCTGCCACGATTCCCTCAAGCTGTTCCGCTGAGCCGAGATCGTGGGGACGGACCACCTGGTTGTCGGCCACGTAATAGAACGCGGCCCGGACGTCCTCCAGCGGGAGCCCTTTGAGCCGGGCCCAGGCCAGGCGGTAGACGGCGAGCTGGACTGCCTTCACCTTCAGCTGGGCCGCCGAGGGGCGGCGACCGGTCTTCCAGTCCACAAGGTCCCAGCCGCCGTCGGCGTCGCGGAACACGGCGTCGATCCTGCCCCGGACCACCACATCGCCAATCCGCGTCTCAACCGGGACCTCGACATGGGCGGGGGCGCGGTGCGCCCACTCGGACTGGCGGAATGTTTCCACCATGGAATCCAGGCCGTAGGCCTCGTCGATGTGGTCGTCAGCGCCGGCAGCCTCGCCCAGGTCCAGCATCCCGGCGGCGCCGAAGTATTCCTCCACCCAGGCGTGGAAGGCCGTGCCCTTGCGGGCCGACATCCCCGGCTCGCGCGGGACCGGCCTGCGCAGGCGGGCCACGACGGAGCCTGCATCATCCTCCAGGTCCACCAGGGTGGATGCCGAGATATGGCCCGGCAGATGCACTTCCTGGACCACCGAGCGCCGGGAACGGCGTTCCAGCAAAGTGGCAGCCTCCCTTGCCCATCCGGCCGAAGGACCGCGCAGGATCGGACGCCGTCCGCCGTCGGCGCCGGGGTGCGACGGAGCCGCGACGGTGTCCACATCACCGGCCACGTGGCTGTCCGGGCCGGCCTCCATGGCCTGAAGGACACGGGCCGCGGCGGATTCCATGGCCGCGCGCCGGCCCGGGACAAGACGCAGCCGTTTCCCCGTCCGCGGATCATGCGGCCCCTCCAGAGGATCGTAGGGCCAGGCGGCGACTTCAAGTTCAGAGGTCAAGGGGCTTTCGGCCGGCAGCGCGTCCTCGCTGACGGAGAGCGGGTGGATCTCGGCTGCGCCTTCCGCGGTGAGGCCCTCCAGCCCCGAAAGAAAGGGAGACATTTCGGCCAAACCGGCCCGGGATCCCACCCACGCGGCACTTGAAATCCAGAGCACGTGTTTTGCACGGGTATATGCCACGTAGGCCAGGCGCCGTTCCTCGGCCTCGCCGTGCGTCTGGACGGCCGACTTGAACTCCTTCTCGGCGTCGAGCCAGCCTTTCTGGTCCGGCTGCTCGAGGTCCCATTGGGGCAGGTCGGCGCGATCGCCGCGCAACGGCCACGGCAATGCGGCACTGCCGCTGCTCCACCGCGAGTCCCTGCTGCTGGGGAACGCCCCGGCGTTGAGCCCGGGAACGAACACGACATCCCATTCCAACCCCTTGGAAGCGTGCACGGTCAGGAGCTGGACGGCCTCGTGGTTCACCTCCGGCGCCGCGGCATCGAGGCCGTTTTCCTCGGCCGCCGCGGCTTCCAGCCACGCGAGGAACGCCAGGACGTCCACCCGCTGTGAGGTGTGCAGGAACCCGGCCGCTGCGTCCTGGAAGGCATCCAGGTTGCGGCGGGCCTGGTGGATGCTGATCCCGGGCCGCGCGGCAACTTCGATGTCCAGGAGCATCGCCCGTTCAACCTCGCCCAGCAAGGTGGTGAGATCGTCCCCCATGTAGCTGCGCAGCTGCCGGAGCTCGTCAGAGAGCCGCTGCAGCCGGCCGCGGGCCTCCGGGCTCAGCCTGCGGCCGTGCGCCGAGGTCCAGCCGTCGCGCGGCAGCCAGTCCAGGGCCTCGACCAGGCTGGCGGAATCCGTGATGTCGCCTTCGACCACTGCGTCATCGCCCGTGTCCAGCCCGGCGTCGTCGGCGTCCAGGCCGCCGGGGCGGCCCCGACGGCGCGCCAGGAAACTGGACCAGTCCCGCAGGGCCATCAGGTCTGCCGGGCCGATCCGCCACCGCGCGCCGGCCAGCAGACGCATGAGGGAGTCCGAGCGGCCGGGGTCGGCCAGGACCCGGAGGGTGGCGACAAGATCGATGATTTCCGGTGTGTCCAACAGCCCGCCGAGACCGACGATTTCATAGGGAATGCCCCGGACTTCGAATTCGCGGCGAATGCATTCCATCTGTGCCCGTCGCCGGCAGAGGACGGCCATGGCCGGCGGAACTGGGTCGGCGGACTGCGGGGCGTCGAAGTCCGTAACCCGGAATTTCAGCACATCTCCGGCGATTGCCGCGGCCTCGGCTTCGTCCGTGGCGAAGCGCCCCATCACGACCCTGCCCTCGACGGCGGCAGGGCTGGGCTGCAAGGGAGGTACCTCGACGGCATCGGCAGTTTCCCGGGCCCCGGCGGCCCCGAGATTCGCCGCCGCCTTGCTCAGCGGTGCCGAAATGAGGTTGGCCGTGGCCAGGATGTTGCGCCCGTTGCGCCACGCGGTGGTCAAATACGACGTCGGCGCCACGGCGAAGCGCCGGGCCGGGCCGCTTCCCTGATCCCCGCCGGTTCCCTGGTCCCCGCCGGTTCCCTGGTCCCCACCGGTTCCTTGGTCTGTGTCGGCGCTGTGGGCGGTGGCTTCGCCGCTGACGAGGATCGGGAATTCGCGCACGAAGTGGAAAAGTTGCCCGGCCGACGCTCCCCGGAATCCGTAGATGGACTGATTCGGGTCCCCCACCGCGGTGACCGCGTGGCCGTCGCCGAAGAGCCGGGAGAACAGCACCAGCTGGGCGTGCGACGTGTCCTGGAACTCATCGAGGAGCACTACCTTGTAGCGTTGGCGCTCCGTTTGGGCGGCTATTGGAATCTCGCTGGCCACCCGCGCCGCGAGGGCCACGAGGTCGCCGAAGTCCAGGGCGCCCCGGGCGCGCTTCGCCGCGGAATAGCGGCCCACCATGTCCGCGACGCTGGCCCGGGTGCGCAGCATCGCGCTGAGCTCGCCAGCCGCCTGGGTGGGGTTCTTCTTGGCCTCCGCGACATACGGCAGCGACTCGAAGGCTGCGATCCGTTCCAGCAGCCAGCCACGGACCTGGGCCGGGTCCTGCAGGTGCTCCGCGCACTCTCCTGCCAGTTGGATCACGGCTTTGACCAGGGTCGACTTGGCGGACCGGAAGTGTTCGTAGTCCCCGTCAAAGGCTTCCACCACCTCGCTGGCGAGCTGGAACGACTGGGCCCCGCCGAGCAGCACGACATCGCGTTCCACGCCGAGGCGGAGGCCGTAGTCGGACACGATGCCGCTCGCGTAAGAGTGGTAGGTGGAGACCTTGGGTTCCAGCGCATCCGTGCTCAGCAGCCCGGCCGGGAAGAGAGTGTTCCCGGTGTCGGCCGCCGCGATGCGCGCCAGCGCGGCCAGCTTGGCCCTAATCCGCGAGGCGAGCTCACCGGCGGCCTTACGGGTGAACGTGACTCCCAGGACTTCCTCCGGCCGGACCCAGCCGTTGGCAACGAGCCAGACCACCCGGTCGGCCATGGTGGCTGTCTTCCCCGAGCCTGCCCCGGCGATCACGAGCCGCGGCGTGAGGGGCGAGGAAATGATCAGGGACTGTTCGGCAGTGGGGCTGTTCTTCTCCCCCAGCAGTCCGGACAGCTCCTCCGGGCTGAAGCGCGGCTCGGGAAGGGGAATCGGTGCCAGCTCCAGATGGGCCAAGCCGGTCTCCGGCGCCTCGGGGGTCATTCAGTAACCTGCTTTCCCCGCACGCACAGCGGGCACACTTCGGGGAGCCGGCAGCCGTGGCCGCCGTGGCCCCCCTTGGACGGATCGTGCCGGGCCTGGAAAACACTGCCGGACATGACGCGGGCGGCGTCGCCGACCATCTCCAGCGCCCAGTTGTCCTGCGGGTCCAGTGGGGCCTGGGCTTGGATTCCCGGGCTCTTGGTTGTGGTGCCCAGCTGGGCCAGGACGGCTCCGCCGGGCAGCGGGGGCGGCCCGTCGTCGGGGCCCGCAAAGCCGCCGGCCAGCACGGCAGCCTGATAGGCGCCAAGCTGCGGGTGGCGGTCCAGATCCGCCTTGCCGGGCTGGCGTTTGCCGGTCTTGAGGTCGATGATCACCAGCCGGCCCTCGGCGTCGATCTCGAGCCTGTCCACCTGGCCGCGGAGCACGGCGGGCCGCGCCGGCCCGATGCTCCCGCCCTCGCCGGATTCGGATCCGGGTCCGCGGGTGGTCTCCGCCGGAACGTCCGGCAGCTTCACCTCAAAGTCCTGTTCGACGCCGATCAGGCTCCGGCCCTCGCTGCGCATCACGAGGACATACTGGGCGAGCTTACGGACCATGGACTCGGCACGCTGGAAGTCCAGCTTGCCTTCCCAGTTGTCCTTCATCCCCAGTGTGGGCCAGCGCCGGACGAGTTCGGCGACATATTCGCTGCCCGAGGCGTCCGGCAAGTCCTGCGCAATGGCGTGCACCAGCGTTCCCAGGCTGCGGGCAAAATCCGTCGCGGCTTCCCCGCCGGCGGCCTGGACGAACCAGTCCAACGGCGATTTCTGCACGGTTTCGACCTTCGACGGCGACACGAACACGGTGCCGCCCGGGGGAACAACAGGCTCCTCCGAGGACAACCCGGCCAGTCCCCACCAGCTCGCGGGGTGGGCGCCGGGAACCGGCGGCTGAGCCGTGGCGAGGACTCCCAGCACGGCCGCGGCTTCGGCCGATTCGGCTGCCTTTGGGTCGAGTTGGGCGTACTGGCGCAGTTCCGCGACTAGCGCCCTGAGGGTCAGCGGACGCTCAACCGGGGTGAAGCCCCGACGGTCCTGCCCCGGCTGCAGCGGCGCCACATAGTCCAGGAACGAGGACGGCTGCTCATCCTCCGAGGACACGGCCGTGCAGATCAGCACCTCCCGGGCGCGGGACACCGCGGTGGAAAAGCTTCGGAGCTCGTCATACCGGATTTCCCGCAGGCGGCTCTGCGGGTCAAGTCGCAGGGCATACTCCACACCGTGTTCGACGGCGTCGGCGAACAAAGTGCTGCCGAGCAGCTCGCCGCGCAGCCGGGTGTTGGGCCACACACCTTCCTGCAGTCCCGGCACGATCACCACGGGCCATTCCCGGCCGGCGGCGCTTGCAGGGGTCATGAGCTCCACCGCGTCTTCCAGCTGCGCCCTGGCGGCCAGGGTATCCATGGGCAGTTCCTGGCTCAGCAGGTATTCAAGGAATTGCTCCGGGCCCGAGCCCGGCAGCTGGTCGACAAAGCGTTCCGCGGTGTGGAACAGCGCCATCATGGCATCGAGGTCACGGTCGGCCCGGGCACCGGCCGATCCTCCGGCGAGGGCGGCCTCGGTCCAGCGGGAGGCCAGCCCGGTGGAATGCCAGAGCGCCCAGAGCACCGTCTCGGCGTTACCTCCGGGGGCCTCGGCGGCGTCCTGCCCCGCCCGGATCATCCGGGCGATCCGGCGGGCCGAGTGCCCCTCGATGCCCAGCGTTGCCAGCGCCCCCGGCTCCAGCAGAGCTTCGACCAGGAGGGCGTCGCTGGTGCGTCCGCCGCCGCCCAGGAGTTCCTCCCGGCGCAGCGACTGCCGCAGCCTCCGCAATTCAATCGAGGTGGCGCCGCCTATCCGCGACGTCAGCAAGGACACAGCCGATTCGGGCGTGAGCACCGCGGGGTCGAGGGCCACCGCATAGGCATCCAGCAGTGGACGGACCGCGACCTCATCCCGGACAGCGGACTCGGCGACGGGAATCCGGACCGGAATCCCCTGGCCAGCCAGGTACCGCTGCAGCTGGCTGAGCTGGCCGCCGTTGCGCACGATCACAGCAATGTCCCCGAGCTCGCGGGCGTCGTTCAGCTGGGCCTCGAGGATCCGCTGCGCCACGTACCGCAGTTCGTGGACATGCGACGGCAGCAGATGGGCCTCGACCGTCCCCGGGCGGCTGTCGGCGCGGGGCGGCCCGTCCGGCGTCGGGACAGCAGATCCCGTCGTCGGGACCGGCGCCCTGTACGGAGTCGGGGCCGGTTCAGGCTGTTCGAGCCTTCGTGCGGACTGCCCGCCGGACCTGCGGGAAATGCGCCCCGCCACCGACAGCCATGCCTCTGCCACGGCCGGTGCGTGCCGATGCGCGGTCCACAGCGGCCGTTCCAGGATCGCCCCGTCAGTGGCCAGGAGGCGGGGAAGCTCCGCCACGAGGTCGGGGCGCGCCCCGCGGAAACCCTGAACCACGGTGTCCGGCGAGGCAGTGATGATGGCGTCCTTGCCGGCGGCGATGTCTGCCAGCAGTTCGAAGACCGCGGGGTTCGCTTCCTGGATGTCGTCCACGAGAATCAGTTGCAGGCGGTCGCGCTCGGCGGCGAGGAAATCCGGTGAGTCCTGGAAGATCTGGCGTGCGGCAGTGATGATGCCGGCGGGGTCGAAGGCCTCGGGCATGCGCAAATCCAGGACGTCGCGGTACTCGGAGTACAGTGCGGCCGCCGGAATCCAGTCGGGCCGGTTGCACTGCCGGGCCAGCGCCACCAGGTCCTCGGCCGTCCGCCCGGACTCGATGATGCGGTCAAAGAGCTGGCGCACTTCCTGCCGGAATCCGCGGGTCTGCAGGGCCGCGTCCAGGTCCTCCGGCCACGGCAGCTCGAGGCCGGGCAACGCATGGCCCTCCAGCAATTCCTTGATGATCAGGTCCTGTTCGGGACCGGAGAGCAGCTTCGGCTGGCGCGGAAGCGGGAGGAGGCCTTCGGCCTTGGCACGGCGGATCAGATCGAAGGCATAGGACGCCCAGGTCCGCGCAGGCGTCGTGCTCAGGCTGCGGTTCAATCGGGCCGTGAAGCGGTCGCGCAGCGTGTCCGCGGCGAGCCTTCCGGGCGCCAGGATGAGCATCCGCTCCGGATCAAGGCCGTCCCGCAGGGCGCGGCGAACGGCTGCCTCGACAAGGACCGTCGACTTTCCGGTGCCGGGCGCCCCGGGCACCAGGACGGGGCCGGAACCGGGCGGGACCTCCACGGCGCTGAGCTGGTCCGGCGACAGCACCGGGACCGCGCTGTGGTGGGTCCGTGGCGGCAACAGGCGCAGCCCTGCAGACGGAAACTTTGTCACTTTAGACGGTGCCTGCTCTGTCTGCTCAAACTGTGGCTGTTCAAAATTCTGGCCGTGGCTGGGGGTACTCACACAGTCATTTCATCATCGGGTACCGACAATTTATGTGACTCCCGCTCGAGCCGCTCAGCGATGGCATCGATCCGGTCGAAGTCGGCGTCGGTGGGCGCCCACCGGCCGGACGCCAGGTCAACGCGCCAGCGGCCCTCGCCGGTCCGGAGGAAGTCCTCATAATGGCCCAGCAGCGGCGTCCCCTCCTGGAGATAGAGCGCCAAGGCCTCGTGCTCGAGGCCGGGAGGCGCGTCCCCGCTGGACTTCAGGACGCGCCACCAGGGCACGCTGCTGCCATGGTGGCTCATGACCGAACCGACCTGGCGCGGGCCGCCGGCGCCGAGGAGTTCTGCAACATCGCCATAGGCCACTGCCGCGCCGGCCGGGATCAACGCCACGAGCTCCAGCACAGCCTCCACATACTCCGTTCGCATCGATCCAGCCTAGCCGTTCCAGACTCCGGAACGGTGCCCAGGCGGCACGCGGGCACGGCGGTCAAAAACTGTCGGAGGCAGCAGGTAGCGTTGACGCATGAGCACTTGGAACAGCCTTCCCCGCGCAGCCTTCGATCTCGAAACGACCGGCCGCAACTCCCGTTCGGCGCGGATCGTCACGGCGTCGGTCACGGTGGTGGACTCCGCCGGTGGAGTGATCAAGGAACACGAGTGGCTTGCCGATCCCGGCGTAGAGATCCCCACCGAGGCCAGCGATATACACGGCGTCACCACCGAGCAGGCCCGCCGCGAAGGCCGCCCCGCCACGGAAGTGACGCGCGAACTCGCCGCCGTGCTGCAGGAGCTCTTCGACGACGGCGTGCCCGTTGTCGCCTTTAACGCCAGCTACGACTTCACCGTGCTCGCTGCCGAATCGGCCCGCTACGGCGTCCCGCAGTTGAGCCGATTCCCCGTCCTGGACCCCTACGTCATGAACAAGCAGGTGGACCGCTACCGCAAGGGCAAGCGCACGTTGACCGCCCTGTGCGAGGAATACGGCGTCAATCTGGACAACGCCCACACCTCGGCCGCCGACGCCCTGGCAACCCTGCGCATGCTCGATGCCATGGCCGGAAAATTTCCCAAGCTCAGGATGCCGGCGAGCAACCTGCACCAGCTCCAGGTCGAATGGGCCTCCGCCCAGGCCGCCGATTTCCAGAGCTACCTGCGCAAGACAAAGCCGGCCGCGGTGATCGAAGGTGACTGGCCCGTCCTGCCTCCTGAGGACGCCAGCCGCGGCGACTTTTAGGATTTCTAAAGGCCGGCTTTCTGGACGCCGGGTTCTGAACACCGGGCTTTCTAAACGCCTAAACGCCTGGACCCCTGGAGGTCCGGAACCGGGAGCACTTCTTAAAACGAAACTTTCGTCGGCGTAAAGGCTCACCTAGACCGCCGAGCCCTGTAATTCCAGTGATTGCGACGGAGCTCACACCGCCTGGGGCTTCGAACTGCCGCTTGCCCCGACGCCGATGATTCCGCCACACCTCGTCGGCGCTTCCCGGATCATCGCCGATTACTTGGGAACCTGAAGATACTTCGCAGAATGAACACCTCAGCCCTGATTCGTTCGGATTGAATGGGCCTCCCCGCGGGGTGACACAATTATCTTTCGCGGCGTGTCTGCTCCACCCGGCGCCCAAGCCAGCGGCCGGGAGCCCTGATGAGCCTCCCGCGACCCACTGAATTTCAGACGAAAGTGATTGCGTGATGAAAAGCAAAGCCTTGAAGTGGCTGACAACCGTTCCCGTGGCCATCGCCGTGGCGGTCTCCCTTGCAGCGTGCGGCGGCGGGACGGCCCAGACAACGGCGTCATCGACCGATGCCCTCCAGGGCAGCGACCAGAAATCCTTGGACAAATACACCACCAAGGACGTCACTCCCCTGGACAAGATTGACAAGTCCAAGCTCGGCCTGCTGAGTGAAGGAACCCTGACTGTGGGCACCCTTTCGGATGCTCCGCCGAACATCTACATCGACAAGTCCGGCAAATTCACCGGCTACGACAACGAGCTCCTGCGTGCCATTGCGGACAAGCTGGGCCTCAAGGTGGAGTTCAAGTCGACCGGCTTCGCGTCGCTGCTCGCCCAGGTCCAGAACAAGCAGTTCGACCTCGGGTCCTCCTCGATTTCCACCACCGACGCGCGCCGTAAGACCGTTGGCTTCACCAACGGTTACGACTTCGGCTACATGGCCGTGGTGGCCAAGAAAGACTCCAACATCAAGGGGTTCAAGGACCTGACCAAGGACTCCCGCATCGCCGTGGTCCAGGGCACGGTGCAGGATGACTACGTCACCAACACCCTTCAGATCGAGCCCGTCCGCTTCGAGGACTACAACACCGCTTACGCCAACTTGAAGAACGGACAGGTTGACGCCTGGGTCGCTCCGTCCCAGCAGGCCACCGGCCAGGTCAAGGAAGGCGATGGCACGGTCATCGCCGAGTCGGTTGTGAACACCCAGAACTTCACCGCGTACGCCGTGAACAAGGAAAACCAGCCGCTCATTGACGCGCTGAACTCCGGCCTCGACGCTGTGATTGCCGACGGCACCTGGTCCAAGCTGACCAAGGAATGGTACCCGGACCGCGAGACCCCGGCCACGTGGTCCCCGGGCTCCAAAGCCGTCACCGTTCCGAAGTCCTAGTCCATGGATGCACTCGATCAACTCGTAAAGACCTTCTTTGACTGGGAGGCGATGGCAGCCGTCCTACCGAACATGATTAAGTTCGGCCTGCCCAACACCCTGATCCTGGCAGGTTCCTCGGGCGTGCTCGGGTGCATCCTGGGCATGTTCCTGGCCGTCATGGGCACGTCCCGCATCACTGCGCTGCGTTGGCTCTCCCGGATCTACACGGATGTGTTTCGCGGCGTCCCGGCGATTGTGATCATCCTCCTGATCGGCCTCGGGCTTGGACCCGTGGTCCGGGTCACAACCGGATCCACCAACCCGTTCCCTCTCGCCATCTTCGCCCTGACCCTAATGGCGGCGGCCTACATCGGCGAGATCTTCCGCTCCGGCATCCAGAGCGTGGAAAAGGGCCAGTTGGAGGCCTCCCGCGCCCTGGGCTTCAGCTATGGCTCGTCCATGCGCCTCGTGGTGATCCCGCAGGGCATCCGACGGGTGCTCCCGGCCCTGGTCAACCAGTTCATCGCGCTGATCAAGGACTCGTCCCTGATCTACCTGCTGGGCCTGATCGCCAGCCAGCGCGAGATCTTCCGGATCGGGAACGACGCCGCCGCCAACACGGGGAACCTTTCGCCGCTCGTGGCCGCGGCGTTCATGTACCTCATCCTGACCGTTCCGCTCACCCACTTGGTCAACTACATCGACAACCGCCTGCGCACCGGCCGTCCGGAGAAACGTCAGCCCGACGACGCCGCGGCCCTGATCGGGAAGGGAGCACAGCCATGAGCGAATTCGCGTCCGGTTCGCTGACCGGCAAGAACCTGCACCTGTCCTTCGGCTCGAACCATGTCCTCCGCGGCATCGACCTGCACGTCGAGAAGGGCACCACCGCCTCGGTGATCGGCCCCTCCGGATCGGGCAAGTCCACGCTGCTACGGGTCATGAACCGCCTGATCGAACCGGACCAGGGCGATATCCTGCTCGATGGCCGCTCGGTCCTGAAGGACAACCCGGACGAGCTGCGCCAGCGGATCGGCATGGTGTTCCAGCAGTTCAATCTGTTCCCGCACAAGACCGTGGTGGACAACGTCTCGCTCGCGCTGCGGAAGCTGCGCAAGCTGCCGGCCGAGCAGGCCCAGGCAGAAGCGCTTGAACAGCTCGACTTGGTGGGGCTCAAGCACAAGGCCGACGCGCGTCCCGCCAACCTCTCCGGTGGCCAGCAGCAGCGCGTCGCCATTGCGCGCGCCCTGGCCATGAAACCGGAGGTGATGTTCTTCGACGAGGCCACCTCGGCCCTGGACCCAGAGCTCGTCAAGGGTGTCCTGGCGCTGATGGCCGATCTCGCCAAGGGCGGCATGACCATGGTGGTGGTGACCCACGAGATGGGCTTCTCCCGCAACGTCTCGGACACCGTGACGTTCATGGACGCCGGCGTGGTGGTCGAGTCCGGTCCGCCGGAACAGATCTTCACGAGCCCGGAGACCGAACGGCTGCAAGGGTTCCTCGCGGACGTTCTCTAGGCCGCCTGCGGCAGCATTAACTACTGATGGCACCCGCCGCTGCGGGTGCCATCAGCCATTTAAGGATGCCGGCCATGAGAGCCCGACGCCGGCCGCAGGCTACGGCTTGGCGCCGGCCGCCGCCTTCGCCGCCGCCGGCAGGGCGTCGAAGATCCGGTTCATCGCAGTGTCGTCGTGCGCGGCGGAGAGGAACCATGCCTCGAAGACCGACGGCGGCAGGTAGACCCCCGAGTCCAGCATGGAGTGGAAGAACGGGGCGTAGCGGAACACGTCCTGGCCCTGGGCGTCGTCGTAGTTGTGGACCCCCCGTGCGCCCGTGCCGAAGGCCACGGAGAACAGGTTGCCCGCGCGCTGGATGGAGTGATCCACGCCGGCTGCGTAGAGCGCGGAGGACAGCGCCGCGGAGAGTTCGAGCGAGCGGGCGTCCACGAACGAGTAGACCTCGGGGGTGGCATGCGTGAGGGTCGCGACGCCGGCGGCCATGGCCACCGGGTTACCGGACAGCGTTCCGGCCTGGTAGACGGGACCCACGGGCGCCAGATAGTCCATGACGTCGGCGCGTCCGCCAAGGGCCGCCGTCGGCATGCCGCCGCCAATCACCTTCCCGAACGTCAGCAGGTCGGGGGCCCACGGCTCGGCGGCGTCGGCCGCCCCGCCGGTCAGGCCCCAGTAGCCGGAGTACCCGGTGCGGAAGCCGGTCAGGACCTCGTCGAGGATCAGCAGGGCGCCGTGCTCGCGGGTGATCCGGGATAGGCCTGCGTTGAAGCCGTCGGCGGGGGTCACCACGCCCATATTGGCGGGAGCGGCTTCGGTGATGACGGCGGCAATGCTGTCGCCGTGCTTGGCGAAGGCGGCTTCGACGGCGTCGAGGTCGTTATAGGGCAGCACGAGAGTCTCGGCGGCCGTCGCGGCGGTGACGCCGGCCGAGCCGGGCAGCGCAAGGGTCGCCAGGCCGGAGCCCGCGGCGGCGAGGAGGCCGTCGAGGTGGCCGTGGTAGCAGCCGGCGAACTTGATGATCAGGTTCCGCCCCGTGAAGCCGCGGGCCAGCCGGACGGCCGTCATGGTCGCCTCCGTGCCGGTGGACACCATCCGGACGCGCTCGGCGGCCGGGACGCGCTCCTTGACGATGGCGGCGAGGTTGGCCTCGTCCGGTGTGGACGCGCCGAAGGACAGCCCGCGGTCGACGGCGGCGTGCACGGCGGCGAGGACCTCCGGGTGGGCGTGTCCCAGCAGCGCCGGGCCCCAGGAGCAGACGAGGTCGACGTAGTCGGCGCCGTCTGCGTCGGTCAGGTAGGCACCCTTCGCGGACACCATGAACCGCGGCGTCCCGCCCACGGAGCCGAAGGCACGCACGGGTGAGTTCACACCGCCCGGCATCAGCTGGCGGGCGCGGTCAAAGAGTTCCTCGTTGCGAGGCATGCTGGAAGTCATGGTTCCTATTCTTTCAGTTCGCGGCCGGGTCAGTGCGCGGCCAGCAGCGCGGCCACGCGGGGCGCCACTTCGGTGCCGAACAGTTCGATGGAGCGCACCATGGACGGGTGCGGCAGGGTGCCGTTGCTGTACTTGAGATCAAAGCGGTCCACGCCGAGGTTCTTCTTGAGCAGGGCGATCTTCGCGGCCACGGTTTCGGGCGAGCCGACATAGAGGGCTCCCTCGGGGGTGCACATCGCGTCGAATTCGCCCCGGCTGGCCGGACCCCAGCCGCGTTCGGCCCCGATCCTGTTCCGCTGCTCGAGCCAGTGCGGGTAGAACTCCTCGCGGGCTTCCGCATCCGTGGCGGCGACGTGGCCGGGTGAATGGGTGGCCATCTGCTGCATCGGGTGCCCGTACTTGGCCATGGCCTCCCGGTAGAGGTTGGCCAGGGGCGCGAAGGACCGCGGCTGGCCGCCGATGATCGCAAAGATGATCGGGTAGCCGTACTCGGCGCAGCGCAGCACCGACTCCGGGGTGCCGCCGACGCCGATCCAGGTCGGCAGGAGGTGGTGTTCCAGCGGCGGATAAACGCTCAGGCCGTTGAGGGCCGGCCGGGTGCGTCCCTCCCAGTGGACCGGTTTCTGTGCCCGGACCTTCTCGAAGAGCTCGAGCTTTTCTTCGAAGAGGACCTCGTAGTCGGCCAGGTCGAGGCCGAACAGCGGGAAGGATTCTATGAAGGACCCGCGGCCCAGCATGACTTCTGCCCGGCCGCCGGAGATGGCGTCCACAGTGGCGAAGCGCTGGAAGACCCGGATCGGGTCATCGGAGCTGAGCACCGTCACGGCTGAGCCGAGCCTGATGTTCTTGGTGCGGGCAGCCGCCGCGGCGAGGAAGACCTCCGGGGCGGAGACCGCGAAGTCGCGGCGGTGGTGCTCCCCCACCGCGAAGGCGTGCAGCCCGACGTCGTCCGCGAGTTCGGCCTGTTCCAGGAGCTGCCGCAGCACCTGGGCGTGCGGGACGGGATGGCCGTCCGGGAAGACGCCGACGTCGCCGAAGGTGTTCAGGCCGAGGAGGATGCGGTCGGCCGCCACCGGCGCCGTGGGCGTGGTGTTCCCTGGCTCGGGGGCCGCGCTCACCGGGACTCCTTCAGCCAGCCGGCCAGCTCGCTCGCCCAGTAGGTCAGCACCATGTTGGCGCCGGCGCGCTTGATGCCCAGGACGGACTCGGTGATGGCCGCCCGGCGGTCGATCCAGCCGTTCGCGGCGGCGGCCTCGATCATCGAGTACTCGCCGGAAATCTGGTAGGCGGCCACGGGGACGGGGCTCATGGCGGCGACGTCGGCGAGGATGTCCAAGTAGCTCATGGCAGGCTTCACCATGACCATGTCAGCGCCTTCGGCCAGGTCCAGGTCCACCTCGAGGATCGCCTCCCGGCGGTTGGCGGCGTCCATCTGGTACGTGCGGCGGTCGCCGGTCAATTGCGAGTCGACGGCCTCACGGAACGGGCCGTAGAACGCGGAGGCATACTTCGCGGCGTAGGCCACGATGGCGGTGTTGGCGTGCCCGGCATCCTCGAGGGCCTGCCGGATCACGGCGACCTGGCCGTCCATCATGCCCGAGGGACCCAGGACGTGGGCGCCGGCCTCGGCCTGCGCGACCGCCATCTGGCCGTAGATCTCCAGGGTCGCATCGTTGTCGACGTAGCCGTTGGCGTCAAGGACGCCGCAGTGGCCGTGGTCGGTGAATTCATCGAGGCACACGTCGCTCATGATGACGAGTTCGTCGCCCACCTCGGCCCGGACGTCCCGGATGGCCTTGTTCAGCACGCCGTCGGGGTCCAGGGAGGCCGTCCCGCGCGCGTCCCGGACCGCGGGGACGCCAAACAGCATGATGCCGCCGACGCCCAGCTGCACGGCTTCCGCCGCGGCCCGCCGGAGCGAATCGGTGGTGTGCTGCTGCACGCCGGGCATAGAAGCGATCGGGTTGGGCTCGGTGAGGCCTTCGCGGATGAAGGCCGGCAGGATGAGTTCCGACGCCGAGAGCCGGTGTTCAGCGGTCAGCCGGCGCATGGCCGGGGTGGTGCGGAGCCGGCGTGGGCGGTGGGTCGGGAAGCTCATAAGGTGTCCTTTGCTGAGGGCTCTGCGACTGACGGATGAGGTGGAGAGTGCTGGTGGTCCAGGGACCGGACGACGGCGGCTACCAGGCCCGACGCCGTCGGCTCCTGCGCCACGGCGTCGACGCTCAGTCCGAGGGAGGCTGCCTCAGCCGCCGTCGAACGTCCGATGGCGACGAACCGGCAGTTGCCCAGCGGGGCGAGGTCCGCGTGGATGCGGCGGGCGGCGCTGGGCGAGGCGGCGACCACGGCGTGCAGCCGGCCGGCACCGATTTCCGCCTTCGCCTCGGCCACGGTGAGCACTGTGGGCGGGGGCGCGTCCTGCCCCACGGGACCGGCCCGTTGCGTCAAGGTCTGCGGTGAGGCCGGCACGGGGCCGGACGGGAAGGCGGGCAGGGCCCGGCGCGGATCTGCGGGATATTCGACCGTGTTGTAGGCCGTGACGGCCTGGACGAAGGCGCCGCGGGCCTCGAGGCCCCTGCGGAGCCGCGGGTCGGCAATGTCCGCTTGGGGCAGGAGCACGCTGCCCTGGTTCGCGGGCCAGATGTCGAGCAGGCCCGTTCCGGATTGCTGGCCCGTGGGGGCAAGGTCCACGCTGATACCCCGGGATTCCAGGAAAGTGCGGGTGGCCGGGCCAATCGTGGCCACGAGGAGACCGCCGGGCAGCCAGTTGCTGAGGGAAGCGCCCCGTTCGGCGGCCTTCGACTCAAGAGCCTGGACGGTGGTCACGCTGCTGATCACAAGCCAGGTGTAGGCCCCGGCGCCGAGCGCGTCGAAGGCGACGTCAAGGGAGTGCTGGTCACTCGCCTGCTCGAAGTCGATCAGCGGCAGGAGCATGGGCTCGGCACCCACACGGCGGAGGGCCGTGACGAGCTCCCCCGCCCGGTCCGGGCTGCGGGCAACCAGCACACGGGCGCCGTCCGGCACCCTCGTGCCGGCCGGCCCGCCCATGTGGTTTCGGTCGCTTTGCCGTCCCATAAAGTGTGGAATCCGCGGTTCAGGAAGCTGCCAGGTCCGCGATGCCGGCGGCGCCGCCGGCCAGCAGGACTTCGGCCAGTTCGATCCCGAGCAGCGTTGCCCCGATCTCGGTGAGGCCATCGGTGGCCTTCTTGTCGCGGACCGTTGCCGTGCCGTCGACAGCGCAGACCACCGCCTCGAGGTACAGCATGCTGCCCTTGCGGTAGGCGTAGGCGCCCACGGGGGCGGCGCATCCGGCTTCCAGGCGGGCCAGCAAAGCACGTTCGGCTGTGACGGCGAGCCGGGTGTCCGGATCATCGAGGGCCGCGAGGGCCTGCGCCAGCACGCCCTGGGAGCCTTCCGTCGACCCGGCCCTGCGGGGCGCATCGGCCGTGCGGCATTCGATCGCCAGGGCACCCTGCCCGGCGGCAGGGAGCATGACGTCCGTCTCGAGATACTCGCTGACGGCGTCAAGCCGGCCGATCCGGTGCAGTCCGGCGGCGGCGAGCACGACGGCGTCGAGGTCGCAGGACTTGCCGTCGACGACGGCGTCGTTCGTGTTGCCCGCCAGGCCCGGGACGCGCCCCAGCCGGGTTTCCACGTTGCCGCGGATGTCACGGATGTCCAGGTCGGGGCGGGCGGCACGGAGCTGGGCTGCGCGCCGCGGGGAGCCGGTGCCCACGGTGGCTCCCTCGGGCAGGTCGGCGAGCTTGAGCCCGCCATGGGCGCACAGCACGTCCCGGACGTCGACGCGTTTCGGTGTGGCGGCGAGGCTCAGCCCCAAGGCCGGACCGGTGGGAAGGTCCTTGAGCGAATGCACGGCGACGTCGCATTTGTCCTGCAGCAAGGCGTCGCGGAGCGCGGCGACGAATACACCGGTGCCGCCCATCTGGGACAGCGAGCCCTTGAGGACATCACCTTCGGTCCGGATGTGGACGAGCTCGACGGGGAACCCTCCGACGGCGGCCAGCTGGTCCGCGGTCTGCTGGGTCTGGGTCAGGGCCAGCTTGCTGGCGCGGGTGCCGATCCGGACGGTCATGGGGTCCCCCGGCCTGCCGCCGTCGCAGCCGTAGCCGATGCCGCGCCCGCAGCCACGGGTGCGGCCGGGTAAGGATCGTGCCCGGTCCCGACGGTGGTGTCGGCTCCGGCGACGGTGGGCTTTTCGCCGCGGAAGTTCGCGCAGCAGCCGGGCCGGCAAACGTCGTACCAGGGGCCGAGCTTGGTCAGGTGGGGACGCTCGGCGATGTTGTTCGCGACGGTCCGCTCGCAGATGAGGTCCACGAGCCCGGCGACAAACTTGCGGTGCGTTCCGGGGGTGGGGACGCGGGTGGCGGTCAGATCCAGCTTTGCGCAGGTCTCGAGCGCCTCGGTGTCCAGGTCCCAGACCACTTCCATGTGGTCACTGACAAAGCCCAGCGGCACAATCACGATGCCCTTGACGCCCTGGCCGGCGAGCTCCTCGATGGCGTCGTTGATGTCCGGTTCGAGCCACGGCACGTGCGGGGCTCCGGAGCGGGACTGGTAGACGAGGGACCACGGTGCGGTCAGGCCCTGCTCGACCTCGACCCGGCGGATGATCTCGCTGCCGGAGGCCAGGTGCTGCGCGGCGTAGGCGGAGTCTTCCTCGAAGGTGCGGGGCTCGTCCTCGGACCGCCCGGCGGCCTCGGCGTCGCGGGTAGGGATGGAGTGCGTCGCGAACAGGATGTGCACGGGGGCGTCCGGGGTGCCCGCCGCGGCCAGCTGGGCCCGGACGTCGGCAAGGCCGGCGGCGGTGCCTTCGATGAAGGGTTCTACGAAGCCGGGGTGGTCGAAGTACTGGCGCACCTTGTCGACCTCGAGCTTGCCGTCGAGCCCGGTTTCCGTCAGTGCCATGCCAATGTCCTCGCGGTACTGGCGGCAGCTGGAGTAGCAGGAGTAGGCGCTCGTGGTGAGCATGAGGACCTTGCGGTGGCCGGCGTCGTAGATCTCCTGCAGGGTCTGCGGGATGTACGGGTCCCAGTTGCGGTTGCCCCAGAAAACGGGCAGCCCGATGCCGCGGGCGGCAAGTTCGGCCTCGAGGCCGGCCTTGAGCTCACGGTTCTGTCCGTTGATGGGGCTGATGCCGCCGTTGGCGCGGTAATGGTGCGAGACCTCTTCGAGCCGTTCGTCCGGGATGCCGCGGCCGCGGGTGACGTTGCGGAGGAACGGGATGACGTCCTCCTGCCCCTCGGGCCCGCCGAAGGAGGCGAGGAGCACGGCGTCGTACTCCTTGGGGGCCATCCGGCCGGCCTCGGTGACGGGGTTCACTGCGGTTACTGAGGCGGCGGATTCCTGGGGATCCAACGGACTCATGCAAGGACCTCGGCAATCTCGGCGGCGGTGACGCGGCGGCCAGTGTAGAAGGGGATTTCTTCCCGGACATGGTGCCGGGCTTCGGTGGACCGCAGGTGACGCATCAGGTCCACGAGGTCCACGAGTTCGGGGGCTTCCAGGCCGAGGATCCATTCCCAGTCGCCCAGGGCGAAGGAGGAGACCGTGTTGGAGATGACCTGGGGGAAGTCGCGGCCCAGCATGCCGTGGTCGCGGAGCATGGCGCCACGCTCGGCGTCCGGCAGGAGGTACCACTCGTAGGAGCGGACGAAGGGGTAGACGCAGAGCCACTCTGCAGGTTCCACACCGCGGGAGAACGCCGGAGTGTGGTTCTTGGCGAACTCGGCCTCGCGGTGCACGCCCATGGCTGACCAGACGATCTCTGTGCCTGCGAACAGTTTGCTGCGCCGGATGTCCCGGACTGCACGCTGCAGCGCTTCCGGCCGGGGACCATGCAGCCAGACCATGATGTCCGCGTCGGCCCGCATCGCAGAGACGTCGTAGCTGCCGCGGTGGACAACGCCGGCGTCGGCGAGGCTTTTCATCAGCGCTTCGAAGTCTTCGGCTGCATCAGGGCCCCGCAGGATGTCCTCGGACCGCTTGAAAACGGTCCAGAGGGTGAAGAACTGCTCGGTTGAATCTTCGGGCGCCGCTGCCCCGGCGACTGATTCCCCGGGGGCTGACATTCCGGTTTTAGTGACAGATTCGGCAGAAGTGTGGCTCATGCATACCAGTCTGCCTCCTCTCCCCAGCTAAGTCGAAAAAAAGCACTTCTACAACGCGTAGAAGTGCTTTATTTCACACCCGGGAGGCTGCTCTGGGGCAGGCGGGTCAGCGGCAGGCGGGTCAGCGGTCCGCGGCGGGCGGGTCAGCCAGAAAAGGTCCTGTCAGCTCCGGCGCATCCGGACCGCCGCGACGCCGGCACCGAGCGAGAACACCACCAGGCCGATGCCCCAGCCGACCAGCGGTGACAGCCCCGCAGGTTTCACCACCGACGTCGCCTCCAGGGAGGAGTTGCCGGCGTGGCCCTTGGCCGGGGTCATGGTCGCACCGGCTGTGTTTGAACCGGCTGGGGAAGGGTGCGATGTGGCCGGTTTCGAGGCCGGCGCCTGCGTGCCGGTACCGCTGCCCACGGCCGGCACTGCTGCCCCGGGCTCGGCGGTCTGGTCGGCGCTGCCGCTTCCCGGTGCTGGCTGGCCGGGAGCTTCTCCTGTGGGAGCGGATCCGGCGGATCCGCCAGCGGCGGGAGCTCCCGGTGCCGGGGCGGCGGGCGGCGTGCCGGGGACCTGCGGGGCGGCGGGCGGCGCAGGTTTCGCGGACGAGGTGCTGGTGGGCGGGGTGCTGGTGGGCGGTGCCGTGGGCTGGGGAGTGCTGGGCTGTGGGTCACTGGGATCGCTGGGCTCCGGGCTGCTGTGCGACGGTGGCCGCGAAGGGGTGTCCTCGTCCGAGCCGCCGGAGGGCGAGTGGCTCGGCGTCGTCGCGGAGCCCAGCAGGCCATCCAGCACGTCATCGAGGCCGAGGCTCAGCGAGCCCTGCGCCGACGGCGCGGACGCTGCCGCGGACAGCCCGGTGGCCGCATGTGAGGCCGGAACCCCTGCGGTGGCAGCCAGCACCGCCCCGAGGGCGACTGCCGCCGCGCCGCGTCGAAGGCCCCAATGACGCCCGTTTTTCGTTGTGGACACCTTGGACCTGAAAATAACCATGGTCATCGACCCTAGCCGCAATCGACCGGCAGGAAAAACTTGCAAAAACCGCGGAAATCCGGCAGGAAACCACACGGGACCGGAGAGGTTCAGGGTGCCTGGGAACCACTGTTATTCCTGTGGCTGAGGGTGCTTTTGGGACTCGAGAGACCGTGATCAGGACAACAGGGTTTGGACCTGCCCCGGGGTGTCGGCCACGATCGCGGCCAGGCCGTTGCCGGACAGCCAGCCGCCCACCACGGCAAGCGTGCCGTCCGCTGCACAGATGCTCCGGACGGCCGCGACGCGCTGCCTGTGGCCCAGCGACGCAAAGGGCAGCGCACCGGCCCAGCGGACCACGTCCCAGTCCGCCACGTCCCCGGCGCCGACGGGAACGCCCAGCAGGGCCGAGGCGTCAGCCAGCGCTGCGCGGAACAGCTCATCGTCAGAGTGCGGGGCCATGGGCGCTCCCCCGGCTCCGGGCTCCCGCGCCGGGCCTGCGGCAGCAGCGCGTCCGTAGGAGAGCCGGAGCACATGCCTTCCCGGGCCTGTCCGCTCCGCCAGCCAGGCCCACTTGGCGGTGGCGTGGGTCAGCGCCTTGGCCTGCACGCCCGGGCTCTGCGGCGCCACAAGCACGCCGGTGCCGCGCGGCGCCGGGTCAAGGGCAGGCAGATCCACCACAAGCGTGACCAGGCAGACATCGGGTCCGGCGTCGGGGCGGAGGCCGGCAAGTTCGGGCAGTGTGTCCTCAAGCAGCCCGACGGCCGCGGGGCCCTCCACCGCAACCACGAGGAATCCGGCGTCGAATATGGCCCGGTCAGTGGCCACCCGCCAGCCGTCGGCTGTGCGCTGCACGGACCGGGCCGAGGTGCCGTTGAGCAGGGTGACGCCGCGCTGGCGGAGATCGGCGAGCAGGGCGGCGACGAGAGTGTGCATTCCACCGCGCAGCCCGGCGACGGCGGACCCGGCCTTCCGGAGCCCCGCTGACTGGGCCCTCGCGGAACCGGCCGGTCCGGCCGTGGCGGCCGCCGCTCCCCTGCGCTGGGCCGCGACGGCGGCGGCGAGGGAACCGTGCTCACGGATGCCGGCACGCAGCCCGGGGGCCACCATGTCGACGTCGAGCACTGCGGGATCGGCCGAGTGGACGCCCCCGACAACCGGTGCCACGAGCCGGTCCAGGACCCGGCTGCCCATCCGCCGGCGGACCAGGGCTGACACGCTCGTGGCCTCGGCGCCGGTGCCCAGCCAGGCCGGCAGCACGGCATCGAGGGAGGCGCGGAGGGAACCCAGCAGGCCCAGTGACCGGAGGACTTCCGGGTCCCACGGGCTGGCCGGGATGCCCAGGACGCCGGTCTTGGGCAGTTCCCGCGGGCCGTCGGGCAGCTGGACCCAAGCGCCGCCGGGGTTCGGAGCGACGATCTCGCCAGCCAGCCCGAGCTCCGCCGCGAGGTCGGCTACGGCGGTGGTACGGGTGGCGAAAGATTCTGCGCCGCTGTCCAGGGTCAATCCGGCCACGGCATGGCCGCCGATGCAGCCGCCCCAGGCTTCGCTGGCTTCGAGGACGGTGGTGCGGACGCCGGCCCGGGCGAACTCCCGGGCCGCAAGCAGGCCGGAGATCCCGCCCCCAATCACGACGGCGGTGCCTTCCAAGGGAGTCCCGGCGGGGCCCGCGTCCACGCTCTTACTCCGGAGCGATGGAGTGGATGAGTTCGACCACGCGCGTGAGCACCTCAGGATCCGTCTCCGGCGGCACCCCGTGGCCGAGGTTCACCACGTGCCCGGGAGCCGCGGAGCCGGCCGCGAGCACGTCGCGGACATGCGCTTCGAGGACTTCCCACGGCGCCGAGAGCAGGGCCGGGTCGATGTTGCCCTGCAGAGGAACGGTGCCGCCAAGGCGGCGGTTGGCCTCGTCCAGCGGCAGCCGATAGTCGACCCCCACGACGTCGACGCCGACGTCGCGCATCGCGACGAGCAGTTCGGAGGTGCCGGTGCCGAAGTGGATCAGCGGCGCGCCAAGGTGCCGGACATGGTCCAGGGCACGGGACGACGCCGGCGCAACGAAGCGCTTGTAGTCGGCCAGTCCCAGCGAACCGGCCCAGGAATCGAAGAGCTGGCCGGCCGAGGCGCCGGCTTCCAGCTGGGCGCGGAGGAACATCCCGGAGGCGTCCGCGGCCCAGTTGGCCAGCGCAGTCCAGGTCTCGGGGTCGGCGTGCATCATGGTGCGCGGGCCGAGGTGGTCGCGGGAAGGCTTGCCTTCCACCATGTAGGCGGCGAGGGTGAAGGGCGCACCGGCGAAGCCGATCAACGGCGTGCTGCCGAGCTCGGCCACCGTAAGCCGGACAGCTTCGCGGATAGGCTCCAAGGCCTCCCAGGTCAGCTGCGGCAGAGCGGCAACGTCCGCGGCCGTGCGGACCGGTTTGTCCAGGACGGGTCCGACGCCGGGCACGATGTCCACACCCACGCCGGCCAGCTTGAGCGGGATGACAATGTCCGAGAAGAAGATGGCGGCATCGACGTCGTGGCGGCGGACCGGCTGCAGGGTGATCTCGGAAGCCAGCTCGGGGCGCAGGCACGAGTCCAGCATCGCGACGCCCTCACGGATCTTGAGGTATTCGGGCAGCGACCGGCCTGCCTGGCGCATGAACCAGACCGGTCGGCGGGAGGGCTTGCCGCCGCGGTAGGCCGTGATCAGCGGCGAGCTTGCGGTGCGGCCGTCCATCAGCGGGTGCCCGGCATCGAGGCCGCCTGCGGCGCCATCCACGACGCCGCCATCGTTGGCAGCATTGCCCTCGGACATACTGAATGTGGTGGTGCCGGCACGTGCCGCAGCGCTTGGAGTCATGCCTTCGATTGTGCCCAAATTTGTGCCCAAAAGATAACGACAGCCTGTCACGGTGCCTCTCACACTGGCCACGAGCGCCGCACGGTGGCGGGAATCACAGGCCGGCGTGCCCGAACCCACGCCGGGACAGTTGTTCTACACGGGCACGAAAAAGCTATGATGGTGGTGCTGTGGTTCTTTTTTCATTGGTGGCTACACACGCCGACATCGACCTCGAAACCGTTGCTCAGTTGAGCACCGGCGCTTCAGGGCTCGCCACATCCGCCCTCGCCGGATCGCCGGCCGTGGCGGGTGCCGTTGTCCTTGCCACCTGCAACCGCCTTGAAATTTATGGTGAAGCCCCGCATCCTGACGCTGTCGACGCAGCCCGGGCGGCCCTCATCACCCAGATCAGCGGAGCCAGCGGACTCAACGATCAGCTCGTCTCCCGCGCCTTCAGCACCCGCACCGGCGCCGAGGTCAGCCAGCATCTTTTCGCCGTCAGCTCCGGACTGGACTCCGCCGTGGTCGGCGAACGCGAAATTGCCGGCCAGGTCCGCCGCGCCCTGATCACCGCCCAGCACGAGGGCACCGCCAGTTCCGGCCTGGTCCGGCTGTTCCAGGCTGCGTCCAAGACCGCCAAGGACGTCGGCGCCCAGACGGCGCTGGGTTCGCGCGGCCTGTCCATAGTCTCCGTCGCGCTGGATCTCGCGACGGACCTGTCGGAAAACGCGGACTGGTCCGCCAAGAAAGCTGTCGTCTTCGGGACCGGCGCCTACGCCGGAGCCACCATGTCGCTGCTGCGCGAACGCGGCTGCACCGACGTCTTTGTCTATTCCTCCTCCGGCCGCGCCGCCGGCTTTGTCGCCACCCGGGGCGGCACAGCCCTGGACGAGGACACCCTTCCGGCCGCAGTTGCCGGGGCCGACGTCATGATCGGCTGCAGCGGCTCCGACAGCCGGGTCGAAGCGGGCGATCTCGCCCGGATCCGGGCTAACTCGCCCCAGCCGCTCATCGCGATTGACCTCGCCCTGACCCATGACTTCGACCCCGCGGTGGGCGATCTCGACGGCGTCGAATTGCTCACGCTCGAATCCGTCCGGCTGGCCGCGCCGCAGGAACAGGCCGAGTCGCTCGAGCAGGCCAGCAGCATCGTATCCGGGGCCGCCAGCGCCTTTGAGCAGGAGCGCGAGGCGCGGTCCGTGGACTCGGCGATAGTCGCCTTGCGCCGCCACACGATGAACGTCCTGGACGCGGAGATGGAAAAGGTCCGGGCCCGGCACGGCTGCACCGCTGCCGCCGAGGAAGTCGAATTCGCCCTGCGCCGCATGGTGAAACAACTCCTGCATATCCCCACCGTCCGGGCGCGCGAACTGGCCTCCAACGGACAGCAGGAGACCTACATTGCCGGTCTTGAGGCGCTGTACGGCATCACAGTGGAGCCCGCCGCCGGTGCACCGGCCTCAGGTGCTGCCGGCTCCGTGGCCGCGTGCCCCGTCGACCACAACGCAGCTATCGGCAACCCTGGGGACCACATCTCCGGCGCGGGCGATATCCGCGAAACCGCGTAACTGCCCCGAGGCCCCCGGGCGTAACCGCCCCGCGTAGTCAGCGCCGTCCGGTGCCTGCCGGTGTCTATCAGCGGAATGCGTTGATTCCGGTCATTTCGGCCGACATCTGCCACAGCTGCGCGGCAGCCTCGCGGTCCACGGCATGCGCATCCACGCCCCGGATCCTCGCTTCGGGAGATCCCGGCACCGTGGCTTCGGCGATGTCGCAGTCCTCGCAGTAGACGCCGCCCATTCCCTCGAGCGCCGGAGCCGTCGCGGCCCAGACCGAAGTGGCGGCGCCCTGCGCCGGTGTCTTGAAGCGCGGGTCGAGCTTGCCGTCCGCGTCCATCCAGCCTGCGGCGATCATCTCTTCGCGCGGCAGGTGCCGCTGCAGTTCCGTCATGATCCCGCCCGGATGTACGGCGAAAGCGCGCACGCCGAAGTCCCGGCCCAGGGCATCGAGCTGGACGGCGAAGAGCGCGTTGGCCGTCTTGGCCTGGCCGTAGGCGCGCCATTTGTCGTAGCCGGAGTCGAAATTGATGTCATCGAACCGGATCCCCGAGAGCTTGTGGCCGGTGGAGGACAGCGAGACCACGCGGGCTCCCTGCGCCGCGGTAAGCGCGGGCCACAGCAGGTTGGTGAGGGCAAAATGACCCAGGTGGTTCGTGGCGAACTGCGATTCCCAGCCGGGGCCCACCCTGCGCTCCGGACTCGCCATGATGGCGGCGTTGTTGATCAGGATGTCCAGGCTGCGTTTTGCGCCGGGCGCCGCGCCCGCCAGGAAGCCGGCGGCGAACTCCTTCACGCTGGCCTGGTCCGCCAGATCCATTTCGGCAACGCTGACTCCGCCGCGTTCGGTAGCCGTCAGCCCGGCCTCTGCGAGGACGTCCCGGGCGTGCTCCGGCCGGCGGGCCGGCACCACAACGGCGGCACCGGCGGAGGCCAGTGCCCGCACGGTCTCCAGGCCCAGTCCCGAGTAGCCGCCCGTCACGATCGCGGTCTTCCCCGTCAGGTCGATGCCGGCAATCACCTCGGCCGCCGTCGACTCCCGGCCAAAGCCAGAGCCAATCTTGCGCTGGGGTGTCAGGGTATTTTCCTCGCTCATGGCCAGGCCTTTCGTAGGAGGGCGCCGCTTGGCGGAGCATTTTTCGGCGGCCGCGGCGCGGCTGGCCGGCTGGGCGGTTGGCCTCAGTACACCGGCTTCCCGGGTTCCACGTCCCGGACCCAGGCGAGAATGCCGCCCTCGAGGTGGCTGACGCGCTCGTACCCGGCGGCTCGGGCTGCGGACAGGACGGCGGCGGAACGTGTTCCGCCCTTGCAGTGGAAGACAATTTCGGCATCCTGGGGCAGTTCCTGCCACGCCTCCCCGGCAAGGATGTGGCCCTGCGGGATCAGCACCGACCCGTCAATGCGGACAATCTCGTACTCCCCTTGCTCCCGCACGTCAATGAGGTGGAAGTCCTTGAGGCCAGCCTTGCGTGAGGCCAGCATGGTGGCGAGCTGGGTCGCCGTCACGGTGTGCTCGGTGCCGGCATCCGCCGTCGGGGTTATCCCGCAAAATGCCTCGTAATCGGTAAGCTCAGTGACGCGCACCGCCTCGGGGTCCCGGGCCACCTTGATCTCGCGCCAGGTGCCGCCGAGCGCGTCATAGAGGGCCAGCCGGCCCAGCAGGGACCGGCCGACGCCGGTGATCAGCTTGACAGCCTCGGTCACCATCAGCGCCCCGACGGCGGCGCACAGCATGCCGAACACGCCGCCTTCGCCGCAGGACGGCACGGATCCGGCCGGCGGCGCCTCCGGGTAGAGGTCCCGGTAGGTGGGCCCGAACTGCTCCCAAAAGACGCTGACCTGGCCGTCGAAGCGGAAGATCGATCCCCAGACGTAGGGCTTGCGGAGGATGGCAGCGGCGTCGTTGACGAGGTAGCGGGTGGCAAAATTGTCGGCGCCGTCGAGGATGAGGTCGTAGCCGGCAAAGAGTTCCAGCGCGTTGGTCGCGTCGAGGCGGACGTTGTGGAGCCGGACGTCCACGAGCGGGTTCAGGGCCGCAATGGCGTCGCGGGCGGACTCGATTTTGGGCCGGCCCACATCCGCGACGCCGTGGATGATCTGGCGCTGGAGGTTGCTAAGGTCGACGTCGTCATCGTCAACGATGCCGAGGGTGCCGACCCCGGCAGCGGCGAGATAGAGCAGGGCCGGGGAGCCAAGGCCGCCGGCCCCGATGACGAGGACTTTCGCGTTCTTGAGGCGCCGCTGACCGATTGCGCCGATCTCCGGGATGATCAGGTGGCGCGAGTAGCGTTCCACCTCGTCGGGGCTGAGCTCCCCTGCCGGGTCAACCAGCGGCCCGGGCCGCGGATCCAGCTGCGTCTGGGGGGTTGCGGGGGCGCCGGTGGCGGTGAACTTGGAAGCCATACTTCAATCTATGCCCGAAGATACCGCCAGGTCATATTACCCGCGCGTAAGGTGTAATTGAGTGCAAGGTAGTTCAGTACAAGTGCAGTTGAGTGCCATTGCGCGCAATGGGGTGAAAAGGAAAGAAGGCCGACGTGGTTCATCAGGCACCGGTGGAACGGGACGAGACCGGCAAGCCGCCGGCCGGACAGACACGGAGCGGCCAGCGCTCGGCCCGCCTGCCCCGTGACGAACGCCGGGCGCAGCTGTTGGCGGCCGCGCAGGAAGTTTTCGTGGCGAACGGCTATCACGGTGCCGCCATGGATGAGATCGCCGAGACCGCCCACGTCAGCAAGCCGGTGCTGTACCAGCACTTCCCTTCCAAACGGGACCTGTACCTGGCATTGCTGGACAGCCACCTCAGCACCCTGATCGATCTGCTGCTTGGCGCCCTGAATTCCACCACGGACAATGACGAACGCGTCCAGGCGGTCATGCGCGCCTACTTCCGCTTCATTGCCCACGACGACCAGGCGCACCGGCTGGTCTTCGAATCAGACCTGATCAACGATCCCGACGTCAGTGCACGGCTGGAAACATTCAACAAGACCTTTGCCGACGCCGTCGCCCGCGTCATCGCCGAGGACACCAAGCTGCCCGAACTGGAAGCCCGGCTGCTGGGCCGCGGGCTCGCTGGAATGGCCCAGGTGAGCGCCCGGTACTGGTTGGAAACGGCCGGGAACCTGGATCTCGATGTAGCCAGCGACCTCATCTACCGTTTAGCTTGGCGCGGAATCTCCCGCTTCCCCAAAGAGACCTAGACTACAAATAGAGATTGACCTTAGACATTTTTTGGACGTTGATTGGCTGGGAGGCCTTGCTGTGGAAGTAAAGATTGGTATTCAGAACATTGGCCGCGAACTTGTCCTTGAATCGACACAGGACGCCGACGCCGTCGCCAAGGTGGTCGGCGACGCGATCGCCAAGGGCGGCGAACTGCGGCTGAAGGACGACAAGGGCCGCCTGGTGATCGTCCCCGCCAACGTTCTGGGCTACGTGGAAATCGGTGCAGAAGAGGCCCGCCGCGTCGGCTTCGGCGCCCTCTAGCCCGAGCGTTTAGCCCCGGCGTTTCTCCACTGTCGTTTCTTCATTGTCGTTTTCTTCACCAGCGTGAGGTGTCCTGAATGCTTTCCCTGATTGTGGTTGCCATCGTGACCGTTGCTGCGGGCTTTGTCGTGTGGGCCAACGACAAGCGGCACACGAAATACGGTGTCAGCGTCCCGGCGGGAGTCGCTGCGACCGTCGGCATGCTGAGCTGGATCATCTTCATTGCGGCCGGACTTGGCTACCAGCCAGGCCTGACCTGGATCCCGTGGATCCTGCCGATGCTCCTGGGCACCGCGGCCTCGATCGCGTCCGTGGTGTACCTGGGCAAGACCCGGACCCGGCAGGACACCGAGCGGCTCACCGCAATCCTGAAGCTCTAACGGCCCCTCCGGGGGCACCAGCAGGCGGGGCATCGGCAGGGCAGTGCCCTACGCCGGCAGGTCCGGTCCGTGGCCGTCCTCGGTACACAAGCACAGCCGGTTTCCTTGCGCATCCGTGACCACCACCCAATGGGGTGCGTGGTCACGGTTGATTAATGCCCCGGTAGCCGCGGTCTGGTCCAGTACGGGCCCGGATTCGGCCTGGCTCCGGTGGATGTCCACATGGATGCGGCTGGCCCTTGGGGTGGTCGTTTCCCGGAACCGGAGCGAAGGGCCGCGGCCGTAGGGGTCCGTGAGATCCCCGAGTCTGCCCTTGCGGTAACCGAGGGCGACCCGCCAGACCTCCGAAATCCCGGCGGGATTCTCCGAATCGATGGCTACTTCCACGGTCCGGTACAGCCCCGGTTGCGCGGTGGCAGCGACTGCGGCGGCCGCCGCACTGGCCGCAGCGGCCGCCTTGACGTCCCGCTGCGTCACCTCGGAGCCGACGTCATGGGAACTGTAGCGAAGAAAGACCCGGTTGAAGCGCCAGTCCAGGTCCGGGTGGTGGTTCTGCTCTTCGGCGAGGCGCCCGACGGCGGCGATCAGCTCGAGTGCCGCGGCCGCCGTCGGCGCCTTGTACACGGTCACCAGCCCGCCGAGGCGGTACCGCCAATCCGGCAGGCCTGCCAGCGCTTCGTCGAGTTGTGGGCGGGTGAGGATGTCATCCGTGGCTGCCATGACAGTCTCCTTCACTGGTTGACCGACAAGACGGCCTACCGGAGCGGCCGGACTCAGAGGAACTCGGCCCGGCCTTCCATCGCCGAGGACGCCAGCGCGTGCTCGCGGCGCGGGATCCTGCCAGCCTTTTTTGCCAGCCTACCGGCGATGACGGCATGCTTGAAGGCCTCGCCCATGAGCACGGGATTCTGCGCCCGGGTCACGGCCGTAGCCAGCAGCACGGCGTCGCAGCCCAGTTCCATCGCCAGGGCCGCGTCCGAGGCTGTGCCGATCCCTGCATCCAGCACCACGGGCACGGACGCCCGCGAGACGATCAGCTCGATATTGTGCGGGTTCAGGATGCCCAGGCCGGTGCCGATCGGGGCGCCCAGCGGCATCACGGCCGCCGCGCCGAGGTTTTCGAGCCGGAGGGCAAGCACGGGATCGTCGTTGGTGTAGGCGAAGACCTTGAAGCCGCGCGCCACGAGCTGTTCGGTGGCGTCTACGAGTTCGACGGCGTCCGGCAGCAAGGTGTGCTCGTCGGCAATGACTTCGAGCTTGACCCAGTCCGTTTCCAGGGCTTCCCGGGCCAGCTCGGCGGTGAGAACGGCGTCCCTGGCTGTGAAGCAGCCGGCCGTGTTGGGCAGCACCCGGATCCGGTGATTCTCCAGCAGCTGAAACAGAGAGCCGGTCTCCGCTGGCGAATAGCGGCGCATTGCCACGGTGGTCAGCTCGGTGCCGGAAGCCACGAGCGCCGCCCCCAGCCCGTCCAGGCTCGGCGCACCGCCGGTGCCCATGATGAGGCGGGAGCCGAGCGTCACGCCGTCGACCACGAACGGGTCGGCCACTGCCCCGGCCGCGGGTGCGGCTGGTGTTGCTGCCAACGTTGTCTCGATCATGCTGGTCATCCTCCCTGGACTGCCGTGACAAGTTCGACGTCGTCGCCGTCGGCGAGCGCCGTGGCGTGCCACTGGCTGCGCGGCACCACCTCAGCGTTGCGGGCCACGGCGACACCGAGCTTGCCCCCGTCGGCAGCCCGGCCGTCGGGGCCGATGCTGCGGCCAGTGAGCTGGCTGACGAGAGTGCTGACGGAGGCGCCGTCGGCGACGCTCTGCTCCGTTCCGTTCAGTCTGATGTTCATGCTGCTTCCTTCTTGGGGCTGTCCCCGGACGTGTCCGGGGTGCGGGAAAAACGGTCGGGGCGGAACCCATCCCAGCGCGGGTCCGGCGTCCCGTCCATGAGTTGCCGGCACACGGCCGCAGCCGCGGGGGTCAGCAGGACGCCGTGCCGGAAGAAACCGGTGGCGATGATGAGCCCCGGGACGTCCCCACCGTCCGGGCGGGCGACCCGTCCCAGCAACGGGGCGTTGTCCGGCGTGCCGGGCCGGGCCCTCGCCGCGGCTTCCAGCAGCTCCAGCTCGGCGACCGCGGGCACCAGCTGCTGGGCATCCCTTAGCAGCTGGTAGACGCCGCCGGCAGAAACCGCATGGGGATCCGACGGCCCGTCCTCACGCTGGGTGGCTCCGATCACCACGGTGCCGGTCTGGCGGGGAACGATGTACACCGGGACCCCGCGCACCATGCCCCGCACGGTGGCCGTGAGCAGCGGCAACAGACGCGGGGGCACGCGAAGCCGGAGGATGTCGCCATAGACAGGCCGCAGCGGCAGCGCCAGCCCGGCGGGCAGGTCCTCGAGCCCGGCGGCGCCAAGGCCGTTGGCGATTACCGTTTCCGCAGCCCGCACGGAACCGCCGCCCGCGAGCCGTACCCCGGCAACCGTGCCGTCCTGCCACAGCAGGCCCGCCGCGCGCCGCCGGACAAAGCTCCCGCCCTCCGCGCCGAGCACGCTGGCGAGCCGGGTGAGCAGCAGCCGGGGGTCCACCTGGTGGTCGGCCGGGATGTCGAAGGCGCAGGAGATGCCCGGGCTCAGCAGGGGCTCCCGGCTGCGGGCCTCGCGCACTGTCAGTGGTTCCACGGTGAGGCCGCAGGCCTGCTGGACCTCCCTCAGGTCCGCGAGCGCGCGCCGGTCCGCCGCGTCGGCCCCGACCGCGAGGGTCGACGTCGTCAGGTAGCCGGTACCGGCCAGGGAATCCGCGCCGCCGGCGTCGAGGCCGGCAGCGAATCCGGGCCACAGCCGGGACGACTCAAGCATCAGTTCCAGCAGCTGCTCCTCCTGGTAATGCAGCTCGCTGACGGGGGCCAGCATGCCGGCCGCGGCCCAGCTGGCTCCGCTGCCGGGAGCATCGTCGATCAAAACCACAGACCGGCCCGAGCGGCTGGCCTCGAACGCGATGCCATGGCCAATCACCCCGCCGCCGATCACGGCAACGTCGGCGGCGTCATTTGCGGCGGCGGCTGCGCGGCCGGCTCGTGTGCCCATAAAAAAATTCCTTCCCTACGCCGGTACTAGCCGGATCAGGTCAAGCGGTCGGCTCTGACGCCCTCTCAGCCCTGCAGCAGCGACTTGGCTGCTGCGGGCTCCCGCGGTATGCGCCCAGTTTAGAGGAACTAGGCTGGACCCATGAGCCAGGACCCCCTCCACACCACCGCCCGCCTCTACTTGTGCACTGACGCCCGCAGGGACCGCGGCGACTTCGAGGACTTCGTTGACGCCGCCTTCGCCGGCGGTGTGGACATCATCCAGCTGCGCGATAAAACACTTGAGGCGGCCGAGGAACTCGAACTCCTGGAGGTCCTGCACGCCGCGGCCCAGCGCCACGGACGGTTGTGGGCCGTCAACGACCGGGCGGACATCGCGTCCTTGTCCGGGGCACCCGTGTTCCATATCGGCCAGAAGGACATTTCGCTCGACGCCGCCCGCGGCTTCCTGGGCAAAGACGCCGTGATCGGCCTGTCCACCCACAGCCCGAAACAGGTGGACGCCGCCATTGCTGCCTCGCCCGGCCGCAAAGGGCTCGACTACTTCTGTGTGGGCCCCGTCTGGGCGACGCCCACCAAACCGGGACGCGCCGCCGTCGGCCTCGACCTGGTGCGCTACGCCGCCCAGGCGATCGGCCGGGCGGACGCTGAGGGAACCGGCAAGGTGGACGGCGTCATGCCCTGGTTCGCGATCGGCGGGATCGACCTCAGCAACGTTGAGCAGGTAGTCGAGGCCGGCGCCCGGCGGATCGTGGTGGTCCGGGCGGTCACCGACGCCCCTGATCCGGCCCACGCCGCAGGTGCGCTGCTGGCGGCGCTGGACGCCGCGGCATCTTAGGCAGGTTCCCGGCCTGCACTGAACCTAGCCGGCGAGCCCCAGCCCTGCCATCCGGCGGGCGTGGTTCGCTGCGAGTTCGGCCGTCAGGCCCCTGACCAGCTCCCTGGCGCCGGCGTCGTCCAGGCCCGAGAGCCCGGCGAGGAACGCGTGCTCAAGGCTGAGCCGCTGGGCATGGGTCAGGACCTCGCCCAGCAGGCGCCTGGCCCACAGCGCCAGGCGCGACGCCAGCCGGGGATCATCGGCCAGGGCCGCCTTGAGCCGCTCCTGGAGCACGGCCGTGGACTCGCCGGTGGAGCGGACCTGCCCGATCAGCTCCCGGGTCCCGGCGTCGACGTACCGGCCGACGGCGCGGTAAAAGTCCGCGGAGACGGTGTCGATCACGTAGGCCTTCATGAGCGCCTCATACCAGTCCGCCGGGCGCGTGCGCTCGTGGAAGTGGTCCACCGACGGCTGGAACGGCAGCATGACAGCCTCGGTGTCCAGGCCCATGTGCTCGATCCGGGCGCGGACCAGTTCGTAATGCTGGAACTCGACCACCGCCATGCTGCCCAGCACCGCACGGTCATGCAGCGTGGGCGAATACCGGGCACTCGAGGACAGCCGCTCGAAGGCGGAAAGCTCGCCGTACGCCAGGACCCCCAGCAGATCCGCCACCAAGCTGTTGTAGAGGGCAGGATCGTCCGCAGTTGCGCTCATCATCCAAGACTAATAGCGGAAATCGGGCTACCCTGATTTTCGTGTCACATCATCGCCTGACCCCCAGTGTCCACGAGCAGCAGAACCAGCTTGCCGAGGCTCTCAAGGCGTTGCGCACCACGCTGGAACTGCCCGGTCCGTTCCCCGAGGGCGTGCTGCGCGACGCGGAAGCAGCGGTGGCCGAGCACAAGCTGCCGGACCTGGACCTGACGCACGTCGAGTTCGTGACCATTGATCCGGCATCGTCCACCGACCTCGATCAGGCCCTGTTCATCGAACGGAGCAACGGGGGCTACAAGGTGTTCTACGCCATCGCCGATGTCCCCTCCTTTGTCGCCCCGGGCGGGGCGCTCGACGCCGAGACCCGGCGCCGCGGCCAGACCTTCTACACCCCGGACGGCCGGATTCCGCTGCACCCGGAGATCATCAGCGAGGCCGCCGGCAGCCTGCTCGCCGGGCAGTTGTGCGCGGCGTTCGTCTGGGAGTTCGAGCTCGACGCCGCCGCAGAGGTGACCGCGGTCCTCGTGCGCCGGGCGCAGGTCCGCAGCCGGGCCAAGCTCAACTACAAGGGCGTCCAGGCCGAGCTCGACGCCGGCACCGCGTCCCCGGTACTGCAGTTGCTCAAAGAGGTGGGCATCAAGCGGGTGGAGCAGGAACGCCTGCGCGGCGGCGCGAGCCTGAATATGCCCGAACAGGAGATCCAGCAGCTGCCCGACGGCGGCTACCGGATCGTGGCCGCCCCGCCGCTGCCGGTCGAGGACTGGAACGCCCAGATTTCACTCATGACCGGGATGGCCGCCGCCGCTCTCATGCTCCGGGGCAAGGTGGGCATCCTGCGCACCATGCCCGCCCCGGATGAGGCGTCGCTGCGGCACTTCCACCGCCAGACCCAGGCCCTCGGCAAGCCCTGGGATGGGGAAATGCGCTACGGCGAGTACCTCCGGACCCTGGACCCCATGGACCCCCGGCAGCTGGCCATTGTGCATTCGGCCGGGATGCTTTTCCGCGGTGCCGGGTACACGCACTTCGACGGCAACGTGCCGGGAGCCGCCGTCCAGTCCGCCATCGGCGCGGCCTACGCCCATTCCACGGCGCCGCTGCGGCGGCTGGTCGACCGTTTCGTGCTGGTGATCTGCGAGGCCCTGAGCAACGGCACCGAAGTTCCGGCCTGGGCCCGGGAGGCCCTGCCGTCCCTGCCGGCCATCATGGGCACCTCGGACCAGCTCGCCGCGAAGCTGGAGCGGCTCTCGCTGGACACCGTGGAGGCGGCGCTGCTGGTCAACCACGTCGGCCAGGAATTCGACGCCGTCGTCATCTCCGGCCCCAAACCGGCGAAGAGCGCGAACGGCAACACAGCGGTCAGCGTCAACGGGAATGGGAACGGGAACGGCGGCAAAGCCAACGGCAACGGGAATGGTCCCTCCGGGATCGTCCAGATCGCCGAGCCCGCCGTGACCGCACGATGCCCGGGCGAACTGGAACCGGGCACTCAAGTCCGGGTCCGGGTGCTGTCAGCGGACATCGCCACCCGCGAAATCGAGCTGGAGCTCGTGGGCTGACGGTCCGCTTCAGGCCCGCTATCGGTCCGCGGCCGGCACCACTCCGCGGCGCGATCACGGGTCCAGTCGAGGATCCGTGCCTTGTACAGCTAGACTGGAGAGGTAGAAATGGATGCCCGGTCGTTGATTTCCATGATTTTCGAATTCAACAAGCCCGCCCCTACGCGATCTTGAGATACACCCGCTGGTCCCCAGTGCCAGCATTTAGATAGCCCGCGATCGGCTTCCACTGGAAATGCTTGCGCGCCTGAGCGTGCTCCGGAACGGCCACTTTGGCCGGCCCCGTTGAGCAAGCAGCGCAGCCCAAAATGAATAAGGAAACTCCCCTGTGAGTGAATTGCACACGCACCAGCTTCTGACCGATGAGTCCGGCACGGAGACCATCGAGCCCGAAGAGACCATTATCTCGGACGAAAAGCCGCACGAGATTGCCGAAAAGACCTTCGCCGACTTCAACGTCCGCGCGGACATTGTGGAGTCCCTGGCCGACGCCGGCATCACCCACCCCTTCCCGATCCAGGCCATGACGCTGCCGGTCGCACTGGCCGGGCACGACATCATCGGCCAGGCCAAGACCGGTACGGGCAAAACCCTCGGCTTCGGCATCCCGGCGCTGCAGCGCGTCGTCGGCCGTGACGACGCCGGTTTCGACAAGCTGGCCGTTCCCGGCGCCCCGCAGGCCCTGGTGATCGTGCCCACCCGCGAACTCGCCGTCCAGGTTGCCAAGGACCTCGAGAACGCCGCGAAGAAGCGCAACGCCCGCATCGCCACCATTTACGGCGGCCGCGCCTACGAGCCGCAGGTCGAGGCGCTGAAGAACGGCGTCGAAGTCGTCGTCGGCACCCCGGGCCGCCTGATCGACCTCTTCAAGCAGAAGCACCTGAGCCTGAAGAACGTCAAGATCGTCATCCTCGACGAAGCCGACGAAATGCTGGACCTCGGGTTCCTGCCGGACGTTGAGACCCTGATCGCCGGTACCCCCGCGGTCCGCCAGACGCTCCTGTTCTCGGCCACCATGCCCGGCCCGGTCATCGCCATGGCCCGCCGCTACATGACCCAGCCGACCCACATCCGCGCCGCGGACCCCGACGACGAAGGCCTGACTAAGCGCGACATCCGCCAGTTGATCTACCGTGCCCACAGCATGGACAAGGTCGAAGTCGTCGCCCGCATCCTGCAGGCCCGCGGACGCGGCCGGACCATCATCTTCACGAAGACCAAGCGCACCGCCGCGAAGGTAGCCGAAGAACTGGTGGACCGCGGTTTCGCTGCGGCTGCCATCCACGGCGACCTCGGCCAGGGCGCCCGCGAACAGGCGCTGCGCGCCTTCCGCAACAACAAGGTGGATGTCCTCGTCGCCACCGACGTCGCCGCCCGCGGCATCGACGTCGACGACGTCACGCACGTGATTAACTACCAGTGCGTCGAGGACGAGAAGATCTACCTGCACCGCGTCGGCCGCACGGGCCGCGCCGGCAACAAGGGCACCGCCGTGACCTTCGTTGACTGGGATGACATGCCGCGCTGGGGGCTAATCAACAAGGCCCTGGGCCTGAGCTACCCCGAGCCCGTGGAAACCTATTCCTCCTCGCCCCACCTGTTCGAGGAACTCGATATCCCCGCGGGCACCAAGGGCCGGCTCCCCCGCGACAAGCGCGTGCTGGCCGGCGTCGACGCCGAAGTCCTCGAGGACCTCGGCGAGACCGGCAAGAAGAACTCGCGCACCAGCGCAAAGGACAGCGGCCGTGACGGCGCCCGCGAAGGCAGCCGTACGGGTGGACGTGACGGCGCCCGCGAAGGCAGCCGCACCGGCAGCCGCGAGAGTGCCCGCGAGGGCAGCCGCACCGGCGGCCGCGACTCGCGCCGCAGCGGCACGGAGGCCGGCGGACGCTCTGGCGACCGCCGTCGCCGTCCCGCCGAGGCCGAGACCGCAACGGCGTCCGCCGCCAACGGACAGGGTCCGGAAACTCCTGCCGCCGCAACGGCGAAGGCCCCCACCGAGGTGGACCGGGCGACCCGCGCCCGGCGCCGGACCCGCACGCGCCGCCGCAACGGCGAGGTAGTGGCCGGGGGCGACGCACAGCCGAGCGGCGCCGAGGCCTAATCCCCTCCATGACTGACACCGTCTGGGCGCCGGACGGCAGCAATCTGGTGGTTCACGCGGACAACGCGGAATACCTCCCCACGCTGCCGGACGGCGCCTTCACACTGATATACGTGGACCCCCCTTTCAACACCGGCCGGGTCCAGCGGCGCCAGGAAACCAAGATGGTGCTCAATGCCGGCGGCGAGGGCGACCGCGTCGGGTTCAAGGGCCGGTCCTACGACACCATCAAGGGCGCCCTGCACAAGTACGACGACGCGTTCAGCGACTACTGGTCCTTCCTCGAGCCCCGGCTCGTGGAAGCCTGGCGGCTCCTGGCCGACGACGGCACCCTGTACCTGCATTTGGACTACCGCGAGGTGCACTACGCGAAGGTCATGCTGGACGCGATCTTCGGCCGGGAGTGCTTCCTGAACGAGATCATCTGGGCGTACGACTACGGTGCCCGGGCCAAGTACCGCTGGCCCACCAAGCACGACAACATCCTGGTCTACGTCAAGAACCCGGCGAAGTACCACTTCGACAGCGCCGAGGTGGACCGTGAGCCGTACATGGCCCCCGGACTCGTCACCCCCGCCAAGCGCGAGCTCGGCAAGCTTCCCACGGATGTGTGGTGGCACACGATCGTTTCGCCGACCGGCAAGGAGAAGACCGGCTACCCGACGCAGAAACCGGAGGGGCTCATCCGCCGCGTGGTTGCGGCCTCGAGCCGGCCCGGTGACTGGTGCCTGGACTTCTTTGCCGGTTCCGGAACGCTCGGATCCGTGGCCGCGAAACTGGACCGCAGGTTCGTGTGCGTGGACCAGAACCAGCCGGCCATCGACGTCATGGCCAAGCGCCTGGCCGCGCAAGCGCAATTCACGTCGTTCCCGGCGGCCTGACGCCACCCCGCCCGTTGCACTATCACTTACGGCGGCTCTTCGGGCCCTGACGGTGCCCTGAGGGGCCTTATGGCGACGCTAAGTGATAGCGCAACCGCGGGTTCAGGCCCTCATGGTCTAGGGTCTCAGCGGACCGGTCCTTAGCGGACTACCGACGAGCCGGTGCCCAGTTCCTCGATCCGGGCAAAGACTTCTGCGGAGGTCAGGTTCTCCCCCAGCAGGTTCGGCTTTCCCGCGCCGTGGTAGTCCGAAGACCCCGTGACCAGCAGGCCGTAGCGTTCGGCGATGCGGCGGAGGAACCTCCGGCCCTCCTCGGGATTGTCCCGATGGAAAATTTCCAGGCCGGCCAGGCCGGCGTCGATCATCTCCCGGTAGGTCTCCTCCCCCACGATCCGCCCGCGGGCAGACGCCACAGGGTGGGCGAACACCGGGACGCCGCCGGCCGCACGGACCAGTTCGACGGCGAGCGCCGGCTCCGGCGCATAGTGCTGGACCCAGTAGCGCGACCTTGCGGTGAGGATGGAGCCGAAGGCCTCGGCCCGGTCCTCCACGACCCCCGCGGCGACGAGCGCGTCGGCGATGTGCGGGCGGCCCAGGGTGGCGCCCGGCGCGACGTGGTGGATCACGTCGTCCCAGGTCAGCGGGTAGTCCTCGGACAACAGGGTGACCATCTGCTGTGCCCTCGTGTGCCGGGCATCCTTGGATTTCGTGATTTCCTCCAGCAGCCCCGGATGCGCGGGATCGTGGAGGTAGCTGAGCAGGTGGACGCTGATGCCTTCAGCCGTCCGGCACGAGATCTCCATGCCCGGGACCAGGGCCACCCCCGCCTTCCGGGCGGCGACGGCGGCCTCCGCCCACCCGGCCGTGGAATCGTGATCGGTCAGGGCGATGACGTCGAGGCCGGCAGCGGCAGCGGACTCCATGACGTCGGCCGGCATCTGGGTGCCGTCGGAAACATTGGAGTGCGCATGCAGGTCAATCCTCACCTCACCAGCCTAGTAGATGGCCGGATCCAAAGCCCCGGCTCCTCCACGCCGTTTCCATCGTGTCAGGGCTCCTCCAGCTGCCCCACGGCGCGAGCGTGCCGTTGGCCTAAGCCGCGGCGCTGGTGAGACTATGGGACGGTGAACGATGCAGATAACACCCTAGTCTCCGCTTCCCAGCCCCTCGAAGAGCGCGTCAACAACCGCTCACAGCGGCCCAGCTCCGACGCCTTCAAGGCCTTCATGGCCAGCAACTGGGCGCCGGCCACGCAACAGCTCCCCGCAAGGGACGCCGTCGCCGGCCACGCCGCAGCCCGGCGCCGCTCCATCTCAGGCCTGTTCAAAGGTGAACGCCTGGTCATCCCCGCCGGTCCGCTGAAGGTCCGCTCGAATGACTGCGACTACCGTTTCCGGCCGCACTCCGCCTTCGCGCACCTCACCGGTCTCGGCCTGGACCACGAACCTGATGCGGTCCTGATCCTGGAACCGGTGCCGGAAGGCACGGGCGACGACGGCGGCCACCACCGCGCCACCCTGTACTTCCGTCCGCTGGCCGGCCGCGACACCGAGCAGTTCTACGCCGATTCCCGTTCCGGGGAGTTCTGGATCGGTGCACGCCCAACCCTGGCCGAATTCCAGGCCAAGCTCGGACTGGCCACGGCGGACATCGCCGAACTCGAACTCGCCATTACCAAGAACGTTGGTGCGCCCGAGATCGGCGGAATCTCCATCAGGCTGGTCCGCAAGGTTGACGACAACATTGACGCCCTCGTGGACACCGCCCGCTACAACACGGCCAAGGACCCGGACAACCTTGACCTGAGTGTCCTCGACGCCCTGGACGAGAAGCTCACCGAGGCCCTCTCGGAGCTGCGCCTCCTCAAGGACGAGTGGGAAATCGAACAGATGAAGACCGCCGTCGCGGCCACGGTCGCAGGCTTCACGGAGGTCGTGAAGGCCCTTCCCCGGGCACTGACCCACCACCGCGGCGAGCGCGTGGTGGAAGGGGCGTTCTTCGCCCGGGCCCGCGAGGAAGGCAACGAGCTCGGTTACGACACCATTGCCGCCTCGGGCAACAACGCCACCGTGCTGCACTGGACCCGGAACACCGGCAAGATCAACGCCGGTGAACTGCTGCTCCTGGACGCCGGAGTGGAGGCCGACTCGCTGTACACGGCCGACGTCACCCGCACCCTGCCGGCCAACGGCAAGTTCTCCGAGATCCAGCGCAAGGTCTATGAGGCAGTGCTCGACGCCGCCGACGCCGGCTTCGCCGCTGCCCAGCCCGGCACCAAGTTCCGGGACATCCACACCGCGGCCACCACTGTGCTGGCGGAACGGCTCGCCGAATGGGGTCTCCTGCCCGTCGCCGTGGAGGAAGCCGTCAGCACCGAGGGCCAGCAGCACCGCCGGTGGATGCCGCACGGCACCAGCCACCACCTCGGCCTCGACGTCCACGACTGCGCCCAGGCGAAGCGGGAACTCTACCTCGACGGCGTGCTCACGCCCGGAATGGTCTTCACGATCGAGCCCGGCCTGTACTTCAAGAATGAGGACATCGGCATCCCCGAGAAATACCGCGGCATCGGTGTCCGGATCGAGGACGACATCCTCATGACGGCTGGCGGGCCGGTCAACCTCAGCGCTGCACTGCCGCGCAAGGCGGACGACGTCGAGTCCTGGATGGCGGGCATCTACCTGGAGGTCGACGGCCAGACGCCGTAGCTCGGAAAAGTCTCAAAAGAGGCCCAAAGCCGGTAATGGCATAGATCCGAAAAGGGAGGGTCCCGGACGTTCCGGAACCCTCCCTTTTCTGTTGCCTGTTTTTGCGGCCCGGGATCAGTGCTGCTGGCCGTCCTGGCCCGGCGCGGGCTTCTCGGTGTCCGTGACCCTGACGCCGTACTGCGGTCGGCCGTCCGGAAGGTCCGGGTAGGTCACCCCGGAGACCCGGCCGGCCGGTCGGGCCGGCTCGTCCGCCCTGGCCGCTGCCGCCGGCGCAGGGCCTGCGGCGCCCTCCTGCTGGGGCGCACCGCCCTGGTATTGTCCCGCCGCCTCGCCGCCGGTCTCCGGAGTCCGCTGGCCGTACGGATCGTTCCAGCCCGCGGGGCGCTGTGGCTCATGGCCCTGCTGCCCCGGCTGCTGGGGTTCCTGATGACGGTAGTCGTGCTGCGCGTAACCGCCGGCCGCGGCACCGGACGCGTCATGCGGCGTCATGGGCAGCTGGTGCAGCATGCGCCGCGCTTCGCCGGCGGCCTCGAAGGAGACCACGACGTCATAGTTGGTCGCCACCACCTGGCTCGTGGACGTGAAGTCACGCTTGCCGCGCTGCATCGCGTAGGTGACGATGCCGAACAGCATGAAGAACGCGGCACCCATCAGCACGGACGTCACAATCGAGAAATAGCCGGGGGTGGTGGAGAAGAAGGACAGCATGACGCCGACGAACAGGCCGAACCACATGCCGCTGAGGGCGCCGGAGAGTGCGACGCGGGGATAGGTCAGCCTGCCGGTCACCCGCTCCACCATCTTCAATTCGTTGCCCACGATCGACACCATCTGCACGGGGAACTGCTGGTCAGCCAGATAGTCCACCGCCTTCTGGGCATCCAGGTAGGAGTTGTAGGAACCGACGACGTCGCCCCTCGGGACGGCGCGGGCCTCATCCGAACCGTTGGGGGCACCGGCCCTGGGACCAAAAATGTTTGACATAAGCCCATTCTCACCTATCCGGCTGGTGTGCGGCTGGAAATTCAGCTAAAAGAGAGCAGACTCGGTAGCCTGTAGGGGTGAGCACGAATCTTTCGCGAGTGTTTGTCGCGCGCCTCCTTGGACTGGACGTCTTCGACCCATTGGGCGACCGTCTGGGCCGGCTGCGCGACGTCGTGGTGCTCTCCCGCGGGACCAGGGGCGCCCCGCACGTGGTGGGCATCGTCGTCGAGGTCCCCGGCAAGAAGCGGGTATTCGTCCCGATGACCCGGATTACATCGATCGACCAAACCCAGGTCATCTGCACCGGGCTGGTCAATCTGCGCCGCTTCGAACAGCGCGGCGCGGAAACCCTCGTCGTGGCGGAAATGTTCGACCGCCGGGTGACCCTCGCGGACGGCAGCGGCGATGCGACCATCGAGGACATCGCCATGGACAAGCACCGCTCCGGCGACTGGTTCGTCAGCAAGCTCTTCGTCCGCCGCGGCCACTCGCTCTCGCCGCTGAGCCGGCTGCGCCGCAACGAAACCATGATCATCGACTGGGCCGATGCCCGGCAAGGCGCCAAGACCGAGCCGCAAGCCGCCACCCAGTTCGTGGCCACGCACGAGGACCTCAAGCCGGCCGACTTCGCCGAAGCCCTCCAGGAAATGAGCGACAAGCGCCGCTTCGAAGTTGCCAGCGAGCTCCAGGACGAGCGGCTCGCGGACGTCCTGCAGGAGATGCGGGAAGGTGACCAGGTGGAGATCCTCTCCGCCCTGGACGTCCACCGCGCCGCCGACGTCCTCGAGGAAATGGACCCCGACGACGCCGCCGACCTCCTCGCCGAGCTCCCCAGCGCGCAGGCCGAGGAGCTCCTGCAGCTGATGGAACCCGAAGGCGCCGAGGACGTCCGCCGCCTGCTCGAATACGACGAGGACACCGCCGGCGGGCTCATGACGCCGGTTCCAGTGATCCTGCCCCCGGAAGCAACCGTCGCCGAGGCACTGGCCCACGTCCGCCGGGAAGAACTCTCCCCCGCCCTGGCGTCCTCGATCTTCGTCGCCCGGCCACCGCTGGAAACCCCGACGGGACGATTCCTCGGCGTCGTCCATATCCAGCAGCTCCTGCGTTTTCCGCCGCCGGAACCGCTGGGCAACTTGGTGGACAAGAACCTGGAACCGGTCTCCGACCAGGCCCACATCAGCGAGGTCGCCCGCACGCTCGCAACATACAACCTCAACTCCCTCCCCGTGGTCAACGAAGACGGACGGCTTGTGGGGGCGGTGACTGTTGACGACGTGCTTGATCATCTGTTGCCGGACGACTGGCGCGCCCACGACGACGACGCCCCGATAAGGAAGCTTGGAGGCCGCATTGGCTGATCCCACCGCACCACGGAACGCCCCCGTGCGTCCCGGCAGCAGGACTTCAGGCGGCCTCGACACGCCATTGAGCGGCAGGCAGCGCATCCTGCCCAACTTCCGTCCCGACCCGGACGCCTTCGGCCATGCCACGGAAGGCTTCGCCCGTTTCATGGGCACCCCCCAGTTCCTGCTCTATATGACCGTGTTCTGCGTCTTCTGGCTGTGCTGGAACACCTGGGCTCCGGAGCAATGGCAATTTGATTCACGGGCACTGGGCTTCACGCTGCTGACCCTCATGCTTTCCCTGCAGGCCTCATACGCAGCCCCCCTCCTGCTGCTCGCGCAAAACCGCCAGGACGACCGGGACAAGGTCTCCCTCCAGCAGGACCGCCAGCGGGCCGAGCGCAATCTCTCCGACACCGAATACCTGACCCGGGAACTTGCGTCCCTGCGCATCGCATTGCGGGAAGTCGCCACCCGCGACTACGTCCGCACCGAGCTGCGCAGCCTGCTCGAGGACATGCTGGAAGCCCAGGAGGAACTGCGCACGCACGATCCTTCCGCCGGCGTCCACGAGACGCCGCGGGACAAGGTCAAGGAGAAGATGAAGGACCGGCGCGACAAGCAACGGAGCCCCCGAACCCAGCAGATCCCGCGGGTCAAGTCCGGCGGCAAGCGGGACTACCCTGCGAAGGAAGGCAAGCGGGAAGACCCGGCGGAGAAACCGCCGGTGAACGAGTCCGGGGTCGCTGCCGACCCCACCCGCCTGCCCGCACACCGCACCATCCCCGAGAGCTGAGCATCGCCCGCATGAGCACCCCGCTGGACCGCACTCCCCTGGAACAGGCAGTGCACGGCGCACTTGCCACCGTGATCGACCCTGAACTCCGCCGCCCCATCACCGAGCTCGGCATGGTGGAGTCCGTGGACATCGCCGACGGCGGCCGGGTGCGGATCGGGGTACTGCTAACCATCGCGGGCTGCCCGTTGCGCGGCACCATCACGGCCGACACCGAGGCGGCACTGTCCGCCGTCCCGGGGGTCACCGGCGTCGAGGTGGACTTGAAAGTCATGACGCAGGTCCAGCGCGACGCTCTCAAAGAGCAATTGCGCGGCGCAGGCGGCCAGCGCGGCATCCCGTTCAACGCGCCGGGCTCGCTGACCAAGGTGTACGCCGTCGCCAGCGGCAAGGGCGGCGTGGGCAAGTCGTCAGTGACGGTCAACCTGGCGTGCGCACTGGCTGCCCAGGGCCTCCGTGTGGGGATCGTGGACGCGGATGTGTATGGTTTCTCCGTTCCGGGGCTGATGGGCATCACACAGGCCCCCACCCGGGTGGACGACATGATCCTGCCGCCGGTGGCCTACGGGGTCAAGGTCATCTCCATCGGCATGTTCGTCACCGGGAACCAGCCCGTGGCTTGGCGCGGACCGATGCTGCACCGGGCGCTGGAGCAATTCCTCACGGACGTCTACTTCGGCGACCTCGATGCCCTTTTCCTGGACCTGCCGCCGGGCACGGGCGACATCGCGATCTCCGTCGCCCAGCTGCTGCCCAAGGCGCAGATCCTCGTCGTCACCACACCGCAGGCGGCCGCCGCGGATGTAGCCGAGCGGGCCGGGGCGATCGCAACGCAGACGGGCCAGACCGTGGCCGGCGTCGTGGAAAACATGTCCTACCTTGAAATGCCCGACGGCGGCAGGATGGAACTGTTCGGCAGCGGCGGCGGCGCCGTGCTCGCCGAGCGTCTCTCGGCCACCGTGGGTGAGGATGTGCCCTTGCTGGGCCAGATTCCCCTGGACGTCCTGCTGCGTGAGGGAGGGGATTCCGGGGTGCCGCTGGTGCTGGGCCGCCCGGAGACGCCTGCGGCCATGGCCCTGGCGGGAATCGCCGGCAAGCTGGCGTCGGTTCCCCGCGGGCTCAAGGGCATGTCATTGGGCCTGCAACCCCGCTGACGGGGCCTCACTGACAGGCTCCCGCTGGTGGCGGCTGCCGACCGGGGCCCGGTATGCGGGCCCAGGGCTGCGGGAGGTCCTAGGTCGCCTCTGTGTCGAACGGAGCCGGTTCGCCCTCGGGCAGCCGCTCCACCATCCGCGCCGGGCGGTGCTCTGCGACCGCAGTGGCGGCCGCGGCCGTGGCGGCGGGCGCCCCGGTGCTCACCGGCTTGGTGTCATCGTCGAGGAGCGCTTCCTTGATGATCCGGCGTGGATCGTACTGGCGGGGATCGTACTTCTTCCAGTCGACATCATCGATATCGATGCCGACTTCTTCCTTGATCTGCTCCCGCGCACCGGACGCCATCCGGCGCACTTCCTTGACGATATTGGCAAGTTTCTGCGTGTATTCGGGCAGCCTGCTGGGACCAATCACCAGAAGGCCGATGATCAGCAGAAGTAAGAACTCCGGTCCATTGATTCCAAGCACTTTAGGAAGATTACCCTCTCGCTCGGGCTGGCGACGACTTCGCGAGGGCCGAATGCCGACCATGTCCGCCCCGGACCTGCCTCACGGAGCCAGGCGCTCCAGGATTCGGCTCAGCCCACGCTCGATCCGCTCCGGAATTCCGTTGCGTGAACCCGGCCCCGGAGTGCCGCTGCTGACCCGGGTGAGGGCGGCGGCGCCGTCGTCGGCCTGCTCGGCCGGCAGGTCCGAAATGTATGTGTACGTGGCCGCTGACGTCTGGTAGATGGCCCGGTAGGGCGGGGCAGGATTGACCCAGAGGGCGCCATTTCCGGTTTCGGGGGCAGCCGAGGGCCTGCCCGCCTTGGCCCGGGTGAAGCCGTCCGCCGCCGCGGCGTGTCCGGTCAGCACGTTGATGGGTGAAACGTCGGCCCCGGAGGGCGTGGCGGGCGAACCGGCGCCCCGGCCCGCAGCGTGCTGCTCGAGGACCGTGGCGAAGTGCTGGCCGTCCGTGAGGCGAAGTTCCAGGACCTCGTCCCCGGCCATGACACCGGCGCGGGCCCACATGAGATGGAATCCGAGGGCGTGCAGCTCCGGACATGTCCATCCCTGCGACCGGAACGCGGCAAGCTGCCCGGTGCTCAGCGTCCCGGCGGGGGTGAAGTCGGGCTCGCCGCCCAGGCCGAAAGCAACACGGGGCTCGGTTTCCTCTGCCCCGGGACCGCTGGGGCTGCCGGGACCGCCGGCGTCCAACAGCTCACCCGCGCCGACCGGTTCACCGCTGGCGGGCAGTCCGGCGGCGTCGGGGTGTGCGAGGGCGGAGGCCCCTGCGCCGTCTACGGGAACGGCGTCGTCGCCTCCCATGACATACGCGGTCCCGGTCATGAAGGCCAAGGCGGCGACGGCCCCTCCTACTGCCAGCACTGGCAGGCGGGCGCGTCCGCGGCGGCGGTGGGGATCCGCGGCAAAATTAGCGGCTGCCGTTCCGGCGGTCGCTGTCCGATCCGGCAGGGAACCGGTTGCGGGGAATTGCCCTGGCGGCCACCGATGAGTGCCGGGCTGTTCCGTCGCCGCCGTATCGGTTGCGCCCGCCGGTGCTGCCCGTTCCGGGGCCTCCAGCTCTGCCGGGCCCTCCCGTTCTGCCGCCGCACGTTCCGCGGCCAGCTGCCCGGTCCGTGCCAGGAGCCGTGCGGTCAGGTCCTCGCTGGCCTCGGGCACGGCCGCACCGCGGAGCTTCTCGAGGTACTGGCGCTCACGCTGTTGCCGGGCACGGCATTCGGCACACGATTCCACATGATCATGGCGGCCGGGGGTCCACCTCCGGGTAGCACCGAATTTGGCACGGCCGGTCCTGCTCCAGAACCCGCAGCCAGAGCCTCCCAGTATTCGTCTCAGCAGCCCCATCGACAGGTTCAGAGGAGGCCGGCGATGCGCGGCAGCTTGAGCCGCGGCTTGAGGGACTGCTTGGCCGGCTGCGCCGGACGGGGGTCGCGGTGCGCGAGCTTTTCCCGCAACATGGTCCGGCCGCGGTGAATCCGGGACCGGACTGTCCCGAGTTTGATGTCCAGTGCTGCGGCGACTTCATCGTAGGACAGTCCCTCGAGGTCGCACAGCACGACGGCGGCGCGGAAGTCCGGCGGAAGTTCCTCGAGCGCAGCCTGAACGTCGATGTCGAGGTTGTTGAATTCGAAGCTTTGCTCCGGGCCCGGCTCCCGGCCGGGCAGCCGCGACTCGGCGTCGTCGGCCAGGGCGTCAAAGCGGATCCTGCTCTTGCGCCGCGCCTGGTCCAGGAAGAGGTTGGTGGTGATCCGGTGCAGCCAGCCGTCCAGGGTGCCCGGCTTGAAGTTCTCCAGCGAACGGAACACCCGGACGAACACCTCCTGGGTGAGGTCCTCGGCGTCGTACTTGTTTCCGGTCAGCCGGTACGCAAGGCGGTAGACCTTGGCGGAGTGGTTCGTCACCACTTCCTCCCAGGTCGGCCGGACCCATTCGGCTTCCGCCGCGGTCCGTGACGGGCCGGTTGAATCAGTTGCCTCAGTTGCCGGGACAGGTGCCAGAATCGACATCGTCCGCTCCCCTCGTGGATGGTACCTACGCCTGAATGGTGCCTGCCTGCGCAGGTTCCTGCACCCTTCATTCGACGCCGATCACCACGCGGATGAGCGGATACCCATCCTTTCAAAATAAGCTGGGAATTTCCTGATTCGTCGCGGTCTTCCGCCGAAGGCAGAACGAGTGCCTTCCTGCCCGTGCCACGGCGCTTGCGCCTCCGTGTCCCGTCCCGCCGGACACAGTACGCTGTAGTGAACACTCCCCTGCCGCCCAGAAAGCGATATCCCATGAGCGCCGATAAGTCCACGAGCTGGTCCTACGCAGAAGATCTGCCTGCCGAGGATGAGGTCCTGTTGCACGCGCGCGAACGGTCCTTCGAGCTTGGCGTGACCCCGATCGGTCCCGGCGTGGGCGCTGTGCTGACGGTGCTGGCGGCAGCGTCCAAGGCACAGACCGCGGTGGAGATCGGCACCGGCGCGGGAGTGTCCGGCGTGTGCATCCTGCGCGGGCTGGGCCCGCAGGCTGTCCTGACCACCATCGACGTCGACGTCGAACACCTCAAGGCCGCGCGCGAGGCGTTCCACGAAGCAGGCAGCCCGGCCAACCGCACCCGCACCATTTCCGGACGGGCCGGCGATGTCCTGCCCCGGCTTACGGACGGGGCCTACGACCTCGTGTTCATCGACGCCGACAAACCGAGCTACCCCAGCTATGTGGAACAGGCCGTGCGGCTGCTCAAATCCGGCGGCCTGCTGATCGTCAATGACGCCCTCGACAAGGACAGGGTGGCGAATCCGGCCGCCCGGGAAGCCACCACCGTGGTGCTGCGCCAGATCGGCAAGTCCATCCGCGACGACGACCGTCTCGCCTCCGCGATGCTGCCCACCGGCGACGGCCTGCTGATCGCCGTCAAGAAGTAGCAGTGCCCGTCAAAAAGTAGCGGCCAACCAGTAACACCCAGGGTGGCCGCCACGAAGTAGACGTCAAAGCGCAAACAGCAAAGGGCGGGGTCCGCGGCCTGATGGCCTGGACCCCGCCCTTTTGCGAAGCTCTTGGCGTGACGCTATTCGGTGACGCCGACGAGGCATTCCTTGAGGTTTGTCGCCTCAGCGGCATTGAGTTCGACTACAAGCCGCCCCCCGCCTTCGAGCGGAACACGCATGATCAGGCTACGTCCCTCTTTCGTCACTTCCATTGGGCCGTCGCCGGTGCGTGGTTTCATTGCCGCCATAAGGAATATCCCCTCCATTAGTCCCTGACATACCAGCCCGGCTGGGCTGCGTCCGCTTGGCCAATCAAGCCGTCCGGCAGCGCTCCAGGAGGCCGCCGTGACAGGCAAACTCACAAATAAATCGCTTACGAATTCTGTGCGCTTCTTGTCCTTGCTTATCCTCTATTATCGCGTAACAATGCGCGCGGAGCTAATCGTTGGACTTTCCAGCGCGTCCCGCCATGCCGGGCCGGCACCGCGAAATGGTGCTGTGCGTCACGGCGGGTAGTCCCCTCCGCCCGGCAACTGCGCCCACGCCCACAGCCACACAATCCACACGATTTGCAGCAGCACGAACATGACCACCACTGCGCCGCGGTAGGCGCGCGAACGCGAGAGGAGGGCGGCGCTGAGGGCGAGCGGGAACAGCGGCAACAGCATCCTGAAGGTGCTGGTCTGGGGGTGCAGGAAGACCAGCAGGTACCCCATGTAGCAGCAGCACCAGAGCCTCAGTTCAGTGCCCAGGGCGACGACGGGATGGGACATCATCAACAGGGCAAACGCGGCAACGAACACGAAGGGCGCCAGCACGCCGAGCGTCGGCCCGAACAGCATGATGCCGGCGTCGAACCACGGCTTGAACGGCACCAGGTCCTCGCCGCGCCATGCGGTTTCGGTCTTGGTATAGGCGCCCAGATCGCCGGTGGCGGCCCAGGCGATGGCCGGCCACAGCAACGCACCGATGCCGCTGACGGCGGTGAGGCCGCCCAGGGACCAGAGCTCCGCGTTGCTGGGGACGGCAGCACCCGCCCTGGTCTGTGCTGTGAGGCCCTGCGCCGGGGGGTCCTGCGTCATGGGGCCTTGCGCCGTGGAGGTCTGCGCGGCGATGCGCTGCCAGAAACGATAGAGAAACAACAGCCCCAGCATTACGGCAAACGGAACCCCGGTGGGGCGGGAAAGACACATCAGGACCACCACTGGCATGGCCCACAGGTACCTGCGCTCCATGACGAGCAGCAGTGCGGCGCCCAGCAGCAGCAGGTTGAGGGATTCGGCGTACGGCACCTGCAACACCGGTGCCACCGGGAAGGTCGCCAGGAACACGGTCCCCCAGAGCGCCGTGCGGTGCGCGGCACGGTGCCGGAAGATCCTGTAGGCCACGAGGGCTGCACCCAGTCCGGAGACCAGCGCGATGGCCGTCAGCGACCACGCCGGGCCTGTGCCCGTGACCCCGGAGACCACCCGGCCCAGCACGGGAAACAGGGGGTAGAAGGCCCAGGTGTTCTCTTGGACAGTGCCGGCAGCATCGGTCGGCAGAAGCGCGGGATACCCCTGCTGGAGGGCCTCGGCGTACCAGCGGGCGTCCCAGATATTGATGAAGTTCCAATAATCCGGTTTGGCGGGAAACCACGGATTCACGCCCTGGTGCAGGGCGGCAGCCATGAAGATGCAGGCGCTGACCAGCCGGGCGGCGATGTACAGGCCGGCCACCTGCACCCACCACGGCCACCGCGCCATCCTGGCCCCTGCGGCCGCGATGCGGTTCCACAGCGCCGCGTTCAACCCTTGCGGTTTCTGGGCCTCAGGCTCCGTGACAGTCTCCGGGTCTTCCACGAGGCTCACGGACGTTCTTCTGTGGGCGGGCGGAGGCGTTCCAGTTCCTCCCCGAGTGCCTCGATCTTCTGGTCTTTGGCGATGATCTGGTCCTTCAGGTCATCAAGGACCTGATCCACCTGGTCCATCCGGTAACCGCGGAGTCCGACGGCGAAGCGGAGACGGTCGATGTCGGCCGCGGCCGCGCGCTCGGGCAGCAGCACAGGCGGCAGGGAGGCGACCGGTTCGTCGAAGCCGTCGTCAAAGGAACCGCCTGCACCGCCGTCCCGGTGACGGCGGAAGATTTTCGGCGCCAGGCCGGTGCCCAGGAGGACGGCGACGCCGATCAGCACAATCGCCAGGAAGACCAGGAAGAGACTCACTAGACCATCGTGCCAGACGCCGGCGGCCGGGAGGGGTCAGCCCCGCGTTCCTGCGCCGTTTCCCTTGGTGTTCGCGTTGCCGGTCCCGTTGGCGGAACCGCCGTTCGGGTTCCGGTGGCGGGCCGCACCCTCCACGACCAGCTCGACGGCCAGCGCGGGGTCATCCACCACCTGCACGAGGTCCAGGTCTTCCGCCGAGACCATCCCCTCCGCGACGAGGGTGTCCCGGACCCACGCGAGCATGGGGCTCCAGAAGGCGGTTCCCACCAGCACGATCGGGAAGGAGGTGACCTTGCGGGTTTGGACCAGGACCATGGCCTCGAAGAGCTCATCCAGGGTGCCGAGGCCGCCGGGGAGCACAATGAAGCCCTGGGCGTACTTGACGAACATGGTTTTGCGGGCGAAGAAGTACCGGAAGTTGATGCCGAGGTCCACCCACTGGTTCATGCCCTGTTCGAAGGGCAGCTCGATCCCGAGCCCCACGGAGACACCGTTACCCTGCACGGCGCCCTTGTTCGCGGCCTCCATCGACCCCGGCCCGCCGCCCGTGATCACGGCCAGTCCGGCCTCGGCCAACCGGCGTCCGACCTCGACGCCGAGCTCGTAATTCGGGCTCCCCGGGATGGTGCGGGCGGAGCCGAAGACGCTGACCGCAGGACCGAGATCGGCCAGGGCGCCAAATCCTTCCACGAACTCGCTCTGGATCCGCAGGACGCGCCAGGGGTCGGTGTGGACGAACTGGCCCGGGCCCGTGGTGTCCAGCAATGTCTGGTCAGACATCGTGACCTTCGCGGCCTTGCGGCGCAGCTCAAGCGGGCCCTTGTGGCGGATCCCGTTGGCCGCCGGGGCTGTGCGGGCCTCGCGGGCCGGCTTACCGGCGGGCTTCTGTTCGGCGTCTTGCTGGCCGTGCTGCGGATCGGTACTCATGCCCATAGGCTAGCGCGGAACTGAAGCGCCGCCGCGTCAGCGCGTCGACGCGGGAGCGGCAGAAGGCGGCGGCCGGGACCGGAACAGGAAGGCTGCGGCGTCCCCGCAAGGGACGCTGACGTGCAGGTATCTCTTGAATCACGATCTGCACTAAACAGGGTGATTGGGGTCATATTGCGTCAATCTTCGCTAGATTCTTTCTATGACTACTCAAGTGCCCGGCGATGCTCTCGTCTCCCTGAAGGCCGTGAACAAGCATTACGGCCAGCTGCACGTCCTGAAGGACATCAACCTGAACGTCCGCAAGGGTGAGGTTGTTGTTGTCATCGGCCCCTCGGGTTCCGGCAAGTCGACGCTCTGCCGCGCCATCAACCGCCTCGAGACCATCGACGACGGCGACATCAAGATCGACGGCAAGGAACTGCCCGCTGAGGGCAAGGAACTGGCGAAGCTGCGCGCCGACGTCGGCATGGTCTTCCAGTCCTTCAACCTGTTCGCCCACAAAACGATCCTGGAAAACGTGACCCTCGGCCCCATCAAGGTCAAGGGCGTTTCCAAGGGCGAGGCCGACAGGGACGCCATGGCGCTGCTGGAGCGCGTCGGCGTCGGGCACCAGGCCCCCAAACTTCCGGCCCAGCTCTCCGGTGGCCAGCAGCAGCGCGTCGCAATCGCCCGTGCCCTGGCCATGAAACCAAAGGTGATGCTCTTCGACGAGCCCACCTCGGCCCTCGACCCGGAAATGATCAACGAGGTCCTGGACGTCATGGTCCAGCTGGCCAAGGAAGGCATGACCATGATCGTGGTCACCCACGAGATGGGCTTCGCCCGCAAGGCGGCGGACCGGGTTGTGTTCATGGCCGACGGCCAGATCGTCGAGGACGCAACCCCCGAGGAATTCTTCACCAACCCCAAGAGCAGCCGGGCCAAGGACTTCCTGTCCAAGCTGCTGACACACTGACCGACTACGAAATTCGTACCCTGGCCGCCGGACGGCGGCCGCCCAATGAAAGGAATGTCATGATGGCATTTTTGACCCGAAGGAAATCCCTTCTGGTTGCAGCATCCGCAGCACTGGCGCTCAGCCTGAGTGCCTGTGGCGGCAGCTCCTCCACGACCACCAACCCGCCTGTAGCCGAGAAGCCGAGCTTTGCCGCCGATTCCACCATGGCCAAGCTTGCCTCCGCAGGCAAGATCACCATCGGCACCAAGTTCGACCAGCCTCTCTTCGGCCAGAAGGGCCTCGACGGCAAGCCCGTCGGCTTCGACGTCGAAATCGGCAAGCTGATTGCCGCCCAGCTGGGTATCCCCGCCGACAAGATCGAGTGGGTTGAAACTGTCTCCGCCAACCGCGAGCAGTTCATCAAGCAGGGCAAGGTTGACATGATCGTCGCCACCTACACGATCAACGACAAGCGCAAAAAAGAAGTTGACTTCGCCGGACCGTACTACGAGGCCGGTCAGGCTCTCATGGTGAACAAGGACAACAACTCCATCACCAAGCCCGAGGACGTCAAGGGCAAAAACGTCTGCTCCGTGACCGGTTCCACGCCGGCCTCCACGATTGTCGAGAAGTACGGAGCTGTCCTGGTGCCGGCTGCGACCTACTCCGCCTGCCTGGAGCCGCTGCGCAACCACCAGGTTGAAGCCGTCACCACCGACAACGTCATCCTGGCCGGCTTCGTGTCCAAGGAGCCGGACGCCTTCAAGCTGGCGTCGGATCAGACCTTCACCAAGGAGCCCTACGGCATCGGGCTGAAGAAGGACGACACCACCTTCCGCATGTGGATCAATGACAAGCTGGAGGCCGCCGAGAAGGACGGTTCCTACAAGAAGGCCTGGGAAGACACTGCAGGCACCGTCATCAAGACCACGCCCTCGCTTCCCACGATCGACCGCTACTAGCCGCCACTCCCGTCTTTCGCCTGGAATCCCCTCAACGCAGCTGAAGGAACTTATGGACGTCATCATTGAAAACCTCCCCCAGTATTGGGACGGTTTTCTCCGAACCCTCTTCCTGTCCTTGGTCTCTGGCCTCATCGCATTGGTCTTCGGCACCGTTCTGGCTGCCGCCCGAGTCTCGCCCGTCGCCGCGCTGCGCGGCTTCAGCATGACGTACGTCGAGATCGTCCGGAACACCCCGCTGACCATCGCATTCTTCTTCGCGGCGGTGGTTCTGCCCCGCCTCGGCGTCACGTTCCAGCAGTTCGAGGTGGCCGCCATCATCGCCCTGAGCGCCTACACCTCGGCCTTCATCGCCGAGGCCGTGCGCTCCGGCGTCAACAGTGTCCCGGTGGGCCAGGCGGAGGCCGCCCGCAGCATCGGGATGAAGTTCACCCAGGTGCTCTCCCTGATCATCCTGCCGCAGGCCCTGCGCACAGTGATCCCGCCCTTGATCAACATCCTGATCGCCCTGGTCAAGAACTCCTCTGTGGCCGGCGCGTTCTATGTGCTGGAACTCTTCGGCCAAGGGAAGCAGCTGGCCAACGCCAACGGCGACGCCGTCATGTGGGTTCTGGTCGGCGTCGCATTCTTCTACCTGCTGATAACCATCCCGCTGGGCTACCTCGCCAGCGTCGTTGAACGAAAGGTGGCGATCGCGCGATGACCTCTGTTCTCTACGACGTCCCAGGCCCCAAAGCCCGCCGGGTTTCGCTGATCGGCTCCATCATCGGCGTGATCGTGATCGGCGGCCTCCTAGTCCTGGCAGTCATGACCCTCGCACAGCAGGGAATCTTCGACGCCAAACGCTGGGCGGTCTTCCAGCTGCCCGAGGTCTGGGCGCTGATCGCCGCCGGCATCGGCGCCACGCTCGCCGCCGCGGCGGTGGCGGCCGTGATCGCCTTCCCGCTGGGCCTGCTCTTGTGCCTGATGCGCATCTCGGACAACGCCTGGGTCAGGGTGCCCACCCGGATCGTGCTGGAATTCCTGCGCGGCATGCCCGTGGTGCTCATGATGCTGTTCGTGCTGCTCGTCTTTGCCACCAGCTCGTTCGTCGCCGTCGTCGCCGGCCTGGTCCTTTACAACTCGGCGATTTTCGCCGAGATCATCCGCGCCGGCGTCCAGTCGCTGCCCAAGGGCCAGCGTGAAGCCGGCCTGGCGATCGGCCTCACCAGTTTCCAGTCCCGGCTGACCATCGAGCTGCCGCAGGCCATCCGGCGCATGCTGCCCTCGCTGGTCGCACAGCTCGTGGTCCTGCTGAAGGACACCTCGCTCGGCTACATCGTCGCTTACGGCGAGCTGCTCCGGGCCGTGCAGGTCATGGCCGACTTCCTCGGCCCGCAGTACCTGTTCCCGGTGTTCTTCGTGGCCGCGGCCATCTACATCGCGATCGACCTGGCGGTCTCCCGTCTGGCCATCTGGCTCGAACGCCGCGGCTCCAAGCGGGCCGCCGGCGGCGTGGCGCACGTGCCGGTCGCCGGAATCCCGGCGGCCAAGTAAAGCCCCACCACCCACCAAGGGTCCGGAACCTCTCGGAGGTTCCGGACCCTTGGTGCGTTAGCTTGTTGTACCTTGCTCGTTCCGCGCTGCTAGGCGCCGAGCCAGGTCCGCAGCGCCCGCAGGCATTCCCTGATGGCATCCGCCTCGACGTGCTCGTTATCCTTGTGCGCCAGCAGCGCATCGCCGGGTCCGAAGTTCACCGCGGGGATGCCGAGCTCGCTGAACCGTGCGACGTCGGTCCAGCCGTACTTGGGCTTCGGTTCCGCCCCCACTGCGGCGACGAAGGAGGCGGCGGCGGGGTGGTGCAGTCCCGGCCGCGCCCCGGCGGCGCTGTCGGTGCGCACGACGTCGAATCCGGCCAGCAGTTCGCGCACCACCGCCTCGGCCCCGTCCGGGGTTTTGTCCGGGGCGAAGCGGTAATTAATTTCTATGACGCACTTGTCCGGAATTACGTTCCCGGCCGTGCCACCATGAATCTTCACGGCGTTGAGGCTTTCGCGGTAGTCCAGGCCGTCAACCGTCACGGTCTGCGGTTCATAGGCCGCGAGCCGGGCCAGGATCGGGGCCGCGGCATGGATGGCGTTGCTGCCCATCCAGGCCCGGGCGGAGTGGGCGGCCTCGCCGTTCGTGGTCACCTCGAAGCGGCTGGTACCGTTGCAGCCGCCCTCCACCGTCCCGTCGGTTGGCTCGAGCAGGATCGCGAAATCCCCGCCAAGCAGGGACCCGTGATTGCGCACCAACCGGCCGAGGCCGCTCTTCACGGCTTCGACTTCCTCGTGGTCATAGAAAACGAACGTGACGTCCTTGTTCGGCTCCGCCCCGGCGTCGAACATGGTGGCCGCCAGCGCCAGCTGCACGGCGACGCCGCTCTTCATGTCGGTGGCGCCACGGCCGTAGAGGATACCCTCCCCGGGGGCCCCGGAGGGCCAGTACGACGGCACCGTGCCCAGCGAGCCCTCGGTGGTGGGAAGCGGCACGGTGTCCAGATGCCCGGCAAGGATGACGCGCTCGGGGCGGCCGAGGTTGGTGCGGGCGATGATCGAATCGCCATCGCGGACCAGATCCAGCTGCGGCAGCAGGCGCAGGGCATGTTCCACGGCGTCGGCCAGGGCCCTTTCGTTGCCGGAGACGCTGTTGATGTCAATCAGGGCGGCCGTGAGCAGGGCGACGTCCTGGCGGAGGTCCAAATGGACAGGCGTACGGACGGGGACGCTGGCAGTTGCAATGGCGGGGGTGCGCGGGTTCGTGGGGGTCACCGTCCCACTTTATCTGTTCGCCCTCCCTGGGCCGCAGCAACTGCTGCTGGACGGACCTGCAGGTGGCGAGCATCTCCTGTCACTTGGGTGTCTCAGGTTTCAGCGCCCGCGGGCCCTCTCGTTAGACTTGGACCATGACTGAAACTGCTGCTTCCGCTGTGCCCACCGACGCCCGCTCCGCCTATGGCTACGGGGTGGCCACCGTGTCCACCCGCAGCGGTGACGCCACCGTGCTGGACGTATGGTTTCCGGCGCCGGCGCTCGGAGTCGCAGCGGAGCACCTGCGTGAGGTGGAGAATGCGGACCAGTCGCTGATCGACATCGCTGCCAGCGGCACCGACCCGGACCGCGGCACGGAGCAGCAGGTGGTCTTCGCCCAGATTAACCTGGACGAGGCACCCGCGGACACGGCGGACGCCTACCTTCGCCTGCACCTGCTCTCCCACCGGCTCGTCCAGCCGAACACCATCAACCTTGACGGCATCTTCGGCAAGCTCCCCAATGTCGTGTGGACCAACTTCGGCCCCGCCGCCGTGGAGGACTTCGAACTGACCCGGGCGCGCCTGCGCAAACGCGGCGCTGTCACCGTCTTCGGCGTGGACAAGTTCCCCCGGATGGTGGACTACGTGGTTCCCTCCGGCGTCCGGATCGCCGACGCCGACCGTGTCCGGCTGGGTGCGCACCTGGCCGAAGGCACCACGGTCATGCACGAGGGCTTCGTGAACTTCAATGCCGGAACCCTGGGTACGTCCATGGTTGAGGGCCGGATCTCGGCCGGCGTCGTCGCCGGTGACGGGTCCGACGTCGGCGGCGGGGCCTCGATCATGGGAACCCTTTCCGGCGGCGGCAAGGAAAAGATCGCCATTGGTGAGCGGGTCCTCCTGGGCGCCAACTCCGGCGTCGGCATCAGCCTGGGCGACGACTCAGTGGTGGAGGCGGGCCTCTACGTCACCGCCGGCACGCGCGTCCGCGTCATCAGCCCGCGGGATGCCGACGGCGAGGACACCAGCCGGATAGTCAAGGCCGTGGAGCTTTCCGGGGTTCCGAACCTGCTCTTCCGCCGCAACTCCGCCACCGGCGCCGTCGAGGCACTCCCCCGCAAGGGCCAAACCGTAGAGCTCAACGCGGACCTGCACGCCAACTGACCGCACGGGCTGGTACGGTGTGGCGGGCGGCGAAGGCCGTACCGGCGGGGCCGACCCGCAACGATGAAGCAGCCGATGACGCAGCCCGCTAGGGCCTGAGGGAGTATGTCCGTGGCACGACGAGGGAGCTGGCGGCGCCGGATCGTCCTTCTGCTGACCCTGGCGATGGTCGCGGGCGCGATTTACACCGCGGTGGCGTTCCTGCAGCGATCGGAAACCTTGATCACCGAACGCTGCACGGCCGCGGGCAGTGGAGGCGATGACCTCGCCACCGACCAGGCGGCCAATGCTTCCCTCATTACTGCCGTCGCGGTCCGGCGCGGGCTTCCCGCCCGGGCCGCCAGCATCGCGCTGGCCACCTCCATGCAGGAATCCAAACTGCGCAACATCGGCCATGGCGACCAGGCCGGCCCCGACTCGCGCGGATTGTTCCAGCAGCGGCCGTCCCAGGGCTGGGGCACCACGGCGCAGGTGATGGACCCGTACCACGCCAGCAATGCCTTCTACGATGCCCTCGTCGAGATCTCCGGGTACGAGTCGCTGGAGATCACCGATGCCGCCCAGAAGGTCCAGCGTTCGGCGTACCCGGAGGCCTATGCCCAGCATGAGCTGATGGCCCGCGCCTTTGCCTCCGCCCTGAGCGGCCAGACGCCCGCAGGCCTGGATTGTTCGCTGCGGTCCCCCGACACCGCCGGGGATCCTGCGACGGTCACCGCGGAGCTGACCGCAGCGCTCGGGAACGTCCAGACGTCCAGCAGCGGCCGGACGCTGCTCGTGGATGCCGACGGCACGCAGGCCTGGGCTGTGGGGCAGTGGGCCGTGGCCAACGCCAAAGAACTCGCCATCACCAGCGTGGAAGTCGACGGCCGCGCCTGGAACCGGCAGTCCCGCGACGGCTGGCAGCCTGCCTCAGTCCCGGCCGGCCAAGTCCGGGTCACCGTCGCCGGCGCGCCCGCCACCTGACCGCCGGACAGCCACCACAACCCTCACAGTCACTTACGGCCCAACCGGGGCGGCAACATGGGCCGCAGGTGACCCCACGTTGGACTATTTCGCCGTCCCGGACACCGACGCGGCTTACACCAGGAGGTCGACCACCGGCTGCACGTAGCTGCGGAACAGTTCCGGCTGGGACAGCAGCTCGTGGCTCATGAGGATCTTGTCCGGCTCGAGGTACCAGGCCCGCGGCTCCGCGAGCGGGAGTTCGATGATCGTCAGGCCGAAATCCTTTGATGCGCGTCCCACATCCAGCAGGCGGTCCTCCACCATGTCGGCCAGCAGCTCATTGTTGCCGTTGGCTTCGCGCTCCGCTTCGAGGGCCAGGTATTCCCCGCGGCGTTCCCGAGCCCATGTCAGGGCCGCACCGAAGTGGGCCTGCAGCACGCGCCGGAGGGCCGGCGAGTTGCCGAACGCACGGAAGCCTGGCGGGGCGAGCTCGGGGGACATTTCCGGGTGGGCCTTCAGCAGCTGTTCCCACCAGGCCTCCCATTCGGTCTTGAGCGCAGCCGGTCCGCCAACCTCGGCGGTCAGATGGGAGTGGTCCGCGGCACGGATCTTCGGGGCCACGTGGCACAGCGCCGGATGCCCCGCAGTGTCCAGACCGGCAGCGTCACGAATATAAAGGGCGATGAGCATGGGACCAGAGGTGTCCATCGTGATCCGCCAGCCAGGTCCGCCGGTGTGGTGCATCCAATTGCCTCCTTGGCATGCCGTACCCACTCAGTCTATTCCTGTTGTTATGAGGCGTTAACGGCTGGCTGCCCGGCCGCCAGCCGGCGATTCAGGCCCTCCAGATGGGCATCGAGCACGTCCTTGCACATCAGGGCCGTCATCCACTCGGGCTGCAGGAGGGCGTGCATCGTCAGACCGTCCAGGACTGCCAGCAACAGCTCCGCTTCAGTGACGAGCACCTGCTGGTTGATACCGACCGACCCATCGGCGCCGTCGGGGTGGGGGTCCGTGCCGCTGGGGACGGCGCCGTCGGCCAGACCCAGAATGAGTCCGCCCACCACTGCGGCCACCGCACGGTGGCTGCGGTCCGCCTCGGCGGCCAGGAACGGCTTTGTCCGGGCGGCATTTTTGAAGGCCATCCAGACGCAGGCGTCGACCGCCCGCTCCTCGTCCAGCGGAAGAAACTCCCCCAGCACCGCCATGACGGCAACGTGGTGCTCCGCCGACCCTGGCGCCAGGTCCTGCTGCCGGGAGTCCGCGGCGGTGACGCGGCCTACGATCCGGTCCACCACCACGGCGAAGGCGTGGGTCAGGAGCTCGTCACTGCTGGCGAAATAGTGCCGCACCGAGCCGACGGCCAGCTGGGCTTCGTCTGCAACCTCCCGCAGGGAGGCCCGTTCAAGACCATCCGCGGCGATGATCCTGAAGACTGCGTCAACTACTTCCTGGCGCCGGATTACGGCGTCGACAAATTTAGGCACTGGTCTTTTTTAGCACGTCTGTGCCGCCGCAGCCGCAGGGCACACCGGTCCCACCAGAGGCGTGGCGCGGGTCACAACGGCGCAGGTCAGTGGCGCGGGGCGTCCCGGGAACGACGCCGGCCGCGCACCTCAGCGGGAGGTGCGCGGCCGGCGTCGGGCGTGCTAGCACGTGCCTGCCGTGGCAGGCGGGGCGGGCTACAGCGACGGGTAGTTGCGTTCCGGTTCGCCGACGTAGAGCTGGCGCGGGCGGCCGATCTTGGTGTTGGGGTCGCTGATCATCTCGCGCCACTGGGCGATCCAGCCCGGCAGGCGTCCGATGGCGAACAGCACGGTGAACATCTTTTCGGGGAAGCCCATGGCCTTGTAGATCAGGCCGGTGTAGAAGTCCACGTTCGGGTAGAGCTTGCGCTGGATGAAGTAGTCATCGCCCAGGGCCTTCTCTTCGAGGCGCATGGCGATGTCGAGGAGCTCGTCGTTTCCGCCGAGCTTGCTGAGGACTTCGTGGGCGGTGGCCTTGATGATCTTCGCGCGCGGGTCGTAGTTCTTGTAGACGCGGTGCCCGAAGCCCATGAGGCGGACGCCGTCTTCCTTGTTCTTGACCTTCTCCATGTAGTCCTCGGGCTTGATGCCGTCGGCCTGGATCTGGCGCAGCATCTTCAGGACGGCCTCGTTGGCACCGCCGTGGGCGGGGCCGAAGAGGGCGTTGATGCCGGCGGAGACGGACGCGAACAGGTTGGCGTTCGAGGAGCCGACCAGGCGGACAGTCGAAGTGGAACAGTTCTGCTCGTGGTCAGCGTGCAGGATCAGGAGCAGGTCCAGGGCCTTGGCGACCACCGGGTCCACCTCGTACTGCTCGGCCGGCAGGCCAAAGCTGAGGCGCAGGAAGTTCTCCACCAGGTTCATCGAGTTGTCCGGGTACAGCATCGGCTGGCCGATCGACTTCTTGTGGGCGTAGGCGGCGATGACGGGCATCTTGGCCATGAGGCGGATGGTGGAGACTTCCACCTGCTCGGCGTTGAACGGATCCAGCGAGTCCTGGTAGAACGTCGAGAGCGCGGACACGGCCGAGGACAGCACCGGCATCGGGTGGGCGTCACGGGGGAAGCCGCTGAAGAAGCCCTTGAGCTCCTCGTGCAGCAGGGTGTGGTGGCGGATCCTCTGGTCGAAGGCTTCCAGCTCGGTGGGGGTCGGCAGGTTGCCGTAGATCAGCAGGTAGGAGACTTCCAGGAAGCTTGAGTGCTGGGCCAGCTGCTCGATCGGGTAGCCGCGGTAGCGCAGGATGCCGGCATCACCATCGATGTAGGTGATGGCCGAGGTGGTGGCCGCGGTGTTCATGAAACCGGGGTCGAAGGCGACAGCGCCGGTCTGCTTCAGCAGCTTGGAAACGTCGTAGCCTTCGTTTCCTTCTACAACCTTGATGCGCGGGAGTTCGAGTTCGCCGCCGGCATGGCGCAGGGTTGCGCTGGTGGTTTCAGTCATGGAGTCTCCTCATGAGGCATCGGGGCCTCTGTCGAAAGCTGGTCCAACATCTGGTGAAAGCTGCCCGCGGATCCTGTGCGGACAGGATTTCCAAAGGCTGCGCTGCCTTCTTGTGGAAAGCCACCATTGATCGTCAGTTAAAAAGTACCTTCACTTCGCGGGTGGTACTAATCCGTGAGGCGTCCAAAGCGCCTAAAACGCGCCACATGTGGCACGCGTCACAGCATTGTTACGCTTCCGGGGCCAGCCGCGAGACGGCGGCGTCGACCCTTTCGTCGCTGGCGGTCAGCGCCACCCGGATGAACCCCTGGCCGGCGTCGCCGTAGAACACCCCGGGGCCGACGACGATCCCGTGGTCCGCGAGCCGGCCAACGGTGTCCCACGTGGCCTCGCCGGCGGTGGCCCACAGATAGAGGCCCGCCCTGGACTCATGGATTGTCAGGCCGAACGCCTCCAGCGCGGGCACGATCCGTTCCCGCCGGCCCCTGTACAGGTCCTTCTGGGCCTGGACGTGGCCGTCGTCGCCGAGTGCCACCCGCATGGCTTCCTGCACCGGATACGGAACAATCATGCCGGCGTGCTTGCGGCTGTTGACCAGGTTCGCCATGATCACCGGATCGCCGGCGACGAATGCCGCCCGGTAGCCGGCCACATTGGACTGTTTGCTCAGCGAATAGACCGCGAGCAGGCCATCGTGGGAGCCCTCTGCCACCTCAGGGTCCAGGATGCTGGGCACCGGGGTGCCGCCGCGCTGGACGTCCCACTCCCCCCAGCCGAGTTCGGCGTAGCATTCGTCGGAGGCGACCACGGCGCCGAGCTCGCGGGCCTGCCGGACGATCCGCCGCAGCGATGCGATGTCCCGGACGCTGCCGGTGGGGTTGGCCGGCGAATTGACCCAGACCAGGCGCACGCGGGCCCGGGTGCCGGCGTCGAGCTCGTCGAGGTCGTCCGCGGCGACCTGCTCCGCACCGGCGAAGGTGGCTCCGATGTCATAGGTGGGGTATGCGACCGTGGGGCGGACGACGACGTCGCCCGGTTTCAGTCCGAGCAGGAACGGCAGCCACGCGACGAGTTCCTTGGAACCCACCGTCGGCATCACATCCCGCGGATCGAGTCCGGGAACCCCGCGCCGGCGTCCAAACCAAGTGGCGATGGCTTCCCGCAGGGCCAGCGTCCCGTGAACGGTGGGATAGCCGGGGGCGTTCGCCGCGGCGCGCAGCGCGTCCTGGATGAGGGCCGGCGTCGGGTCCACCGGGGTTCCGATGGAAAGGTTGACGGCCCCTGCCTCGTGCCGGGCTGCCGTGGCGAGATACGGCGCCATGGCCTCCCACGGGTAGTCGGGCAGGCTCAGGCCGAAGGTGCGCAGCGCGGATGTCACCGTAGCGCCGTCCTAGTTGTCTTGGTTCTGCGGCGGCAGGGCGGCGATCATGGGGTGGTCGGTGTGGGTGTTCCCGACCTTCGCCGCTCCGCCCGGGGAACCGAGTTCGTCGAAGAACTCGACGTTAGCCTTGTAGTAGTCGGCCCACTCATCGGGCGTATCGTCCTCGTAGTAGATCGCCTCCACGGGGCAGACCGGCTCGCAGGCACCGCAGTCCACGCACTCGTCGGGGTGGATGTACAGGGAACGCTCACCCTCGTAGATGCAATCGACGGGGCACTCCTCAATGCATGCCTTATCTTTAACATCTACACACGGCTGCGCGATTACGTACGTCACGTCCCTGGCCTCTCCACGTTGTTTCCGGCGACCGGCCGGATGATTTCCAGGCCCTAAGCCGGGCTTCTGACTTCCGAGCCTATTATCTCCCAGCCTGTTCCCGCGAACCTAGCGGGACGTCATACACGCTCCGCGTCTTACTATGATCAGATGAGCTCGCCCTTGCCCCTGCCCCAGCAGTTCCTCTCCGGCGCCGCGCTCGGCACGCGCGTTGTGGTCCGGTACCGGATCGACGGCGGTCTGACGGATGCCCTTGGCGAGCTCGTGGAACGCGCCAACGGCGAGTGCACCGTCCGCACCCGCCACTCCGACGTCGTCATCGCTCTCCCCCTCGTAGTGGCGGCCAAGGAAGTCCCGCCACCCCCGCCGCGCCGCGCCCGGCGCGTGCAGGGCGCCTGAGCGGCGGCCCGTGGGTGGGCGCGGGCACGGGCGTCGGCGTCCAGTGGACATGCCCACCCCCGCTTTCCAGCCCCGCACATGCCCACCCGCCACCCCGCGACCAAGGGACATGCCCTCCCCCGCCTGCGAGCCATACACATGCCCACCCGCCACCCCGCGACCAAGGGACATGCCCTCCCCCGCCTGCGAGCCATACACATGCCCACCCGCCACCCCGCGACCAAGGGACATGCCCTCCCCCGGCTGCTAGCAATGGACATTTCACCGTCATGCTCATCAGCGCCAGCCAGCGCGGGACATGTCCAGTGGTGAATCGACGGAGAAGTGGACATGTCCGGTGGTGACTGGGCGTGGTGTGGGATCACGGTGCAAACACGAAGTGCAGGATCACAGCCGCCGCGGGCGAAGCGCAGGATCACGGTGCTCGGGGCGTAGCGCGGGATCACAGTCCAGGGGCGCCGAGCAGGATCACTGCGCAGGGCCGCTGTCCAAGGGCGCGGGCAAGGACATCCGAAATTTGGAATTCGCGTCTGACTCTAAGCGGCGGCAGACAGCCTGTTCAGCGCTTCCCGCACCATGGTGATGAATTCGTCAGGATGCTCCCTCAGCAGCTGGTAAGTCACGATCAGCGTCGGGATTCCGCGTCGCGTCGTGACGTTCCAACGCCGCCGGTCTTCCTCGAAGCTCGTCCTGTCCATGTGGAACCCGGACCCGTCAGCCTCTATGCCGAGGCGGCCATCGACCATCAGGTCCAGGTGTCCCATGCCCGGAACGTTGACCTGCGATTCAACGTGGAAGCCGGCCCGCCGCAGAAGAAACCGCGCGAGGCACTCGATGACCGACTGCGACTGCGGGACGATGGCCGATACGATCCGGCGTTCCCGGGAGTCATTCCGGCCATCGAGCCGCTGACGCAGCGAACCCAGAGGGAGTCCCTTCAGCACCACGGCGGATTCGGCGATGATCAGCCCGTCAGGTTCGGGCAAGCAGCGCAAGCATTGGACGACCGTGTCCAGGAGCGTCGGCGGCGCGGATGCCCGGTGGCAGACGAAGCCCTGGTAGTGCCTGCTGTGGGTGAGGGCTACATGCGGCTGGGTTGGGGTCTGGAGAACCCACAGTCCGCTGAAGTGGGCCGCAGTGATGCACGCCGGCTCCGCCGGAAGCGAGCGAATGGAGATCAGCTGCGTGTCCGCACCGGGCAAGGCATAGACGCCGCGGGCTACCCGGGACACCGATCCCGCGGCCATCGCCGTCTTGAGCTGTGAATCGGAGACGCCCGCCGCAGCAATGTATTTGGCGCGGGCGACGCCGTCATGATTCGAGAGCACCTCGAGGATATTGGCCATTTACCCATGGTGGAGCCGCAGGCTGCGCCCGCGTAGTCGGATATCGCGCTATGTGGACAACCGCTCGGGCCGGTCAGGGCTGCAGCGGACCCGGACTGGGGAGGACTGGACATGTCCCGCGTGCCGGCCCTGCGGCGGACAAGATGCCATTGTGCCCGGTCGAGCCAATGAAAAATGAGCATGTCCATCGACCAGGGGTAGTGCCGAACAGATCCAACCATGAGGACTGGACATGTCCCGCGTGCCGGCCCTGCGGCGGACAGGATGCCATTGTGCCCGGTCGAGTCAATGAAAAATGAGCATGTCCCAGGGACAGCCGGGGGCGGGCCCTAGCCGGGCGGCCGCCGGTACCGCCGGCACCAGGCGAGCATGGCCAGGGTGATGCCTGCGATGCCGAAGACCCAGATATTGCCCGAGGTGTCGCCGAGGACCAGGCGCTTGCCTGTTTCCAGGGTGGACCACCAGCCGGTCAGCGCGTAACAGAGGACACCGCATACCGCCGTCGGGACGACTGAACGGAACGCCGCCCCGAGCCAGAGCTGGACCGAGCCCAGCAGCACGAGCGCCGCGACAGCGCCCCACGGGACGTCCACGCCGTCCAGGACCAGATCATGCCGGTGCAGGGCCGTGCCTGCCAGGGCAACAAAAAGAGCTGCCGGTACGGCGGCGGCAATACCGCCTGCCATACCGGCAGCTCCCTTAATCACGTTTCAGCCAAAGCCCGGGGACCGGGATTAGACCTTGGCGCGGGCGCGGTTGGACTTGGCGCGCTGGTTGACGTCCAGGATGAGCTTCCGAATGCGGATGGATTCCGGAGTAACCTCGACGCACTCGTCTTCGCGGGCGAACTCGAGGGACTCTTCGAGGGTCAGGTCGCGCGGGGGCGTCAGGTTCTCGAAGGTGTCCGAGGAGGCTGCACGCATGTTGGTGAGCTTCTTTTCCTTGGTGATGTTGACGTCCATGTCGTCGGCGCGGGAGTTCTCGCCGACGATCTGACCTTCGTAGACCTCGGAGGTGGGCTTGACGAAGAAGGAGCCGCGCTCCTGCAGGTTGATCATGGCGAACGGCGTCACAACACCGGCGCGGTCGGCGATCATCGAACCGTTGGTGCGGTACTCGATCGGGCCGGCCCAGGGCTCGTAGCCCTCGGAGATGGACGCTGCGATGCCGGCGCCGCGGGTGTCCGTGAGGAACTTGGTGCGGAACCCGATCAGGCCACGGGCCGGAACGATGAACTCCATGCGGCACCAGCCGGTGCCGTGGTTCGCCATGTTGGTCATGCGGCCCTTACGGGCGGCCATCAGCTGGGTGACGGCGCCGAGGTACTCTTCGGGCACGTCGATGGTCATGTGCTCCATCGGCTCGTGCACTTTCCCGTCGACGGTCTTGGTGACAACCTGCGGCTTGCCGACGGTCAGTTCGAAGCCTTCGCGGCGCATCTGCTCAACCAGGATGGCCAGCGCGAGCTCGCCACGGCCCTGGACTTCCCAGGCATCAGGGCGCTCGGTCGGGAGCACCTTGATGGAGACGTTACCGATCAGTTCCTTGTCCAGGCGGTCCTTCACCTGGCGGGCCGTGACCTTGGCGCCCTTGACCCGGCCAGCCAGCGGCGAGGTGTTGATACCGATGGTCATGGAGATGGCGGGATCGTCAACGGTAATCAGCGGCAGCGGCTGCGGGTTGTCGACGTCGGTCAGGGTTTCACCGATGGTGATCTCCTCGATACCGGCGACGGCGACAATCTCACCGGGGCCGGCGGACTCGGCGGGTACGCGGTCCAGGGCCTTGGTGGCCAGCAGTTCGGTGATCTTGACGCTCTTCATTTCGCCGTTGGCACGTGCCCAGGCGACGGTCTGGCCCTTGCGCAGGGTGCCGTTGTAGATACGCAGCAGCGCGAGGCGGCCGAGGAACGGGGAGGCGTCCAGGTTGGTGACGTGGGCCTGCAGGACACCGTTCGGGTTGTAGGTCGGTGCCGGGATGTGCTCGATGATGGCCTGGAAGAGCGGCTCGAGGTCCTCGTTGTCGGGAGCCGAACCGTCGGCCGGCTGCTCGAGCGACGCGCGGCCAACCTTGGCGGCGGCGTAGACGACGGGGACGTTGAGGATCTTGTCCAGGTCGAGGTCCGGAACTTCGTCGGCGAGGTCGGACGCCAGGCCCAGGAGCAAGTCCATGGACTCGTGGACGACTTCTTCGATCCGTGCGTCGGGGCGGTCGGTCTTGTTGACCAGGAGGATCACCGGCAGGTGCGCGGCGAGAGCCTTGCGCAGCACGAAGCGGGTCTGGGGCAGCGGGCCCTCAGAAGCGTCGACGAGGAGGACGACGCCGTCGACCATGGACAGGCCGCGCTCGACCTCGCCACCGAAGTCGGCGTGGCCGGGGGTGTCGATGACGTTGATGGTGATGGTCTCGCCCTTGGAGGACGGTCCGTTGTAGGCCACGGTGGTGTTCTTGGCCAGGATGGTGATGCCCTTTTCACGCTCGAGGTCACCGGAGTCCATGACCCGGTCCTCGAGGTGGTTGTGCGCGGCAAAGGAGTTGGTCTGCTTGAGCATGGCGTCGACCAGCGTGGTCTTGCCGTGGTCAACGTGGGCCACAATCGCGACGTTGCGCAGGTCACTGCGCGATGCAGTGGCTACCGCGGTGTTGGTGGTGGTTTCAGACATGCGTTATTGCTCGATTCAGTGGTGAAGTCAGCTGTTGTATCGCGACATTTCCAACCGGAACGCACGACGGATAAGTCCCTTTGGCACAGGGCACCTTCTACCATTCTAAACGCTAGGTCATTTATTGGCCTAAAATGCGAACCGGGCGCTGGCCCTCACGGGGTCGCCGGAGCAGGACAGGCGCACGGAAGTGCTTTATTACCTGTGAGTAAAATCACTGGATTTTCCGGCGCCCATGCACCATCATTGCTCTGATAGCAGCAAGCAAGCCCGGAGTCATTCATGCGAAACGCCTCGGCCGTGTCCAGCTTTGTCGCAACGATGATCGCCCTAGGCGTAGTTCTTGGCGGCTGCGGGACGGCCTCTTTTTCACCTGCAAACGACGCAGGCTCTTCCGTTGTGGACTCTTCCGACGGCGGATATTCTGGCGCAGGCTCTGCGGGCGCGCCCCTGACCGCCCGCCAGGCCGGAGCCGCCAACGGCGCCGGCGTGCCGGTCGCTGCAGGATCCGCGGCGGAAACGCGCATTGGCGCCACCATCGACCCCGCCGATCTGCCGGGCGGCTCGATCTACCGCAATCCAGCAAACGGCCGCAGTGAGATCATCGTCAAGAACACCAGCAACGTCGCCGTGCTCATTGGCGACTCACAGTCGGAACCGTCCTTCGGCTGGCCCAGGCAGGGTCTGGCCGCCGCCGGGTACAAAGTCTTCTTCTGCGGCCGGGGCGGCACCGGCTACGTGGCGTCCAACGGCAAGACCGGCAACTACATCGACGCGCTCCAGCGCGGCGACTGGAAACTCCCGTACGGCACCCCTCCCCTCGTGGTGCTCGAAGGCGGCGGGAACGATGCCGCGCGCGGGGCCTCGAACGCGCAGATCGTCGCCAACGCCGAGCGGCTGATCGCCAGCATCCAGCAGCGCTATCCCGCGGCCCGGGTAATCATGGTCGGAACGCTCGCGTGGGGTGCCCACAACGGCGGTGGGCGCCGGTCCGAAGTGGACACAGTCCTGGGCAAGGTGGCGGACCGGCACGGGCTGACGTTCGTGAGCGCGGGCGACTGGCTCACCCGGTACAACCTCACGGGTTCAATGGCGGACGGGGTCCACCTGAACCGGCAGGGCCACGCGGCCCTGGGCGCCGTTTTCTCCCAGCGGCTGGAGTCACTAGGCCTTGACTACGCAGACCCCGGCATGCTCGCCGGGTTGTCCCGCTAACGCCGGTCCTCCCGCCAGGGTCCCGCAGGGCGGGCACGCCCAGGATAAAAGCAAAGGAGCCGGCGCCCGCCCCAACGGGCGGACACCGGCTCCTTGCTGCTAGCGGCGGACTTGTTCAAGTCCTAGGGGAAGCGGCTCAGGCCACTTCAACCTCCGGCGGCAGCATGAGACCGGCGCCGGGAATGGCGTTGAGCAGCGCCCGGGTGTAGTCCTGCTGCGGCGCATCGAAGACGTCGTCCGTTGAACCCGTCTCCACCAGCTTGCCCTTCTCCATGACGCAGACGTGGTCAGCGATCTGCCGGACCACCGCGAGGTCGTGGGTGATGAACAGGTAGGTCAGGCCGAGCCGGGACTGCAGTTCGGCAAGCAGGTTCAGCACCTGCGCCTGCACCAGCACATCCAGGGCCGAGACGGCCTCGTCGCAGATGATCACCTCGGGATCCAGTGCCAGGGCGCGGGCGATCGCGACACGCTGGCGCTGGCCGCCGGAGAGCTCGTTCGGGTACCGCTGCATGGTGGACTGCGGCAGCGCCACCTGATCCAACAGTTCCCGGACCTTCTTCTCGCGGCTGGCCTTGTCCCCGATCTTGTGGGTCCGCAGCGGTTCCTCGATGGTCCTGAAGATGTTGTACATCGGGTCCAGCGAACCGTACGGATCCTGGAAGATCGGCTGCACGCGGCGCCTGAAGGCGAAGATCTCCTTGCTGTTCAGCGTGGAGGTGTCCACGCCGTCAAAGATGATCTTGCCGGAGGTCGGCGCCAGGAGGTTCAGGACCATTTGCGCCACCGTGGACTTGCCGGATCCCGACTCCCCCACGATCGCCGTCGTGGTTCCCCGCTTGACGCTGAAGGAGACGTCGTCGACGGCGGTGAAGTCCGTTGACTTGCCCAGGCCCGAGCGCAGCTTGAAGACCTTCCGCAGGTTCTGGATCTGCAGGACCTCGTCCGTCTTGGACGGCTCAACCACGCCGGTCTCGCTCGGGGCGAGCATGTCCTCGGTTTCCACGCCCAGTTCCTTGGCGGCCTGGATGCGGCGGGACGCGAGCGACGGCGCCGAGGCGACCAGCCGCTGGGTGTACGGGTGCTGCGGGTTCTGCAGCAGCTCCAGGGAGGGCCCGGATTCGACAACCTGGCCGCGGTACATGACTACCACCTGGTCGGCGCGCTCGGCGGCGAGGCCGAGGTCGTGCGTGATCAGCAGCACCGCGGTGCCCAGTTCCGTGGTCATCCTGTCCAGGTGATCCAGGATCTGGCGCTGCACGGTGACGTCGAGCGCCGACGTCGGCTCGTCCGCGATGAGCAGGCGCGGCTGGCAGGCGAGCCCGATCGCGATCAGCGCGCGCTGGCGCATGCCGCCGGAGAACTCGTGCGGGTACTGCTTGGCGCGGCTACCAGCGTCCGGCAGCCCGGCCTGGGACAGGACCTTGGCGACGTCGTCGGGGCCGCTCGGGAGACCGTTGGCCTTCAGCGTCTCTCGGACCTGGTCGCCGATCTTCCACACCGGGTTGAGGTTGGACATCGGGTCCTGCGGGACCATGCCGATGCTGTTGCCGCGGAGTTCGATCATCCGCTTTTCGCTGGCGTTGGAGATGTCTTCGCCGTCGAACAGGATCTGGCCTGCAGCGACGCGCCCGTTGCCCGGGAGCAGGCCAATAGCGGCCAGCGCGGTAGTGGACTTGCCGGAGCCCGACTCGCCCACAATCGCAACCGTTTCACCCGGCATGATGGTGAGGTGGGCGTTGCGGACGGCGTTGACCTCGCCGTTGCTGGTGGTGAACCCGATGGCCAGGTCCTTGATTTCAAGCAGCGGGCGCTCAGTGACGTCTTCAGCTTCCAGGATTTCAACAGAGGCGCTCATGGTGTCCCCTTTCATCGCTTGCGGGCTTTGGGATCGAGGGCATCACGCAGGGCATCGCCCAGCATGATGAAGCTCAGGACAGTGATGGACAGCGCGATGGCCGGGTAGAGCAGCGGCATCGGGTTGGACCGGAGCGAGGATTGCGCCGCCTGGATGTCGTTGCCCCAGGACATGACGCTGGGCGGCAGCCCGATGCCCAGGAAGGACAGCGTGGATTCGGCCACGATGAACGTGCCCAGGGAGATGGTGGCCACGACGATGATCGGTGCCAGCGAGTTCGGCAGGACGTGGCGCATGAGGGCACCGAACTTCGAGACGCCCAGCGAGCGGGCGGCCGTGACGAAGTCGGCGTTCCGGACCTCGATGACGGCGCCGCGGGTGATGCGCGCGATTTGGGGCCAGCCGAAGATGATCAGGATGAGCACCAGCGTCCAGACCGTTTTGTTTGTCCGGAACGCAGGCAGCTGCATGAGCACGATCGCGCCCAGGATCAGGGGCAGGGCGAAGAAGATGTCATTGATGCGTGCCAGGACGGAGTCGATCCAGCCGCCGTAGTAGCCGGCCACGGCACCCAGGATGCCGCCGATCAAGAGGACCCCGATGGTGGTCAACAGGCCCACTGTGACCGAGGAGCGCGTGCCGAAGATGACGCGGGCGTAGACGTCGCAGCCCTGCTGGGTGAAGCCCAGGGGGTGGCCCGCGGCGGGGCCGGCGTCGGAGTTGGCCAGCTGGCACGCCTCCGAGGTCGGGTCGATCGGCGAGAAGAGCCCGGGGAAGAGGGAGACCGCCAGGACCACCAGGATCAGGAATGCGGAGATGAGAAAGAGCGGCTGCTTGCGCAGGTTCTTCCAGGCCTCGCCCCAAAGGCTCAGCGGTGCGGCTTCGTCCTTGACCCGGTCCGTTACCTGGAGCGGGGTCTCGGAGACATCGGCCACGAAGTGCTCGGACCGGCGGACCGGACGGGTGGCAACGGTGTGCCGTGCGGTGGTGGTGTTATCAGGAGTCATAACGGATCCTCGGGTCAAGCCAGCCGTACAGCAGGTCAACGAGCAAGTTGGACAGGCAGTAGATCAGCACCAGGACGGTGACGATCGAGACCACGGTGGGACCCTCGCCGGACAGGACGGCCCGGTAGAGCCGGTTGCCTACGCCCGGGACGTTGAAGATTCCTTCCGTGACGATTGCCCCGCCCATCAGGGCGCCGAGGTCGGCGCCGAGGAACGTAATGACGGGAATCAGGGAGTTGCGCAGGATGTGGACCCGGACCACCTGGAAACGGGAGAGGCCCTTGGCGGTGGCGGTGCGCACATAGTCGGCGTTCATGTTTTCAATGACGGACGTGCGGGTCAGGCGGAGGACATAGGCGAAGGAACCCAGTCCAAGCACAATCGCCGGCAGGATGAGGTCCTGGACCGTCGCGGCAGAACTTACGGTCGGCTTGGCCCAGCCGAGCTGGACGCCGATGGTGAACTGCAGCAGGAAGCCCAAAACGAAGATCGGGATCCCGATCACGATCAGGGAGGCGACCAGGACCGTGGCGTCAAAGAACTTGCCCTTGCGCAGGCCAGCGATGAGGCCGAAGACAATGCCGAAAACACCTTCGAAGATCAAGGCCATGATGGCCAGCCGCGCCGTGACGGGGAAGACCTCGCCAAGCACTGTGGCGATGGGGCGTCCGGAGAAGTCCTGGCCGAGGTCGAACGTGAAAATGCTCTTGAGGTAGAGCAGGTATTGCATCCAGAACGGCTGGTCCAGGTGGTACTGCTCCCGCAGTTTGGCGGCCACGGCCACGTTGACCGGCTTGTCGCCGAACAGTGCCACGATGGGGTCCCCGGGCAGGCTGAAGACCAGGAAGTAGACCAGCAGTGTTGCGCCCAGGAAGACGGGAATCAGTTGCAGGAAACGCTTGAGGATGTATGTCGGCATCAGCGAGTCACACCCTCGTTGGCAGGCATCCTGTCCAGGGATGCGGCGGAGTTGTTCATCAAAGAACCTTTTCACTATGGATGCAGACCGGCGCCGGTTCGTTCACGGCGCAGGGCTGCGAAAAGTTCGCCCGGAGAGCCGGGCATCAAGAAAATAAATGGCGGGAAAACACGACGACGGCGGAGGCCCCATAAAGGGCGGCCCCCGCCGTCGTTTAGGTGTTACTTACCGGTGACGTTGTAGTACAGCGGGACGCCGTCCCAGCCGTAGTCAACGTTGGAGACCTTGTCGCTCCAGCCGCCCTGGGCAACCTGGTACCACAGGGGGATGGCCGGGAGGTCCGTCAGGAGGATCTCCTGGGCCTTGTTCATGGCCTTGTTGCCATCGCTGACCGACGAGGCGTTCAGGCCGTCAGAGACGGCCTTGTCGAACGTCGGGTTGGCGTAGCCAGCGTCGTTGGAGCCGGCACCGGTCTTGTAGATCGGTCCGAGGAAGTTGTACAGCGACGGGTAGTCTGCCTGCCAGCCGGCGCGGATGGAGCCGGTGAGGGTCTTGGCGGTGGCGTCGTTGCGGGCTTCCTTGAAGGTAGCGTACGGCTTGCCTTCAACCTTGATGCCGAGGGTGTTCTTGAGCTGGTTGACAACTGCCTCAACCCAAGCCTTGTGTCCGCCCTTGTCGGCGTTGTAGGCAATGGTGAAGGTCTCGTTGGAGTCCCACTTCTTGATCGCGTCGGCCTTGGCCCAAGCTTCCTTAGCCTTGGTGGCGTCGAACTTCAGGTTGTCGGAACCGGGGATCGCGTCGCTGTAGCCGTCAAGCACGGGGGCTGTGAAGTCCTTGGCGGGCTGGCGTGCGCCGTTGAAGATCACCTTGGTGATCTCGTCGCGGTTGATGGCCATGGAGATCGCCTGGCGGCGGAGCTTGCCGGCCTCACCGCTCCATTCCGGCAGGTATTCCGGGATGGCGATGGTCTGGTTGCCGGCGTACGGCTTGTTGATGGTGCGGTCGCCGAGGTCAGACTTGAAGTTCTTCAGCTGGCTGGTCGGGATGGTCTGCAGGATATCCAGATCGTTGGACATCAGCGCCTGGTAGGCCGAGTCGTCGTTCTGGAAGATCTTGAAGGTCACGCCGGCGTTCTTGGCCTTGCGCGGGCCGTTGTAGTCCGGGTTCGGAACGAGCTGGATCTGCACGTTGTGCTGCCAGCCGCCGTCCGCAAGCTTGTACGGGCCGTTGCCGACCGGCTTCTCGCCGAAGCCCTTCGGGTCCTTCAGTGCGCCGGAGGGAACCGGAACAAACGCGGTGTAGCCGAGGCGAAGCGGCCAGTCGGATTCCGGCTGCTTCAGTTCAACGGTGAACGTCTGGTCGTCAACCACCTTCAGACCGGACATGGTCGTGACGGTGGAGCCTTCCTTGCTGGCTTCGTCGTAGCCCTTGATGCTTTCAAAGAAGCCACCGCTGAGCTGGGCGTTCTTGGCTGCGGCGCCGAAGTTCCAGGAATCGACGAAGGTCTTGGCCGTGATGGCCTCGCCGTTCGTAAACTTCTGGTCCTTCTTGACCTTGATGGTGAAGTGCTGGCCGTCCTTGCCCTCGATGGACTCGGCGAGTTCGTTGACCGGCTTGCCACTGGGGTCGTAGCTGACCAGGCCCGCGAAGATCATGTCGATGACCTTGCCGCCGCCAACTTCGTTGGTGTCGGCCGGCATGAGGGGACGCTGGGGTTCGGAGCCATCGGCGAAGATCACTTTGGTGGTGTCTCCGCCGGTACTGCCGCTACCGGTTGCAGAGCCGCTGGCACCGCATCCGGTCAGGGCGAGGGCGGCGATAGCCACCATGCCCAGTGCTTTGGAAGTGCGCGAAAAACGCATTCCGCCTCCTATGAGTTGTGGGAGTTCGTGAGGGAAAAACTTATGCTTCCCCGTAAGCAGGCACAGGGGTATCCCCTGTGACGTGGCCTACATATGGAAGTAGCCTAGCCCTTAACTGTCCAAATGTTGGAACTCCGTTGCCAAACCGTGATCCGACAATCTCATGACGGTTAACGTCAAGCGCGATGTATTTCAAGTCACACGCTACCGGCTGGTACTATATGTCCGCCGTGTGACCCGGGTTACCCGCGATTAACTGGAATCTGGCGGTTCTTAGCCCCCGGGGCACGCCTCAGCTCGCCTCAGGGCACACCTCAGCTGGCCCCGGACAGCAGCTGCGCACGCAGTTCGCGGCGCTCGCGTTGCTTGTCCGGATCCGGCAGCGGAACGGCCGCCAGGAGCCGCTGGGTGTAGGGCTCCTGGGGATTTCGGAGGATCTGGTCCCGGGTCCCCTGCTCCACGATCCTGCCGCGCTGCATCACACAGATCCGGTCCGCGAGCACGTCCACCACTGCGAGGTCGTGGGTGACGAAGAGGCAGGCGAAGCCCAGTTCCTTCTGCAGGTTCTGGAAGAGGTCGAGCACCTTGGCCTGGACGGAGACGTCGAGGGCGGATGTGGGCTCATCGGCGACCATCAACTTCGGCTTGAGCGAGAGGGCACGCGCGATCCCCACACGCTGCTTCTGTCCGCCGGAGAGCTCGTGCGGGTAGCGGTTGCGGTAGTCCCGCGGCAGCTCGACCTGGTCCAGCAGCGCCTCAATCCGGTGCTGCAGTTCGGCGCCCTTCGCGGCCCGTGCCAGGAACATCGGCTCCCCGATGCTTTCCCCGATGGGCAGCCTGGGGTTCAGGGACGACGACGGATCCTGGAACACCATGCCCACATGCCGGCGCATCTCGCGGAGCTGGCGGCCGTTCTGCTTGGCGGCGGAGATGTCCTGCCCCACCACGCGCATGGTGCCTGCCGCCACCGGCAGCAGGCCGACGGCGGCCCGGCCGATGGTGGTCTTGCCGGAACCCGACTCGCCGACCAGGCCGACTACCTGTCCGGGATAGATGACCAGATTGGCCCCTTCCACGGCACGGAAGGCCGGCACCCGGCCCTGCTTCGGGTACTCGATGGCGACATCGCTGAGCTCCAGGACCGGCTCGCCCTTCGGCTTGGCCGCCTCGGCCACGGCCAGGGCAGCGGCATTTTCGCGCTCCCGCCGGATCAGCTCATCTTCCGGAATGGAGAGGATCTCGACGTGGGTCGCGGCGGCGAGAGCGGCCGTGACGTCCACGTCCGCCGCGGAATCGGCGCCACCCTGGCCCAGGTGCGGGACCGCGGCCAGCAGCGCCTTGGTGTACTCGTGCTGCGGGTTGTGGAAGATCTGCGCCGCCGTCCCGGTTTCCACGATCAGGCCCTTGCGCATGACGGCGATCCGGTCGGCGAGGTCTGCCACCACCCCCATGTCGTGGGTGATCAGCACAATGGCACTGTCCAGTTTGTTCCGCAGGTTGCGCATGAGGTCAAGGATTTCGGCCTGGACGGTCACATCGAGGGCCGTGGTCGGCTCATCGGCGATGAGCAGCTTCGGGTCGCAGGAGAGCGATTGCGCGATCATGGCGCGCTGGCGCTGGCCGCCGGAAAGCTGGTGCGGGTAGGAGCGGAAGGCCTTCTCCGGATCGGGCAGTTCGACAAGTTCCAGCATGCGCAGGGCGCGGAGTCTGGCTTCTTCCGGGGATACTTCATTGTGCAGACGCACAGTTTCCACGATCTGCGCGCCCACAGTGTAGACGGGGTTGAGGGCCGTCATCGGCTCCTGGAAGATCACCGCGACGTCCTTGCCGCGTACTGCGCGGATATTGGCCTCGTTGCTCCCCAGCAGCTCACGGCCGCCGAGCTTGACACTTCCGCTCACGCGGCTGTTACTGGGCAGCAGGCCCAGGAGCGCCATTGAACTGGCGCTCTTTCCGGACCCGGACTCCCCCACGATGGCGAGGACTTCGCCGGCCCGGACCTCGTAGTTCAGGCCGATCGCAGCCGGGACCCATTTCTTGTCCACACCGAAATCCACGCTGAGATCCCGGACCTCCAGGACGGTTTCGCCTTTGCTAGGCGCGGGTGACGCCGGAGGATCGAGGGTGATGAAGTCAGTCATGATGGGCTATCCTTCCGCCCGGGCCGCCGGTGCACCGGGGATTAGTGCTGCGGCTCGGAATACTGAATTATTGGGGGCATGAGCTCTGCGCACGCCGGAAAAGTTGAAGTCTTCAAAGCACGAACCAACAAATGGTTCGCGTGGCTGTCCTGGGCGGTAGCCGCGTTCGGTGTTGTTGCCACGATCGTCATGGCAGGCCCGGCGGCGCTGGGCGGCGTCGCCCCGCTGGCCTTCATCGCTTTCATGGGCTGGCAATTGTTCTGGATGCCCTCCGTTGTGGTCCACGATGCCGGCGTCACCTTGGAAAATCCGTTCCGCTCGATTGAGGTGCCGTGGGCCGCGCTGGTGCACGTCGATACCCGCTTTGCACTGACGCTGGTCACCGCAGAGAAGAGCTACACGTCCTGGGCCGCGCCCGCCCCCGGCATCTGGGGCGGCCGCCACGCCCGCCCGGAAGACCTCCACGGCCTGCCGGCAACCAGCTACGGCCCCGGCAAGTCGGTCCGTCCGGGCGATCTGAAGACCACGGACTCGGGGCAGGCCGCCATGCTGGTGCGGGCGCGGTGGCATGAGCTGGTGGAAGGCGGGCAGCTCGCGGCCGGAGAGGCCTCCAGCACCGCCGCCACCGTCACTGTTCGCTGGGTGGCGATCGGCGCCGTCGTACTGCTCCTGGCGGCCAGCTACCTGGCGGTTACCGCCAGGTAGCCGGTGCCTGCACGGGGCCGGCATTTACTGGCCCCGTGTTCCGTCAGCCGGCCCGTCGTGCCCCGGCTCCTCGGGCCGGAACCCCGCTTGATCGGTGCCGTCCAGACCGGTCACAGTGCCTGCCTGCACGGCGGGTCCGCCGTGATCGGCAGCCTTCTTGGCATTGAACTTCTTCTGCCGCGGGTCAAAGGCGTCCCGCAGGCCGTCACCGATGAAGTTAATGCTGAGGCAGATGAGCACGATGAACATGCCCGGGAACCAAAAGAGCCACGGCCGGGTGGCAAAGGCCTGCTGGTTCTGCGAGATGAGCAGGCCCAGGGACGTGTCCGGAGCCTTGACGCCGACGCCGAGGTAGCTCAATGCCGTTTCCGTGAGGATCGCGGCGGACATTGTGAGGGTCACGTTCACAATCAGCACGCCGACGGCGTTGGGCAGGATGTGCTTGAAGATGATCCTGGCATTGCTGGCGCCGGAAATCCGGGCCGCATCGACAAACTCGCGTTCGCGCAGTGACAGGAACTCCCCGCGCATCAGGCGGGCCAGGGCGACCCAGCTGATCAGGCCCAAGAAGATTCCGAGGGCCAGTACGCCGTTGGTGCTGGCAAAGGAAGCAAACCAGCTTCCCTGGTCCCGGCGGCCGGCAAGCTGGGCCATGACGGCAGCCAGAAGCAGGGCGGGAATGATGATAATGACGTCGGTCAGGCGCATCAGGATGGCCTCGGCCCAACCCCGGAAGTAGCCGGAGATGGCACCGACCACCACGCCGATCAGGCCGGCGATGAGGCCGATCACGATCATGATGGTGATGGACTGCTGCGCACCGCGCATGGTCATGGCGAAGAGATCGCGGCCGATCCGGTCCTGGCCGAACGGATGTTCGCCCCAGGCCGGGGGCCACAATGAGGAGGTCGGTGCGCCGCCGTTGACGAGGGGGGAGACTTGCTCGTGCGTGTACTTCCACCAGCCGGGGATGCCCAGGTAGCCCACCGAGGTGAAGGCCAGGATGAAAATGAACGAGAACACCACGAGGCCGATGATGGCGCCGGAGTGTCCGAGGAACCGCTTCCGGACAATCTGGCCCTGGCTGAGGCCCTTTGCCTCGAGGACCGGCTCAATGCCGGCCGCGGCTGATATCCGCGAGGCTGCATCTTCGGCCATGATGACTTCCTGCTGACTTGGCTGGCTCATGATTTTACCCTTACGCGCGGATCCAGTGCGGAGTAGGCCAGGTCCGCAATGAGGTTGAAGACCATGGCCGTAATGGCGACGCAGATAAAGACGCCCATAACCGGGTTGGGATCTACGTGCGCAATCCCGTCCAGGAACAGGAAGCCCATGCCGCGGACCGAGAAGACGGTTTCGGTAATGACGGCGCCGCCGATCAGTGCTCCGATGTCGAAGGCGACGATCGTGGCGATCGGAATCAGGGCGTTGCGGAAGGCGTGGCGCATGACAACGGTCCGCTCGCTCAGGCCCTTGGCCCGGGCCGTGCGGATGTAGTCCATGTTCATGATTTCCAGCATCGAGGAGCGCGTGAACCGAGTGTAGCTGGCCAGCGAAATGAGGATCAGGGCCAGGGTGGGCAGGATCAGATGGGTGAACGAGTCAAGGCTCAGGACCCAGAAGTCGCCCTGGATGTTCGGTGTGGTGGCACCGATGGTGGCGATAGGGCGGCCGCGCACTCGGCTGTTATTGAAATAGGTGGGCCATGCCTGCATGTAGCGGTCCAGCAGGATCAGGAAGCCGACTAGGAACGAGGTGATGGCTGCCGCCCGCATGGACTGCCCGCGGTCATAGCCTCCCACCAGATAGCCGATGCCCATGCCGATCAGTACGAAGGCGATCGCCAGCAGCACGATCATCACGAACGTGGCCTCGTTGAGCAGCGGCTGAAGGAGGAAGTACAGCACGACGCCGACGCCGACGGCAATGAGGGCGGACTGCAGGGCCTTGCGGTTTTTCAGCCCGGCGGAGAGCAGGGTCACAGCGAAGGCGATGCCCGACCCGGCGATGGCGATGACCACGGGGCCAAGGCCCGGCGTCTTGAACCATTCGGTGGCGGAAAAGTAGACGAGCACCGCGCTGACGAAGACGAAGGCGACAGCTCCGGCCAGCAGCCGGCGCTTCATGGCCCCGCCCGCCGCGACGGCTGTCAGCGCGCCGGCGACGACGCCGATGCCAAGCGCCACTGTCAGCGGCACCTCGGGGTTTCGCAGGAAGTCGTTAAAGCCGATTGCGCCGAATTCCTTGAGCAGGACGGCCACCCAGAAGATCGGCAGGGAGAAGAACAGGAAGGCCATGAACGTCACGCCGTAGTCCAGCGTGCTGTACTGCCGCAGGGCGGTGATGATACCCAGGGTGATGCCGATCAGGATGGCGAGCACAGTGGCCCCGGTGACCAGGGTCAGGGTCTGGATGAGCGCGTTGCCGAGGGCTTCAGTGACGGGCTGGCCTGCGATGTTTTTCCCGAGATCGCAGGTGTTGGCGAACGGGATGACGCACTGGATCGCGCCGCCGAACCACTTGAAATACCGCAGCGGGGCAGGGGTGTCCAGCTGCAGGAGCTCGGTCCTCGCATCCATGAGCGCCTGCTTCTGCGGCGAGGGGTTGTCGCGGAACTGTTCGAGGGGATCTCCGGACGCCGCTGTCAGGAGATACACGAAGTAGGATGCGCCGAGAAGAATGAGGGCGGCAGTCACAAGCCGCCGGAAGATGTAGGTCACCATTGGAATAGAACCTCGGAGTTCGGGCCCGGGGATTGCCCGGACCGGTCGCGGAGTTTGGCCGGTTCCCGCCGATGTGGCGGCGGGGCCACGGCATCGCTAGGATATCGCCAGAAAGGCGTCGGGACCGAAGAAGCTGTGGTCCCGACGCCTTTCCAGCAGTGTTACTTGGGGTCGCGGGCTACTTCTGTGCCCATTCCCAGAAGTTCCACCAAACGCCGGTCTGGTTCGGCATGTACTTCACACCGGTGATGCGGTCGCTGTACGCGTCCACGCCAACCGACTGGAAGAGCGGAAGGCCATAGGCCGAATCCCAGATCATCTTGTCGATCTGCGTTACGAGGCCGTCCTGCTTGCTCTTATCGGTGGTGACGATCAGTTCATCCATCAGCTTGTCCGCTGCCGGGTCGCTGAACTTGTTGAAGTTGGAGTCGTTGCCGGACTTGAAGATCTGCGGAACGCCGGACACGCCGACGCCCGAGTTGCTCCAGCCAAAGATGGTGGCGTCGTAGCTGCCGTCACCGAGGGCCTTGCCCCAGTCAGACTTGCCCAGGCCGCCGTCGACGATCTTGAAGCCGGCCTTCTTGGCGGACTCGCTGATCAGGGAGTAGGCGTCAACACGGTTGGGGTTGTCCTTGTTGTACATGATGCGGACCTCAGGGGTGGCACCGTTGAGGAGCTTCTTGGCACCCTCGATGTCCGCACCCTGGTACGCGGAGGAACCGTTGCTCTTGGCGGAGTCGGCGTACGGGGCCTGATCCGGAACGAAGAGCTGCGAGTCAAGCGGTGCAGCCTGCGGATCGAGCTTCTTGACGATCTTGTCGACGATGTCCGTGCGCGGGATGGCCTTCATGAACGCCTCGCGGACGTTCTTGTCGGCAAACGGGCCCGAATAGTTCAGGTCGATGTGGTCGTAGGCGAGCTGGTGGCCGACGTCGACCTTCACGCCCTGGCTTTCGAGTGCCTTGAGCTGCTCCACGGTGTCGGCGGACGCCTGCGGGGCAATGATGTCGGCCTCGCCGTTCTTGAGCGCCTGGACCTGGGCCGGTGCCTCGCCGATGTAGCGGACGGTGATCTCGTCCAGGTTGGCTGTCGGACCCCAGTTGTAGTCCTGGTTCTTGACCATGGTCAGGGACTGGTCCTGGTTGACGCTCTTGACGATGAACGGGCCGTTGGAGAGGTAGAGGCTCGGATCAGCCGGCAGGGTCTTGGTGTCGAAGCCGGTGTTCCACATGTCAGCCATGGCCTTGAGCTTGGCGTTCGCCGGCTTCGGGGCCTTGGCGTCGCCGCGGGGCATGCCCTTCAGGAGGTCAATGAACGCCTTCGTGTCCGCCAGACCCGCCTTCTTGGCCAGGACGTGGGCCGGGATGTCGATGCCCGGGCCGCCCAGGGCGATTTCCCAGTCAGCGAACGGCTTGGAGTACTTCAGCGTCATGCTGCGGCCGTCCTCGCCGAGTTCCGGGAAGTCGGTGAGGGCAAGACCGGTGGGGTCACCGGCGTAGGAGAAATAGGACGTTCCGGTTTTCGCTTCCGCATTCGCGTCGTTGTAGTAACCGGAGAAGGCGGCCCACTGCAGCACAAGGTCGGCCGCGGTGACGGGCGTGCCGTCAGACCACTTCACGCCGTCGTTGATGGTGTACTTGACCGTCAACGGATTGTCGGAGACCTTTTCCATCTTGCCGAACTTCTCGTTACGGACAACGTTGAGCTTGTTGTCGATGTAGTAAAAGCCCGAGTGCGTGGCATAGCTGATCTTCGAGTTGATGTCAGTGTTGCCGTCGGCCGTGTTCGGGTTGAACGTATTGAATGCGTTGACCTCTACTACGGTTGCCGATCCGCCTTGTTTGCCTGCTGCGGCCGCGGTGGTCGGGGTTGTCCCGCCGCTGTTGCCTGCGCAGGCGCTGAGGGCGATGGCAGCTGCTGCCGCCACGCCCACTGCTTTGGAAATACGACCCAAGCGCATTCCGCCTCCTTGTTTCTGTGGTGTGGGTGAGACCGGCGCCGAAAGCGCCAGACAGACGTCCACACTCCCCCAGCGGCAGTGTGGTCCGTCTCACATGGCATGAAGCGTAAACCCCGAAGGCCACTTGGAGCCACCAAAGTTGACCCACCGTAAAGTTCGTTACCGAGCTGCAACGTTGGACACGGTCCGCAAAGCCGGCTTTCCATAAAAGCATTGACTGCTGCGCAGCAAAAAGATAAAAGAACCGCACACAGAAAAAGCCCCGATCCGAAAATCGAGGCTCCTCCAGTTAATCGTTAATTACTTGACAGAATTACCGCTCTGCCGGGCGGGGGACGTCAAACGTTGAAACGGAATTCGACGACGTCACCTCACGGAAGAACGCCTGGCCCCACTGCCCTGCGATCACAGCCGAGGCCAGGTTCCCGCGTCCGTTCCGGGACCATCGTCCGTTCAGGGCGATCCAGCAGTGGAGCGATTCCTCATCCCACACAGATACGTCGTGTCTAACCGGCGCAGACTTGGCTTCGGCCGATTCCTGCCCGTTGACCTGCGGCATCAGTATCTCGGGTGAACCTTCAGTTGTCCCCAGTACTCCGGTATGACGCGCGCGAACCTGTCCCCCGTTGCCAGCCACTCGACCAGTTCTTGCGACTGAGCCTCGTCCTGGAAGTCGCCGGGACGGTTGATGGTCAGCTTGCATGCCTTGCTGTCAGGCCTGTCGTCCCATTCGAGGAGGGAACCGAGATCGGTTTCGATGGCGCGACGCTGCGCCAGCAACTTCGACAAGCGTAGAATCGTGTTGTGGCCGGTACTGCGGCTCGCCCGCCATCGTTTCGTTCCCGCCGCCAGCTCCTGGCGCCAGCATCCGGCGTGGGCAGGCACCGGATGGCCATACGGTTGGCAGTGCTTACACTGGGACTTCTGACGGTCGCGCTAGCAGCTTGCAGCTCGCCGGCGGGCAGCCCGTCCCCAACGCCCACCGCGACATGGTCGCTGGCCGCATTGGGTGATTCCATACCGGCGGGCACCGCCTGCGATTGCACGCCGTACCCGCAGCTGAGCGCCTCGGACTTGTCGTCACCGGACGGACCTGCGGTCACGGCTTCAAACGAGGCGGTCGCCGGATTCACCAGCTTCGACCTGCTTCACCAGCTGAGCAACGCAAGCGCCACGATCGACCAGGTCAAGGCTGCGCGCCTGGTGGAGATCGAAGTGGGCGCGAACGACGTGGTGCCTTCCAGCTCGTGCGGAACCGACGTGGCCTGCTACCAGCCCAAGATCACGGATCTCAGGGCGAACCTGCACGCCATCGTGGACCGCGTGCACGAACTCTCCGCTGGCCACGCGGTGAAAGTAGTGCTGCTGGACTACTGGAGCGTCTGGCTTGGCGGCCAGTATGCACAACAGCAGGGCCAGCCCTACGCAGACGCGGCGGCTAGCGTCACCGACAAGGTCAACACGGAGATCCGGGAAGTCGCAGCGCAGACCGGGTCGCCGTACGTCGACCTGCGCGCGGCGTTCAAAGGCCCCGACTACGCCTACGACGAAACCCATTACCTGGCCACCGACGGCATACATCCCAACGCCACCGGCCACCAGCAGATCGCCGCTGCCCTTGGTGAGGTGGCGCAGAAACGGATGCAGCCGTGAGGGCTCCTCCATCCGGCCGGCCCAGCCTGCTGCAGCGACCAGATTACCCCGGCTGCACGAGAACCCCGGACTTTGGCAAATCCCTGACGGGGCCGCTGAGCGCCCGCGGAGGCGCACCCTGAGCCATCGGGGAAGCAGGGCTGAACTCTGGGCATGAGCGATCCGCAGACTGTGCCGGATGCTTCGTCAGAGCCACCCGGTCGCCGGCGCGACCGCCCTGGCGGCATTCGCGTGCACACTGGTCGCGGTGGTGCTCATCTGGAGCGTGCCTCGTGACTGCCCGTTCCACGCTCCGTCGGGCAACGTGACGGAACAGCTCATCTGCGCGGGCGTGACAGCGTCGTCCTAAACCCAATTCGGTGCCCCGGTCCGGCATTATCTGGAGAAGTGACACTGCGAACAGCAAGCTGCTCCTGGAACTTCGTCCCCGCGAAGGCCCTTCAGTGGCGCAGCGAGGCACCCTGCCGGAGGACATCAATGAGGCAACGAACCGGCCTTCCCTGAGGTGTTGCTAGCCGCTAGCGCGCGGGGCAAAGAGGTTGCGCTCCTGGGAGGAACTGGCCGCGTAGACGTACCAGGAGATCCGGCCCTTGCGCACGTAGATCGCGCCGCAGCCAGAAGCCTGCCCTCGTGCCGTCCCAGGTAAAGCACGCATCTGCCCGGGTCCGCGGCATTCAGGGACCACCTGTGCATCCCCTCGAAGTAGGACACGGGCCGGCTGGGGGAATCCGTCAAAAAGCGCATGGCCGCCAAGAACATGTGTTCTTGGCGGCCATCGCAAAAGGGCTCAGGAGCTATACGTTGAATCTAAACTCGACCACGTCGCCGTCGGCCATGACGTATTCCTTGCCTTCGATCCGGACCTTGCCGCGGGCCTTCGCCTCGGCCATGGAGCCTGCCTCGACCAGGTCATCGAACGAAACGACCTCGGCCTTGATGAAGCCGCGCTGGAAATCGGAGTGGATCACGCCGGCCGCCTGCGGGGCGGTGTCGCCCTGGCGGATGGTCCATGCCCGAGTTTCCTTGGGGCCGGCCGTCAGGTAGGTCTGCAGTCCCAAGGTGTGGAAGCCGACGCGGGCCAACTGGTCCAGTCCGGATTCATCCTGACCGTTCATTTCCAGCATCTCGCGGGCTTCTGCCTCGTCGAGCTCCACCAGATCGGACTCAAGCTTCGCGTCCAGGAAGATGGCATCGGCCGGAGCCACGAGGGCTCGCAGTTCCGCCTGCTTCTCCGGGCTGCCGAGGATGCCCTCGTCGGAGTTGAAGACATAGATGAACGGCTTGGCCGTCAGCAGGCCGAGTTCCTTGAGGTGCTCCATCTCCAGCTTGTCGCTCTTGATGGAGGAGAAAATGGTGTCGCCGCGTTCCAACACTGCCTGCGCCGCCAGGATGGCCGCGAGCTCGGCCGCATCGCGCTTCTTGATCTTTACTTCTTTTTCGATCCGGGGGATGGCCTTTTCGATGGTCTGCAGATCGGCCAGGATCAGCTCGGTGTTGATCGTCTCCATGTCGGAACTGGGATCAACCTTGCCGTCGACGTGGATGACGTCCGGGTCATCGAACACGCGGACAACCTGCGCGATAGCCTCGGCCTCGCGGATGTTGGCGAGGAACTGGTTACCAAGGCCCTCGCCCTCGGAAGCACCCTTGACGATGCCGGCGATGTCCACGAAGGACACGGCGGCGGGCAGCAGGCGCGCGGAGCCAAAGATGCCGGCGAGCTTTTCAAGCCGGGCGTCCGGCAGATTCACGACGCCGATGTTCGGCTCGATCGTGGCGAACGGGTAGTTCGCCGCGAGGACCTGGTTGCGGGTCAGTGCGTTGAAAAGGGTTGATTTGCCGACGTTGGGCAGTCCGACGATGCCAATAGTAAGTGCCACGAGCATATATTCTACCCGCACGGACCGGTGATCGTTGCGGCGGCCGGTGAGGGCCGGCGAGCGGGATGGCATGACGGCCTGCACGGCCGGCCTGCACGCACGTTCCTGGGTGTAAGTCCGGGGCGTTCCGGGCGTCGCAGCCAAAACTGTCACAGGGGCATGCCACAGTGAAGTCATGGATGCTTTTGCACTGATTCTTGCCCTGCTCATGCTGCTCACGGGCGCCGTTGCCGGCGCCGCCGTCGTCTATGTTCTGCTCCGCCGGCGCTATCTGGCCGTGGAACAGGACTTTGACGGCGTATCGGCCCGGCTCTCCGACGTCAGCGCCCAGTTCGCCGCCGCCGACGCCGAGAGGCGCCTTCTCGCGGCACAGAACCGGGAACTGGGCGAGTCCCGGAACCAGGACGGCAGTGTGCTCCGGGCGCTGGCGCCCGTGGCGGAGAAGCTCACGGCCGTGCAGCAGCAGGTGTCCCTGCTCGAACGCGACCGGCTGGAGCAGTATGGCCAGCTGGCCCAGCAGCTGCAGGAGGCCCGCCTGTCCGATGAGCAGCTGCTGCGCTCTACGCATGCGCTGGAGTCGGCCCTGCGCTCCAACAGCGCCCGCGGCCAGTGGGGCGAGGTCCAGCTGCGCCGGGTGGTCGAGGCAGCAGGCATGCTCCGGCATGTGGATTTCCATGAACAGGTCCACAGCGGGCAGGCCCACAGCTCCGGGCCGGACGGCAGCCTCCGGCCCGATCTCGTGGTGCAGCTGCCCGGGGACAAGCAGCTCGTTGTCGACGCAAAGGTCCCGCTGGCGGCGTATCTCGCCGCCCAGGACCTCGGAGCCGCCCAGTCGGGCCAGCAGTCCTCGCAGCTGCCCGGCAGCCAGCAGGCGCACCTCGCGGCGCATGCCAAGGCCCTCAAGACCCACGTGGACGCGCTGGGCAGCAAGAAGTACTGGGACATCCCCGGCAACTCTCCGGAGCTGGTGGTGTGTTTCCTGCCGGCGGAGTCCATCCTGGCCGCCGCCCTCTCGGCGGACCCGGCCTTGCTCGACTATGCCCTGTCCAAGAACGTGGTCCTGGCCTCTCCCGGGACGTTGCTGGCGGTGCTGAAGTCGGTGGCGTTCACGTGGCGGCAGGACGTGTTGACGGACAGCGCCCGGGAGCTCTTCGAACTGGCACGGCAGCTCTATGACCGGATGGGCACCCTCGGCGAGAACGTCACCAAGCTGGGGTCATCGCTGAAGACTTCGGTGGAGCGGTACAACTCCATGGTCGGAACCCTTGAGGCCCGGGTCCTGCCCACGGCCAGGAAGCTGAACGCCCTCGAATCCGCCGGTCTGGTCACTCCGCCTGCAGTCGAGGTCACGCCGCGGGCAGTGGCGGCCCCGGAGCTGCAGCCCCGGCACCAGTCCGAAGAGTCCGCGGCTTAGGACTGGTGCCAAGGGTTTTCGGTGCCCGGGACTGGTCAGTACCTGCGACTGATCAGCGCCTAGGACTGTTCGGGGCGGGTGCCGCGGCCGCCGAGGGCGCGGGTGACGTCGCCGGCCTGCTTCAGGGTGGCCCGGAGTTCCTTCGGCAGGGAGAAAAGAAGGTCTTCCTCGGCCGTGACGACTTCCTCGACCGATCCGTAGCCATAGTCGGCCAGGAGCCGGAGCACGTCCTTGACGAGAACTTCCGGGACAGAGGCCCCGGATGTCACGCCCACCGTGGCGACGCCCTCGAACCAGGTCTCGTCGACCTCGTTGGCGAAGTCCACCCGGTAGGAGGCCTTGGCACCGTATTCCAGTGCCACCTCCACGAGGCGGACGGAGTTCGATGAGTTGGCGGAGCCCACCACGATCACGAGTTCCGCCTGGGGCGAGATCTTCTTGATCGCCACCTGGCGGTTGGTGGTGGCGTAGCAGATGTCGTCGCTGGGCGGATCCTGCAGGGTGGGAAACCGTTCCTTGAGCAGGCGCACAGTCTCCATGGTTTCGTCCACGCTGAGGGTGGTCTGCGAGAGCCAGATGACCTTCTCCGGGTCGCGGACCGTGACCTTGTCGACCTCGTGCGGGCCGTTGATGATCTGGATGTGCTCAGGAGCCTCGCCGGCGGTGCCTTCCACTTCCTCATGGCCGTCGTGGCCAATCAGCAGGATGTCGAAGTCATCTTTGGCGAACCGGACGGCTTCGCGGTGCACCTTGGTGACCAGCGGGCACGTCGCGTCAATGGTACGCAGGCCGCGGTCCTCGGCGGACTGGACGACGGCGGGCGAGACACCGTGCGCGGAAAAGATCACGAGGGCCCCTTCCGGGACCTCGTCGGTTTCATCGACGAAGATGGCGCCCTTCTCCTCCAGGGAGCTGACAACATGGACGTTGTGCACGATCTGCTTGCGGACGTAGACCGGCGGGCCGTAGTGCTCCAAGGCTTTTTCCACCGCGATGACCGCACGGTCAACGCCGGCGCAGTAGCCGCGCGGGGCGGCCAGCAGGACCTTTTTGGGACCGGCGACAGGTGCCGCCGCCAGAACATCTTCCGGTGAACGCCGCCGGCGCGGAACGGATGGCATCGGAACGGAAACAGCGGTGGAGGTCATGCCCCCCATGCTACCGGTGTTCACTCTTGCCCCGTTTGCGGCCTCCGGCTACGCGGACAGCCACACCTGCGGCCAGCAGGGCTGCCCCCGCCACTGCAGTAGCGACGATCCACTGGCCAAAACTGGCAGAGCTCGCCACGACAAACTCGTTCTTGAAGAGCTCCGCCACATCGTTGCCGCTCGAGGTCCCGGCGACGGCGGCGCTGGCGACATCGCTGGCCAGCTTCCACGCCCCGGCGAGCACCAGCGCTCCGACGCCCATGCCGACCAGGACGGTCCACCGACGTCGGGCCGCAACGAACGCCAGGACGAAGGCGATGCCGGCGCCGACGGCAACGGCATAACCCATCGGGGCGAAGACGGTGACGCGTTCGATCAGCTGGCGCTGGTTGGACTGCCCGATATGGATCAGCACCTGGGCGGGGGCCTCCATCGGAAGCTTGGTGGCTTCGGTTACCTGCTTGGCCACCAGCCCGACAAGCGGTGCGACATCCAAAGTTAGCGACGACGTGCCGTCAACCTCCGGCGGCAGCGTGCTGGGGTCGGCGAACGTGAGGCGGTGGCTCTTGCGCAGGGTTTCAGCCCAGGCCTCGGAGTAGCCTGGCAGTCCCGTGAGCGACTGTGCCGCTTTGTCCAGGACCGGCCGGGCAAGCTCGGTGAGGGCCTCCGGGATGCCGGCGCTGGAGGCCAAGCCGTCGACGGCTGCCGTGGCCAGCCGCTGCTGGAACGCCGGGTTCTTGCCCAGGGGTGCGGTCAGGGCAACAAAGCCCTCTTCCTGGACAATGTTGCGGTCCGCCCACATGGCTGGAACAGCGACAGCTGCCATCAGTAGCCCGACAAGGACGGCGGCGGCAGAGACAAAAGTGCGCAAGGGGTTCCTAGGAGGTCGATGGCGTCCCTCCCATCCTAGGGCGGGGCAGGGCGCGGCCATAAAGTCGGGCCCCGGTGGTAGAGCTATGGATAGAGTTGAAAGAGACAACTTCCGGCTGCCGGCCGGCTCACCCGCCGGGGAGCGGGCCGCCGGCAGCCCCCCTCGGGCAAAGGACACGCACGCATATGCACAGGGCTTTCCACAAGGCACTCCACAGGGCCCCCTCGGCCATGGAGCCCCGGCGTGTCTGAGGACGTGGCGGCGGCCACCACGCTACCGGCCACAGCGGCTGAAACCAGCCCGGACAACCCCTGGCCGCTGCAGTTGCTGTCCCAGAAGCTCAAGATGCACATCGACCGTGCGCCCTCGGCATGGGTTGAGGGGCAGGTGATCGAGCTCAACCGTCGCGGCAGCAACGCCTACCTGACGCTCCGGGACATCGACGCCGAAATCTCGCTGCCGGCGTCGGTCTGGACCACCGTGCTGGACCGCCAGGCCGCTCCGCTGGAACGCGGTTCCCGGGTTGTAGCCCTGATCAAGGCCGAATTTTGGCTCAAGACGGGCCGGCTGAACATGTCCGTGAAGGACATCCGGCCTGTGGGTCTCGGCGACCTCCTCGCCAGGATCGAGCGGCTGCGCCAGGCCCTCGCCGCAGAAGGTCTCTTTGCCGATGCCCGGAAGAAACGGCTCCCCCTGCTCCCGCACCGGATCGGCCTGATCACCGGCCGGGACTCTGACGCCAAGAAGGATGTGCTTCGCAACGCTGCCCTGCGCTGGCCCGCCGTCGAATTCGAGATCCGCGAAGTAGCGGTCCAAGGCAACACCGCCGTAGCCCAGATGATCGCGGCATTGCGGGAGCTCGACGCCCACCCCGTGGTTGACGTCATCGTCATCGCCCGCGGCGGAGGCGCCCTCGAGGACCTGCTGCCGTTCAGCAGCGAGGAGCTCATCCGGGCCGTCGCGGACGCGTCCACCCCCGTGGTGAGCGCGATCGGGCACGAAGCGGACCGGCCCATCCTCGACGACGTCGCAGACCTCAGGGCCTCAACACCCACCGACGCCGCGAAGAGGATCGTTCCGGATGTCGCAGAAGAGCTCGTCCGGGTCCGGCAGGCACGGGATCAACTCCGTCGTGGAGTCACCCGGCTCGTTGAACGCGAGGGCGACCGGTTAGCGTCCCTGCGCTCCCGTCCCGTGCTGCTCTCCCCCGATGTCATGATCTCCCAGCGCCACGACGACGTCGAGCGGCTCAAAGTCCGCTCGTTCTCGTCCATCAGCGCCGCCGTCGTGCGGGCAGCGGACCAGCTGGTCCACCTCAAGGCGCAGGTGCGCGCGCTCTCGCCGCAAAAGACGCTGGATCGCGGCTACGCGGTGGTCCAGCTCGCCGGCTCCGGAACGGCCCCCGCGACGCACCGGGACGTGGTGCGGCACCCCTCGCAGGCGCCCGCCGGCACCGACCTTACTGTGCGGGTGGCCGGCGGCCGGTTCACCGCCCAATCCACCGGCGGCGAGGAGCCGGCCGAGGACTGACCCAGCCGACCAAAGCCGGGTAGCGCTTGATCCGGCGTCACTTCCGGGAATCAGCCGCCAACCCGGCAGCACCACTGCACAGCACCACTGAAGAGCACCATCGAACAGACACCGCGGAAGCAGAAACCGCGACAACCAAGGAGCATCCGCATGGCAGAAGAATCCAGCCCGAACGCCGACATCGAGGCCCTCAGCTACGAGGACGCCCGCGAGCAGCTGGTCGCAGTGGTGGGCAAGCTGGAGGCCGGCGGCGCCAGCCTGGAGGAATCGCTCGCGCTGTGGGAACGCGGTGAGGCACTGGCCAAGCGCTGCGAACAGTGGCTCGAAGGCGCCCGCAAGCGGCTCGCCGCCGCCCGGGACCACGCCGCGGATAAGGGCTAGGCGACGAACTCCGCCGCGGCGCGCCGGTTCCCTCCTTATTAGGATCGCTCGACCAGATTCCGTTCCAGATCGACGTCGAACTCCGGATCCGGCCACTTCAGCTTCAGCCCTTCCAAGGCGTCCAGCATCAGCTGCTGCACCGCGATGCGGGCGTACCACTTCTTGTTGGCCGGCACGACGTACCAAGGCGCGATGTCAGTTGCCGTCTCCTCGAACGCCTTCTCGTACGCATCCATGTAGTCGCTCCAGAAGGCGCGCTCCTTGAGGTCGGTGCTGCTGTACTTCCACACCTTGGTTTCGTCATCCAGCCGGGCGAGCAGCCGGTCCTTCTGCTCGTCCCGGCTGACGTGGAGCATGACCTTGACCACCGTGGTCCCGGCTGCCGCCTGCCTCGCCTCGAATTCGTTGATGGCCTTGTAGCGCCGCTCCAGTTCCTCGGGGTTTGCCCAGCGGTGGACCCGGTGAATAAGGACGTCCTCGTAATGCGAGCGGTCAAAAACGCCCACCATGCCGGCCGCCGGCACTGCCTTCTCGATCCGCCAGAGGAAATCGTAGGATTTCTCCTCCGGGGTCGGCGCCTTGAAGGACTTGAGCTGGACACCCTGCGGGTCCATCTGGCCCATTACATGCTTGACGATCCCGCCCTTGCCTGCAGTATCCATCGCCTGCAGGACGAGCAGGACGCGCTTGGTGCCGCCAAACCGGGATTCGGCGAAAAGCTGCTCCTGCAGGGTGGTCAGCTTGCCATCGAGTTCTGCCAGGAGCGCCTCGCCGTCGGATTTCCCGCCCGGGTAGCCCGGGGTGGAGTCCGGGTCGCAGTCCTTCAGCTTGAATTTTTTTCCGACGAGCAGCGTCTCGGCGGGGTGCCGCTCGAACATCACAGCATCTGTCATGGAAAGCCTCTTTCCAGTTTCGTGCAGCCGCTGCGCGGGCGAGTCCCCGAACTCCGCTGCTGATCGAAGCCTAGTTCCCCTTGTACCGGCTCAGGAAGTCCGCCATGCGGTTGATCGCTTCCTCGAGGTCCTTGACGTTTGGCAGCGTCACCATCCGGAAGTGGTCCGGCCGGACCCAGTTGAACGCCCTGCCGTGGGACAGGAGGATCTTCTGCTCGCGGAGCAGGTCCAGGACGAATTTCTCGTCGTCGCGGATGTGGTAGACCTCGGGGTCCAGCTTCGGGAACAGATACATCGCCCCGCGGGCCTGCTGCGTGCTGACGCCCGGGATGGCGTTGAGCATGTCGTAGGCCTTGTTCCGCTGCTCTAGGAGGCGTCCCCCGGGCAGGATCAGATCGTTGATGCTCTGGTAGCCGCCGAGTGCGGTCTGGATGGCGTGCTGGGCCGGGACGTTGGCGCAGAGGCGCATGTTGGCGAGAAGGTTGATGCCCTCGAGGTAGTCGGCGGCGTCCTTTTTCGGGCCGGAGATGGCCATCCAGCCGGCCCGGAACCCGCAGACCCGGTAGGCCTTGGAGAGACCGCTGAAGGTCAGGCACAGGACGTCGTCGCCGGTGAGCGAGGCGAGGTTTACGTGCACCGCGTCTTCGTAAAGGATCTTCTCGTAGATTTCGTCGGCGAAGAGCACGAGGCCGTGTTTCTCGGCGAGGGCGACGATCTTTTTCAGCGTCGCTTTCGGATACACCGCACCCGTGGGGTTGTTCGGGTTAATGATCACGATGCCCTTGGTGCGAGGGGTGATCTTCGCTTCCAGGTCCTCAAGGTCCGGCTGCCAGCCGGTTTCCTCGTCGCAGAGGTAGTGCACGGGCTTCCCGCCGGCCAGGGCAACCGAGGCAGTCCACAGCGGGTAGTCCGGGGTGGGGATGAGGACCTCGTCGCCGTCGTCGAGCAGGGCCATAAGCGACATCGTGATCAGTTCGCTGACGCCGTTGCCGAGATAGACGTCATCGACGTGGATGTTCTGGATCCCGCGGGTCTGGTAGTACTGCGAGACGGCGGTGCGGGCGGAGAAAATGCCGCGCGAGTCGCTGTAGCCCTGGGCGTGCGGCAGGTGGCGGATCATGTCCACCAGGATCGCGTCCGGCGCTTCAAACCCAAACGGGGCCGGGTTTCCGATGTTCAGTTTGAGGATCCGGTGACCCTCCGCCTCCATCTGCTGGGCGGCCTGAAGAATCGGTCCACGGATGTCGTAAAGGACATTATGCAGCTTGGTGGACTGCTTGAATTCTGCCATCCATCAAATATGCCATATGGAGGATGTACTTCCGCTGAGACATGACTCACACACGGACCCGGCAGTAACAACAACGACGCCGGTGCCCGGACTGCAAGCCGGGGCACCGGCGTCGTTGGCAGGTCAGTCGTGGCCAGCGGCCAGACAGGGGGCGCCGCGGCATGTTGCCACGGCGGTCCCGCAGTGCCGGCTACTGCTTGACGATGCCCTTCTCCTTCAGCCACGCGTCCGCCGCGTCCTTCGGGTTCTGCTTCTGGCTGCCGCTCACGGCACGGTTGAGGTTGATGAGGTCTTCCGTGGTCAGGACCTTGGAGACGGAGTTGAGGGCTTCCTTCGCTTTGTCCGTCATCTTGGCGGTGTTGTACAGCGGCAGTACCTGCTGGGCGATGAAGTTGTTCTTCGGATCCTCCAGCACCACGAGGTCGTTGTCCGGGATGGACGGGGTGGTGGTGTAGATGTCCGCCACCTGGACCTGGTCCGAGAGCAGGGCCTTGAGCGTGACGGCGCCGCCGCCGTCGCTGAACGGTTCAAGCTTCTTCGGGACGCAGTTGTAGTTCTTCTTCAGGCCGGGCAGCCCGTACGCGCGCTCGGCGAAGGTCGCCGGGGCGCCGATCACGAGGTCGCTGCAAACCTTCGCCATGTCTTCGATGGACTTCAGCTGGTGCTTCTCGGCAGTGGCCTTGGTAACCACCATGGCGTCCTTGTCCTCGGCTTTGGAGGCATCCAGCACGGCCAGGCCCTGCGGGAGCTTGGTCGGGAGGGCCTTCGCAATGTCCTCGGCCGAAACCTCGGTGGCGTCCTTGTTTACGTACAGCAGCAGGTTGCCGCTGTAGTCGGGCACAACATCCACCGACCCGTCCTGGACTGCTTTGATGTAGACCTCGCGGGAGCCGATGTTCGGCTTGGTGCTGGCCGTGACACCCGCGGCGTTCAGGGCGCCGGCGTAGACCTCCGCCAGGATCTGGCTCTCCGGGAAATCGGCGGAGCCGATCACCAGGGCGCCGCCTGAACCGGAGGCGCCGCCGCTGGCCGGGGCCGAGCTCAGCGGGTTGGATGAACCTCCGCAGGCGGACAAGGCCATAGCCAGGCCGACGCCGGCGGCCACCGCGCCGAACGCGCGCCTGCCGAGGGCTTGTTGGCGGGATTCCTTCATGACTTACCTCCTTGAAGAACAGTCCCCGCGAGTACGGGGTCTGTGAGATCAACCGCAGCCTGCTGGCTGCGGTTTGGCTGGGTCGAGGCGCCCCGTGACAGGAACAGCCTCTGAATCAGGGCGAGGACAAGATCGACGGCGATGGCGAGGGCGGCGATCAGCAAGGAGCCGCCCAGCATTTGCGGGAAGTCGGAGAGCACGAGCCCGTCGAACAGGTAGCGGCCCAGGCCGCCCAGGTTGATGTAGGCGACCACGGAAACAGTCGCGATCACCTGGAGCACCCCGGTCCGGAAGCCTCCGTACATCACGTGCAGCGCGTTGGGGAATTCCGCCCGGAACAGGACCTGCCATTCGGTCATGCCCATGGCGCGGGCGGCGTCCACTACATTGCGGTCGACACTGGAGATCCCGGCGTAGGTGCCGGCCAGCAGGGGCGGCACGGTCAGGATCACGAGGGCCCAGATTGGCGGCATCAGACCGATGCCGGCGAGCAGGACGAAGAGGGTCAACAAGCCGAGGGTGGGCAGGGCGCGCAGCGCGCCGGCGAGTGCCACGATGGCAACCCGCCCGCGGCCGGTGTGTCCGACGTAGAGGCCTATGGGGACGGCGATGGCGATGGCGATCAGCATCACCAGGCCCGTGTAGAGCAGGTGCTCGGTCAGCCGCGTCGGGATTCCGGCGCTGCCGGACCAGTTCTCCGGATTGGCGAGCCAGGCAAAGGTGTCCGTGACGACATTGCTCATGCGTTTCCCCCTCCGGTCTTGGGGCGTGAAAGCAGCAAGGCCCCATCAACGGCGCCAGCCGTGTCCTCACCGGCGCCTGCATCTGAACCGGCGCCAGCACCCGTCGCCGCAGCGGCCCGGGTCCACGGGGTTAGCAGTCGTTCGAGCAGGACGAGGATGGCGTCCATCAGCAGCGCGAGGATCAGGATGGCGATGATGCCCACCACAACCTCGGTGACGAAATCACGTTGCAGGCCGGAGGTGAAGAGCATTCCGAGGTTGCCGATCCCGAGCAGTGCCGCGACGCTGACCAGCGAGATGTTGCTGACCGAGACCACGCGCAGCCCGGCGAACATGACTGGCAAGGACAGCGGCAGATCGATCTGCATGAAGCGGGCGAAGGGTTTGAAACCCATCGCGACGGCCGCCTGCCGGAGGTCCTCGTCCACCGAGTCGAAGGCATCCAGCGCGGCGCGCACCAGCAGGGCAACGGCGTAAATGGTCAGGGCCACGACCACGTTGACCGGATCTAGGATCCGCGTTCCGAGGATGGTCGGCAGGATGATGAAGAGCGCCAGGGACGGGATCGTGTAGAGCAGCGAGGACCCCGTGAGCACGGTGGACCGGAACCCGCGGTTTTGCCGGGCGAGCTGGGCCAGCGGGATGGCAATGAGGACCCCGAACACCATCGGCAGGATGGCCAGGATGAGGTGCTGGCCGGCGAGGCTAAAGACCTCCGCCCTGTTGGCCAGGAACCACTCCATCAGAGCCCTCCGTGCCGGATGCTGCGGTCTGACTCAATCACAGCGAGCACTTCCGTGGCCACGATAACCCCGGCCACGCGGCCGTCGTCGTCCACGGCGACGCCGAGGCCCGATGGCGAGGACAGCGCCGCGTCCAGGGCCCGGCGGAGCGTGTCCCCCTTGCGGAACAGGGAGCCGCCCGGGACCATCGCCGGACCGGCTGCGGTGGCACTGCCGGGCCCGGCCCAGCCAAGGGGACGGAGCGCGTCGTCAACCACCAACTGCCAGCCGTCGGAGCTGCCCGCCTCCCGGAGCCGTTCGGCCGTGACAGTGCGGACCGGGTGGATGGTGACCCCGTCGGAGGGGCTGAACGCAAGGTGCCGGAACCCGCGGTCGCGGCCCACGAAGGCGGCCACGAATTCGTTTGCCGGGGCCCGCAGGATTTCCTGCGGGGCGGCGTACTGCGCCAGCTTCCCGCCGACGGCGAATACGGCCACTTTGTCGCCCAGGACGGTGGCCTCGTCGATGTCGTGAGTGACAAAGACGATCGTCTTGGCCAGGTCATGCTGGAGGCGGAGCAGCTCCTTCTGCAGTTCATCGCGGACCACCGGGTCCACGGCGCTGAAGGGCTCGTCCATCAGCAGCACCGGAGGATCGGCCGCGAGCGCCCGGGCCACGCCCACGCGCTGCTGCTGGCCGCCGGAGAGCTGCGATGGGTACCGCTTGCCGAGGGAGGATGCCAGCCCGACGACGTCGAGCAGTTCCTGAGCGCGCTTGCGGGCGTCGGCTTTGGACACACCGTTAAGCCGTGGAACGGTGGCGATGTTGTCCAGCACGGAGCGGTGCGGCATCAACCCGGAAGATTGCATGACGTAGCCCATGGACCGGCGCAGCTGGGCGGCCGGCACTGAAGTGACATCAGCCCCGTCGACGGTGATGACGCCGGAGGTGGGTTCCACCATGCGGTTGATCATCCGCAGGGAGGTGGTCTTCCCACAACCGGATGGTCCCACGAACACCGTGATGGCGCCCTTGTCGATCGACATGGTCAGCCCGTCAACGGCGGGCTGGCCACCCTGGTACTGCTTCGTGACGTTCTGGAACTCGATCATGGCTTCGGCCATTTCCGGGCTTACCTAACTGTTGGCGGCAACATCGACAGGGACCAGCCAGCTTCATCAGTGTGCTGGCCACAAAGCAGTTAGCACTTAGACTAACGAGCACTCATGACATTGTCATGAAAATGCAGTCAGCGGCGCCGCGGCTCCCGTAAGGCTTCGGAAGCACAACGATTTCGGATGGGTGGCGCACCGGAAATGCTTCCGATGCGCCACAGGGACCGCGGTGTCACCGCGGGACGTGCCTCAACGGGGCCGCCGCCGGCCGCCCTTAGCCCCACTCTTGCCGCTGCCATGACTGCCTTTGCCTTCGCGGTCGCGCGCATTTTCCTGGCTGTCCCGCTGGGCCGACCGCTGGCTCTTGGCCGCCACCACAATCTTTTGGTGCCATTCGCGCTGGTAGGCCCGCCGCGCTGCCGCGTCGTGGCGGCGGGCCAGGGCGGCGAGTTCGCGCTGCAGCTTCAGGTAGCTGGCCCAGCGGCGTTCGGCCAGGACGCCGTCGGCGAGCGCAGCCTGGATGGCACAGTCGGGCTCCCGGTCGTGCGCGCAATCCGAGAAGCGGCAGTGCCCGAAAAGCTCTTCGAGGTCGCCGAACATCTCCTCCATTCCGTCCTCGGCGTCGAAGATCCCGAAGCCGCGCACCCCGGGAGTGTCCATCAAGACAGCGCCGCCGGGCAGGGAAACGAGCGCTCGGGACGTGGTGGTGTGCCTGCCCTTCCCGTCGCCGGCGCGGACTGCCCCGATCTCTTGGGTCGCTGCCCCGGCGAGGGCATTGATGAGCGTGGACTTGCCGGCGCCCGAGGGCCCCAGCAGCACCAGCGTGCCGCCGGGCGGCAGATGGCCCAGCAGTTCGTCGAGCCCGTCGCCGTTCTCGGCGGAGGTGGTGACGACGTCGACGCCCGCCGATTGGCGTACGACCGCGCCCACGACGTCGTCCGCGAGGTCCGCGAGGTCCGCCTTCGTGATGATCACGAGCGGCGTGGCACCCGAGTCCCAGGCCGCGACCAGCGTCCGTTCGAGCCGGTTGTGCGTGAGCGGACGGTCCACCGGAACGACGATCCCGACAACGTCCATGTTGGCGCCAAGGACCTGCGCCTCGGAGGAGGCCTCGAAGGCACGCTTGCGGCTCAGCTCCGAGTGGCGCGGCACTATGCCCACGATAGCGGGCTCCCCCGCCGCGTTCGAGCCCAGCCAGACCCAGTCCCCGGTGGCGGGAAGCTCCCCGCCGCGCGGATAGGGCAGGTGCGCGGTCCCGTCGCCGTCGGCCACCAGGACGAGGTTGCGGTCCACCCGGATGACGCGGCCGGGGCGGTGGCCGCCCGGCACGGGATGGGCCGCGAACCGCTCCGCGACGCCGGCCGTGTAACCGTAGTGGACTGGCCCCTCGGGGCCGCCGTCATTTGCGGGCAGGACTGAATTGGGCCCGGCTGAATCGGGGAGGGATGAATCAGAATCAGATGAATCGGTTAAGAGGGCGCGGCGGGCGCCCGGCGATGCAGCAGGTGTAGTCAACGAAAACCCTTTGATGGGGCCCCGTGATGCGGCGCAGTTGCGCGGTGGCGGCAAGAGACGCCGCGTGCGTGGAGACTAGCGCTGGATGGCTAGGCTGCGCCGTGGGACGGGGCAGGAGTAATGACATGGCTTGTATCGGTGCGCTGCGCGCTCAGAAATATCGCATTCATTGCTTCCACCTCCCCGTCGTTGCCGGCTTGCTGCGGCCGGCCCTGTCTGATCCCGCCTGATCCCGCCCACGGACTGCAGCTGCGTTTATTGGGTTGCTGCGTTTCTGCCCGGCGGTTTCTACAGAATAGCCATGGGGCCTGCGCCTGGCTAGCGATTTAGCCGGAAAGTTTTCCGTTCAGCGGCCTCTCGCGGTACAGGCGTAGACCGGCATCCACCAACGAGACCCGGTTCAGCTCGGCCACGGCATCCAGCGGAATCCAGGCCGCGTGGGTGGTGCTCCCGTTCACCTCGTGGCGCAGCTCCCCGCCCGTTATCCTCGCCTCGTAGACCAGCCGGAGCGACTGGAAGTCCCGCTCGCCGCCGTCGAGCCGGACTTCGGATGGCCAGTGCCCGACGTCGATCCCCAGCATGGCCCCGACCTCGGCGTCGTAGCCCGTTTCCTCGTGGATCTCGCGGCGGCAGCCGTCCACCGGGTGCTCGGCCAGGTCAAGGCCGCCGCCTGGCAGCGTCCAGCCCTCGCGGCCGTCCTGCTTCCAGTACGCCAGGAGGATCTCGGCGTCACGGATGATGACGGCGTAGGCGGCAGGCCGGGTGTCGAATTGCATGCTCATCCCTCCAGCGTAGTAGCCGGTGGATTGCCTCCGGCTATTCCTGTTCCGCCACTAACTGGAGCACCCCGAAGACGGGCTCCTGCTCCAGGACCCGGACATCGGTGATCCCCGCGGCGGCGAGTGCCGCGCGGAAGGACTCCTGCAGCCGCGGCACGTTCATGCCGAGCCCGCCGCCCAGAATGACGGGACCTTCGAGGCCCAACTGCCGTACGGTCTGCGCTGCCAGGTCGGCGAGGTCGCTCCCGGCTTGGTCCATGAGGGCCTGGCTCGTCGCGTGGCCGGCGTCCGCAGCTTCCACCACGAGCCGGGCCTGCTGGGCCCAGAAGCGGCGTCCGGTCGCGGGCGAGTGGAACAGTGCGATCAGCATGTTCGGGTGGTCCACGCCGCAGGATGCCAGCAGGGCGCTGGTGAGGTCGTCCGGCTCCAGCCCCTGGTTCATCCGCCGCAGGCTGTGGCGGACGGCCTCCCGGCCCAGCCAGTAGCCGCTGCCCTCGTCGCCGAGCAGGTAGCCCCAGCCCCCGGCCCGGGCTTCCTCGCCGCGCCCGTTCCTGCCCCACGCGGCCGAGCCAGTGCCGGCGATCACTGCGACGCCGGTGCTGGCGCCGCCTGCAGCGAGCAGCAGCCGGGTGTCATGGACCACCGTGATCCGTGCGCCGGGCACGTGGGGGGCAATCAGTGCCGCGAGCGCCGCGGCGTCGTCGTCGGTGTCGATGCCGCCGGCTCCGACGTAAACCTGGCCGACTGCTCCCCCGCCGATCATGCCGAAAAGTTCCGCCAAGTTGCGGCCCGCTTCCTCAAAGCTGACGTTCTGGACATTGGAGCTGCCCACGGATTCGTCGGCCACCGGCATGCCGTCCTCGAACCGGACGCCCCTCGTCTTGGTGCCCCCGATGTCCAGGCCGATCACGGCGCCCGTCGTCGCCGGGGCGGATGACGTGGTGGAAGATGGAACGGAGTCCGCCGCCGGCGGGAAGTCAGTGTTAGTCACTGCAACAGGTTACTGAATCGCTGCAAGGAGCCCGCAATGCCCCACGACCTTTTCGGCACCCCCGTCATCGCAGCGCCCATGGCCGGGGGAACGTCAACGCCGGCCTTTGTCGAGGCCGTGCACCGCGCCGGCGGCCTTGGCTTCCTGGCGGCCGGATACAAGAGCGTGGCGGCCATGCAGGCGGAAATCCGCTCCGTCCGGGAGTCCGGCGCCCGCTTCGGCATGAATGTGTTCGTCCCGGATCCGGCCCAGTTGCGGCCGTCCGCGGCACTGTTGGCGGAGCTTGAGGACTACCGGCTGCAGGTGCAGGCCGATGCCGGGCGATACGGTGTGGAGCTCCCGCAGTTGCGCGTCGATGACGACGACGAGTGGCAGGGAAAGATCGATGCCCTGCTGGCGGAGCCCGTGGAGCTGGTCAGTTTCGCCTTCGGGCTGCCCGGCGTCGACGTTGCCCGTGCTCTGCAGCGGGCGGGATCGGTGGTGCTTGCCACTGTGACCTGCGCGGCCGAGGCCGTGCAGGCGGCAGAGCAGGGCGTGGACGCCCTGGTGGTGCAGCACACGAGCGCCGGAGCACACAGTGCGGCGTTCCTACCGGGGTCGGTGGCACAGCTAGAAGGAACACAGCTGGGCAGGACACCGCTTGGCAGGACGGCGGCGGGCACGACGGCGGAGCTGCTCGCGGAGGTGCGGTCCGCCGTCGACCTGCCGCTGGTGGCCGCGGGCGGCATCATGGACGCGGCAGGGCTCGACGCGGTGCTGCGCGCCGGAGCGGCAGCAGGCCAGATCGGCACCGCCTTCCTCCGCACGGACGAAAGCGGCGCCAGGCAGCTGCACAAGGATGCACTGGCGGACCCGCATTTCACCCGCACCCGGCTGACACGCGCCTTCACCGGCCGGCAGGCCCGGGCCCTGGAGAACGAATTCGTCCGCGACCACCCCGAGGCACCGGTTGCCTACCCTGCGATCCACCACCTGACGGCTCCCCTCCGGGCCGCCGCCGCCGCAGCCGGCGACCCGGAGCGCCTGAACCTGTGGGCGGGCTCGGGCTGGCGGCAGGCGCAGGCTGGACCCGTCGCCGCCGTCGTGCACGGGCTGCTCGCCGGCCGCTGACCGCCGCTGCCAACCGCAGCCCAGCCCAGCCCGCCACGGGATCCCGAATTCGCCGGAAACGTGCGAAACCGCCGCTTCCTTCCGGCGTCCTCGGCCCCTTCCGGCGACTTCGACAACCATGGTGCACGCTTCCGGCGACTTCGGCGCATGGCGCGGGACCGGCTCCATCGCCCCGGCTCAGCCGCCCGAGCGTTCGCGCACGAAGCCTGCCAGGAGTGCCGGCCCGTCGCGCAGCACGAGTTCGCGGAACAAGCGCACGGGATCGGACTCGGCATCGGCTCCGCCGCGGCGCTCCCGCCACGCGAGGCCGATCTCGCGGAACGCCAGGGCCGAATCCAGGGGAATTTCCACCCACCCGGGCCCGCCGTCGTCGGCTCCCGCGCCTGCCGGCTGGTGGGGGCTGTCTGGTGCGGCCCTGCCGGGTGCGGAGCCGCCGGGCGGCAGGATGCTGACGCCGAGGCCGGCCGAGACGAGCCCGCGGACAGTGTGCGAGTCCTGGCTCTCGAAGGCAATGCGAGGGCGGAACCCCGCCTCCCGGAACAACGCATCGGTCAGCGAGCGCATGCCGTAACCGGACCCCATCGCCACGAACGGCTCCTGCCGGATTTCGGCGACGCGGGCCCGACGGCGGCCGGCCAGGGGGTGCCGGTGGTGCACCACCAGACGCAGCGGTTCCCGGTACAGCGCCGCCGACCCGATTCTCTTGCCTGGCGTGGCTACGGGGGCCGTGAGCGCCAGGTCCGCGGAGCCGGCGGCCAGTTCCGCGAGGCAGCCGTCCCGTGCGCCCTGGCTGAGGTCAAAGGCAGTCTGCGGGTGCCGGCTCCGGAACGCACTGATGAGCAGCGGCAGCATCGCCTCGCCAAAGGTGTGCTGGAACGAGACCGCGATCCGGCCGCGGACCACTTCGGATTCGTGCCGGACAAGATCCAGCCCCGTCTGGAATTCGTCCAGGGCGGCCTCGATGTGGGGCAGGAGTGCCTTCGCCGCGGGCGTGAGCCGCACGCCGCGGCCGTCCCGGATCAAGAGCTCCGTCCCCACGATGGCGCTGGCCCGCGCAATTGCACGGCTCACCGTCGACTGCGGCAGGCCCAGGAGCTCGGCCGTCTCGGTAATGTGCTCCGTCCGCCCCAGTTCTGCCAGCAGCGGCAGGAGGGGCAGCAGCTGAACCAGCTGCTTGTGTTCGACGTCCATGTTCCACTCCCCGTGCACTGTTGCATTTTTGCTATCTATTCTATGGAAATCATGCATTGGAAGCATCCCTCGATCAGGTTTAGCCTGAGGGCATGCCACGCTTTTCCGCGCCCTCCGGCGCAGGGCCCCGTCCCGGCCCCGATCCTGCAGCTGATCCTGCGGCTAACGCTGCTGCGTGGGCGGGCCATCCGAAGGGCTCGGCGGCCTACCGGCGGATCCTCGCCGGGCTTGCCTTTGCCGGCGTCGCGACCTTCGCCCAGCTCTACTCCACCCAGGCGGTGCTTCCCCTCCTGGCGGCGGATCTCCGCATCTCGGCCGCCGAGGCCGCGCTGACCATCTCCCTGGCGACGGTGGGGCTGGCCCTGACGGTGCTTCCATGGTCCTTCCTGGCCGACCGGATCGGCCGGGTCCGGGCAATGATGTGGGGCATCTCAGCTGCCACCGTCCTGGGCCTGCTGGTCCCCCTGGCCCCCAGCTTCCCCGTGCTGCTGGGTCTGCGAATGCTGGAGGGAATGGCCCTCGGCGGCATTCCTGCCATCGCGATCGCGTACCTCAACGAGGAGGTCAACAAGGCCCACGCCGCCCTCGCCGCCGGGAGCTACGTTGCCGGGACAACCCTGGGCGGCCTTGCCGGTCGGCTGGTGGCCGGACCCGCCGGCGAACTGTGGGGATGGCGGGCCGCGGCCCTGGCCGTCTCCGTTTTGGCCACCGGGGCAGCCGTCCTGTTCCTCGTTCTGGTGCCGCGGGCCCAGGGGTTCACCGTTGCGGCCGCGGGCGGCTTCCGGGGCGCCATGGGCACGCTGGCCCGCCATGCCCGCAATCCCCGGCTGCTCGCCCTGTACGTCCAGGCGTTCCTGCTCATGGGCGGATTCGTGGCCGTCTACAACTACCTCGGATTCCGTCTGTCCGGGGAACCGTTCAACCTGCCGGCCACCGCGATCAGCCTGATCTTCCTGGCCTATCTCTCCGGAACCGTCTCGGCGCGCTGGGCAGCGGGGCTGACGTCCCGGTTCGGCCGGCGCACCGTCCTGATCGCCGGCACCGCGCTGATGGCGGGCGGCCTGGCCCTGACGCTCACGGAACTGCTGGTCCCGATCCTGGTGGGACTGCTGCTGTTCACGGGCGGCTTCTTCGCGGCACACAGCATCGGTTCCGGCTGGACCGGACTGATCGCCACGACAGGCAGGGCGCAAGCCGCCTCGCTGTACAACCTCGCCTACTACCTCGGCTCCAGCGTGCTTGGCTGGGCCGGCGGCCTGATCTTCCAGCGGCTTGGCTGGACGGCCCTTGCCCTGACGGTCATCGGACTGGCCGGCGCGACGGCGGCAATCACCGCCGTCGCGCATCCCGCGTCGGTTCCCGCAGCCGCCGGCCGGGCTGCCCGCAACGGGAGCAAGGCCGCCGGCGGGGCCACGGTGTCCGGGTAGACGTCGGGTCCGGCCAGGTGCCGGGTCCGGCCAGGCCGTCGTCTCCGCGGGCTACCGCGTGGCCTCGATCGCCTGAACGAGGTCGGCGACGATGTCGGCCGGGTCCTCCAGGCCCACCGAGATCCGCAGCAGGTTCGCGTGCGGCTTGGCCGCTGTCTCGACCGGCCGGTGGGTCAGGCCGGCGGGGTGCTGGATGAGCGTGTCGATCCCACCGAGGGAGACGGCGTGCGTGATCATGCCGACGGCGGCCGGGATCCGTTCGGCGTGCTCGGCGCTGGCGAGCTCGAAGGCCATGAGCGATCCAGGGCCGGACATCTGGGTGCCGACGAGGCCCTGCGGGTCACATTCAGAAAGTCCCGGGTAGTAGACCCGCTTCACGAGCCCGTGGCCGGCCAGGGCAACCGCGACCTTTTCGGCGCTGGCCTGCTGGGCGCGGACCCGCACGGGGAGAGTCGCCAGCCCGCGGTGCAGCAGGTAGGCCGGCCACGGGGTCAGGATTCCGCCCGTCACAGCCCGGATCTGGCGCAGGCGAACGGCCCATTCAGAGCCTGCGGCCACCACACCGCCCATGGCGTCACCGTGGCCGCCCAGGAACTTCGTGGCGCTGTGCAGCACCATCGCGGCACCGTGCTTGTAGGGCTGCTGCAGCACCGGGCTGGCGAAGGTGTTGTCCACCAGGAGCGGCACACCGTCGGCAGCGGCAGCCACCCGGGCGATGTCCACCAGCTCAAGGGTCGGGTTGGCCGGCGTCTCCAGGATCACCAGGCCGGTGTCCGGCCGCAGGGCGCCGCGGACGCCCTCCGGAGTCGTGAAGGTGACCTCGTTGCCGAGGACGCCGGAGGCGAGCAGGTAGTCGCTGCCGCCGTAAAGGGGCCGCACGGCGACCACATGCTTCTTGCCCGCCGCCACAACCGCGAGGAGCACCGCGCTCAGCGCCGCCATGCCGGTGGCAAAGGCGACAGACTCGGGCGTGCCCTCCAGGACGGCGACGCCCTCTTCGAACCGCGCCACCGTGGGGTTCCACAACCGCTGGTACACAGTGCTTTGCCCCTCCACGTGTGCCCCGCCCGTGGCCATGTGCTCGTACGCCAGGCCGCCGTCGTGCACGGACGGCAGCGGTGCCGTCGTGGACAGATCGATGGGCACCGCGTGCACACCCAGTTCCGTGAGCCCGTTCCGGCCCGCATGGACCGCCAATGAATCTTGAGAGAGCACCCTAACTCCTTACGAATATTCGCCATTGAATTCCGCAAGTATCTGGTAATAATTCGAGTATCTGTAGGGGTTATGAATGGAACTGTCGGATAGTGCCGTTTATGATGAATAGACAACACTACGAGGAGGATCCGTGAGCAGCAGTGCGAAGAATGTTCGGCCGGGGGCCGGCGAACCGCTGGACGCGATCGACGAGCGCCTGCTCGCTGCCCTCGTCGCGGATGCCCGCATCTCGAACAAGCAGCTGGCAGAACTCGTGGGGATCGCGCCGTCGACCGCGCTGATGCGCACCCGCGCCCTGTCCGAGCGCGGCATCATCGAGGGCTTCGAGGCCAACCTGAGCCTGTCCGCGATCGGACGCTCGGTCCAGGCCCTCATTGCGGTCCGGCTCCGGGCCCACGACCGCGAGCAGATCGACCGTTTCACGGCCCGGGTGCCCAAGCTCCCGGCGGTGCTCTCAACCTTTCACACGTCCGGTTCGGTGGACTATCTGCTGCACATCGCCGTGGCCACCACCGAGGACCTCCGGGACTGGGTACTGGACAACCTGGCCACCGACCCCGTGGTGGGCCACACCGAAACCACGCTGGTCTTCGCCCACATCCAGGGCAACCACGGCCCGCTGCCGTAACAGCGGCCGCCGGAAGGCCAGACCCGCGAGCATTATTATTGCCGCGGGCGCTCTTACTGCCGTGGGCGCTCTTATTGCCCACGGCGCACTGGCGGCGCCGGCAGGCTAGACCCGCTGGCGCAGTGCCGTTCGCAGCGTCACGGCCGCCAGCGTCAGCGCGGCCGCGGCACACACCGTGACGAACCCGGCGACGGCGGCCTGCAGCCCGACCATCCCGGCCGCGAGCCCCAGCCCGATCACCGGGATGGCGCTGCCCAGGTACGTGATGACATAGACCGTGCTGATGATCTGGGCGTGCCGGGCGGGCTCCACCTTGCCGGCGACGTCGTTGAAGACGGTCCGGAAGGCCACACCTTGCCCCACGCCTGCAGTGATGCTGGCCAAGATCAGCAGCCACGGGCTGCTCCAGGCGGCGGCCGCGGCGATGAGCAACACGGAAACGCCGAGGACTGCCAATCCGGCGGACACGGCAAACCGGCCCCGGATGGCCAGCAGTTGGCTCAGGGCCGAGGAGCCCAGCGTCAGCCCGGCCAGCAGGCCGATCAACGGCCGCGAATCGGCGTGGACAATCTGGGCGAAATAGCCGGGCGCGAGCGAGAGGCAGAAGCCAAAGACCGTGAAGCTCAGGAAGCCCACGGAGGAGGCCAGCCAGAAGGCGCCGCGCGCGTCACTCGAAACCGACGGCCGCCGCGGCGCCAGGACACGCAGCGGCTGGGGACCGGCATGCAGGCTGATGGCGGGCCGCGCCTTGAGCAGGTAGAGGGGCACCAGCACGGCAGCGAGGACGAAGGAGTGCAGGTAGTAAGGCGTCGACGTCGAGCCCGGCAACAGTGACAGCATTCCGCCGATGGCAGGGCCGGCGGCGACGCCACCGGCCGAGGCCAGGAGCGTGAACCGGGAGGCCCACTCCGGCCGGCTGGGCAGGAGTTCGCGCAGGGCGGCTGAGCTGGCGCCGGTGGCGAGGGCTACGGCGATGCCCTGCAGCGCGCGCCCGGCGCAGAGCGCCGCGAGGCTGTCCGCAGTGGCGAAGACCAAGCCTCCGGCCAGGCCCACCAGGACCGCGAGAACGAGGGCGGCGCGGCGTCCGATGTGGTCGGACCAGTGACCGGCCAGGACCAGGGTGGCCACGAGCGCCAGGACGTAAGCCGAGAACGCCACCGTAACGTCGAGCGCCGTAATCCCCAGTTTTGCCTGCAGCAACGGGTACAGCGGCGTCGCCAGGTTCGCGCCGACGAGCAGCGTAAAGATCACGACGCCTGCCATTACGAGCCGTGCGGTGGTGGAAGCGTCCCAGCCCCAGCGGTCAGCTGTGGCCGGGCGCATGCGGAGTTCGCTGAAGACAGTCATGGCTGTGCCCTTGCAAAATGCAGGGCCGGGCTTTCCCTGTTGTGGGGGAAGCGCCCGGCCCGGTCGAAAGATTGGTCCCTAAAGAATGCAATACCAATGATCTTCATGGCTAAATTCTGTGCCAAAATTGAGCAAAACAGTCATTCTCGGACTGTTGAAGTGAACCGGAGTGATGATTTGAACAGTCTGGACCCTACGGACCTCAAGATCCTGCTGGAATTGATCCGGGATCCCCGGATCCAGATCGGCGACCTCAGTGATTCCCTGGGCATCGCCCGGAACACCGCCCAGTCGCGCGTGCGGCGCATGCTGCGCTCGGGCGTACTGCACGACGGCGGCCGCGAAATCGATCTGGAGGCGGTGGGCTACGACGTCGTCGCCTTCGTGACGATTGAGGTCAACCACCGGGAGCTCGACGGCGTCGTCGGGGCCCTGCGGCTGATCGCCCAAGTCCTGGAAGTCCATGAGATCTCCGGGCGCGGCGACGTCTGGTGCCGGGTGGTGGCGACGGACACGCACAACCTCCAGGCGGCCCTCCGGTCCATCCTTCGGATCAAGGGAGTCATCCGCACCGAGACCGTACTGGCGCTGCACACCCATATCCCCTACCGAACCGAACCTCTGATCAGCCGGCTCGTCCAAGGCAACGAGCTGGCTCCCGGCCGGTCCGCGTCGCGGCGGGCCGGTTCCGCCGAACTCCAGGTGAACAAAGGATAATGTCCCGGTGACTATCATCGACAACGCCGTCTACGTTGACGGCATCCGCAGCGCCGAGCCGACGAACCTCGAGCAGACTTTCGAGACCCTGACCGAGCGCGGCGGCATGGCCTGGATCGGTCTCTACCGGCCCACGCCGGACGAAATGGCGGCCGTGGCCGCGGAATTCGACCTGCACGGGCTGGCGGTGGAGGACGCCATCTCCGCCCATCAGCGCCCCAAGCTGGAACGCTACGACGACAACCTGTTCACTGTGCTCCGGCCTGCCCGGTACTTGGACGAGACCGAGACCGTGGAGTTCGGCGAACTGCACATCTTCACGGGCCGGAACTTCGTGGTCACCGTCCGGCACGCCGAGACGAAAGTCGTGGGCCAGGTCCGGCACCGGATGGAGAGCCGGCCCGACCTGCTGCGCCACGGCCCCGAGGCCGTCCTGTATGCACTCATGGACCAGGTGGTGGACGACTACGGTCCTGTGGTGGCCGGGCTGGAAAACGACATCGACGAGATCGAGGACCAGCTCTTCAGCGGCGATCCCCTGGTGTCCCGGCGGATCTACGAACTCGCCAGGGAAGTCATCCATTTCCAGCGCGCCATCCACCCGCTCCCGGCAATGATGCACCAGCTCCGGCGGGGCTTTGAGAAGTACCGGGTGGACACGGAACTGCAGCACAGCCTGCGCGACGTCGAGGACCACGTGGAGCGGCTGATTTCCCGCGCCGACTCGTTCCGTGACCTGCTGCAGAACGCGCTCACCCTGGACGGAACCCTGACAGCCAACCGCCAGAACGAGGCCAGCGCGGAACAAAACGAGCAGGTCAAGAAGATCTCCTCGTGGGCCGCGATCTTCTTCGCGCCGACATTTGTGGCCGGACTCTACGGCATGAACTTCGACAACATGCCGGAGTTGCACTGGACGCTGGGCTACCCGATGGCAATCGTGCTCATGGCCGGCACTGCGGCGCTGATGTACGCCATCTTCAAGAAAAAGGGCTGGCTTTAGCCGGAAGCGCGGCGCTCCCGGACCTGGGCCAGGAGCCGCCGGAACGCCAGGATAAAGACGACCTCGACCAGCACCATGAGCCCGAATAGCAGCCACTTCCCGCTACCAATGAAAACGACGGCCCCAATAAGGACCAGAATGCTTCCAAGCGCCAGGGAGTAGACGGCAAATCCGAGGGCAACCCGGGCGCTGCGGACGCCCGTGCGGAAACCGAAGCCCTGCGGTTCCCCTCCGGGGTAGCCGGCGACACGGTCCGGGCCGGCAGGCTTGAGCTGGTCGAACTCCTCCCACGGGTCGCGGTCGTGCTCCTGGTTGGTCATGTTTCCATTATCTCGCTGCCCGGATCGCCGCGCCCGGGTCTATCGTCCCGCCCGGTCCTCCCGACGTTCCTTCAGGCCGCCAGTACGTCGACCTCGCCGGGTTCCGCGCCGTCGCTGCCGAAGACCAGCTTGCGGGTGGCGATTTTCTCGGTGAAGAAGCGATCGTGGCTGACCACGACTACCGCCCCGGGGAAGTGGAGCAGCGCCCGCTCCATCACCTGGGTGCTGGACATGTCCAGGTGGTTGGTGGGCTCGTCCAGGAGCAGCACCGAAGCGCCGGACAGCAGGCACTGGGCCATGGCGACGCGGGCTTTCTGGCCGCCGGAGAGGTTTCCGATCTTCTGTTTGAGGTCGGCCTCGGAGAACTGGAACATCGCGAGGAACCTGTTGACGGACTTCTTCGTGGCGCTGAAGGCGAGGCTGTCCGGCAGTGCGTTGACGGCGTGCGAAACGGTGTCGGCGTCGTCGAGTTCTTCCAGCATTTTGTTGTACGAAACGAAACCGGGCCCCTTGGCCCAGACCACCTCACCGGAATCGGTCGGTTCCTCCCCGGTCAGCACTTTCAGCAGCGTGGACTTGCCACTGCCGTTGGAGCCCAGGACCACAATCCTGTTGCCACGGCGGATCTCAAAGCTGAGGTCCTCGAACAACACTTTCTCGCCATAGGACTTGCCCAGTCCTTCGACCCGGCAGAGGACATCCTTCACGTGCAGCCCGCCGTAGATCTCCGTGACGATCTGGTCCACGGGCCGGGGCGTGCGCGCTTTCTTGATCTTGGCCAGCTGGTTCCCCAACCCGCGGCTGGCGGCCTTGGCGGCCTCGCGGCGGTCGGCGATGCCCTCCGCTTCAAAGGCGAGGAGCTCGGACTCATGGACGAACTGCGCCTCGAGCGTTTTGAGCCGGAACTGCTTCTGCACAACGTACTCGGCGAAGTTTCCCGGGTATTCGTGCAGATGGAAATTCTCCACCTCGATAATCCGGGTAACCACCGCATCGAGGAACTTCCGGTCGTGCGAGACGATGATCGCCGCGCCGCGGTAGTCGCGGAACCAGTTTTCGAGCCATTCGACGCCGGCTACGTCGAGGTAGTTGGTGGGCTCGTCCAGGAGCAGTACGTCCGGACCCTCCAACAGGATCTTGGCCAGGGCAGCGCGGTTGCGCCACCCGCCGGAGAGTTCGTCAATCGCGCACGTGCGGTGAGCTTCGCTGAACCCCAGCGTGGTCAGGACGGTGGCGATGCGCCGCGTGTAGTCCCATCCGTCGAGACGGTCCATGTCCTCGAACAGCTCGGCCTGGCGCCCGATCAGCCGGTCCAGCTCTGCTTCTGCGGGGTCTGCCGCGATGGCGGCGTCGATGGCTGCCAGCTCGGCCTCGGCGGCCTTGATCTGGACGAACAGTCCGTCAAGGACCTCAAGGATGGTCGCCTCGCCGTCCAGCTCGGAAAACTGGGAGAAGTACCCAACCTTGGTTCCCTGCTCCACGGTGACTGTTCCGGTGTCCGGGGAGACCTGGTCCAGGATGAGCTTGAGGATGGAGGTCTTCCCCGAGCCGTTCTTGCCGATCAGCCCCACCCGGTCCCCGGGTTCGAGGCGGAAGAACGCCTCACGAAGGATCTGTGTGTTGTCGAAGCGGACGCCGACGTCGTGCAGTCGGATCAGACTCATTGCTGCGCGAGACGGTTGCGGACGATTTCGCTGACGGCCTTGCCGTCAAAGCGTCCGGCCACCGTAGCGGTGACGGGCTTCATCACTGCACCCATTTGGCGCATGGACAACTCGATGCCGTCGGCCTTGAGCGCCGCAATGGCCTCGTCCACGATCGTCTCGACTTCGGCCGCGGTGAGTGGCTTGGGCAGGTAGGCCTCGATCACCTCGGCTTCGGCGATTTCGGCGGCGGCACGCTCTGCTTCGCCGGCTTCGGTGTAGATGCGGGCAGTGTCGCGGCGCTTGGCGGCTTCCTTCTGCAGGAGGGCAGTCACCTGTGCGTCGTCCAGCACGATTGGCGTCTTGCCCAATTTTTCCCGGGTTTCGATCTCGCCGAGGACGTTGCGCACAGTGGTGAGGGCAACCTTGTTGCGGTCCTTCATGTGGCTCACGACGTCGGCGTGCAGGCGTTCTTTCAGGGTGGTCATAATTCTCCTCGTGTTACTGACTAGGCTAGCGGCAGAACCCGTTGACCCCGATCGCCGAGATTATCCACTGCGCGTCCTCGTCCGGGACGGCCGGGCCCAGGCTTAGGCTGATCGCATGCCGCCAACGCCTGCCCCGACCCCCGTTCCGGTTGAAGTCTTCCTCCACTCAAGTCCGGCCGAGTGGTGGCAGATCGTTGCCGCGCTTGCCCCTGTCGCGGTGCTCGTAGCGGCAGCTGTGGGAGCGTTCATGGCCTGGCAGACACTGCGCCAGAAGGCCATCGCCGATGACCGCGCCGAGTGGTGGAAACGGACACAATGGGCGCTGGACAGTGCCCTGGACGAGGACGAGGACACCAGAGCCCTAGGGCTGGCAGCGCTGGAGGTGCTCGCCAGCAGTGAGTTGGCCCGGAACGAGGAACTCGAACTCCTGGACATCGCGTGGAAATCCGTGAACGGGTTCGAGGAACGTCTCGCTCCCCAGCACATCCCCGTGAAGGCTCCCAGCCCTGCGACCGCCTCGCAGCACCGGGTTCAGGTCGCGGCCGCCAGGCTGCGCGTCACACTCGACCGGCGCCTGGGCCGGCCGACACCGGTCCAGACAAAGACCCTTGCCAAGGAAGAGCTCTAGCGGGTCCGTCCTCGAGTGGGAGCCCCAGGATGATGGCCGCGCAGACGCACTCGGGGCCGCACGTTGGGCAGAGGTAACCGGCCAGTTTCTGGTCGTCCGCCCAGTAGCTGGGGATCGTGGCCAGTTGCGCAAAGCCGGCCCGCTCCAACATCCCCAGGGACGAGTGCTGCGGATCGGCCGAGACCCACGACGCGGAGACGACGTAGCGGCAACCGCCAGCCTCAAGAAAGTCCAGGCAGGCCGCCAGCATGATCGTGCCCAGGCCCATCCCCCGGGCTGCAGGGCCGACAACAATGGACTTTATTTCGCCGACCCGCCGCCCGCCCAAGCCCGCGCCGGCGGTGGCCGGGCGCAGGCGGACTCGCAGCGCCGGGTGGGACGTCTGGTCCAGGATGCGGGCGGTTGTTGCGCCAAGGAGCTCGCCGTCCCGGCTGCGGGCCCGGATGAGGACTCCCCGTCCCTCAACCGTGAGTTCCGCCAGGGCCGATGGGCGGACGAAACCAGAGCCGAGGGATTCGTTGAGGAGCGCTGCGGCTTCGGCGGCCACGGCGGGCCCCGGCGCGCCGACGTGCAGACTGACGTTCGATGCCGTCCGTGTCCTGGTCTCTGCGGCTGTCATGTTGCTCCTGATTTCAAAGCTTCCAGGTCCGCCAGGTCCTGGTCCGTGGGTTCGGTCTGGTCGATGATGAGTGCCTGCCTCATGGGCCCCAGTTCGGCCCGCGTGATGACGTACGTTGCTGCGTTCACAGTCAGGGTTCCATTGAGCCCGGGCGCTTCCCGGCTCTTCAGCGGCACCACCCATGAGTCTTGGTCGCCGGTGACCGGCCAGCCGGCGTCCAGCTGCCAATCATCGTCCTCCCGGCCCAGAAATGTCGAATGACGGGGCAGCACCAGGGACCACGGCGGTTGGGGTGGCGGGTTCGTCATGGCCAGGCAGGCCTCGGCCGACCCGTTGGCCTGGACGATTCGCGATCCGTGCGGGGTCATCTGGAAGGCGGGGCCTCCGTCAATCCTGATGTCCCAGTAGCCGGCCCCGAAGTAGCGGAATGTGCCCCGCTCCCCCGACTGGCCCGGAGACGCCGAAAATTCGGTAGCGAAACGGCCGGCAAGAAAGCCCGGGTCTGCGCCGACCATGAGATTGATGAGCTGGCTGTGGTTCGGGATCATCGTCACTCTCCCCCAAGAGTACGGAAGCTGCTGGCAATGGCCGCGGCTTTGCCCGCAAACCTAGCACGTGAAATCGACCCCGGGCGGCTTCCTGGAGAATATCTTGATGCCGTATTCGGTCCGGGGCTGACACATGAATCTCAGCAGTGTATGGAAGGGGGGACCGGCGGGCGGCGCCGGCCGATGGCATCAGCCTTGAAAAGGGTGGAGCTAAGGAGATTCGAACTCCTGACCTCTTCGATGCGAACGAAGCGCTCTACCAACTGAGCTATAGCCCCGAAGCAACGCCGGTCCTGAGGGAACGGCGTTGCCGGTGTCCCTAGGCTACAAACTATCGGCGCTGTTTTCCAGCCAGCCGCGGAATGTCTCGTTGCCGTGTCGCGCCTCCGGCACCAGATTCAGCCCCTCGCGCAGATAGCGGCCCATCGCGCCGGGCAGCGGCAGGCGCACCAGTTGGCCCTTGACGCCCGTGGCCCGCTGCCACTCCCGGGCAAAGTCGGCCATGTCCTTCGACTCCGGGCCGCCGAGGTTCAACACCCGGTGCCGCGGTCCCGAAACCGGAACCGGTGCCGGTTCCAGGGCGGTTTCCAGGAGCACCGCTGCCGCGTCCGCCGGTGACACCGGCTGGAAGCGCGCGCCTCGCACCACGGGGATGACTCGCACCTTGGAGCCGGCACCGAACATCATCGCCAGCAATGAGTGAAACTGGGTGGCACGGACCACCACTGTCTCCAGTCCGGACAGCTCATAGACAAGTTCTTTGGCGGCCTTCGACCGGTAGAAAGCGGACTTGCTGCGGTCGCAATTCACGATGGACAGCATGACGGCCCTGGCCGCACCCGCATCCTGGGCGGCGGCCAGAAGACGGGCGCCGCCGTCGGCGAAGTTCTTGCGCGCCTTCCCGGAGCGTCCCTCCAGGCAATCGATCACGACGTCGGCGCCCGCCAGGGCGGCTGCGACGCCTTCGCCCGTCGTCACGTCAGCGCGGAAGTATTCCGCGCCCCCGATGTTGGCGGAGGTGCCGGCCGGCGGCGGGTTACGGTTGAGGACGGCCACCGAGTGCCCGGCCCCCAGCGCCCGGCGCACCACTTCACGGCCAACTTGGCCGGTTCCGCCGGCGACACAGATCCTTGTCATGACCAGAGGCTACCGCAACGAAGCCCGCCAGCGATGCTGCGGGGAAAGAAAAACCCCGGGCAGCCGTTTCTGGCTGCCCGGGGCGAAATCTACGGAGGAACAGACCGGATCAGGCGCGCCGCCGCTGGAGGACATCGTCCAGGTTGCTCAGGGCGCTCTGGGCCTTGCTGAGTTGCTTTGACTCGGAATCGTCGGCGGCCTGCGGATCCGACGCGGCCGGCCGCGCGGAGGCCTGCTTGAGGGACGGCTTCCCGACGGCCTTGGGCGCTTCAGGGAGGTCCAGGGGCATGGGGGCTGCTCGTTCGGCCTTGGCCGCTTCGACGTAGGTGGGCTTGGGAACCTCGACGGGCTCCCAGCTGGAGCCCTCCGTAGCGCCCGCCGTTTCGGCAGCCACAGCCGCCGAGGTATCCCCCGAGGCTGCCGCTTCGGCGAGGGCGGCCTGGCGGAGCTCCAGGGCGGTCAGCGGCTTCGGCGCCGGCTCGGGCGTGACCCGGCCCGCTTCCGCGTCAAAGAGCGGGCTTTCCGCCCGGGCACCGGGACGGACGGCAGGAAGGGAGGGGTCCTGCTCGGGCACGGAGGTCGGGGCAGTGGCACGTTCCGGGCCGCCCATGGCGGCACGGAACGCGGCGTTCATTTTCCGCCGGCGGTCGCGGACAGCGAGGCGGCGGAGCAGCGCCACGGCGGCGACGGCGCCCAGCAGGGCAATCGCCGGGAGCCAGCCCGAACCGATCCCGAAGAGTCGAAGGGCAGCGGATATCATTCCCGTGAGGAGGGACAGAAGCCCGGCTACCGCCAGCATCAGCCGTCCCCAACGAATCCGGAACGCCGGGGAAGTAGCTGCAGAGATCGGAGTCCCCCCAGAGGTCGCCGCGGTGCTGGCACCAGCACCTGGGGTGCCGCCGGCCGGTTTTGCGCGCTGGGCGCTGCTCATGGGTTTCTCGTGCTGCGCTGCCATTTTCATAACCTTCCCCGCATGCGGCTCTGCTGGTTCCATGTCTATGGCGTCCGCCAGAAAGTCGCCTGCAGGCTGCAACTGGTGACGCCCGTTCCGGAGAACGTAAGGCGCCACCCACACGATCCAGAGCGCAACTGCAATGACAAGGATCACAGAGCTGCTAAGAGGGAAGTCCACACTCAAAACCGTATGAGGTATATGGGGTACTGCCCCGCATTGTCAGAGGTGTGTCGCGCGCGGGGCGGCCATTGGCACGCGTCGGGGCGTCGTGGCTGGTCAGGCGGCCATCACAGGTTCAGCCCTGGTGGGTCCTCAGCCACCGTGCGAGGAGGCCTTCCGGCACTTCCTCAGCTGTGAGCGCGAAGGTACGGTGGTCCGCCCATTCGCCGTTGATGTGCAAGTACCTGGGCCGGAATCCCTCGTCACGAAAGCCGAGTTTCTCCACCACCCGCAGGCTGGGCGCGTTCTCCGGCCTGATGTTGATCTCCATGCGGTGCAGGCCAAGGGTGCCAAAGCAATAATCCGTTGCCATGGCCACGGCGGTCGGGGCAATCCCCCGGCCGGCCCGCTCCTTGTCGACCCAATAGCCCAGGGTCGCCATCATGGCCGATCCCCACACGATGGAGGAGACCGTCAGCTGCCCCACGATCACGGGGGCCTGGTGGCCGGGCGTCCATTCAGCGATCACGAAGGGCAGGGCAGTGGCCTGTGCGGCCTGGGCCTTGAGCGAGCGCACCATCTGCCGGTAGTCGGGCAGGCCGCCGCCGGGGGCGGGGTTTGACGCCTCCCAGGGGGCCAGCCATTCGCAGTTACGGGACCGGAGTGCAGTCCACTCCTTGCGGTCCCGGTACCGGATCGGGCGCAACACGATGTCGCCACTCTCCAGAGTCGCCGGCCAGGTAAAGCTGCCCCCCACGGGAATTACTTTGTGAGGCTGGGGGCCAGGCTGGAGGCGAAGCCGGGCAGCCATTCGCGCAGACCCGGACCGAGGTCCTCACTGTCGCAGGCGAGCTGGACGCAGGCCTTGAGGTAGCTGAGCTTGTCGCCGGTGTCGTAGCGGCGGCCGCGGAACACAACGCCGTACACGCCGTAGCCCTCGCCGGTGCCGGCGGATAGTTCCTGCAGCGCGTCCGTCAGCTGGATTTCTCCGCCACGGCCGGGCGCGGTCCGTTCTAGGACTTCAAAGACGGCCGGGTGCAGCACATAGCGGCCAATCACGGCGAGGTTGGACGGGGCGTCCTCGACGTCGGGCTTCTCCACCAACTGATTGATGCGGACGTAGTCCTCACCGCCGATCGCCTCGACGTCGGCGCAGCCATAGGCGCTGATCTGGGACGGATCCACCTCGATCAAAGCGACCACTGACCCGCCCGTCTTGGCCTGGACCTCGATCATGGTGCTGAGCAGCTCATCGCGGGCGTCGATGAGGTCATCGCCCAGGAGGACGGCGAACGGCTCCTGCCCGACGTGCTGCTTGGCCCGGAGGACGGCGTGGCCGAGGCCCATGGGATCGCCCTGGCGGACGTAGTGGATGTCACCGAGGTTGCTGGCGGCCTGGATGGACTCAAGCTTCGCAGTGTCGCCCTTCGCCTCGAGGGTGGCCTCCAGCGCCGGAACGCGGTCGAAGTGGTCCTCCAACGCCCGCTTGTTGCGGCCAGTGATCATCAGGATGTCGTTCAGGCCGACATTCACGGCCTCCTCAACGACGTACTGGATGGCCGGTTTGTCAACGACAGGCAGCATTTCCTTGGGCATGGCCTTCGTCGCCGGAAGAAACCTGGTACCAAGGCCCGCGGCGGGGATGACGGCCTTACGGACGGAAGCGTTGGGTGTATTCACTCGACTAATCTAACGGAGGGACCAATCATTGCGTAATTATCATACGAACCGCCCGGCCGCCCTCCCCGGCGGGTCGCGGCCGCACGAGGCAAGAGGACGGGCCAGTATGGCGTCAAAAGAGGAAATACGCTCCAGCCACAGGGCGGTGCGTTCCGCACTGCCGCTGGCCGCACAAGATGCCGCCGCGGCCGGCATCGCACGCCATGGGCTCCAGTGGGCCTCCGGACTGGCCCGCGGCCGCCAGGGCATATTTGCGGCGTACCTCGGCGTGGGCGCCGAACCTCCCACACTGCCGCTGCTGACTGCCCTGACCGATGCCGGGCACCGGGTGCTGCTGCCGGTTTGCGAACCCGAAATCGAGCTCAGCTGGGTGTACTGGACTCCAAAGTCCGGTTTTGTCCGCAGCCGGTACGCGCCCATCCAGGAGCCCGTCGGGCAGCGCCACGGCACCGAGGTAATGCGCGACGCCACCGCAATCATCATCCCGGCCACCGCCGTGGATTTCTCGGGCAACCGGATCGGACAAGGCGGCGGCTACTACGACAAGTTCCTTGCCGCCCTGGCCACCCTGTCCCCAGCGTCCGGCGACGCGTCCGAGGCAGCGGCGCTGCCGACTGCCGCCGTCGTCTATGACACGGAGGTGCTGCCGGCGGGCAGCATTCCCGCCGAGTCGTTCGACCGGAAGGTCGAAGCGGCCCTGACCCCGGGCGGGATCATCCGGCTCGGCTGATGCCGCCCGGGCAGATATGGGGTCGTGCCAAGGTGATAGAATTAGCACTCAGGCCCTGCGACTGCTAAGGGCGGAACCGGTCGATAGGCATATCGGCAGTGATTCCGGTCCGGCAGCACGGGACCTGCTCGTTTGCCCCAGAGTGAGGATTTCCATTGCCCACGTATGCATACGCCTGCAAGGACTGCAGCCACGCCTTCGAGATCGTGCAGTCGTTCAGCGACAACTCCCTGACGTCCTGCCCCGAGTGCCAGGGCACGCTGCGCAAGAAGTTCAACAGCGTCGGCGTAGTGTTCAAGGGCTCCGGCTTCTACCGGACCGATTCACGCGCCGCCAAGGGCAGCACCGTTTCCCCGGCTCCTGCAGCTCCGGCGGCCACCCCCGCGCCTGCACCCGCCGCCGCGGGCTAGCAGGGAATCTGCCGGTTTCGGGCTGCCCCTTCGACGCCGGCCCGCCAGTACCCGGCCCGCCAGTACCCGGCCCGCCAGGTGGGCCGCGGCCGGCTGAGTCAGCGTAATCCTTGGGCCTGCTGGCCGTTGTCCACATAGGCGGTTCAGTGGCTCCCGCCGATGCGTGCGGCTCCGTAGCGTGGCGGCATGGCTCCTGCACTCACCGCGGTTTCCCCGTCTTCGTTGTGGACGTCGTACCCGCCTTTGTCCTGGGTTTCGTCCCTACCCGCCCGCCCAATGCCTGTGGAGGGCTCCGGCCGCTGGGCCCGCGCGGTGTTCCGCCCCGCCAACTTTCATGCCGCCACCATGTCCGCCGCTGGCCGGCCGTTCCGGGGCCGGAACCCGCGCACGGATCCCCCCGGTCAGCGGCCGCCCCGCGGCCGCCCCGCGCAGCACCGTTTGCGCGCCCGGTTGAAGCGGAACCGGCGGCTTATCGCGGCCCTCCTGTTCTGCATCCCCGCGGGCCTGACGGTTCAGCAGCTCACCCCCGCGCCCGCTGACACCGTCATTGCTTTCGCCGCAGCGGCAGACCTTCCCGCCGGGAAGACCCTGGTGCCCGGCGATGTCAGCAGCGTCAGCGTGCCGCCGGGCCTCGTGCCTGCCGGCAACCCCGGCACCGAGGCCGCGTTCGAGGGAAAACAGCTGGCCGCACCGCTGCGCCGGGGCCAGCTTCTCACCGACGCCCAGATCCTGGGCCCGGGCCTGCTCGCGGGAAGCCCGCCCGGCTCTGCGGCCGTGCCGCTCAGGATGGCGGATCCGGCCTCCGTCCAGCTGGTCTCCCCCGGGCAGCTCGTGAACGTGGTGCTCACCGGCGGCAACGGCCTTGACCGAGCCGGCGAAAGCCAAATCCTGGCCGAAGCCGTTCCGGTGCTCTGGACGTCAGTGCCGGGCGGTAAGTCAGGGCCGTGGCCCGCCACCGCGGAGACTGACGGGCTGGTGGTAGTAGCAGCGGCGGCCGACCAGGCCCGAAGACTGGCGGGGGCATCAACCCAAGGCAAGCTGTTCTTCGTACTTGTTGCGGCCGCGCCGGGCTAGCGCCCGGGCAGTCGTCCGCCGGCCTGAAGCCCGGGCAGTCCGCGCCGCCGGTCGCGGCCTGCAACGCTACCCGCGGGCTCGGCGGTGCCCGCTACCAACGTCAACCCCAGTGCGGTGGCTTCTGCTCTTGGAGCCACGCGTCATGATCGTAATTGTCAGGTTGGTCGCCCCAGCGCCGGGGGTCGTCTTCCGCCGCCTTGTTCGGCAGCACGCCTTCGGGGACGGCGGCCTGTGCCTCCGAACGGCGGGAAGCCTCCGTGGCTGCTTCCTGGTCCGGCCCGTCTCCCGCCAACTCGCCGGCCTTCGGCTCAGCGGTCCTGGGCTCAGCGCCGCCGGTCGCGTCGCCCTCGCCAGGGCCGGTGTTGCTGGTGTTGTTGGTTTTGCCTTGGATGTCGCCGTCCGCACTCATGTCGCCGGCCTCCTTAATGCCTGTATTGCCTGTCATTCCTGGTGCTGGCTCCTGCCGGCGCGATTCCTGGCCCGCAGCTTCGGAGCCCCGGACTACCCGTCCCGCGGGTTCGGCCGCCACGTGGTATTCCGCGGCCCGCGCCTGGTCAATCGCCAGGTGCTCGATGTCGTCGTCAAAGAACCCGTGCGGTGTCCGGAGCCGGCTGGGAATGGGAGGCTTCTCCAACCCGAGGTAACCGCCAATCCGATCGGCGCAGGCCGAGGGGTCGGTGAAGACCTCTATGGTCCACAGTGGCATGTAGCGCCAGCCAAGCCGTTCCAGGAGCTGGGGCCGGAGTCGGCTCCGTTCCCGGACGCTCATCCGCCGGTACTGGCCGGTGCCATCCGACTCGATCGCCACCGGACGGGGAATCTCCGCATCATCCTGGCCGATCGTCGTCATGGGATCGGCCGCCGCCACCATGTTCAGGACGCCGTCGTATTGGTGCCACACCCGTGCCCCGCGTGCGCGCAGCCGGTCGCCCAGGTCGGCTACCAGCGGATCGGCGCCGAGCGCCTCCTCGCTGGCCGCGGCCCGGGAGGCGGGGCTGCCTAGATCAGTATTGCCAGCGATCTCACGGTCCAGCAGTTCGTAGAAGTCCACGGCGCCGTGGCTGAGGCGGCTGACATCGAGGTCTTCGGGGCGGAAGCAACTGAGCACGTGCAGGGACCGGCGGGCACGGGTCATGGCCAGTGCGAATTTGGCGCGGCCCCCCTCAGTGGAGAGCGGCCCGAGGCTGTGGAGGGTGCGCCCATGCGGGGTGCGGCCGTAGCCCGGGGAAAAGATGACGTGGTCACGGACCAGGCCCTGGGCCCGTTCCAGATCCACCACGCGGAAGGACTCGTCCCCCGCTGTGAAGAAGCTGCCGAGCATGGGGTAGTTGGGCAGCTGTGCCCTGATGGCCTCGCCAATCCGGGCGGCGTGGCGAAGGCTGCCGGTCACCACGGCCAGCGAGGTCCGGGGCCGGAGTCGGGCGTGTTCGAAGACGAGTTCCACCGCGCGGTTGACCTCGGCAACAACCGATTCAACGCCGTCGTGGTCGGCGCTGGGCAGCCCCGTGCCGTCGGGGAGATACTCCACGCTGAGGGTACGGTCCAGGCCCGTGGCGGATTGTCCTTCAGGAAGCCTGGTAAGTTCCCCGCCGTAATAACTCTTGCTGAGCTGGCGGACCAGATCTTCATCGACCGCACGGTAGACAGTCCGCAGGTTCCTGACCGGAAGCACGGCGGACAGCGCCCGGTACGAGCTCTCAACGCTTTGGTAGGAGCTCTCCCCCGCCGCGAGCCGTTCGACGCCCACCGTAAAGGTCCGGGGGCTGGCGATCTGTTCGTCGCCGAAGGCGATGACCTGCCGGGAGCGGGCGATGGCCGGGAGGACTGCCTGCAGCGAGGTCGTCTCCGCGTCCAGGATCACTACGGCGTCGAAGGTCTGCTCGATCGGCAGGAGGCCCGTCAGGAGGTAGGGGCTTACAGACCATACCGGCACGAGGGTGGGCAGCAGTTCCTGCGCCTGGCCGCTCAGGGCTGCCAGGGTCACCCGGCCGTCCTTGAGCAGGCTGCGCAACAACTCGGCCTGGCGGGGGTACGCCGCGATTGCCGTACGCCAGCGTTCGGACAGGTTCCATCGCAGCCGGGCAGCGCCGCTGGCGATGTGGGCGTTGTCGGCGAGCCGGTATTCGGCCTCAAGCTGGCGCAGGGCGTCGCCGTCTGACATGGCGAGATAGTCATCGCCGCTGATCATGGCTTCCAGGGCCGACTGCCACCAGGCCAGCTCCAGCTCGGCGGTCACCGATCGCTCCGGAACCTCGCGCTCGGCAAGGTCAGCGAGGAGCTCGCCGAGGCCGTGCTCACGCATGCTCTCGACAAGAAGGGTGCGCTCCGGCAGGGTTTCCAGTGTCGCGGTGTCGGCGACGAGCCGCCGCACCCGGGGCAGAAGTTCGTCGTACGGCGCGCGGTCCAGGTCGCCGCCGGCGGGGGTGTGCTTGACCGCCTGGCCGAGTTCGGCCAGTTCCGCAGCGAGTTCCCGGTACAGGCCCGAGATTTCGGCCAGCCCCGACGGCACCGCCGGGTGCCGCTGCGTGGTGGCGTACCCGGACCAGGCGGCGCGCTGCTCCTGCACGAGGATCAGGGAACTGTGCAGGTCCGCGATGTGCACACCGGGCCGGACGTACTCCTTGGCCACCCGGCGCAGGCGTGAGCGCTGCATGGACGGCATCTCGATCCCGCGTTCCCTGCGCCAACTGGAGGACGCCGTGGCGGAGATCAAATCATGGACGGGCCGGTCAAAGATGTCGGGAGTGAACTTGTCCAGGCTCTCGCGGACGGCCACGAGCAGTTCGATCTGTTCGCCCCATTCGGCGAAGGTCCCGCCGAGCCGGATCTCTGCGTGTTCCGAAACGGCGTCCATGCGGCCGCGGAGCAAGGGCAGTTTCTCTGCCACGGACTGGGCGACGTTCTGCGCTTCCTGCGTCTCCTTGCGCGTGAGCAGGCGCGCGCCGTGCCAGGGACTGGTGGTCGACGCGCGGCTGAAGCTGCCGAGCTCGGCAGCGCGGCGGAGCCGGCCGGCGAGCTCCTCGCGGTCGCGGATGTTGTCCAGCACGCTGCGCTTGAGCCGGACCGTCGTCGCCGGCGCCGGCTGGATGGAAGTCAGCTCTGCCAGCGACTGCATGGCCTCGTACGGCGAACAGCCCCAGCGCGCCCGGACGTTGTGCAGGGAGGCGACATGCTCCATCAGGGCGTGGCGGTGCCCGGTCAGTGTGGCGTGCAAGTTGCTCAGCTGCGGCTGGAGCGACTTCTCGTTGCGGACGATCGCCCGGACCAGCTGGCCCTTGAGCTGCAGCGGGTTGGCGTTGCCGGTCAGCTGTAGGAGCACGGAATCCAGGCCAAGACCATCGAGCTGTGCGGAGATCTCGGCGAGGCTGGCCCGCCTGTCCCCCACCACCAGGACGGATTTGCCCTCGTCCACGAGGGCGCCGAGGGTGTTAATGACCGTCTGGGTCTGGCCGGTGCCGGGAGGGCTGCTGACCACCAGCGAGTCGCCGGCGCGGACGGCGTCGATGACATACTGCTGGTCCGTGTCGGCGTCGAGCAGCAAGAGCTCCTCGGCGGGGTCCCGCTCATCCGTGCTGGGGAAGCGGCCGGGCACCAGCACGGGCACATCGACCCGTTCGCCGGAACCGGACCGTGCCAGCGCGGTGACAATGGGGTTGTTCTGGTTGATCCACGGATCATCGAGGTTGCCGGAGAGATCGGAAAAGGTGGAGACGAGCAGATTGTGCTCGATCTCCGCGCCGTGGATCGGCTGGACCAGGGTGCCCAGGCGGTCCAGAACGGGCTGGGGATCATAACGGGCCGTGCTGTACGCCATCCGCGTGACCGCGTTGACGTCAAAGACGATCCCGTGAACTGATTTGAGGTGCCGGACCAGCGCCGGGTTTATCTGCGCCTGTTCGGTGAGTTGCAGTTCGTAGTCGTCCTCACCGGGGCGCACCGTGAGGGAAATGGCGGTGAGCATGACCGGGGCAGAGATCCGTTGCGGCTTGCCCCCCACAGCGGAGGTCCAGACGACGGTGCCGGCCGAGAAATAGCCCGCGTCGATGCCGCGGTCATTGGCGAGTTCGAAGATCTTGGAGCGCAGGTTGCGCGATGCCCTGGCCGCGACGACGTACTGCTGGCGGTCGCGGATCAGGGTGGAGAGCCGGGTTCGCCGGCCTGCCATCAGCTGGGCGAGCCCTGACGGATGGGCATGGGTGAGGTCGATCGAGCCTTCGGGCGTCTTGGTGAAGCGCAGCATGGTATCTGCTCCGGTGACGGGCTTGAGCCCCGACAGCCATTTCCTGAACTCCTCGGAGCCCTCGGGGTGGCCTTGACCAACTGACACTGCTGCCTTCTTTTCTGTGCTCGACTTCTCTGTGCCGGACCGTGGCGGGCTCGACTCTGGCGCGTTCGGCGTATGAACGCTCGTCTGTGTTGCGTTCGCGCTTTCCCTGGCCGCGTTTTGTGTGCTCGCGGTTGTCTGGCTCGCGCGGGACGCCTTGGACCATACCGGCATGCTTTCGAGGGTAGCCCGAATCCCCCGCACGTGAGGCGCCGCAACACTGGGCGGCGCGAAATTCGGCTTGAATTGTCAGGAACAAAAATGAAAAGGCCGGCCTCGAAAGGCCGGCCATTCACATTGCTATTCCCACTCGATGGTTCCCGGCGGCTTGCTGGTCACATCCAGCACCACGCGGTTGACGCCGTCCACCTCGTTGGTGATCCGGTTGGAAATCCGGGCCAGGAGATCGTAGGGCAGCCGCGACCAGTCGGCGGTCATGGCGTCCTCGGAGGACACGGGGCGCAGGACAATCGGGTGTCCGTAGGTGCGGCCGTCGCCTTGGACGCCGACGCTGCGGACGTCCGCCAGCAGCACCACGGGCATCTGCCACACTTCGTCATCCAGTCCGGCGGCGGTCAGTTCGGCGCGGGCGATCGCGTCGGCCTTGCGGAGCAAGTCCAGGCGTTCCTGGGTGACATCGCCGACGATCCGGATGCCGAGGCCCGGGCCGGGGAAGGGCTGGCGTCCGACGATTTCCTGCGGCAGGCCAAGCTGGGCACCGACCGCGCGGACCTCGTCCTTGAACAGGGCGCGCAGCGGCTCAACGAGTTCAAACTGCAGGTCCTCGGGGAGCCCGCCCACGTTGTGGTGGCTCTTGATGTTGGCCGCACCTTCGCCGCCGCCGGATTCGACGACGTCGGGGTACAGGGTGCCCTGGACGAGGAACTTGATCTTGTCGCCGTGCGCCGCTGCCTCGGCGATGATCGCCAGTTCGGCTTCCTCGAAGGCGCGGATGAATTCGCGGCCGATGATCTTGCGCTTGGTCTCGGGATCGCTGACGCCGGCGAGGGCGCTCAGGAAGCGCTCCTGCTCGTTGGCCACGTAGAGCTTGACGCCGGTGGCGGCCACGAAGTCGCGTTCGACTTGTTCGGCTTCACCCTCGCGCAGCAGCCCGTGGTCCACGAAGACGCAGGTCAGCTGGTCGCCGACTGCGCGCTGGACCAGGGCGGCGGCCACTGCCGAGTCGACGCCGCCGGACAGGCCGCAGATGACCCGGGAGTCGCCGATCTGGTCGCGGATGCGCTGGACCTGTTCTTCCAGAATGTTGCCGGTGGTCCAGTTCGGTTCCAGCCCGGCGCCCTTGAAGAGGAAGTTTTCCAGGACCTGCTGGCCGTAGGCCGAGTGCTTGACCTCGGGGTGCCACTGGACGCCGTAGAGGCGCTTGTCCTCATTGGCGAACGCGGCGACGTCGGCGCCGGCCGTCGTCGCGAGGACCTCAAAGCCCTCGGGGGCCTCATGGACGGAGTCGCCGTGGCTCATCCAGGTGCTCTGGTGCTGGGGCATGCCGGCCAGGATGGACCGGCCCTCGCCCAGGGTGGTGGTCTCGGTGGCGCCGTATTCACGGAGCCCCGTCTGGGCCACCTTGCCGCCCAGGGCGTTGGCCATAGCCTGGAAGCCGTAGCAGATGCCGAAGACCGGGACACCGGCCTCGAAGAGGTCGGCGCCGACGCGGGGGGCGCCGTCGGCGTAGACGCTCGAGGGGCCGCCCGAAAGGATGATCGCGGAGGGGTTCTTGGCCAGCAGCTGCTCGGTGCTGTACGTATGCGGAACCACTTCCGAATACACATTCGCTTCCCGGACGCGGCGGGCAATCAGCTGCGCGTACTGGGCACCGTAGTCAACAACCAGTACGGGCCTGTGGGACGTCTGGGGTGCAGAGGGAGTAGTCACCCCACTAGCCTACTTTGCACCGCTGCCCGCCCGCACATTGAGAAGCCGGCGCGGGCCCCGAATCACGGGCGGAGGTAAGCGAACTCACACGTCCGACGGCGGCTACCGGCGTCGTGGCCCCTCCAGAACCGCCGGGGTTCAGAATCACAGGCGGTCAGTACCGCCGGCGTTCAGTACCGGGCCTAGTACCGCTGCGGTGCCTGCGGGTTCGCCGCGAGTTCGGCCTCGACCTCTGCGTGGAATTTCTTCTCGACGAAGAAGGACAGGAACGGCACGACGCCGCCCAGGGCCATCACCACCAGCTTGGTGAACGGCCAGCGCATGAGCGACCACAGCCGGAAGTTGGAAATCAGGTAAACAACGTACATCCAGCCGTGCACGATTAGGACCGTGATGGAGAGGTTGACGCCCCCGATCACCCCGGCAGGCTCGGCGTCGGCGAATCCGAGGCCGAACGGCTGGCCGGTGATGGCGTTGGTGCCGCCGGCGAAGAGGTACTGCCCGAAGCCGTACCGGGCGATCAGTTCGGCGCAGAGCAGCAGCAGCATGGTGCCGGTCAGGTAGGCGAGCACCTTGTAGAACTTCAGGGCGGACCGGATTTGGGCCTCGGTGCCGCCAAAGCGGCGCTTCTTGCCGGCCTTCCCCGTGCCGTTGGTTGTCTGCGGCTGGATGGCGGGCTGGGGCTCGATCATGATTGCACTCTCGGGTTTGTGGGGTGGGGGGCTGTGGGATGCGGGTCGGTGGCCTGTTCGGCGTTATGGGGTTCGGCCGTGGGCTGCTGGGCTGGATCGGGTTCTGCTGGATGAGGTTCGGCCGGGTGGGGTCCGGCGTGGGGCTCGTCCCCGCCCAGTTCCTCGTCGAGCTCGTCTTCGAGGTCCCGGCGGTAGTCGTCCTTGACCAGCCGCCACCAGATGAACAACGCGAAGCCGGCAAAGACCACCCATTCCACGGAATAGAAGAGGTTCAGCCAGTTGAGCTGCTGCGCGGGCGGCTGCGGGCCGATCCGGAGCGGCTTGACGTCGCCGCCGGCAGCGGAGGGCCCGACGTCGGTGCCGCCGGACAGTTCGGTGCTCGCGGCGACGAAGCCCGGGTAGCTGCTGACGTTCCAGTCATTGATGAGCTCGGCGACCGAGACGGCGGTGGCACGGCCGGGCCCGGGATCGGTGTTCGGCAGCGGGGACTCGGAGGGCAATAGCCGTCCTGTCAGTTCGATGGTGCCCGACGGCGGCGCCACCGCGTCGGCGGGATCCGCCACCCAGCCGCGCGCGACCGGAATCCAGGTCTGCGGCGTTGCCCCGCCGCCCAACAGCGCCGGGGCATTCTTGACCGCGAAGGCGGAGACGATCCAGTAGCCCTTCGCCCCGTCGTTGAGCCGGCCCGGGACCAGGACCTGCTTCTGGGGGTCGTAGGTGCCGGTGGCGGAGACCATCTGATCAGCCACCGAGCCGGGGAAGAATCCGCCCGGCTGCAGGACCGCGGTGAGCTGGCGCGTCTCCTCCGTGGTGGTGGAGACCGGGGCTTCCGCCTGCGTCGAACGGCCAAACTGCCACTGGCTGAGCAGCACAAAGACCCCGGAAATGGCGATCGCGAACACGAGTCCTGCGATCCAGCGGGGTTTGAGGGCAGTTTTCAGCACCCCTTAACCGTACTTCGTCCCTGTGTAGAACAGCGAAACGGGCCTCCTGATGGGCCTACCTGGAGTGGGGCAGCCGGGTCCCTGCGTGGCGACGGAGTCGACACGAAAGGGCCTGCCCCTAGAGTGGGGCAGCCGGGTCCCTGCGTGGCGACGGAGTCGCCTGCCCCAATCTTTAGTGGTCGAAGAACACCAGGCTGGAGTTGATGAGTTCGGCGATAACTTCGGCGTCGTAGGCGCGGCGGAGCGACTCGCGGAAGGACTCCTTCGACAGCGAGCGTGCCAGTGTCGCGAGCACTTCGAGGTGATCGGAGAAGGAGCTTGCCGGGGTGGCGATGAGCAGAATCACTGTGGCCGGCCCGTCCGCTGCGCCGAAGTCGAGCGCCCTGCCGTACTTGGTGATGCCGACCGCGATGGAGGTCTGGGAGACCAGCTCGCTCCGGGCGTGCGGCAGGCCAACACCCCCGGGCAGGCCGGTGGCGAGCTGGTGCTCCCTGGCGTTGACCTGTTTGAGGAAACCCTCCAGATCGGAAATTCGTCCGGCCGCGTGCATGCGTTCTGCGAGCTGGGATGTGGCGTCGAGCTTGTCCGAGGCATCCATTTCGAGGATCACCATGTCGGGTGTGGTGAGCTCGGCGTCGTACCGGTCCAGTGGTTCCGCCAAGAGATGTCCCTTCGAAGTGGCGCCAGTGCACGCCGGCCGGCAGTCCAATGACTAGCGTTGTAATCTGCACTGCCGGCCGGCGCTGCGTCTCAGCGCAGGGGCACGATGTCCTCCACGCCTAGCCGTGCGGCGTCGGCGGATTCGTCGTCCGGCTGCTGCTGGCTCAGGCGCTCGGCATCAACCCGGGCCAGATAGTGCTTGATCTCGCCCTCACGCTGCGCATCACTCCAGCCGAGAACGTCTCCGATCAGTTTAGCGACTACCGGGGCGGCGGACACACCGCGGTCCCACGCCTCGATCGAAATCCGCGTGCGGCGGGTCAGGACGTCCTGGACATGGCGGGCGCCCTCGTGCGTGGCCGCGTAAACGGCTTCGGCGGCCAGGTAGTCGTCCGCGCCCGGCAGCGGCTCGGCGAGTTCCGGGTTGCCGGCGATGAGGGCCAGCACCTCAGGCGTCATGGCACCGTAACGGTTGAGCAGGTGTTCGATCCTGGCCACGTGGACGCCGGTCTCCTCGGCCATCCGGTTCCGCTGGTTCCACGCGGCCTTGAAACCGCTCGCCCCCAACAGCGGGACGGACTCCGTGCAGCTGGGCGGGACGCGCTCGTCCATGCTGCGCGTTGCCTCGTCGACCGCATCCTTGGCCATGACCCGGTAGGTGGTCCATTTACCGCCTGCCACCACCACGAGGCCCGGTACGGGGTGGGCCACCACGTGTTCCCGGGACAGCTTCGCGGTGGAATCGCTTTCCCCGGCAAGCAGTGGACGCAGTCCCGCGTAGACGCCCTCGACGTCCTCTCGGGTCAGCGGGCGCTTGAGGACCTTGTTGACGTGCTCCAGCAGGTAGTCGATGTCCTTGCTGGAGGCCGCGGGGTGGGCCTTATCGAGGTGCCAGTCGGTGTCCGTGGTTCCGATGATCCAGTGCCTGCCCCAAGGGATCACGAACAGGACGGACTTCTCGGTACGCAGGATCAGCCCCACCGTGGACTGGATCCGGTCGCGGGGCACCACGAGGTGGATGCCCTTGGAGGCCCGCACCTTGAGCTGCCCGCGGTCCGTCACCATCGCCTGGGTTTCGTCGGTCCAGACTCCGGTGGCGTTGATGACCTGCTTGGCCCGGATTTTGAAGCTGGAGCCGTCCTCGTGATTGACCACCTTGGCGCCGACCACGCGCTCGCCTTCGCGCACGAAGTCGACAACCGACATCTGGTTGACCGCATGGGCGCCGTAGTGCGCAGCGGTCCGCACGAGGTTGGCGACGTACTTGGCGTCGTCTACTTGCCCGTCGTAGTAGCGGATGGAGCCGACGAAGGCGTCGTCCTTGAGGCTGGGGGCGGCGCGCAGGGTTCCGCGCCGGGTCAGGTGTTTGTGGAAGGGGACGCCGCGGCTGTGCCCGCCGGTGATGGACATCGCGTCGTAGAGGGCGATTCCGGCGCCGATGTACGGCCGTTCCACGAACTTCTTGTGGAGCGGGTACAGGAACGGGACCGGCCGGGCCAGGTGCGGTGCCAGCACGGAGAGAATGAGACCGCGTTCGTGGAGCGCCTCTTTGACCAGCGCGAAGTCGAGCATTTCGAGGTACCGGAGGCCACCGTGGATGAGCTTCGAGGAACGAGACGAAGTCCCCGCGGCCCAGTCATTGGCCTCGACGATGCCGACGCTGAGCCCGCGGGTGACGGCGTCGAGGGCGGCGCCGGCGCCCACAATGCCTCCGCCCACGATCAGGATGTCGAGCTCTTTACCGGGGGCGGTGCTACCCCTGAGCACCGTGATTGAAGCCTCGCGTTCCGCAGGTCCAAGGGCACCTCCGGCCACGGCAGAACCGCCGGGAAAACTGTTCATGTCACGCCTCCATCCGGGTCAAACCTCGTTAGGGCACCAGACTACGTCCAAGTATCCCGGATGGGCAGGGTCAAACAACCGCCAGCGTGGGGTTCAGTTGCCGGCGTAGGGCGAGACGACGACGTCGACGCGCTGGAATTCCTTCAGGTCCGAGTAGCCGGTGGTGGCCATCGAACGGCGCAGCGCTCCGATGAGGTTGGAGGTGCCGTTGGTGTGGTGGCCGGGTCCGAACAGGACTTCTTCGAGCGGGCCCACCGTTCCGACGTTGACCCTGTCGCCGCGGGGCAGTTCGAGGTGGTGGGCTTCCTGGCCCCAGTGCCAGCCCTTGCCGGGGGCTTCGTCGGCGCGGGCCAGAGCGCTGCCCAGCATCACGGCGTCGGCGCCCATGGCGATGGCCTTGACGATGTCACCGGAGGATCCCATCCCGCCGTCGGCGATCACATGGACGTAGCGTCCGCCGGACTCGTCCATGTAGTCGCGGCGGGCGGCCGCGACGTCGGAGATGGCGGAGGCCATCGGCGAGTGGATGCCCAGGGCGCGGCGGGTGGTGGTGGTCGCTCCGCCGCCGAAGCCGACCAGCACGCCGGCGGCACCGGTGCGCATCAGGTGCAGGGCCGGGGTGTAGCCGGCCGCTCCGCCGACGATCACGGGGACGTCGAGTTCGTAGATGAACTGCTTGAGGTTCAGCGGCTCGTGGTCCTTGGAGACGTGCTCGGCCGAGACCGTGGTTCCGCGGATGACGAAGATGTCGACGCCGGCGGCCAGCACGGTCTTGTAGTGTTCCTGCGTGCGCTGCGGGGTCAGTGAGCCGGCCACCGTAACGCCGGCGGCGCGGATCTCGGCGAGGCGCGAGGTGATCAGCTCGGGCTGGATCGGCGCCTGGTAGAGCTCCTGCATGCGCCGGGTGACGGCGGGGCTGTTGGTCTCGTCCGTGAGGCCCCCGATCTCGTCCAGCACGGACTGCGGGTTCTCGTACCTGGTCCACAGGCCTTCGAGGTCGAGCACGCCGAGTCCGCCGAGGCGGCCCAGGGCGATGACGGTTTCCGGCGACATGGCCGAATCCATCGGCGCCGCGATGACGGGCATGTCGAACTTGTAGGCATCGATCTGCCAGGAGACGGAGACGTCCTTGGGGTCACGGGTGCGCCGGTTGGGGACGATCGCAATGTCATCCAGGGAGTAGGCACGACGCCCACGCTTGCCTCGGCCAATCTCAATCTCGTAAGTCACTGCTCTAGGTTATCCCAGCGGACGCGGGGCGCCGCTTCGGCGTACTGCGGCGTAATGCTGGGGCGGTACGGACAGCGCTGGATTTCCGTTGGACGCGTTGCCGGGTCCCGGGCATCGGGGCGCCGCCTCACTCGCCGCTGACGTTCTCGGCATCCGGGACCGTCAGCTGGGACTCGAACATCCGGAAGTAGCGCCCGCGGAGCGCCACGAGTTCCTTGTGGGTGCCTTGTTCGACGATGCGGCCGTCCTCGAGCATGTAGACCACGTCAGCCTTCTCGATGGTGGCGAGCCGGTGGCTGATGGCGATGATGGTGCTGCTGCGGTCCGCGAAGAGCCGCGTGAAGATCCGGTGTTCGGCCAGCGCGTCGATGGCCGACGTCGGTTCGTCCATCACCATGAAGGTGGCGTTGCGGTAGAAGTTCCGGGCCATGGCCAGGCGCTGCCACTGCCCGCCGGAAAGCCCGGAGCCCTTCCGGCCGCGCGGGTCCTCCATCCAGTTGCTGACGTGGTTGTCCAGGCCGTTGGGCAGCTTGTTGATGAATTCGAGCGCTTCGGCATCCGCGGCGGAGCGGCGGACCCGTCCGTTGTCGAGGGGCGAATCGACGTCGCCGAAGAAGATGTTCTCCGCAGCGGTGGCGAACTCGTACTTGAGGAATTCCTGGCTGAGCACCGCAAGGTGCCGGTGCCAGGACGTGACGTCGACGGCGGCGAGGTCGACGCCGTCGAGCATCACCTGCCCGGAATCGGGCCGGTACAGCCCGGCCAGGATGCGGATCAGGGTGGACTTGCCGGCGCCGTTCTCCCCCACGATCGCGATGTGCTGGCCCTGCCTGATGGTCATCGAAATGCCGCGGATCACTTCCAGTTCGCTGCCGGTGTAGGTGAAGCGGATGTCCCGCAGTTCCACCGTTTTGGGCGCCTGCAGCAGGGGCGGGGCGTGGCCGGACTGCACGGGCAGCGCCATGAAGAGCTCGTAGTCCTTGAGGTTTGCCAGGTCCTCGTCGATCGAACTGAGCGAGGAGACGAGGTTGTTGGCGGTGGACAGGGCGCGGCTGACAATCTGCTGGACGTACAGGAACTGCCCCACCGGCTGCGCGTGGGCGATGATCTGGCCCACCACCCAGATCAGGGAGACCACCTCGGCGCCGTACTGCAGGGCATCGGCCGCGAGCTGTCTGGGAATGTAGCGCTTCTGGAAGTCCAGCCGGCGCTTTTCGTCGGCGTCCCGCAGAGTGGAGCGCAGCCCCATCAGGTGGCCGACGATCCCGTAGAGCCGCATCTCGGCGATGTGCTGCGGGCGCAGCAGGTTGGTTTCGATCATCCTGCGTTGCCTGCGGGAATCGACCTGGGTGTTCCAGTGCGCGATTTGTTCGCGGGAGAGCTTGAACTGGAGGTAGACGCTGGGCACGATCGCGACCAGGACGATCACGGCGATCCACCAACTGACCAGCAGCAGCGCGCCGATGGCCAGGAGCACGGAAACGAGCTGGGTGAAGATGGCGGCGATCCGGTCCAGGACGCGGGCATAGGAATCGGAGAAACGCTTCGCCCGGTCGTACAGGTCCACGGTCTCTTTGTCGTCGTAGCGCCAGAAGTCCAGGGTCAGGAAGCGCTCGTACATGAGATCCCCGACGATCGCGCCGACCCGGAAGCTCATGAGCTGCTGGATGTAGCGGTCCACGCTGCTGAACGAACCCCAGAAGAGCCCGAGTGCCGCAGTGATGATGACGTAGACGATCGCCTGGGCACCGGCGGCGGCGTCGCCCGCGTAGGCGGCGGCCAGCGCCGTGGTGGTCAATGCGGCGAAGTACGTTGTGACCAGCGGCAGCAGTGCCGAGATCAGCGAACCGAGGACCTTCATGATGACGGCGGCGGGTGAGGCCCGGAAGCTCACCCGCAGCACCTGCGCCACGGCTTGGGCGTAGGGCTTGAGCGCGAGCTTGCGTTTGGGCGCACGTGCCGGCGGGAGTTCGGACATGCCTCCAGCCTAGTTCCGGGCGCAGACACGAACAGGCCGTGAGGAGAATCCCCCACGGCCTGTTCGCTGAAGTTCCGGCGGTTTAGCGCGACCCGTAGTTCGGGGCTTCGACCGTCATCTGGATGTCGTGCGGGTGCGATTCCTTGAGCCCGGCCGCGGTGATGCGGACGAACTTGCCGCGCGCCTTCAGCTCGGCCACGGTCGGGGCGCCGGTGTAGAACATGGTCTGGCGGAGGCCGCCGACCAGCTGGTACGCCACGGACGACAACGGACCGCGGTACGCCACCCGGCCCTCGATGCCTTCCGGGATGAGTTTGTCATCGCCGGAGACGTCGGCTTGGAAGTAGCGGTCCTTGGAATAGGAGGTGTTCTTGCCGCGGGTCTGCATGGCGCCAAGGGAGCCCATGCCGCGGTAGCTCTTGAACTGCTTGCCGTTGACGAAAATCAGGTCGCCCGGGGATTCGTCGCAACCGGCCAGGAGCGAGCCGAGCATCACGGTGTCGGCGCCGGCGACCAGCGCCTTGCCGATGTCACCGGAGTACTGCAGGCCGCCGTCGGCGATCAGCGGGACGCCGGCCGGGATGGCGGCTTTCGCCGACTCGTAGATGGCCGTGATCTGCGGGACGCCGACGCCGGCCACCACGCGGGTGGTGCAGATGGACCCGGGACCCACCCCGACCTTGATGCCGTCGGCACCGGCGTCGATCAGTGCCTGGGCCCCCTCACGGGTGGCGGCCTGGCCGCCGATGATGTCCACGTGCGCCGCGACGGGATCGGACTTGAGCCGGCGGATCATCTCCAGCACGCCCTGGGAGTGGCCGTTGGCGGTGTCCACGAACAGGGCATCCACGCCGGCGTCGATGAGCGTCATGGCGCGTTCCCAGCCGTCGCCGAAGAAGCCGATCGCCGCGCCGACGCGCAGGCGGCCTTCGTCGTCCTTGGTGGCGAGCGGGTACTGCTCTGCCTTGGTGAAGTCCTTGGTGGTGATCAGGCCCTTGAGCCGGCCCTGTTCGTCCACGAGCGGGAGCTTCTCGATCTTGTTCGTGGCCAGCTTGTGCGAGGCTTCCTCGCGGCTGATGCCGACGTGTCCGGTGACGAGCGGCATCTTGGTCATGACGTCGCTGACCAGCCGGAGCGGGAAGTCAGACTCGGGCACGAAGCGGGTGTCGCGGTTGGTGACGATGCCCAGCAGCCGGTTGCCCTCGTCCACCACGGGGAGACCGGAGACGCGGTAGCGTGCGCAGATCTCGTCCAGCTCGGCCAGGGTGGCCTCGGGGCCGATGGTCAGCGGGTTGGTGATCATGCCGGATTCGCTGCGCTTGACCCGGTCCACCTGGTCGGCCTGGTCGGCGATGGAGAGGTTGCGGTGCACGACGCCGAGGCCGCCCTGGCGGGCCATGGCGATGGCCATCCGGGACTCCGTGACAGTGTCCATCGCGGCCGAGAGCAGCGGGGTCTGGACCGTGATGCGCTTGGAGATCCGGGAGGACGTGTCCGCCTCCGAGGGGATCACGTCGGTGTGGCCGGGCAGGAGCAGGACGTCGTCGTACGTCAGGCCGATGAAGCCGAAGGGATTGTGTTCGGGCTGGGTCATGAGTGCGCCTCTTACCTTGGGTTACGGGGTTCACGGGTAGGGGTTGCAACAGATGACCAGCCCGTCATTACGGGTCTGGTCTGTGCAGAAGGTTATGCAGAAGGTCATGCAACAGGTCGTGCAGAAGTCCTCAATAAATAGTAGAACCTTGGCGGCGATAGCCATATTCCGGGGCAGTAATGTGCGGCTTCAATGTGAGCAGTACCATGCCGCACGGCTCCCCCGCACTGCTTCGGCACTGCGGGCCGGCCCGGGCAGGTCAACGGGGGCGCAGGTCAACGGGCGCGGCCGGCTCGCCCGGCCTACTTCCAGCCGGTGGCGGCGAGCAGCCGCTTCTCGAACATGGGGATCATGGTCTGGACATAGGTCTTGGTCAGGTGATTGTCGTCCTTGTAGACGTACACGTTGCCGACCACCGCGGGGCAGGTTCCGTTGGCGCAAATGAAGTCGCTCATGTCCATCAAGGCCAGCCTGGGCACCTGGCCGCGGTACGCGTCGAGCGGCGAGGACCCCGCGAGCGATTCCTGCTGAGGTACGTTGCATTCCGCCGCGTCCTCGCCGTTCTTCTGAACGCACTCGGGCATGTTGATGTTAAAGCGGGGGTTATCGCGGATGCCCACCACGTCCATGCCGGCGTCGGTGAAGGGTTTGATGCCCTCCAGGTACTGCGGCACTTCCGTCTCGAACGGCGCTTCCTTGTGGGTCAGGGACGCAACCGTGAAAACGGCGTCGGGCCGGTGGTCCAGGACGTACTGCGTGCTGGCCCTGTTGAAGGCGTTGCAGTCCGCGTCCCGCTCCGCGGACTCCCCACCGAAGCGGCAGTTGCCCTTCAGGAGGGTGACCACTTCCCAGCCGTGGCTCTTCGCGATGGGGCCAAGGGCCGCCATGTACTGCTGGGCATGGGAGTCGCCGAGCACCACGATCCGCTTGGTGACCTTCTCCGGCTTGTTGTTCTGCAGGCAGCCCTGCAGCAAGGGGTCGCTGGCGACGTTACCGTCCGTGCACAGCCCGTCGATGTCCGCCCATTCGTTCTTCATCGCGGCCGGCGCGGGGATGGTTTTCGCCTCTGGCGTGGGTTTGCCGGCGTTTTCCGGTGCCAGGGCGGCCGCACCGGGGGTCAGTTCCTTGGGCTGGGATGCCGCCTCGGCCTCGTCGGCGACGAGCTGGCTCTGCCACACGGCGACGGGACCGGCCAGCAAGGCACCACAGGCGGCAATCACGACGGCGGTCCGCCAGGCGCGGAGCTTGGGCCAGTGCCACTCACGCAGCGGCTTCTCGACGAAGCGGGTGGTGAGCACGGCCAGAACGACGGACACGGCAACGATGCACAGCCCCTGGAACAGGTTTGGCGCCGTGATGCCCGCCCCGGCGAGGGCCAGGACCAGCAGCGGCCAGTGCCAGAGGTAAAGCGCATAGGAGTTGTCCCCCAGCGCCACCAGTGGTTTCCACGTCAGGAAGCGGTCGACGCCGAACCGGCTGCCGCTTTGGCCGGCGGTGATGATCGCGGCGGCCGCCAGCGTGGGCCACAGCGCGATGAACCCGGGGAAAGAACGGTCCACGGTCAGCAGCAGTCCGCAGGAGAGCATGGCCACCAGCCCTGCCCAGCCCAGTACGACGCGCAGGATCTTGCCCGGCTTCAGGTACGGCAGGGCGAGGGCCAGGAGCGAGCCGAGGGCGAACTCCCAGAGCCGGGCGCCGGTGTCGAAGTAGGCGTGTGCCTGGTTCGTTGTGGTCTGCTGAATCGAGTACGCGAGAGACACGGCCAAGACGGCGCCGAAGGCCACGGCCAGCAGGGACCGGTAGCGCAGCAACGCATGGTCCTGGCCGGTCCCGCGGCGGAGCAGGCGCTTGAGCAGCCGGGAAAGAAGGGCCGTGCCGGCGAAGACGAGCGGCCAGAGCACGAACACCTGGCCCTGGATCGAGAGTGACCAGAAGTGCTGGAGCGGGCTCGCGCCCGAATGGTCCTGGGCGTAGTAGTCCACGGCACTGTCAGCCAGGAGCCAGTTCTGCCGGTACAGCAGGGAGGCCCAGGCCTGCTCAAGGACGTCGGGCCAGCGGCTTTGCGGCAGGATGGCCCAAGTGCCGGCGAGGACGCCGAGGATCACCACGACGACGGCCGGCAGAAGGCGCTTAAGCAGATGCAGCCAGTGGCTCAGCAGCCGGAGCGGCGCGCCGCTTTCGACCTTCCGCGTGAAGCTGAGCGTCATCAGGAATGCCGAAATGAGAAGGAAGATGTCTACGCCGCCGGAAACTCGCCCCAGCCACACGTGGTACGTGACCACCATGAGGACCGCGAGGGCGCGCAGGCCCTGGACTTCGGGGCGGTAGCTTGATTTTCGGCTCGCCGGAGAACCTGCGTCCGCCCTTGGTGGGGTGGCGATGGTTCGCTCGCTCGACACAGATAACCCTTCCGGCCAGTTTCCAAAACACCAATGTTACCGAAACGTAATTTTCTTGGCCAATCACCGGCGCCCCGCGGGTACCCCGGAAGCCCTGGCAGGGAGCCTCCACGCGCCCGGCCGGCGGCGTCTGGCGCGGCGCGGAAGCTAGGCTGGGACGAGTCTGAGGAGGCCGCCAAGTGATCGTGCAGCTGCGCATTTGTGTCCCGGGAGAGTTGACCGGAGTTGTTGTCGAAAGTACTACACGTCACGTCGGAGTCTCGGAAGTCGCGCTGGCCAAGGGTGCTTCCGTCCTGCCCCCCGGCGACGTTATCCAGGTCCTGCTGGCGCGCGAATCAGTGGAGGGGCTCGTGGAGAAGCTCCACGTCCTCGATGTCCAGCAGCGCGGATCAATTTCGGTCCTAGAACCGGACCTGGTGCTCTCGGACCGGGCCGACCGGGCGGAGGCGGAGGCGCCGGGTGAGGGCGCGGACGCCGTGATCTGGGACGAGGTGACGCGGCAGACCGGCGAAGATTCGCGCCTGACGTGGAGTTTTCTGGCCTTCCTGGTCCTGGCGACCCAGCTGGCGGCCATCGGCATCGTGACCGACTCCACCATTGCGATCGTCGGCGCCATGGCCGTGGGCCCAGAGTTCGGCCCCCTGGCTGCGCTGGCCGTGGCCCTGGTCCGGCGCGAGCGGCGGCTCGGACGCGACGCGGCCGTGGCACTCGGCGTCGGCTTTCCCGTCGCGATGCTGGCTGCCGCCCTGGCGGCGTGGCTGTCCGTGCCGCTCGGGCTGTTTCCCAGTGACGCGCTCAACCGCGGTTCAGCGGTTGAATTCATATACCATCCGGGCCCGTACTCCCTGATCGTCGCCATCCTTGCCGGCATAGCCGGAATGCTGTCGGTCATCAGCCGTCGCTCGGCGGCGCTAATCGGGGTGTTCATCTCGGTCACCACAGTGCCGGCGGCGGGATTCGTGGCCGTGGCCCTGGTCCTGGGCGAGTACCAGAAGGCCGCCGGCTCCGCCCTGCAGCTGTTCCTGAACCTGCTGGGAATCGTGGTGGCCGCCGTCGGGGTTCTCATTTTCTACCGGCTGGTGACCAAGCGGCTGTCGCCGGACGCCGCACTGCGGCTGCGGCGCAGGGCGGACCGTTCCCGGCGCTGACGGCCGGGCGTTTGGCCGCCCGCTGGGGCCCGCGGGGCCGTCCCCTAGGGCCCGCGGGAACCAAGGACGACAGGAATGTCGGGGTCTTCGCGCCGGAATCCGGGCGATTTTGCAGGCGAACCCTGCAGACGCGCAGCAGAGCCGGCCCGGCAGAAACGTAGCGTGGCAGACAAAGTGGCAGACAAAAAGGACGGCCCGGCATGATGCCGGACCGTCCTTTGTGTGTGCAGAGGCTAGTGCTTGTGCCCTGCGTGCTCGTCTTCGTCAGCCGGCTTCTCGACCACGAGGGTTTCCGTGGTGAGGACCAGCGCCGCGATGGATGCCGCGTTGCGCAGGGCCGCACGCGTCACCTTGACGGGGTCGATCACACCGGCGGCGATCAGGTCTTCGTATTCGCCGGACTTGGCGTTGAAGCCCTGGTTCACCGCGGATTCGGCCACCTTGGCGACCACGACATAGCCGTCGAAGCCGGCGTTCTGCGCGATCCAGCGCAGCGGCTGGGTCAGGGCGCGGCGGACGATGCCGACGGCCGCAGCCGCGTCACCTTCGAGGGCCTGGACGGCTGCGTCCTCGTCGAGCGCCTTCAACGCGTGGATGAGGGCGGAACCGCCGCCTGCCACGATGCCTTCTTCGAGGGCAGCGCGGGTCGAGGACACAGCGTCCTCGATGCGGTGCTTCTTTTCCTTCAGCTCAACCTCGGTGGCAGCGCCAACCTTGATCACGCCGATGCCGCCGGCCAGCTTGGCCAGGCGTTCCTGCAGCTTTTCCTTGTCCCAGTCCGAATCGGTCCGGGTCAGCTCGGCGCGCAGCTGGGCAACGCGGGCAGCGACGTCTTCGGCCGAACCGGCGCCGTCGACGATCGTGGTGTTGTCCTTGGTGACCGTGATGCGGCGTGCGGTGCCAAGCACCTCGAGGCCAACGGTGTCCAGGCTCAGGCCCAGCTCCGCGGAGACAACCTGCGCACCCGTGAGGGTCGCGATGTCCTGGAGCATGGCCTTGCGGCGGTCACCGAAGCCCGGGGCCTTGACGGCGACGACGTTCAGCGTGCCGCGGATGCGGTTGACGATGAGCGTGGAGAGGGCCTCGCCCTCGACGTCTTCGGCGATGATGAAGAGCGGCTTGGAGCTCTGCAGCGCCTTTTCCAGCAGCGGCAGGAAATCCTGCACCGAGGAGATCTTGCCCTGGTTGATCAGGATCAGGGCGTCCTCGAGGACGGCTTCCTGGCGTTCCGCGTCGGTGACGAAGTACGGGGACAGGTAGCCCTTGTCGAACTGCATGCCCTCGGTGAGGACCAGCTCGGTCTGCGTGGTGGAGGATTCCTCGATGGTGATCACACCATCCTTGCCGACCTTGCCGAACGCCTCGGCCAGGAGCTCGCCGACCTCGTCGCTCTGGGCGGAGATTGCGGCAACGTTGGCAACCTGCGTGCCTTCAACCGGGCGCGCGTTCTCCAGCAGGCGGGCGGCGACGGCCTCGACCGAAACCTCGATGCCGCGCTTGATCTCGCCCGGTGCGGCGCCTGCCGCTACGTTGCGCAGGCCTTCCTTGACCAGGGCCTGGGCCAGGACGGTGGCGGTGGTGGTGCCGTCGCCGGCAACATCGTTGGTCTTGGTGGCGACCTCCTTGGCAAGCTGCGCGCCAAGGTTCTCGTAGGGGTCGTCCAGCTCGACTTCGCGGGCGATGGTCACGCCGTCGTTGGTGATCGTGGGGGCGCCCCACTTCTTGTCCAGTACGACGTTGCGGCCGCGCGGGCCCAGCGTGACCTTGACGGTGTTGGCGAGCTTATCGATGCCGGCTTCAAGCGACCGGCGGGCAGCGTCGTTAAACGCAAGCTGCTTTGCCATGGTTTTGTCCTTTCAAGACAGAACCCCGCGCAACTGATCCATTCAATGCGAAAGGATCGGCTGCACGGGGTCCAAGAGAGTTACTTTACGACGATCGCCAGAACGTCGCGGGCGGAGAGCACGAGGTACTCGGTGCCGCCGGTCTTGACTTCGGTTCCACCGTACTTGGAGTAGATGACGACGTCGCCAACGGCAACATCGATGGGAACGCGGTTGCCGTTGTCATCGAAGCGGCCGGGGCCTACTGCAACAACTTCGCCTTCCTGGGGCTTCTCCTGCGCGGAGTCCGGGATAACCAGGCCGGAAGCCGTGGTCTGCTCGGCTTCGAGCGGGCGGACAACAATACGATCCTCAAGAGGCTTAATAGAGACCGACACTCGGACCTCTCCTTTTCGTCAGCAAATTTGTGGACTATGAAGCGCTGATGCCAAGGCGCGCAGACCGTCGTCGCGGTGCCGGCAGCGTGCCTGGCGGAACGCGCTTCATGTGTTAGCACCCTCCTAGGGAGAGTGCTAATGACGACTCTATGTAGATAGTTAGCACTCGGTCAAGGCGAGTGCCAGAAATTCGTTCCGGGTGAACATCTACCCGGTGGGACATGCCCATTCTTTACTGCGGCGAGAGGACACTTGGGCACCCATGCTCGCTGTCCGCGCTGAGGGATGGACATGTTCAGCGGTTGCGGGCTACCCGGGAGGACATGCTCACTCCTGGTGCTGAGCGATGGACGTGCTAAGCGGATGCGGGCTACCCGGGAGGACATGCTCACTCCTGGTGCTGAGCGATGGACGTGCTAAGCGGATGCGGGCTGCCCAGGAGGACATGCTCACTCCTGGTGCTGAGCGATGGACGTGCTAAGCGGATGCGGGCTGCCCAGGAGGACATGCCCAATCTTTGCTGCGGCGAGAGGACACCTGGGCATCATGCGCTCTTCTCGCGCTGAGCGATGGACATGCCCCACGGTTGCCGGCTGCCCGGGAGGACATGTCCACTCCGGATGCCGAGGGAAGGGCATGGCCCGTGACCGCGTGGCCGGTTGTCCCGTGACCGCGTGGCCGGTTGGCCGGTTGGCCCGTGGCCGAGTGGCGGCTTGTGCCGTGACCGCGTGGCCGTCGCTAGCCCGCGCCTACTGGCCTGCGAGGTCTTCGAAGTCCACGTCCTGGCCGTCGTCTTCGTCCGTGTTCCGGCCCTCGTCGTTCCGGTGCCGGTACATCAGCACGGCCCCGGCGGCGGCCAGCAGGACGCCTGTGACGAGGGCGATGATGCCGCCGAGCCGGGCGGCGGCATAGGTGTCCCGGATGGCCCGGGCCTCGTCCGTGGCGTCCTGGACGTTCTTGCCGCCGACGGAATATACGGTGGCGTTGAAGGAATCGAGGAAGAAGATGATCACCAAGAGGGCAATGCACACGACGGCGATCACAGCGCCGGCGATCAGTGCCGGCCGGGCGTAGCGGGCCAGCCCCTGCGGGCTGCGGCGCCCCTGCCCGGCGTCGTCATTCCCGGCGTCGTCGTTCCCGGCTGTGTCCTGCCCGGTTGTGTCCTCTGAGATGCTGTCGCCTGCGCCGCTGTCTTCCATCCGTCAAGCCTAGCCCCCGTGGTCCGGTCACAGCGTGCCCGCGGAGCTCAACTACGCTGGATGGCATGACTGACGCACCGCAGGAACATATTGCCCCGATCCTCACGCCCGAGGGCTGGGAGCTGCTGGCGTCGCTGGGCCCGTACCGCGAGGACGAGGCCTTCCGCCTGACCGCGGCGCTGCGCAAGGCCGGCCACTCCCCCGAAATGGTCTCGGCCGTGCTCACCCAGTCCCGGCTGCGGACCAAGGCCGAGGCCAAATTCGGCGAGTTCGCCCGGCAGATGATCTTCACCAAGGCCGGCCTGGAGCAGGCCACCCGGCTGACAGTCGCGGCGCGGCACGCGCAGCGGTTCGCGGAGGCCGGGATCGGCCACGTCGCCGACCTCGGCTGCGGACTCGGGGCGGACGCGATGGCCCTGGCCTCCCTGGACCTCGTGGTTACCGCCGTGGAGATGGACGAGGCCACGGCCGCCTGCGCCACGATGAACCTGATCCCGTTCCGCAACGCCACCGTGGTCCACGCGGATGCCACTTCGGTGTCGCTGGAGGGGGTCGACGGCGTTTGGCTGGACCCGGCCCGGCGCACCACATCCACTTCGGGAACCAAACGGATCTGGGATCCGGAGGATTTCTCCCCGCCGCTGTCGTTCGTCGAGACGCTTGCCGGCTCCGGCCGCGCCGTCGGCGTCAAGATGGGGCCCGGCATGCCGCACGATTCCGTGCCGGCCGATTGTGAGGCGCAGTGGGTCTCCGTGGGCGGGGACGTGACCGAGGTGGCCCTGTGGTTCAACGCAGTGCGGCGCCCCGGGGTGCGGCGCGCCGCCCTGGTGCTCGGCCCGCAGGGTGCGGCCGAACTCACCAGCGGGGAAAACTTCGACGGCGGCCCGGTGGCGCCCGTGGGTCCCGTGGAGGGCTATCTGTATGAGCCCGACGGAGCAGTGATCCGAGCCGGCTTGGTGGCCGACGTCGCCCTCCAGCTGGGCGGGCACCTCGTGGACGAGCACATCGCCTACATCTGCGCCCCGGACCTGCAGGACACCCCGTTCGCCAGGGGCTACAAGGTCCTGGAGGTAATGCCGTTCAACGTCAAGGCGCTCAAATCCTGGGTCAAGGACGAAGGGATCGGCGTCCTGGACATCAAGAAGCGCGGCACGGCCGTTACGCCGGAAGAGCTGCGCAAGCAACTCCTGCCCGGCGGAAAGCCGGCCGGTTCAAAGGCTAAGAGCAAAAAATCAGCCACCCTGGTCCTTACCAGGATCGGCGAGGACCGGGTCGCCATCTCGGTGGAGCCCGTCTAATCCCTTCGCGGCAGGATCCCGGAAGAAGCGGCGAAGCGGCCGGAATCCAGGACTAGCGGGCTACTGGGCCCGCATGAACTCCTCAGCTGACCTGATCTGCTCGTCCGTGGGCCGGATCCCGGTGTAGAGCACAAACTGCTCCAGCGCCTGGATTGTGGCCACCTCGGCTCCGGTGATCACGGTCTTGCCGGCCGTGCGGGCGGCCTTGATGAGCGGCGTCTCGGCCGGGAGGGCGACGACGTCGAACACCACCTTTGCGGCGTCGATGGCCTCCTGCGGGAAGGACAGCGCCTCGGCGTCCGGTCCGCCTGCCATACCAATGGGCGTGACGTTGATGAGCATGTCAGCCGCGCCGGTGCCGGACAGCGCCGAGCCCAGCTCCGCGCTCCAGGCGAAGCCGTACTGGTCGGCCAGGGCGCGGCCGGAGACTTCGTTGCGGGCCACGACGGTCACGTCCTTGAAGCCGGCATCCCGCAGCGCCGCGACGGTGGCCTTGGCCATGCCGCCGGAGCCCAGGACCAGCACCGAGTAGTCCGTGGGGACGGCGTTGCTGTGCAGGAGCTGCTCGATTGCGGTGTAGTCGGTGTTGTAGGCCGTGAGCCGGCCGCCGTCGTTGACGATGGTGTTGACCGAATCGATGGCCTTCGCCGAGGGGTCCATGACGTCAACGAGGGCGATCACGTCCTCCTTGTAGGGCATGGACACCGCGCAGCCGCGGATGCCGAGGCCGCGCACTCCGGCGATCGCCTGGGCGAGGTCGGTGGGGGCGAAGGCCTTGTAGATCCAGTTCAGGCCAAGCTGCTCGTACAGGTGGTTGTGGAAGCGCGTCCCGTTGTTGCTGGGCCGGGCCGAGAGCGAGATACACAGCGTCATGTCTTTGTTCAGTATGGGCACAGCTCCATTAAACGCCAGGATGGGTCCGGCCACCCCGGCCGGCGCACCCCAAGCCGTAACATGAACGTCGCTGACCAGCCGCTTTGTGAAGACACTCACGCGCCAGCGGTGTCTTTGACGCCGTCCGGGAGGGCGCCCCTGCACTAGACTTGGACCACCCGTAGCCCTGCCCGCCGCCGGGCCGGCGCTCTGGTGTGGGGAAATGTCGCGTGCCACCGCCGGTGACACGCCTAGGGCACGTCCGAGGGTTGCCAGCGCATTTCCCGCCTGGACCGCGCCCAGCGACAGCAAAACAGTGAAGGGACCACATGAAGATCGAGTTCGCTTCATCCAGGCAGTCGACTCTTGGCGTGGAATGGGAGCTGGCGCTCGTCGACGCCGAGACCGGTGAGCTTGCCTCCGTAGCGAACCAGGTGCTCCGCGGCGTCGCTGCCCGGCATCCCGAACTCAATGAGGACGACGAGCACCCGCACATCAAGCAGGAGCTGCTGCTGAACACCGTGGAGCTCGTCACGGGTATCTGCACCACCGTCGCGGAAGCCAAAGCGGACCTGAACAGCTCGCTCGCGGCCGTCCGGGAGGTTACCGATCCCATGGGCGTGGAAATCTTCTGCGCCGGGAGCCATCCCTTCAGCCCGCCCCAGCTGCAGCCCGTCACGGACAAGGAACGCTACGCCAAGCTCATCGACCGGACCCAGTGGTGGGGCCGGCAGATGGTGATCTACGGCGTCCACGTGCACGTCGGCCTGGACAGCCGGGACAAGGTGCTCCCGGTTCTGGACGGCCTGGTCAATTACTTCCCGCACTTCCAGGCGCTCTCCGCGTCCAGCCCGTTTTGGGGCGGCGAGGACACCGGCTACGCCTCGCACCGCGCCCTCATGTTCCAGCAGCTGCCCACCGCCGGGCTGCCGTTCCAGTTCGCCAGCTGGGACGACTACGAGGCCTACGTGCAGGACATGTTCACCACGGGTGTCATTGACACGCTCTCCGAGATCCGCTGGGACATCCGTCCCGTTCCGGCCCTGGGCACCATCGAGATGCGCATTTGCGACGGACTGGCGACCCTCGAGGACGTCGGCGCGATCGCTGCATTGACGCAGTGCCTGGTGGACGAATTTTCCACCACGCTGGAAAACGGCGGCACCATTCCCACGATGCCGCCCTGGCATGTCCAGGAGAACAAGTGGCGCGCGGCCCGGTACGGTCTGGACGCAATCATCATCCTCGACGCCGAGGGCAACGAGCAGCTCGTGACGGAGCACCTGCGCGAGACGCTCAAGCGGCTTGAACCGGTGGCGGCGAAGCTGGGCTGCAGCGCCGAACTGGCCGACGTCGAGAAGATCATCGAGCGCGGCGCCGGCTACCAGCGCCAGCGCCGGGTTGCCGCCGAGCACGGCGGTGACCTGCGCGCCGTCGTCCTGGATCTGGTCAAGCAGATGCGCCAGGGGCCGGAAGCCTAACTCCGGCGCGCCAAGGCCCGCACGGGGGCGGGCGGAGTTCCAGCCGGCCGGCCGCTCGGCGCGCCGACCCCTCGGCCCGCCGGCCGCTCAGGCGGAGACTGTCGTGACCGGCATCGAGGAGTCCGGGGCAAAGCCGATCCCGCTCGGTTCCACTCCGGCCATCACCAGTTGCGCCCCGAGTGCCGCCACCATGGCGCCGTTGTCCGTGCACAGCGGCAACGGCGGCACTGTCAGCCGGATCCCGGCGGCACTGCAGCGCTGTTCGGTGAGCTGGCGCAGCCGCGAGTTGGCCGCGACGCCCCCACCCAGGAGGACCTCCGTGATCCCGTTCTCGCGGCAGGCGAGCACGGCCTTGGCGGTTATGACGTCCACCACGGCTTCCTGGAAGGCAGCGGCGATGTCCGCCACGGGGACCTCCTCGCCGCGGGCCTCGAACTGCTCCACGCAGCGGGCGACGGCGGTCTTGAGCCCGCTGAAGGACCAGTCGTAGCGGTGCGGCCCGGGTTCCTCGGCGGTGCCCATGTACTTAGGCTGGGTGAGGCCGCGCGGGAACCGGATGGCCTTGGCGTTGCCGGTGCGGGCGAGCCTGTCGATGGCCGGACCGCCCGGGTAGCCCAGGCCCAGGAGCCGCGCCACCTTGTCATACGCTTCGCCGGCTGCGTCATCGATCGTGGACCCCAGCAGCTCGACGTCGTCCGTGATGCTCCGGATCCGCAGGATCTCGGTGTGGCCGCCGGACACCAGGAGGGCGCCCATGTTCTCCGGCAGGGCGTGCTGCGCGGTTTGCGCGATCGCGTGCGCCGGGGTGTGCGGCGTCGTTGTGCCGCCGCCCTGCTGCAGGAGCCCGACGCCGACGTGCGCGACAAGGTGGTTGATGGCGTAGAGGGGTTTGCCGGTGGCGACGGCGAGCGCCTTGGCCGCGCACACCCCCACCATGAGCGCCCCCGCCAGGCCCGGCCCGGCGGTGACGGCGATCGCGTCGATGTCCGCGAGCGTTACGTCCGCCTCCGCGAGGGCCTCCTCGAGGGTGGGGACGAACGCGTCGAGGTGGGCGCGGGAGGCGATCTCGGGAATCACGCCGCCGAAGCGGACGTGTTCGTCCATGGAGGAAGAGACGGTGTTGGTCAGCAGGGTGGTCCCCCGGACGATGCCGACGCCGGTCTCGTCACAGGAGGATTCGATGCCGAGCACGAGCGGCTGGGTGCGGTTCATGGTCGGCCTGCTTCCTTGGGCTGGGGGCTGAGTTGTTCGCGGGGCAGCTGGAGCCGCATGATCAGGGCGTCGACGCCGTCGCGGTAGTAGCGGGGCCGGACGTGGATCTGTTCGAAGCCGAAGCGCCGGTAGAGCTGCTGGGCGCGGGGGTTGTCCGCCCTGACCTCGAGCAGCACGTCTTGCGCATGGCGGCGTCGGCTTTCCACGATCAGCTCGGTGAGCAGGGCCGAGCCGATGCCCTTGCCTTCCTGTTCGGGCACCACGGCGATGGTCTGCACGTCCGAGATCGGTTCGATGCACATGAGCCCGGCATAGCCCACGATCCCGCCGTGAACCTCCGCCACGAGGTAGCGCCGGGTATCCGTCTGCGCCAGCTCGTCGTGAAACATCTGCAGCGGCCAGGCGTCCACGGGAAACAGCCGGCGCTCCAGCGCGTGGACCTCCGGGATGTCCACGGGTTCCATGTCCCGCAAGGTGACCCCGCCGGGCAGCCTGAGCGGTGCGGCATGTTCCCGGCTCACAGGGCACGCTTCCGGGGTCCGGGCACCTGGGCGTCGGACTCGCGCAAGTACAGGGGGCTGGAGTCCAGGAGCTGTTCCCCCGCCGCGAGCCGGGCGAGTGCGAACTGGCCCAGCGAGAGGGCTTCCGGCTGCCGGGTGCTGAATTCGGCAACCGCCTTGACGACGTCGGAGTACATTCCTGCGCCAGCACCGTAGACGGGCAGATCCGGTAGATCAGCCGCGAATCCCACGTGCGGGCCATCCGCCAGGTGCGGCAACTGGGCATCGGTGAGGGTATACCGGGCCCAGTACACTTCCTTGCGGCGCGCATCGGTGGCGACAATGAATTCCGCGGCCGAGTCGGTGGATTCGGCTACTTCCAGGGCGATCGCGTCCAGGCTCATGACGCCGTACAGCGGCTTGCCCCAGACAAAGGCGAGGGTGCGGGCGGTGACGATCCCCGAGCGCAGTCCCGTGAACGGTCCGGGGCCGACGCCGGTGACGATTGCGTCGACGTCGCGGCCGCTGACGCCGCCCTCGGCCAGGAGCTCGTCGATCCCCGGGGCCAGGACCTCTGCGTGCGTGCGTGTGTCTTCGGTGGCGAAGCTGGCGAGCACGGATTCCGGTGCGTCATCGGAGACCAGCGCGGCGCTGGCGACGGCGGAGGTGTCGATGGCGAGGATCAGCATCAGGAGTTCCGTTCCGGGGTCTGGGGCGTGGTCTCGGGCACGGCTGCGGTAGTGGGCACGGGCCTGGTGGCGGGCACGGCTGCGGTGGTGGTGACAGGCCCGACGCCGGGCAGCGCCGGTGCTTCGGCCCAGCGCGGGCCGAAGCCGCGGATCACCACGGTCCGCGGCTCGTCGTCGTCGTCCGTGTCGAAGTCCAGTACACCGGGATCGGCGGCCGCACGCGGAACCCCGGCGGGATCAGCCGTGGCGCCTGTGCCCGCGGCGCCTCCGCGGGGGCGGTGGAGTTCCACTTCAAGCCTGCTCTCGCTCAGGTGTTCAACCCGGCCGGAGCCCCATTCGACCACCGTTACGGCGCTGTCCATGGTGTTTTCAAGATCGATGTCATCGATTTCAGCGGCCGACTCCAGCCGGTAGGCGTCCACGTGCACCAGGTCCGGACCGCCCGGCCGGGGCCCTCCGGGGAGATTGGGGTGGATGCGCACCAGGACAAAGGTCGGCGAAATAATGCCGGCCCGTACGCCCAGACCCTCCCCCAGCCCCTGTGTGAAGGTGGTCTTGCCGGCGCCCAGTTCGCCGGTCAGGACCAGCAGGTCGCCCGTCTGCAGTACTGCGCCCAGGGCCGCGGCGAGCGCGTGCGTCTCGGCCGCCGTCCGGACCTCGATGCCCCGTTCCCACGCTGGCCCGCTCATGGTCGCTCTTCGCCGGTGGAGGGCTCTTCGTGAAGGTAGCGGCGCGGCACCCGGGGGCTGATCCTGGTGACGATCTCGTAGTTGTTGGTGCCCGCGGCCCTTGCCCAGTCATCGGCCGTCGGGCCGCCGTCGGCGCCGTCGCCGAACAGCACCGCCTCGGCCCCGAGGATGCTGGGCCCGCCGGCCGCCACGTGGCGGGGTCCAAGGTCGATCACCATCTGGTCCATCGCGATGCGCCCCACCACCGGGTAATTCACGCCCTCGACCCGGACCGGTCCGCCGGTGGCGATGCGCGGCACGCCGTCGGCGTAGCCCAGCGGGATGAGCCCGAGCGTGCTGACGCCGTCCGTGCGGTAGTTCAGCCCGTAGGAAACGCCCTGCCCGGCGGGCACGTCCTTGCAGTGCGAAACCACGGTGCGGACCGTCATGGCCGGGCGCAGCCCGAGCTCGGCCGGGCTTTGTCCTTCGAAGGGGGACAGCCCGTACAGACCCAGGCCCACGCGGACCAGGTCAAAGTGGGTGTCGGGCCGGGAGAGGGTGGCCGGGGTGTTGGCCAGGTGGCGGACCTCGGGGTCCACGCCAGCGTCATGGGCGACGGCCAGGACCTGGCGGAACGCGGCGAGCTGCTCGTCGGTTTCGGGCCGCTCGGGCTCGTCGGCGACGGCCAGGTGGGAGAAGATCCCCACGACCCGGAGCAGGCCCTGGTCCTGGTGTTCCATGGCTTCGCCCACCAGGCTGTCCCAGGCGTCGAGGGTGGCGCCGTTGCGGCCGAGGCCGGTGTCGACCTTCAGGTGGACACGGGCGGGGCGTTCCTGTTCGCGGGCGGCGGCCACGATCCGGTCCAGTTCCCAGCCCGAGCAGCCGATGTCGATTCCGGCGGCCACTGCGGCGGCAAAGTTGCTGTCCGGGGTGTGCAGCCAGGCCAGCAGCGGCGCCTCGATCCCGGCGGCGCGCAGGGCGAGGGCCTCGGAGATGTGGGCGACGCCCAACCAGCTAGCGCCCGCACCGAGGGCCGCCCGGGCCACCTGGACCGCACCATGCCCGTAGGCGTCGGCCTTGACCACGGCCATGACCTGCGCGGGTGAGGCCACCGCTGCGAGATGGCGGACGTTGTCCCGGATGGCGTCGAGGTCGATTTCGGCGGAGCGCTCCTCAGCGTGTGCCGGCACTGCCGCCGAGCCGGGCAGGAGATCGCCTGTTGCTGCTTGGTAAGTCACTTAACGATTCTAGGCGCGGCGCCGCAGGCCGAATAATCGGCGGCCCGGCGCCTCGGCTGGACATGCCCTCCCTCCCCGCGGGACATGCCATTCTTCGCGCCCAAGACCGGGCACGACGGGTACAGGTCCAAGCCCTGGCCCCAGCGGAGGACATGTCCACTGGTGACGTAACTCTGAAGGGGACATATCCAGTGGTGACAGGGACCGGCCCGGCCCGCCGCGGGACATGCCCAATCTTCACGCCCACGAAGCCGAACAACGGGTACAGGTCCAAGCCCTGGCCCCAGCGAGGGACATGTCCACTGGTGGCAGGAACAAGGCCAAGCACCCACCGGCGGACATGCCCATTCTTCACGCCCACGAAGCCGCATAACGGGTCCAGGTCCAAGCCCTGGCCCCAGCGGAGGACATGTCCGCTGGGGCCAGGAACCTCAGGGGGACATGTCCACTGGTGGCGGGAACCTCAGGAGGCCATGTCCACTGGTGGCGGGAACCTCAGGAGGCCATGTCCACTGGTGGCGCAACCCCGAAGAGGACATGTCCACTGGTGACAGGGACGAACCCGCCCCAGGCCAGTTACGCGTCAGACAGGTGGGCAATGGTCGCCGTCGCCCGCCGTTGCGCCTCAGGCGGGACATCGCGCACGATATCTTCCAGGAATCGGTAGCGGCGAAGCCACTGGCTGGCTTGCCGTTCCTTCCGGGCGTTGGCCCGCTGCCACCAGTCGGCAATGTCTCCCCATCCGGGCGCGGCGAGCGAGCCGCCCACCTCCTGGACGGCCAGGGCGGCGCACAGATTGGCGAAGCGGAGCCGGTCGCCCAGCGGCCAACCGGCCAGCGACCCGACAATGAATGCCGCACCGAAGCAGTCTCCGGCACCGGTGGGATCGTAGGCCCGGACTGGCAGGGAGGGGACCCATTCCTCCTCCCCCGTTTCCGAATCCACGGCCATGGACCCCTGGGCGCCGAGGGTGACCACCGCCACCGGAACCCTCTCCGCGAGCGAGTACAACGCGGACCAAGGGTCGTCCCGGCCGGTGAAGTTCATGGCCTCGTGCTGGTTCGGCATGAAGGCGTGGAAGTACTTCAGGTTTTCCAGCCGGGTAGGGGACCACGCGCCGGTGGGGTCCCAGCCGACATCGCCGAACAGCCGGACGCCGTTCTTGTGCGCGTCGACGGCCCACGGTTCAAGTTCCTCGCCCAGTTCGGCGACGGCTGCGAGCGCCGGCGGCGGGCATCCGACCAGCTCGGTGGAGGTCACTGGTGCCGGGTGCCCGTGCGTCACCATGGACCGGTCCTTCTCCACGCTCAGGGACACGGTGACAGGCGAATGCCAGCCCGGCACACGCCGGGACAGCGACAGGTCCACATGTTCCTGGGCGGCCAGGATCTTCCAGTTGTAGTCGCCGTAGCCGTCATCGCCGAACACGGCGGCAAGACCGGTCCGCAGTCCGAGCCGGGAGGCGGCGATCGCCTGGTTGGCGACGCCTCCGGGGCAACTGCCCATCCCGTCGCTCCAGATTTCCGTTCCGGGCTGCGGCGCGTGGGGCAGCCCGGTGAAGATGATGTCCTGAAACACGGTCCCGGTCAGGAGCAGATCAAAACCGTCCGCGGCCGGGCTGCGGACGGCAGAGAGCGGATCAAAGCGCCGCGCCGGGGTCGCGTCCATATACGGCACACTACGCTGTACCGCCGTGAAGGGAAACCGCGGGAAGCGGGGCCCTGACCAGCGGGGAATAGACTGTCCGCATGCGGCTCACGATCGCCGGCGGGGGCGGGTTCCGGGTCCCCCTGGTCTACCGGGCGCTCTCTTCCGGCCCCTTCGCGGGGCTGGTGCGGGAGCTGGTGCTCTACGACGTCGACCCCGCCCGGCTGGCGGCCATCGAGGCGGTCCTGGCCTCCCTGGCCCAGCAGGGTCCGCCGGGTACCGGCCCGCAGGTCCGTGCCGTGTCCTCGCTCCCCGAGGCCCTCGACGGCACCGACATGGTCTTCGCCGCCATCCGGCCCGGCGGCACGGCCGGGCGGACCGCCGACGAGCGGATCGCCTTGGACCTCGGACTCCTGGGCCAGGAAACCACCGGCGCCGGCGGCATCTCTTACGCGCTGCGGTCCATTCCGCCGATGCTGCGGCTCGCGGAAGAAATGCGGAGCCGCTGCCCCGCGGCGTGGCTGCTCAATTTCACCAACCCCGCCGGCATGGTCACCGAGGCCCTGGTCCCGGTGCTCGGGCCCAAGGTGATCGGGATTTGCGACTCCGCCAGCGGCCTGGTTCACCGCGCGGCGCGGGCTGCCGGCGTCGCGTTGCCGGAGGGCACGCTCGGCGGCGTGGGCTACTACGGCCTGAACCACCTCGGCTGGCTGTACCGGCTGGAGGCCACAGGCCGGGACGCCCTCCCGGAACTGCTCGCGAACCCTGCGGCGCTGTCGGGGTTCGAGGAGGGCCGGCTGTTCCCGCCCGGATTGCTGGCCGGCCTTGGCTGCCTGCCCAATGAATACCTCTTCTACTACTACGACACTGCTCGAGCGGTGGCCGGCATGCGCGCAGCAGAGCAGACCCGGGGGGAATCCATCGCCCGACAGCAGGCCGAGCTCTATCCCCGGCTGGCTGCCGCCGGGCCGGAGGCTTTTGCGCTTTGGGACGCCGCCCGCCGCTCACGCGAGGAGGGCTATCTGGCCGAAGCCCGCACCTCGGGCGAACGCCGTGATGAGACCGACCTCGCAGGCGGCGGCGGCTACGAGCGGGTGGCCCTGGCGGCCATGCGCGCCCTCGCCGGAGGCGGGGCCGCGGACTTGATCCTCAACACACGCAACGCGGTCGACGCCGCAGCGTCCGCGGGGCCCGCAGAACCGGACGCGGGCGCCCGCTCAGCAGCGCAGGCAGTGCCGGCCGTCCCGGGACTGCCGGTCGACGCCGTCGTCGAAGTTCCGTGCAGGGTGACGCCCGACGGCGCTGTGCCGGTCCCGCAGGACCGTCCGGGACCGGCTCAACTTGAGCTGATGCAGCGCGTCAAGGACGCCGAACGGCTCGTGGTGGAGGCGGCGACGACCGGCCGGCGGGAGGCAGCCCTTGCCGCGTTCGCCAGGCATCCCCTCGTGCATTCGGAGGTCCTCGCCGGCAACCTGCTGGCCGGCTATGAGGCCGCCTTCCCGGAGCTGGGCCGCCTCTGGCACCGCGGCCAGTAACGGCCCGCGGCCAGTAACGGCCCCGCCAGTAGCGGACCGGCGGCCAACGGACCGGCAGGGAGCGGGCTGGTACGCCTACAGCTTTCGGTACATCACGTGCAGGCCCACGTAGCCCAGTTCCGGATGATTGAACGCCTCGGGAATGGTCGCGAGCACCTCGAAGCCCATCGATTTCCAGGCGGCAACGGCCCGGACATTGCTCGCCACCACGGCGTTGAACTGCATGGCCTTGAAACCGGCGTCGCGCGCGGCGTCGAGCGAGTAGGCACAGAGCGCCCGGGCCAAGCCGCGTCCCGCCTGGGCGGGATGGACCATGTAGCCCGCGTTGGCCACATGGCTGCCGCCGCCGCCCTGGTTGGGGTGCAGCTCGCCGGTGCCAAGGATGGCACCGGGTGCCCGGTCACGGTCACCGTCACCGTCACCGTCACCCGCGCCCTCATCGGGCCCGTTTGCGACGGCGACGAACGTCTGGCCCGGCGCCTGCTTGAACCAGCGCCCGCGAGCCTCGTCCTCGGCGGTGTCCCGGTCCCACGTAAAAGTCTCCCCGGCCCGGATGACCGGTTCCAGGATCGCCCAGATGCCTGGCCAGTCCTCCGGGCGGGCCTCCCGGATTGTCCAGCCGGCTGCAGTATCAGGTTCTGTCGTTGCGCTCACAGCGGCCACGTTAGCAGGACACCCCTGTCTGGGCACGGACCGGCTTCGAGATGCGGAAAAGGCCTCGGAAACGGCCCTCGACATTGACCCGGGGACGTGCCCGTGAACCGGCCAGCACTTCAGGAGTAATGTTTTATCGACATGCAGTCTGCAGAGGAAGGGGAACCGTGTCGCTGATCCGCCGCGTCGCTTTCCTTTCCCTGCACACCTCGCCCATGGAGCAGCCCGGCTCCGGCGACGCAGGCGGAATGAACGTGTACGTCCGGGCGCTGGCCGCGGCCTTGGCCGAGACCGGCGTGGAAGTGGAGATCTTCACCCGGTCCACCTCAGCCACGCAGCCCGCCGTCGAACACCCGTCCCCGGGCGTGTGCGTGCACAACGTCCTCGCCGGCCCGCCACGGAAGCTGCCAAAGGAGGAGCTTCCGGGGCTGCTGCACAGCATGGTCGCCGAGATTGACCGGATCCGCCATCTCCAGCCACACGGCCGGTACGACGTCATCCATTCCCACTACTGGGTCTCCGGGGTGGCCGGGCTGGAGCTCGCTGAGTTGTGGCGGCTGCCCCTCGTCCACACCATGCACACGATGGCGAAGGTCAAGAACCAGCTCCTCGAGTCCGGCGAGCAGCCCGAACCGCGGCGGCGCGAGGACGGCGAGCACCGGATTGTCGACGGCGCCACCCGGCTGATCGCCAATACCGGCACCGAAGCGGCCGAGCTGGTCTCGCACTATAACGCCGACATCGACCGCATCGACGTCGCGCCGCCGGGCGTCGACCTGGCGGTCTTCACACCGGCCTTCAGAAACCGCGCCCGGGCCCAGCACGGCATCGCCCCCGGCAAGTTCCATCTGCTGTTTGCCGGCCGGATCCAGCGGCTCAAGGGCCCGCAGATCCTGGTCAAGGCCGCCGCGCTCCTGCGTTCCCGGCGCCCGGACATCGACCTGCAGCTAACCATTCTGGGCGCCGTCAGCGGCGCCAAAGACTTCAACCTGAAGACGCTGATCAGCGCCGCCGGAATGGACGACGTCGCCACCCACCATCCGCCGGTAAACGCCCCGGAGCTGGCGGGCTGGTACCGGTCCGCCGACGTCGTGGTGATGCCGTCGTACAGCGAGTCTTTCGGCCTGGTGGCATTGGAGGCGCAGGCCTGCGGGACGCCCGTCCTCGCCACGAAAGTGGGCGGCCTCTCCCGCGCCGTCCAGGACGGGCGGACGGGGATGCTGATCGAGGGGCACAAGGCCAGCGACTGGGCGGACGCGCTCGAAGAGCTCTTCGATGACACCCAAACCCGCACCGACATGGGGCATGCCGCCGCGATCCACGCCGAGGATTTTGGCTGGCAGCGCACCGCCGCGATCACGCTGGAGAGCTATCACACCGCCGTGAGCCAGTATTTTGGAAGCCTGACCATCCCGGTGGGCCACACACCCTGAACCGGATCCGCCCCACCCTGCACCGGCAACACCGGTCCGGGACCAACCCGCCGACGCCACGAGCCGAAGGACAACGATGTCTGAGACCACCACTGCCGGGAAAAACGTACCTAGCGACCTGGAGATTGCCCAGCGGGCAGTCATGAAGCCGATCGAGGAGATTGCGGCGGCCGCCGGCATCAACCCGGACGCGCTGGAACTCTACGGACCCTACAAGGCCAAAATCGATCCGGCGAAGCTGACCGTTCCCGCGGGCTCCCCCACCCGGGCCCCCGGCAAGGTGGTGCTCGTTTCCGCGATGTCGCCCACCCCTGCGGGTGAGGGCAAGTCCACCACCACGGTGGGGCTCGCGGACTCCCTGGCCCGCGCGGGGCACAGTGTGATGATCGCGCTCCGCGAGCCCTCGCTCGGCCCCATCCTGGGCATGAAGGGCGGCGCCACCGGCGGCGGCTACTCCCAGGTGCTGCCGATGGACCAGATCAACCTGCACTTCACCGGCGACTTCCACGCCATCACCTCGGCCAACAACGCTCTCATGGCCCTCGTGGACAACCACATCTTCCAGGGCAACGAGCTCAACATCGATCCGCGCCGGATGACGTTCAAACGGGTCCTGGACATGAACGACCGGTCCCTCCGGGAGGTCGTGATCGGCCTGGGCGGCCCGGCCCAGGGCACACCGCGGCAGGACGGCTTCGATATCACCGTGGCCTCGGAGATCATGGCCGTGTTCTGCCTCGCCACGGACCTGAACGACTTGCGCGAACGGCTGGGCCGGATCACGTTTGGCTACACCTACGACCGGCAGCCCGTAACGGTGGCCGACCTCGGCGTCCAGGGCGCCCTGACCATGCTGCTCAAAGACGCGATCAAGCCCAACCTCGTGCAAACCATCGCCGGCACCCCCGCGCTGGTGCACGGCGGGCCCTTCGCCAACATCGCCCACGGCTGCAACTCCCTCATCGCCACACAGACGGCCCGCAGCCTGGCGGACATCGTGGTCACCGAGGCCGGTTTCGGCGCGGACCTCGGTGCCGAAAAGTACATGGACATCAAGGCGCGGATGGCCGACGTCGCCCCGTCCGCCGTCGTCCTCGTGGCCACCGTCCGGGCGCTCAAGATGCACGGCGGCGTGCCGAAAGACCGGCTCACGGAGCCGAACGTGGGGGCGCTGACCGCCGGCGTCGCCAATCTCCAGCGCCACATCCGCAACGTGGAGAAGTTCGGGATCATCCCGGTCGTCGCGGTCAACAAATTCGCCACGGACACCGCGGAGGAGCTGGATTGGCTGCTTCAGTGGTGCGCCGCGGAGGGTGTCCAGGCTGCGGTGGCCGATGTCTGGGGCCGCGGTGGTGGCGGCGACGGCGGGGACGAGCTCGCGGCGAAAGTGGCGGCCGCGATCGACGCCCCGCACAGCTTCCGGCACCTGTACCCGCTGGACATGTCCGTCGAGGACAAGATCCGGACCATCGTGCAGGAGGTCTACGGCGCCGATGGCGTGGACTTCTCGGTGCCGGCCATCAAACGGCTGGCGGAGATCGAGAAGAACGGCTGGTCCGGGATGCCCGTGTGTATGGCCAAGACCCAGTACTCCTTCAGCGACGACGCCGCCCGGCTCGGTGCCCCCAAGGGCTTCACCATCCACGTCCGGGACCTCATCCCCAAGACCGGCGCGGGCTTTATCGTGGCCCTCACCGGCGCGGTGATGACCATGCCCGGCCTGCCCAAGGTCCCGGCGGCGATGCGCATGGACGTGGACGACGCCGGCAACCCGGTCGGCCTCTTCTAACCCCGCCCCGCTCCCCCCGTTGCTCTATCCCTCTGGGTTGCCATTCCGGGCCTTTGACCGATCAGAGTGATAGGGCAACCGGGGCCCGGTGGATAACCGGAGCGGAGACCCGGCGTTCGGACAAGAATGGTCCGCGTGCACCCACCAGCACCCCTGCCGGCCCACCTTTCCACGGCACCCTTCACGGTCTATGAGGCGCGGGCCGCGAGCTTGGGCGGTTAGTGCGGCGGCCACGCCCTGAACTGGAGAACCGCACGGAGCCATGGGCCACACTCCCGAGCTGAACACAATGTTGAAGCGCCACCCAAAGCTCAAGGGAATCGTGAAAGCGCGCGCGGCGACGGAACTGATCAGGCCCGGCGCCGACTCGGCCCCCGGGACATTCCTGCGCCTGGCCCTGACCGCAGCCGGGCTGCCGGAGCCGGAGTTGCAGCTCCGGATTGTGCCGGAACATCCCTACTTCCCCGCCGCGGACCTCGGCTACCGCCGGCAGCGGGTGGCCATCCAGTACGACGGCGGCCACCACCTGACCCGCGAACAGCAGTCCCGGGGCAACCGCCGCGACGAATCCTTCAACGCGGCCGGCTGGCGCTATTTCAAATTCAACACCGACGATCTGGCAGATGACGTCCGCGGCGCGGCCCAACGAGTCCGGTCCGCGCTTCGCCCCCGTTAAACGCCGGTTGCCCTATCACTTACAGCGGCCAAACCGGAGGTTTGGGAGCCGCAAGTGATAGGGCAACCGGGGTGAGAGAAGGCGGTTAGCGCTCCAGGTCTCCGCGGATGAAGGCCTCAACCTTTTCACGGGCGAGGTCGTCGTTGAACTGCTCCGGCGGGGACTTCATGAAGTAGCTCGACGCGGAGACCAGCGGGCCGCCGATGCCGCGGTCCAGGCCGATCTTGGCGGCGCGGATGGCGTCGATGATCACGCCGGCGGAGTTGGGCGAGTCCCAGACTTCGAGCTTGTATTCCAGGGACACCGGGGCGTCGCCGAAGTTGCGGCCTTCGAGGCGGACGAAGGCCCATTTGCGGTCATCGAGCCACTGGACGTAGTCCGACGGGCCGATGTGGACGTCCTTGGCCGCGAGCTCTGCCTCGACGTTGGAGGTGACGGCCTGGGTCTTGGAGATCTTCTTGGACTCCAGGCGATCGCGCTCGAGCATGTTCTTGAAGTCCATGTTGCCGCCGACGTTCAGCTGGTACGTGCGGTCCAGGGTGACGCCGCGGTCCTCGAACAGCTTGGCCATGACGCGGTGCGTGATGGTGGCACCGATCTGGCTCTTGATGTCATCGCCCACGATCGGCACGCCAGCGGCGGTGAACTTGTCCGCCCACTCCTTGGTGCCGGCCAGGAACACCGGCAGGGCGTTGACGAACGCCACGCCGGCGTCGATCGCGCACTGGGCGTAGAACTCGGCGGCCTGCTGGGAGCCGACCGGCAGGTAGCAGACCATGACGTCAACCTTGGCGTCCTTGAGGGCCTGGACGACGTCGACCGGCTCCTCCGGGGACTGCTCGATGGTCTCGAGGTAGTACTTGCCGAGGCCGTCCAGGGTGTGGCCGCGCTGGACGGTGACGCCGGTCGGCGGGACGTCGGCGATCTTGATGGTGTTGTTTTCGCTGGCCAGGATGGCGGCTGACAGGTCCTGGCCCACCTTCTTGCCGTCGACGTCGAACGCGGCAACGAACTCGACGTCGCCGACGTGGTACTGGCCAAACTCCACGTGCATCAGGCCCGGAATCGTGGCCTTGGGGTCGGCGTCCTTGTAGTACTGGACGCCCTGGACCAGTGAAGTGGCGCAGTTACCTACGCCGACGATTGCAACACGAATCGGATGTGAAGACACGGAACTCCTTTTGAGAACAAGGGTGACCGGCGCGGCCGCACTCTGTTGTACTGCATCAGTTGTGCGGGCGGCAGGCAGACACGGCGCCATAAGGCGCCCTTAGTAGTCTAATCAACACTGCCGGGGCCGCGGTTGTTCCCGGCGGCCCCGGCGTGTGTATTAATTGCGTGTATTAAATTCGGGCTAAGTGCGCGTACCGGCTACTTCTGGGCCCACAGGTTGATGTCAGACTCGACGGCGAACTCATCGATCGCGTTGACCTCATCGGCCGTGAAACCCAGGTTGTTGATCGCAGACAGGGTGTCCTCGAGCTGCCCGACGCTGGAGGCGCCGACCAGTGCGGACGTGACGGACGAGCCCCTGCCCTGCTCGCGCAGGATCCACGCGATGGCCATCTGCGCGAGGGACTGCCCGCGGCTTTCGGCGATCCGGTTGAGCCCGCGTATGCGGTCCAGCTTGTCCTCCGTGATCATGCCTTGGTCCAGGGACTTGTCCTGGGCGGCGCGAGAGTCGGCCGGAATGCCCGCCAGGTAGCGGTCGGTCAGCATGCCCTGCGCCAGCGGCGAGAAGGCGATCGACCCTGCGCCAACCTGGTCGAGCGCCTCGAAGAGGTTGGGGCTGCCGTTCTCGGTCCAGCGGTTGAGCATGGAGTAGCTGGGCTGGTGGATCAGCAGCGGCGTGCCGAGTTCCTTCAGGATCCGGGCCGCCTCGAGGGTCTGTTCCGGCGTGTAGGAGGAGATGCCGGCGTAGAGCGCCTTGCCGGAGCGCACGGCCTGGTCCAGGGCACCCATGGTCTCCTCCATCGGCGTCTCGGGGTCCGGGCGGTGGCTGTAGAAGATGTCTACGTAGTCCAGGCCCATCCGGCCCAGCGACTGGTCCAGGCTGGCCAGCAGGTACTTCCGCGAGCCAAAGTTGCCGTAGGGGCCGGGCCACATGTCGTAGCCGGCCTTGGTGGAGATGATCAGTTCATCGCGGTACGGCCGGAAGTCGTCCTTGAAGTGACGGCCAAAGTTAGTCTCGGCGCTGCCGTAGGGCGGGCCGTAGTTGTTGGCGAGGTCGAAGTGGGTGACGCCCAGGTCGAAGGCGCGGCGCAGGATGGCGCGCTGGATCTCGAACGGTTTGTCGTCGCCGAAGTTATGCCACAGGCCCAGCGAGATGGCAGGGAGTTTCAGGCCGCTGCGCCCCACGCGGCGGTAGGGCATGGAGTCGTAGCGGGTATCAGTTGCCAAATATGTCATACGTCATATCCTGCCTTAGTTGGTGAGAATCGCGGCGCTGTGACCGGGGAGCTCGAGCCGGCCGGCCGGCTCACCCGCGGACGGGTCTCCTCCGGGAGCCTGCCCTGCGCCGGAAGATGAGTCCAGCCTGACGGCGTCGTCCGTGGCCAGCGCGAGAGTGCCCCCGCGGACCGGAAGCCGCCGCGCCTCCGCGGAAAAGTTCATCGCCACCTCGGTGCGGCCGCGGCGCAGCAGCAGCCAGCCCTGGTCCTCGCTGACGTCGACGACGGTGTCCTCGAAGCCGGGTTCCGTCAGGTCCGGCGTGTTGCGGCGCAGCGCGATCAGCGCCCGGTACAGCTCCAGGAGGCGCGCGTGGTCCCCTCCGGAGGCCTCGGCCCAGTCGAGCTTGGACCGGGTGAAGGTCTCCGGATCCTGCGGATCGGGCACGACGGCGGGGTCCCAGCCCATGCGCTCGAACTCCCTGATCCGTCCCTCGGCTGTCGCCCTGCCCAGCTCGGGCTCCGGATGGGAGGTGAAGAACTGCCACGGGGTGGTGGCCCCGTATTCCTCGCCCATGAACAGCATGGGTGTGAACGGCGAGGTCAGGGTGGCGACGGCGGCCAGCGCGAGCTGCCCGTAGCCCAGCGTCTGGGACAGCCTGTCCCCGGTGGCCCGGTTGCCGATCTGGTCATGGTTCTGGCTGCACACCACCAGCGCGGCCGGGTGCACCCGTGCCGGGTCGATGGGCCGGCCGTGGTGGCGGGCGCGGAAGCTGGAGTAGCTGCCGTCGTGGAAGAACCCGCGCTCCAGGACCCTGGCCAGCGAGCCCAGCGAGTCGAAGTCGGCGTAGTACCCGGTAGTCTCGCCGCTGACGTTGACGTGGACGGCGTGGTGGAAGTCATCGCTCCACTGCCCGGCCAGCCCGTAACCGTTGGCACCCCGCGGGTAGAGCAGGCGAGGGTTGTTCAGGTCCGATTCCGCGATCATCGTGGCCGGGCGTCCGGTCTCGGCGGAGATATCGTCCGCGAGGGCGCCGAAGTCTTCGAGCAGGTGAACGGCGCGCTCGTCCTTGAAGGCGTGCACGGCGTCCAGCCGGAGGCCGTCCACGTGGTAGTCCCGCAGCCACATCGCCGCGTTGTCCAGGATGTAGCGGCGCACCTCGTCCGACTCCGGGCCGTCCAGATTGACGGAGTCGCCCCAGGTGTTGCCCTCCCCCGACTTCAGGTAGGGCCCGAATCGTGGAAGGTAGTTTCCGCTGGGGCCGAGGTGGTTGTAGACCACGTCCTGGATGACGCCAAGGCCGGCGGCATGGGCGGCGTCGACGAAGCGCTGGTACGCGGCGGGCCCGCCGTAGCCTTCGTGCACGGCGTACCAGAGGACGCCGTCGTATCCCCAGTTGTGCGTGCCGTTGAACCCATTGACCGGCAACAACTCCACGAAGTCGATGCCCAGCTCCGACAGGTACTGCAGCTTCCCCGCAGCGGCGTCCAGCGTTCCCTCCGGCGTGAAGGTGCCCACGTGGAGTTCGTAGATGACGGCGCCCTTGAGCTCCTGTCCGGCCCACTCGCGGTCAGCCCACTGGTGGTTTCCGGCGTCGAACGTGCGGGAGAGCGCGTGGACGCCCGCGGGCTGGCGGCGGGACCGCGGATCCGGCAGCGGGGTCTCGTCCCCATCCACCAGGTAGCCGTAGTCCACTTCCCCGGCGGCGGGCGCCCCGGGGGCCGTCCACCAGCCGCGCGCCTCCCCGCCGCGGCGGGTCATTTCATACTTCCGGCCGTCAGCGAGGAGCGTAACCGCCTGAGCGTCGGGTGCCCAGAGATCGAATCGTTCGCTTCCGTGTGCAGGCAAGGTCATGGCATTCTTCCGTTCCCCAAAATGTCGGTACTTACCAAATGTCGGTACTTAAAGGACTGCTTAGGCGGTGGGCACCAGGAGGGCCACCGGGTAGTCCCGCAGGATCTCCCGCACGGCTACGGTGCCCGGACCGTGCGTGGAACCGGTCAGTTCATCGGCCATGGCCGCGGCGAGCTCGATGGTGGTGTCCTGCCATCCGCCCCGCTGCTCCAGGCCGCGGGGCAGCCGGGTGGCGAGCGTCAGCGCGCCCGGGGCTGAGGGCGTTCCGCGGTCAAAGGCGAGCAGGTGTGCTGCAGCGGTGCCCGTAGCCGTGACCGGCGTGTACCCGGTGAACAGCTCCGGCCGGTCCCGCCGCAGGCGCAGGGCCCGCGAGGTGACGAGGAGTTTCGCCGCCTCGTCCAGGAACGACGCCGGACGCTCACCGGCGTCAAGCGCGGCGAGGGCGCGCCGGCGGGCGCCAAAGTCGAACGGCCGCCGGTTGTCCGGATCGGTCAGCGAGCGGTCCCAGAACTCGGTGCCCTGGTACACGTCCGGCACCCCGGGCATGGTGAGCTGCACGAGCTTGGCGCCGAGTGAGTTGGCGGCCCCGTACGGCTCCAGCAAGGCTACGAGAGACTCCAGCTCTGCTGTCACCTCCGGCGTGTCGAAGGCGGCGTCGACGGCGGCTGACAGCTTCGCCTCGAAAGCTTCGTCCGGATCGATCCAGTTGGTCGAGTTCCCGGCTTCCCGGGCGGCTTTCTGGGCGTAGGACTGCAGCCGGTCGCGGTCCGCGGGCCAGGCGCCGGCGATGGCCTGCCACAGCAGGTTGGCCAGCGGCCCGTCCGGCAGGGGCGCCAGCTTCTGCAGCCGCTGCAGGGAGGCGTGCCATGCCGGCGCGAGCTCCGCGAGGACCGAGATCCGGGCACGGGTGTCCTCGCTGCGCTTGGTGTCGTGGGTGCTGAGGGTCGTCATGGACAACGGCTGCGCGGCCTGGCGGCGGGCCATCCGGTGGTGGAACTCCTCCGGCGCCACCGCAAACTCGGTGGGGTCGGCACCGACTTCCGTCAGGGTGCCCAACCGTGTGTACCGGAAGAACGCGGTGTCTTCCACGCCCTTGGCCATCACCATCCCGGAGGTCTGCTGGAAGCGGATGCCCAGTTCGGCGTCCGCGCCAGGACCAGCATCAAGCAGGAGCGGCAGGAGCACGCCGATGGCGCCTTCCAGTTCGGGGCGACGGCGGAGCGCGAGCTCGCAGGCCTCCTTGAGGACGTCTGCACCCTCCGGAAGGTAGCTCCGGTAGACCGGGAACGCGGCAATGATTTCGGATAGCGCGTCCGCCGCGGCCTCTTGGGCCAGCCCTGCCGCGGCCGGGACCAGCCGCGCCAGCCGGAGCATTTCCGAGTGCAGGATTCCGTCCGTGATCCGTCGTTTGGTGCCGCGGATCATGTCCTCGTAGTCGGCAGTGCCGCCGCGCAGTTCGGCGTCGAGGGCGTCGAGCGGGCCCTGGCCGGCGGCGTCGACGAACACCCGGTCGACGTCCGCGAGGGCGTCGTAGCCGGTGGTGCCCTCGCACTCGAAACCGGCCGGCAGGCTCTCGCCTGGTTCCAGGATCTTCTCGATCAGCAGGTAGCTGCCGCCGGTGACTTCGCGCAGCCGGTGCAGGTATCCCTCTGGGTCGGCGAGGCCGTCCGGGTGGTCGATCCGCAGCCCGTCGACGAGCCCTTCCCGGAACCACCGCACAATCTCGGCGTGGGCTTTATCGAAGACCTCGGGAAGCTCCACCCGGATCCCGGCCAGGCTGTTGACGGCAAAAAACCGGCGGTAGTTCAGGTCCGTGTCCGCCCGGCGCCAGCCGATCAGCTCGTAGTGTTGCCGGTCGTGGACCGCGCGGGGGTCATCGCCCTCCGTGTAGGTGCCCTCGGCCAGCGGAAAGCGGTGGTCGTAGTAGCGCAGTTCTCCGTCACGGATTTCGAGCGCGTCAACGTCCGAGTCCGCGCCGAGCACGGGGATCCGTACGCGGCCGCCGCCAAAGTCCCAGTCGACGTCGAACGCCTGCGCGTAGCGGGACTGCTGCCCCTCCTTTAGGAGGGACCACCACCACGGGTTCTGAATCGGCGTCGCGACGCCGACATGGTTGGGCACGATATCGACCAGCACGCCCATGCCGGCTTCCCGCGCGGCCGTCGACGCCGCCAGCAGGCCTTCAGCGCCGCCCCGGTCCGGATCAATGGCAGAGGGATCGGTGACGTCGTAACCGTGGTCCGAACCCTGCTCCGCCGTGAGGATCGGGGAAAGATAGATCCAGTCCACGCCCAGCGACTTCAGGTACGGCACTGTCTGCGCGGCGTCCTGCAGCGTAAAGCCGGGACGGATCTGCAGCCGGTACGTGGAGACCGGCGTCCTCATGAGGCCGGACCCTTCTTGGACCGCGGCTTCTTGCCGGCCTTGGTCGAGGCACGTTTGCCCGGGGCGCGCTTCGCCGGAGCGGCCGTATCGGCGGCGGCCTTAGCGGCAGCCTCCGCAGCGGCCTCAGCCTCGGCGGCCTCAGCGGCAGCCCCCGCAGCGGCCTCGGCCTCGGCGGCCGCCGTAGCCGCTGCCGTGCCCTCTTCCTCGTGCTCGGCCATCGCGGCCAGGGATGCAGCCGCGGAGTAGTCCACTTCCACCTCGGGACCGGAGTGTGCCCGGAGCACGACCATCGACTTGGCCGCCAGCTTCACCACGGAACCAGCCTTGAGCGGTTCCTCGGTATCGGCCTGGTCTGCGGTATCCACCAGCACGTCCCAGAACCGTGAGTACTCCTCGGACGGCAGCGCAAAGTCCACGTCGTCGTCGTGGGCGTTGAAGCCGAGCAGGAAACTGTCGTCGGTGATCCGGCGCCCGCGGGAGTCCTGTTCCTGGATGCCGTGTCCGTTGTAGAACACGCCGATGGTCCGGCCGAAACCGCTGCCCCAGTCCTCCGGGAGCATTTCGGTACCGTCCGTTTTCAGCCAGACGATGTCCGGGAGCTTCTCGCCCTCGCCACGGCGCACCGGGCGGCCGTCGAAGAAGCGGCTGCGCCGGAAGGTCGGGTGGTCGTGTCGGATCTTGTTGACTACGGCGGTGAACTCGACCAGTGGCTGGTCCATCGCGTCCCAGTGGATCCAGCTCAGTTCGGAGTCCTGGCAGTAGGTGTTGTTGTTGCCCTGCTGGGTGCGGCCGAGTTCGTCGCCGTGCAGGAGCATCGGGACGCCCTGCGAGAGCAGCAGGGTAGCGATGAAGTTGCGCTGCTGGCGGGCGCGGAGGGTCAAGACGTGGTCGTTGTCCGTATCCCCCTCCTCGCCGCAGTTCCAGGAGCGGTTGTGGGATTCGCCGTCGTTGTTGCCCTCGCCGTTGGCGTCGTTGTGCTTCTCGTTGTAGGAGACGAGGTCGCGCATGGTGAAGCCGTCGTGGGCCGTGACGAAGTTGATCGAGGCCACTGGGCGCCGGGCGGAGCTCTCGTAGAGGTCGGCCGAACCCGTCAGGCGCGAGGCGAATTCGCCCAGGGTGGACGGTTCGCCGCGCCAGAAGTCACGGACGGTGTCGCGGTACTTGCCGTTCCACTCGGTCCACTGCGGCGGGAAGTTGCCCACCTGGTAGCCGCCGGGGCCGATGTCCCACGGCTCGGCGATCAGCTTGACCTGGGAGACGATCGGGTCCTGCTGGATCAGTTCGAAGAAGGTGGAGAGCTTGTCGACGTCGTAGAACTCGCGGGCCAACGTAGAGGCGAGGTCGAAGCGGAACCCGTCGACGTGCATTTCCGTGACCCAGTAGCGCAGGGAGTCCATCAGCAGCTGCAGCGAGTGCGGGTGCCGGACGTTGAGGGAGTTTCCGGTTCCGGTGTAGTCCATGTAGTGCTTCAGGTCATCGTCCACCAGCCGGTAGTAGGCCTGGTTGTCGATGCCCTTAAACGACAGCGTGGGGCCGAGGTGATTGCCTTCCGCGGTGTGGTTGTAGACCACGTCCAGGATCACCTCGATGCCGGCCTTGTGCAGTTCGCGGACCATAGCCTTGAACTCCTGGACCTGGTGCCCGACGTCGCCGGAGGAACTGTAGGTGTTCTGCGGAGCGAAGAAGCCGATGGTGTTGTAGCCCCAGTAGTTGTTGAGGCCCTTCTCCTCTAGGGTGCCGTCGTTGACGAACTGGTGGACGGGCATGAGCTCGATCGCAGTGACGCCGAGCTTCTTCAGGTGCTCAATCACCGCCGGGTGCGAGACGCCGGCATAGGTGCCGCGCTGTTCTTCGGGAATTTCCGGGTGGAGCTCGGTCAGGCCCTTGACGTGGGCCTCGTAGATGACCGACTGGTGGTATGGGATCCGCAACTGACGGTCGCCGTCCCATTCGAAAAACGGATTGATGACCACACCGTGCATGGTGTGGGGGGCCGAGTCCGTGTCATTGCGGGACGTGGGATCCCCGAAATTATAGGTAAAGAGCGCCGGGTCCCAGTCGATCTGGCCCTGGACGGCCTTGGCATAGGGGTCCATCAGCAGCTTGTTGGCGTTGAACCGGTTGCCGTTTTCCGGCTCGTACTCTCCGTGGACGCGGTAGCCGTACTTCTGTCCGGGCTGCACCTGCGGCAGGTAGCAGTGCCAGACGTAGCCGTCCACCTCGGACAGTTCGATCCGGGTTTCGGTCAAGTCGTCAGCCAGGAGGCACAGTTCCACCCGCTCGGCGCGCTCGCTGAACAGGGCAAAGTTGGTTCCAGTGCCGTCAAAAGTGGCTCCCAGTGGGTAAGCCGTTCCGGGCCAGACTTCCATGTGTACTCCTCGTGCGTGACGAATTATTCTCTAGACAGACTACTGGTAAGTAGGATTAGCATTTGTCCGGGCGCACTGAGCGCGTCCGTTTATTACAGTTCGCGCATCACCTCCGGAACGGCATGGGCGATGGCCGTTGCTGTCACCGGCCCCCCGCGGGAAGCCCGGACTCCGGCGAGGCCGTGGACGCTGGCCGCCATCGCCGCGATCGCGGCCCATCTGGCGTCGGGATCAATGCCATGCCCACCGAAGCGCCCGACGTCGGCACCCAACTGGGCCAGCAGTGCACCGATCACTCCTGCCAGGACGTCGCCGCTGCCCGCCGTGGCGAGCCAGGGCGTGCCCTCGGCCTGGCTGAAGAAGTCCTGGAAGGGGGAGGCCACCAGGGTCGTGGCGCCCTTGAGCAGCACTGTGGCTTCGGTCAGGCCCGCAGCCCGCCGCACGGCGCTGAGCGTGGATGCCTCTACCTCGGAGCGGTCCAATCCAGCCCCGAGGCGCTGAAGCAAGGCTGACAGTTCGCCGGCGTGGGGTGTCAGGATCACTTGCGGGGCCAGCACGTCAGGCAGGGCGGGCAATGCGCCGGCGTCGGCGATCGTCGGCAGGCCCGAGTCTGCGGCGTCGCGGGCGCGCTGCAACTGCTGCACATCGGAGTCATCCAGTCCGGAGCCAACGAGCCAGGCCTGGACGTGCGTGTCGGCCACGGCGCCGTCGCCGCACACCACCTCGGGGCAGGCCTGGCGGACCAGGTCGGCGACGTCCGGCGGCCCAAGGTAACGCACCATGCCGACGCCGGCGGCCAGGGCGCCCTTGCAGGCCAGCACCGCGGCGCCGGGATAGGCGCGGGAGCCTGCGACCACGCCAAGCACCCCCCTGGAGTACTTGTGCGCCCGCCGCTCCGGGCGTGGCAGGAGGGCGCAAAGGTCCCCGGCCTCAAGCCGTCGCAGGGCCGGCCATGGCAGCGCTCCTTCGATTCCGATCGGAACGACCTGCACGCGGCCCGTAAAGTCGGCGCCGGGGTCCGCCAGCAGGCCTGCCTTGGCGGCACCAAACGTCACCGTCATGTCAGCGGCCAGCACCGGCGTGTGCGCCTCCCCCGTGTCCGCGTCGACGCCGCTGGGGATGTCGCAGGCCACGACCAAGGGGAAACGGGAGCCCGGCCGGGTGCGCTCCAGGGCCGCGACCAGCCCGGCCGCCGGTCCCCGCAGCCCGCCCTGGGCCCCGGTCCCGAGGATTGCGTCAATCACGACGTCGGCACCGCCGGCCATCGCGACGAGCTCGGCCACGTTGTCCCCCGTAAGGACCACGGCGTGCCCGCCCGCTTTCCGGAACGCCGCCAGCCCGGCGTCGTGGGCCGCGCCGGCTGTGAGCACCGCCATCGTCCGCATGCCGCGGCGGGCCAGCAGCGCGGCGGCGAATAGCCCGTCCCCGCCGTTGTTGCCCTTGCCGGCCAGCACGGCCACGCTGGAACCGTACAGCCGCTGCCCGCGGCCGCGCAGGGCGCCAATGATGGCGTTGGCGAGGCCGTAGGCGGCCCGCTGCATGAGAACAGCGCCCGCACCGGAGCCCAAGGTGTCGTCGAGAAATGGCTTCTCGGCTTCTCGTACCTGGGTTCCGGTGTAGGCGCTGATCATGGTTTCAGTCCATTCGCGGTCGCTGGGGGAATGCCTCGCGCTCAGGCCGGCTCGGCCTGAACGGCTCTCTCAGCCTTCGGCGACAACTGTCGCGGTGGCGATCCCGCCGTCGTGGCTCATGGACAAGTGCCAGCGCTTTACGCCCTTAGACTCCGCCACAGCCAGCACGGTGCCTTTGACCTGGATGGTGGGACCGTTCTGGTCCAGCCCGATCCAGCAGTCCTGCCAGTTCATGCCGGCCGGAGCCCCCAGCACCTTAGCCACGGCCTCCTTGGCCGCAAACCGCGCGGCGAGGGAGCGTGTGTTCAGTTCCCGCTCGGCGGGGACGAACAGCCTGTCGCGCAGGCCGGGGGTGCGCTCGAGCTGGCGCCCGAACCGCTCAATGTCTACGACGTCTACGCCTATGCCAACAATCATGGCGTTATTCTACGGTCACGCTCTTGGCCAGGTTGCGCGGCTGATCCACGTCATACCCCTTGGCCGAGGCGAGTGCGAGGGCGAAGATCTGCAGCGGAACCGTTGCGAGCAGCGGCGCCAGGAGCGTGGGAGTCTCCGGGATGTAGAAGACGTGCTCGGCGTACGCCTTGACGGCCTCGTCCCCTTCCTCCGCGATCACGATGGTCCGGGCGCCACGGGCGCGGACTTCCTGGATGTTGGAGACCACCTTGGCGTGCAGCGAGTCGCGGCCGCGCGGGGACGGGACCACCACGAAGACGGGCTGGCCTTCCTCTATGAGGGCGATCGGGCCGTGCTTGAGCTCGCCGGCGGCGAAGCCCTCGGCGTGGATGTACGCGAGCTCCTTGAGCTTGAGCGCACCTTCCATCGCCACCGGGAAGCCGACGTGGCGGCCCAGGAACAGCACGGACTTGGCCTCGGCCATGGACCGGCCGAGTTCCTTGATCTGGTCCTCGTTGTCGAGGATGCGCTGGATCTTGGCCGGAATCTTGCCCAGGTCGGCCAGGATGTCCTTGATCTCGCCCTGGAACTTGTTGCCGCGCAGCTGTGCCAAATAAAGGCCCAGCAGGTAGGCGGCCGTGATCTGGGCCAAGAACGCCTTGGTGGAGGCCACGGCAATCTCGGGTCCGGCGTGCGTATACAGCACGGCGTCCGATTCCCGCGGGATGGTGGACCCGTTGGTGTTGCAGATGGAAACCGTCTTGGCGCCCTGTTCCTTGGCGTAGCGGACCGCCATGAGGGTGTCCATGGTCTCGCCGGACTGGGAGATCGAGACAATCAGCGTGTTCTCATCCACGATCGGATCCCGGTAGCGGAATTCGTGCGAGAGTTCGACCTCGGTGGGGATCCGGCACCAGTGCTCAATGGCGTATTTCGCAACCTGGCCGGCATAGGCGGAGGTGCCGCACGCCAGGACGATGATCTTGTCGACGTTCTTGAGCAGCTGCGGATCAACGCGGAGCTCATCAAGGGTCAGCTTGCCGTGGATGTCGGAGCGGCCCAGCAGGGTCTGCAGCACGGCGTCCGGCTGGTCGTGGATTTCCTTTTCCATGAAGGACGGGAAGCCGCCCTTCTCCGCGGAGGCAGGGTCCCAGTTGACGTGGTATTCCTTGCCCTCGGCGGGGGCACCGTAGAAGTCGGTGATCTCCACGGCGTCCGCGGTGATCGTGACGATCTGGTCCTGGCCGAGTTCCACGGCGCGCCGGGTGTAGTCGATAAAGCCGGAGACGTCGGAACCGAGGAAGTTCTCGCCGTCGCCGAGGCCGACGACGAGCGGGGAGTTCCGGCGGGCCGCGACCACCACGTCAGGCTGGTCGGCATGAACGGCGAGGAGCGTGAACGCTCCTTCGAGCCGCTGGCAGGCAAGCTGCATGGCCAGGGTGAGGCCGCCATTGGTGACGTCACCGCCCAGCTGATTCCGGTAGATGTCCCCGAGCAGGGCAGCAGCTACTTCCGTGTCGGTCTCGGATTCGAAGGTGACGCCCTTGCCCACGAGTTCCAGCTTGAGCTCGGCGAAATTCTCGATGATGCCGTTGTGGATCAGGGCCAGCTTGCCGCCGTCGGACAGGTGCGGGTGCGCGTTCTGGTCCGTCGGGCCGCCGTGCGTGGCCCAGCGCGTGTGGCCGATTCCCGTCAGGGATTCCGGCAGCGGGCGGGTGTCCAGCTCCGTGATGAGGTTGCTCAGTTTGCCCGACTTCTTCCGGGAAGAAATGGTGCCGTCGGCAACCACCGCAATACCCGCGGAGTCGTAGCCCCGGTACTCCAAGCGCCGCAATCCTTCAAGGACAACGTCCAAGGCATTGTGTCCAGCATTTACCCGGCCATCTGAGTGGCCCACATATCCAACGATTCCACACATGGTCATAAGCCTAGCGGGTTTCCGGGAGGGAGGACGTGGGACAGCGGCGCGTGAACGCCCCGGCGCGGGGCCGTAAAGGGCCCTGCCCCGGCTCTCACCGCCAGTCCATTTCGCTCTCGGCGCTGTGGAGGGCAGAATCTCTAGGGTGACTTTGCAACGCAATGAAGCGAACGGGGAAGGTGTCTCGCCGTTCGTGGAGCTGGACCGGCAGACCTGGTCCCGGCTCGCTGCCCAGATGGAGCAGCCCCTCAATGAAGAGGATGTGTTCCGCCTTCGCGGCCTCGGGGACCCCCTCGACATCAAGGAAGTGCGCGAGGTCTATCTGCCGCTGTCCCGGCTCCTGCACCTTTATGTGGAAGCCGCCGGCCAACTCCACTCAGCCACCACCACCTTCCTCGGCGAAACCACCCAGCGCACGCCGTTCGTGATCGGCGTGGCCGGTTCGGTGGCCGTGGGCAAGTCCACCATCGCCCGCGTCTTGCGGGAAATGCTTCGCCGCTGGCCGGGCACCCCCAACGTGGAGCTCATCACCACGGATGGATTCCTCTACCCGCTCGCTGAGCTCAAGCGCCGGCAACTGCTGGAGCGCAAGGGGTTTCCGGAGTCGTACGACCGCCGGGCCCTGCTGCGCTTCGTGAGCGAGATCAAAGGCGGCGCCGAGGAAGTCCGTGCCCCCTGGTATTCCCACGTCACCTACGACATCGTCCCCGGCAAGGAAGTGGTGGTCCGCCGGCCGGACGTGCTGATTGTCGAGGGACTGAACGTCCTGGCGCCGGCCCGGCCGCGGCAGGACGGCCGGCAGGGCCTGGCCCTGAGTGACTTCTTCGACTTCTCCATCTACGTCGACGCGAAGACCTCGTATATCGAGGAATGGTACGTGGACCGGTTCCGCAAACTGCGGACCACGGCCTTTGCCCAGCCGGAATCGTACTTCCACCGCTATGCGACCCTCTCCGATGCCGAGGCCGAAGAGACCGCGCGCGAGATCTGGAAGCGCATCAACGAGCCCAACCTCGAGGAAAACGTCCTCCCCACCCGGGGCCGCGCGCAACTGGTCCTGACCAAGGACGCCGACCACTCCATCCGCCGGATGCTGCTGAGGAAGGTCTAGCACAGATGTGCTACGACGACGCGGACCGGGTGTTAGGGCGGCAGTCGGCCGGCCCGGATTCGCCGAGCCGGCGGGCCTTCAGCCGCCTCCTGCTGGCGGCCACCGGCCTCGCGGCGCTGTCCGCCTGCACCCCGGACCAGTCCCCCACGCCGTCAGGCACACCGGGGTTATCTCCCGGCCTGAACCCGAGCAGTGCGACGCCGACCGCCACAGCCGCGCCGTCGGGCTCGCCCGCGAGCACCCCGTCGGCGACGCCGACGCCCGCGACGCCGTCGGCCGTCCCGCCGTCGGCCGCGGCACACCCTCCGTCGGCCACCGCGCCGGGGCGGCAGCATTCACTGACGGACCCCACCAGCCCGTGGGTGATCGTCAACAAGCACCGGCCCCTCTCCCCTGCCAACTTTGTGCCGCCGGATCTGGTCCGGCCGGCCGTGCGGCTGGCTACCTCGGGCGAGGCGGCACTACTGAACAGCACGACGGCGGCCGCAGCGGAGAAGATGTTTGCTGCGGCGGCAGCGGAGGGCGTCATCATCACGCTGGCCAGTGGTTACCGTTCGTTCGCCACGCAGACGGCAACCTACGGCAGTTACGTCAATACCCGGGGACGGGCCGAGGCGGACACCGCTTCCGCCCGGCCCGGCTACTCCGAACACCAGACGGGCTGGGCCTTCGACATCGGCGATGGCAGCGGCGCAGACGCCTTCACCCCACAGTTCAAGGACCGGCCGGCGGCAATCTGGGCCAAGGCGAACGCCCACCGCTTCGGCTTCGTGATCCGCTACCCGTGGATGCTGCACCCAATCACCGGCTACTTCTACGAGCCATGGCATCTGCGCTTCATCGGTACCCAGGCGGCGACGGACATGTCCGCCCGCGGGATCGGCACGCTGGAACAGTACTTCGGCCTGGAGGCCGCCCCCGCCTACCGGTAAGGGCGACAACGGCCACAACGGGCCGACGGAACTGTTACAGGCCGGCTACTCCGGGACGAGCTCGAGGGCCAATTCGGTCCGGACCACTTGGGCCAGCCGCTCGGCGACGCCCAGAGCGGTTTCGTGGTCTGCGGCCTCCACCATCACCCGCACCACCGGTTCGGTGCCAGAGGGACGCAACAGGACGCGGCCGGTGTCGCCGAGTTCAGATTCGGCGACCGACACGGCGGCGGCCACAGCTTCATCGCCCTTGACCCGGGTACGGTCCACGCCTTTGACGTTGATGAGGACCTGGGGCAGCTTGGTCATCACCATGGACAGCTCCTTGAGCGGGCGCCCGGTGAGGGCCACTTGGGCTGCAATCTGCAGGCCAGTCAGCACGCCGTCGCCGGTGGTGGCGTGGTCGGCGAAAATCACGTGCCCGGACTGCTCGCCGCCAAGGTTGAAGCCGCCGTTGCGCATTTCTTCGAGGACGTAGCGGTCCCCCACGCCGGTTTCGCGCAGGCTGATCCCGGCGTCGCGCAGGGCGAGCTTCAGGCCGAGGTTGCTCATGACGGTGGCCACAAGGACATCGTCCTTGAGCTTTCCGGAGGCCTTGAGGGCGACGGCCAGGATGGCCATGATCTGGTCACCATCGACCTCGTTGCCTTCGTGGTCCACGGCAAGGCAACGGTCGGCGTCGCCGTCGTGGGCGATGCCGAGGTCCGCCCCGTGGTCCAGGACGGCGCGCTTGAGCGGGCCGAGGTGAGTGGAGCCGACCCCTTCGTTGATGTTGAGTCCGTCCGGCTCGGCGCCAATGACGATCACGTCGGCGCCGGCGTCCTTGAACACCTGCGGGGAACAGCCGCTGGCTGCGCCGTGGGCGCAGTCGAGCACTACTTTCAATCCGTCGAGTCGGTGCGGAAGCGTGCCGAGCAGGTGCACGATGTAGCGGTCCTCGGCGTCGGAGAAGCGCTGGATCCGGCCCACCTCAGCACCGACGGGCCGGAAGGGCTCCTTGCCGAGCTGTACTTCGATGGTGTCCTCGACGTCGTCGGGCAGCTTCTGGCCGCCACGGGCGAAGAATTTGATGCCGTTGTCCGGCGCGGGGTTATGGGAGGCGGAGATCATGACGCCGAAGTCGGCGTCGAGGTCGGCCACGAGGTAGGCGGCAGCCGGGGTGGGGAGCACGCCGGCGTCGTAGACATCGATTCCCGAGCTTGAGAGGCCGGCCTCCACGGCGGCCGCGATGAACTCGCCACTGGCCCGGGGGTCGCGGGCAACCACGGCGATCGGCCGCTTCCCGGTCGTGTTGCGGTCATGGCCAAGTACGACGGCGGCGGCCTGGGCTAGCTGTAACGCGAGCTCTGCGGTGAGCAACCCGTTCGCCAAACCCCGGACTCCATCGGTTCCAAATAATCTAGACATCGACCCAAGCTTAGTCGATGGCCCGGGCAAGTCCTGCTTTAACGGCGAAAGCCCGCCCCGCCGAGTGGCAGAACGGGCTTTCGTGCAAGCGCCAGAAACGCTTGGAAGCAGATAAACGCTTCTGGACCCGAGCGCTAAAAAGCGCCGAGGGCCCCAATCGCCGGTCGCGCCAGCGGCCGACGATTGGGTAGGCGCATTTTTAGCGCTTGGAGTACTGCTGAGCCTTACGGGCCTTCTTGAGACCGGCCTTCTTACGCTCGATGACGCGGGCGTCACGGCGCAGGTAACCGGCCTTCTTCAGGGTGGCGCGGTTGTTCTCGGTGTCGATCTCGTTCAGCGAACGGGCGATGCCGAGGCGCAGGGCACCGGCCTGGCCGGAGATGCCGCCACCGTGAATGCGGGCGATGACGTCGTAAGCGCCGTCAAGATCGAGGATCTTGAAGGGCTCGTTGACGTCCTGCTGGTGCAGCTTGTTCGGGAAGTAGTTCGCCAGCTCGCGGCCGTTGATGGTCCACTTGCCGGTGCCGGGCACGATGCGAACGCGTGCAACGGCTTCCTTACGACGGCCAACTGCAGCGCCGGCAACGGTCAGTGCCGGGCGTTCCTTCTTGGGCGCTTCTGCTTCTGCAGGACCGCTCTCCGAGGTGTAGCTGGTCAGGTTTTCCTCAGCCACAACGGCCTCGGTGGTCTCTTCGTTCTGAGCCACGATTCTCCTTGTATAGATAAGTTGTTTGGTGGCCAGGACTACTGGGCGACCTGGGTGATTTCGAAAGTCTTGGGCTGCTGGGCGGCGTGGGGGTGCTCTGCACCGCGGTACACCTTCAGCTTGCCCAGCTGCTGTGCAGCGAGGGAGTTCTTCGGGAGCATGCCCTTGATGGCCTTTTCCACGGCGCGAACCGGGTTGGACTCAAGCAGCTCCGCGTAGTTGACGGAGGTCAGGCCGCCCGGGTAGCCGGAGTGGCGGTATGCGCGCTTCTGCTCCAGCTTGGCGCCGGTAAGGGCAACCTTTTCAGCGTTGATGATGATGACGAAGTCGCCCATGTCCATGTGGGACGCAAAGGTGGCCTTGTGCTTGCCGCGCAGCAGGATTGCGGTCTGGCTGGCAAGACGACCAAGGACAACGTCGGTGGCGTCAATGACGTGCCACTGGCGGTTGATATCGCCGGGCTTCGGGGTGTACGTACGCACGGTGTTTGCCTCGTTCTTGTTCTGGCGTTCTTGTTTTAGGCGTCACTCTTACGGTGCACCTACTATCTATGCGCTACCGGAACAGAGGTGAGGGCTCTATGTAACCAGTCATCCTTAGGTCTCGAATGTGCACGTTGAGTAGCTATCCTGCAACCGGATTCTCAAGCGGGCACGCACCATCGAGATAGGACACGCACAACGACTACCAAGAATAGCCTGCCACGGCCTCTTGGGTCAAAATGGGGTGTCCGGATGCATCCTGTCTGCTCCCTTAGTTCCACAGACTGTCCCGTGCCGGCCCGTCGCATCCCTGGAGGAACCGTGTCCGATCCCGCCACAGCAGGCTCCATCTCCATGCTGCTTGCACCGCCGGCCGGATCGTTCACCGGGATCCTCTTCATAGCCGGCGTCGCTCTCGCGGGCGCTTGCCTCTCCTTTTTGGCCGAACTCCTCATCCGGCGTACGCTCCCCCGCCTTGGCGGACCCATGACAGTACACATGAGAATTACGACGGCGGCGGCCACCTCCGCGCTGTCCGCCCTGTTGGCCTGGCGCTTCGGGCTCTCCCCCGAGCTCCCCGCGTACGTCCTGCTGGCAGTGGCCGGCGTCCAGCTGGCGCGCATCGACCTGCAGCACCATCTTTTGCCCAACCGGATGGTCCTCCCGCTGTTGGGGGCCGGAATTGCGCTGCTCGGGGCCGCGGCCGGGGTGTCTGGCGAGGCAGGTAGCCTGCTACGCGGGGTGGCCGGCGCCTTAATATTGTTCGTTTTGTACCTCTTTCTGGCCCTGACCAGCCGAAACGGCCTCGGAATGGGTGATGTGAAGCTCGCGGCACCACTTGGCCTGTACTTGGGCTACCTAGGCTGGTCCCACTTGTTCTACGGCGGCGCCCTGGGGTTCGTCGCAGGCGGCCTCGCCTCCGTGGTCCTCGTGCTGAAAAACCGCGAAAACAAGCCGAAGGAAGTCCCCTATGGGCCCTCGATGCTCGCGGCCGGCCTGGCCGTCATCCTGCTGCTGCCCTAGGTAGCCTCCGCCTTCACCTGGGCCGCGAATTAAGTAAGACCGCTTATCAAACCAAGTAATCGGGCTCTGCCCCTACTTGGAAACTGAGTACACCTCTCATTTGCGGCAGGTGGTGCCCCCAATTTCCTTCCAAAAGTCGAGTATCGAACTTCATTGCCGTGCCGTTTGCGGCCATGCAAATGTTGTTCCAACGAAGCTCCAGCAAATAGGCAAAGGGGATTTGCTGGAACTTCGTTCACTATTCGCAAACTCTGGAAAAGGAAATTAAAATGACTGGTCTCATGGTCTCAATGCTCACTTTTGTCTCTGGAATCAAGAATCGCCTCACGGACGAAGAAAAGGGCGCCACCGCCGTTGAATACGGAATTATGGTGGCCCTGATCGCGGTCGTCATTATCGGCGCGGTCGCCGCCTTCGGTAACGGCCTCGTCGATGTGTTCAATGGCGTGACCACCAAAATCGGCGGCACTCCCACCAAGGTCACGCCCTAACTCCTCACCCAATGGTCGCCACTCTGCCGGCTGTCCGCCATACCGGGCAGCCGGCAGGGTTGTTTCGGCAACGGCAAGCCGCGCCCAGCCTGACGCTTCAATATGCGTCCACGCAATCTTGAGCTGTACCAAGAGGTGAGGAATTAATCATGAAATCTCGTTTAGTCGCGGGGCTGGCTGCGCTAGTCCTGGCGATCGCCGGCACCCTGATGTTGGTGAATTATGTGTCGAATGCAGACCGCCGGGCACAAGAGTCCCTCCAGCCCGTCGAGGTCGTCGTGGTCGATTCAGCGGTTCCGGCCGGCGCGACGGTGGAAGAGCTCCGTTCGCACGTACGGCTCCGGTCCATTCCGGATGCGGCAAAGGCCGACGGTGCGTTGTCCTCGCTGGACGGAATCACAGGTCAGGTCACGGCTGTGGCCTTGGAACCGGGCGAACAGTTGCTGGCAAGCCGGCTGGTGGACCCGTCCCAGCGTGTCACCCCGGGCGCAGTAGAGGTGCCCGCCGGCATGCAGGAAGTCACCATCCTCCTGCCGCCGGAAAGCGTCGTCGGCGGCACCCTCCGTGCCGGAGACCTGGTGGGACTCTACGTCACCCAAGGGGATCCTGCGGCTCCGCAAGTCATGAGCACTCAACTGGTCTTTGACAAGGTTTTGGTGACTGCAGTCCAGCAGGCGCCGCCCAGCAGCGGAAACACGGCAGATGGAACGTCCGCTGTTCCCACCGGCTCCTCGTTTGTGACCCTGGCCCGCAATTCCACTGACTCCGCCAAAATCATTCTCAGTGCCCGCGTAGGCAATATCTGGCTGACCAAACAGACGGCGAAGACACCCGCAAGCCAGCGCACAGCCGTCACCACTAGTGGGATCTTCCAATGAGCCGCTTCCTAGTCCTGACCTCATCCCCGGAGTTCGAGCGCCATCTCGCCACAGCCCTGGGCGACACCCACAACGTCCAGGTCCTTGCCTCCGAAGCAGCGGGCGGCAGCCCCGGCCATCTGCTGGCCCAAAACTTGGGGGGTGCCATCGATGTGATGGTATTCGGCCCGGACGTCCGGTCGGAGCAGATGCTCACCCTGGCGGCCAGCTTGGAGCACGCTTTCCCGGACATTGTGCTCGTGCTGGCGGCAGTCGCGGCACCCGAGCTCACGCTGGCCGCCATGCGGTCCGGCATCCGCGATGTCCTGCCACCGGATACTGAAGCCGGACGGATGCGTGAAGCGTTGGAACACGCTGCCGAAACGTCCAGGAGCCGCAAGCAGATTGCCTCCGATGATGCCAGCCAGAAACGGGTCCGTGGGCGTGTGATCTCTGTGATGTCCCCGAAGGGAGGCGTGGGGAAGACCACCGTTGCCACCAATTTGGCCGTTGGTCTGGCCAAACTGGCACCGATGGGGGCGGTCATTGTCGATCTCGACCTTCAATTCGGCGACGTAGCCTCGGGGCTTGGCTTGGAGCCCCAGTACACCATCAATGACGCAGTCTCGGGTGCCGCGTCAAGTGATGCCATGGTGCTCAAGGCTTTCCTCAGCCCGCATCCGTCGGGGGCGTACGCCATGTGTGCCCCGCGTCGGCCGGCAGATGCCGACCTCATCAAGCCAGCCCACGTGACGACCCTGATCAACCAGCTCTCGCTGGAGTTCCCGTTCGTCATTTTGGATACATCGCCAGGTCTCGGGGAAGAGGTACTGGCGGTCCTGGAATTGGCTACAGACGGCGTCTGGGTTTGCGGTATGGACATTCCCAGCATCCGTGGCCTCAACCACGGACTGGACGTGCTGCGACAACTGGACCTCATGCCTCCGTCCAACACGGTTGTCCTCAACTTCGCCGACAAGCGCAGCGGACTAACCGTCCAGGACGTTGAAGCCACGGTTGGCCTGCCGGTGGACATCATCCTGCCGTGGTCCCGCACTTTGCCGTTTTCAACGAATGCCGGCGTCCCGCTGATCCAGGACAACCGTCGGGATCCTGCCCTGAAAGGGTTGAGAAGCCTTATTGCGCTTTTCGGGCAGAACGCGTCCTCACCCGCCAGCAATCGTCCGAACCGAAGGGGCGAAAAGCCATGAGTCTCGTTGACCGACTTGAAGCCGCCCGGATGGCCACGGAAGGCCACGCCCGGCCGGACCATGCGCCCGGTATCGCCATGGTTCCAGTGCTTGAGGCGGCCGAACCCGCCGGCAACAATCTGCTCGGAACCCTAGCCGTGGCACCGCAAACCGCGTCCTCGGACGCCCTGGCTGGGATCAAGAAGCGCGCGGCCGAAGAGCTGACAGCCCGCCTGGGCAATCGCATCACTGACAGCAGCCTCGACGAAGGCGACGTGCGCCGCATGGTGCGCGAGGCCCTTGGCTCCTTTATCGAAGACGAGCAGGTCCCCCTGACACCGGAAGAAAGACGGCGTCTCATCCGGGAGATCGTGGACGAGGTCTTGGGCCTGGGGCCGCTGCAGCGGCTTCTTGACGACCCGCTGGTCTCCGAAATCATGGTCAACGGCGCTGACCGCATCTACGTGGAACGCGGCGGCCGGCTGCACTTGACCGGGACAACGTTTAGTTCGGATGCCCACCTGCGCAGAGTCATCGAAAGAATTGTCTCGCGGGTGGGACGCCGCATCGACGAGTCCTCGCCGCTGGTTGACGCCAGGCTGCAGGACGGTTCCCGAGTCAATGCTGTCATCCCGCCCCTCGCCGTGGACGGCCCGTCCTTGACGATCCGAAAGTTCTCCGCTGTACCACTGACCGTCGAGGACCTGATCAAGTTCGACTCCCTCTCACCGGCCATGGCGCAGCTGCTCCACGCCTGTGTAGAGGCACGCCTGAACATCATCGTCTCCGGTGGTACCGGCACGGGAAAGACCACACTGCTCAACGTTCTCTCCTCGTTCATTCCCGACGACGAACGCATCGTCACCATTGAAGACGCCGTGGAACTGCAACTGCAGCAGGAGCACGTGGTCCGTTTGGAAAGCCGCCCTGAGAACATCGAAGGCCGCGGCGCCGTCGGCATCCGCGACCTCGTCCGGAACTCCCTGCGCATGAGGCCGGACAGGATCGTGGTTGGCGAAGTCCGGGGCGGGGAAGCCCTGGACATGCTCCAGGCCATGAACACCGGCCATGACGGATCCATCTCCACCGTGCACTCGAACTCCCCCCGGGATGCCGTAGCCCGCATGGAGACCCTGGTGCTTATGGCAGGGATGGATCTTCCGCTGCGGGCCATCCGCGAACAAATCGCCAGCGCAGTCCATCTGATCGTCCAGCTGAGCAGGCTGAAGGACGGCACCCGAAGGGTCACCCACATCACCGAGGTCCTCGGCATGGAAGGCGATGTGGTGACTCTTCAGGACGCTTTCGTTTTCGACTACGCGGCGGGCGTCGACCAGGATGGTCGGTTCATCGGCAAGCCTGTTCCCACGGGTGTCCGCCCGCGCTTCGTCGAACGGTTCGCCGACCTGGGAATCAGTGTCCCCGGCGAAATCTTCATCCCGGCCTCCACCAGGTCGGGACGGTGAGCACCATGATCCACGACTACGCTTTGCTGGCTGGGACCGTACTCATTCTGGCTGCCTTGGCCCTCGCCCTTTTTGTCGCGTTCCGTCCCCGGTACACGGACATCCACGTCGACCGGAGGAGGCCGCCGGCGGAGTCCAACTCCTCGATGATTTCGAAGCTAAGCGGCGTCACGGTCGCGGCCGTGGAGCGTCGCGTCGGGCACAAAAGCAGCGGCCCCTTCGGCCGCGATGCACTCGGCGAGGCGGGCCTGAAACTCCAGCCCTCCGAATTCATCGTCCTGATCTTGGTTGCCTCCTTCATTCTGGGCCTGGCAGGCCACGTGCTGCAGGGATGGCTTCTCACCGTCCTGTTCGCGGCCATCGGTCCGGTGGGCGCTAAGGCGCTGCTGTCCTTCAAAACGGGCCGCCGCCGCGCCGCCTTCGAGGGCCAGCTCAGCGACATGCTCATGTCTCTCTCCGGCAGCCTGCGGGCCGGCCACAGCATCGCCCAGAGCATGCACACGGCCAGCGCCGAGATGCCGGCTCCGATGGGAGAGGAACTCGCCAGGATCGTCAACGAGGCCAGAGTCGGCCGGCCGGTTTCGGAATCGATGGCCGAGGTGGGCCGGAAGATGCAATGCGAGGACTTCGAATGGCTCAGCCAGGCGATAGAGATCAACCGTGAAGTTGGCGGCGACTTGGCCGGGGTGCTCGACCATGTTGCGGAGACCGTCCGCGAGAGGGCTCAGATCAAGGGCCAGGTCCGCGCCTTGGCGGCAGAAGGAAAGTTCTCGGCATACATCCTGATTGCGCTGCCGTTCGTTGTCGCAATCTTCATCAATCTCGTCAATCCGGGATACATGTCGGTCCTGACAACCACGGTGCTGGGCTGGGTCCTCATCACAGCCAGCGTGGTCATGATGGCCATCGGCTCCTTCTGGATCAGCCGCATGGTCAAGATCGAATTCTAAAGGAGCTGAGCACATGACCCCCACAGTCTGGCTGCTGATAGCCAGCATCATTCTTCCTTTGGCCTACTTCACCTGGTCCCTTATCGGCGTCGACAGGGCTTCTGGCCGCTTGATCCAATCGAGGCTGGCTGCCGCGTCCGCCCCGCAGGCAGGTGCCTCCCCGGCCGGCCCTCACTGGCTGCTGCTTCTTGCCCGCAGGCTGACACCCGCAGCCTATGTGTCCCACTTGGACCGGATGCTCGGGAATGCGGGCCGGCCGGCCTCAATGCCGTTGGACCGCCTCCTGAGCCTGAAACCACTGGCGGCCCTTGGCGGGGTTCTGTTGGCGCTCCTTTTCGGCGGAACAAAAAGTCCGCAGGCGGGTCTGTTGTCAGTGTGCCTCACGGCAGCTTGTTACTTCCTCCCGGACCTCCTGGTCTACAACAGCGGCACAAAGCGCCAGGCGAGATTGCTGCTGGATCTGCCCAATGTCTTGGACCAATTGCTCATCTCGGTCGAGGCCGGCCTGGGTTTTGAAGCCGCTATGGCCCGCGTGGGGACAAGCGGGAAGGGTCCGCTGGCGGACGAGATGGTGCGCACCCTTCAGGACATCCAGGCCGGCAGAACCCGCCGTGAGGCTTACAAGGCCATGGCGGCACGGTCCACGGTAGCGGAGTTGAAGAGTTTCGTGGGGGCTGTCATCCAAGCCGATGTGCAGGGCCTTTCTGTCGCCCGGGTCCTGAAACCCCAAGCGGACCAGATGCGAATTAAACGACGTCTTCGGGCAGAGGAAAAAGCAATGAAGCTTCCAGTGGCTGTCGTATTCCCATTGCTTCTCTTTATTTTTCCACCGCTGTTTATCGTCATTCTCGGCCCCGCCGTCATCAACGCAATCGCTACATTTTCGGGCCGGTAGCGAAAGCAGCTAAGCCGGCATGCAATTCATCCCCCACCTCGCTGGAGTGGGTAGAAATCAACCAGATTGAAGGAGCAACAGATGTTTAGGTCCAGGACAGGACGCCGAACGGTTCGGGATGGCCGGCAGCGCGGTGCGACGGCTGTTGAATTTGCTTTGGTGCTCCCCCTGCTCCTTTCCATGCTTCTCGGAGTGATCGACTTTGGGACGGCCCTCGGGCAGACCGTTAGCCTGCAGGGAGCGGCGCGCGAAAGCGCGCGGCAGGGCGTGACGCAGGGTGACGTCATTGCGTCCGCCAACCGCGCACGGGGTTCGCTTGAAAGCAGCCAACTCCAGGTCCGATTCGCCGTCGACACCTCGGCTGGGGCTCCCGGGCTTATGGTCGTCTGCTTGCGCTATCCCCAGTCGTCGCTGACCGGATTCTATTCGTGGGTACTCGGCGGCGTGTTCGAAGCAAAAGCCGTCATGAAAATGGAAAGCCCGGCGGCTGTTGCCGCGGGCGCACAGCGTTGGACCGGAGGATCATGCACTCCTTGACATCAGGATCGTTCCTGAAGCGGCTACGTCGCGTCCGTAGTAACCAGGATCAGGGGAACGACAGGAAGAAACGCGATAAGGCATCCCGGCAGCGCGGGGCGGCGGCCGTCATCTTCGCCTTGATGGTTCCAGTGCTATTCGGGGCCCTTGCGATGGCGCTCGACGTCGGCCGGTTAGTCTATGAGCGCCAGCACCTGAGCAACGCGCTGGACGCCGCCGCGCTGGCTGGTGCGTCATACCTCCCCGGCGACCCGGTGGCTGCCCGCAACGCAGCGGCATCATTCGCCCGAGCCAACGACCCGGCAGCGGCGCCCGCGGTCACCTTCTGGTGCGTGGTGGCGTCAACAGGTGCGGGCCGGACTGTGGTCACCAGTCAGATTCCGAGCGTCTGCAATCCCGGAACAATCGCCGGCGCCAGATGCAGCGAAACCATCTGCGCAATCCCCTGTATCCCGGGGGGTAGCAACTCCTGTAATTCGATCACAGCGACCGACGACAAGGACGTCGCATTCAACTTCGCGCCCGTGATCGGGATTAATAGCGGCAACACCGGCTCACTGGCCTCGGACGCGTGCAAGGGTTCCTGCGGATCCCAGACACCGAACCCCATGGACGTCGCACTGGTGGCAGACCGGACGGGCAGTATGAGCGACACTGACCTTGCCAGTATGAGAACCGCCATTCAGACCACGCTAAAGACTATGACCAAGGACCAACAGTACGTAGCCTTGGGCACCATCGGTCGTAGCAGCCCCACCACCGGCTGCAACACTAACCCTTCGGGTTCGGCCACGAGTGGCCCATGGATTCCCGTCCCATTCTCCAACGACTACACCACCACAGGCACACCGGCCGCGCTCAACAACGGCAGCGCACTCGTCAAGGGTGTGCAATGCCTGGCGCACTCGGGCAGCGGCACCTACCTGGCCTCACCCGTGAAGGCCGCAGCTCGATATCTGCTTGGACTGGACGCCAACAACCTCGGGAGCCTGCCAGCCCGGGCAGGAACACCCCGTAAAGCCATTGTCTTGGAGACCGATGGTCAACCGAACGAGACCGGCATCGGAGGAGTTACCTCGGTGGACGCCTCTGGCGACATCACGAACTCGAACGGAGCGTTTGCCTGCGACAATCTGAAGGCAGTTGCCGCCGACGCAAAGTTTAAGAACATCCTGATCGTCACTGTCGCGTACAACGCAGCAACGTCCGCCCGGTGCGGTGGCAGCCCAACCTTTGTGCGCGACGTTCTCGCTGCTGCTGCCTCCGAGAAGTCCCCGGGAGTCCCAAGCACCGCCAGCAACGATTGTTCGACGCCGGCCCTAGCGGCTGCGGAGAACTCCGACGGAGATTATTTCTTCTGCGCCTCAAACGGAGCGGACCTCGGTCCGATCTTTGTTTCGGCGATCAATGCGATCAGCTCCAACTCCCGACTGATACGTATACCGAGCTGACTGATCGGCCGGCGTGCACGGAACCGCCGGCCGTAGGACACCCAGAAACCGGACCCCCTTGGACCAGAGCCGAGGGGGTCCTTCTGTTTGCCAGGAATTCGGCGAAGAAGCTGTATACGAGCGCAGGTTGGGCGCAGTGAATGTACAGGAAAGGTGCAGTTTGGGAAGCCTTGGCACAGGATGCGTCAAAGCCGAATCGTCGGCGTGTCGTCAGTTGCTAAGTTCCTCTCAGTGCTGGTGCAGGGCCAGCCTCCCAACTCGCTCAGGAGTCACCAATGCGTTCTATTCTCTCCAGCTTCGCAGCCCGCCTTCGCCGAAACCAGCGCGGCGCCACCGCCGTCGAATACGGCATCATGGTCTCCCTCATCGCCGTCGTGATCATCGTTGCTGTCACGCTGCTCGGCGGCACCTTGCAGGAAACGTTCACAAAGGTTCAGTGCTCCGTCAGCGGAAAAACGTTCTCCCCGTCTGTCCCGGCTGCGGGAGGCACCGCGGCCGTCGCGGCGAAGTGCTCCTAACATTTCCAGCTTTATTCCAATCCTGATCGCGGCCAACTGCCCACTTCGCCCGGAGGCATTTATGAGTTCTCTCGTCAGCAACATCGCGACCCGTCTTCGCCGCGAACAGCGCGGCGCCACCGCTGTTGAATACGGCATCATGGTCTCCCTTATCGCCGTCGTGATTATCGTCGCCGTCACACTGCTCGGCGGCACTTTGAATTCCACCTTCGAGTCGGTTCAGTGCGGCGTCAGCGGAAAGCACTACACGGCGGGAGTACCGGCAAGCGGCGGGACTGGAGCAACCGCCTCTAGCTGCAGCTAGCAGCGCTCTATGATCCACCAGTCAGGGTTGGGGAAGGCTTCGGCCGTCCCCAACCCTGACTGTTCCAGGAGCCTGCAAACAGTATCCGCAGGAAGGCGGTCCCTCAATGTCCAAGACAAATGAAAGGGGAGCCGTCGCCGTGGAGTTCGCCCTCCTGGCTCCGGTCCTGATCATGCTGCTGCTGGGCATCATGGAGTTCGGCCGCGCCTACAATGTCCAGATTTCGCTGTCCAGCGCCGCCCGTGAAGGCGTGCGCGTGATGGCGATAGGCAACGATCCCACGGCCGCGCGAACCGCAGCCAAGAACGCGGCCACGGCCTTACAGCCTGCCTTGACGGACGCCAACATCACCGTTAGTCCCGCCACGTGTACCTCCGGAGCGCAAGTGACCTTCACCATCACCTACACCCTCGCCACCATGACGGGCATCGCCGGCCCGTTCCCCCTGCAAGGCAAGGGAGTCATGGTATGCGGCGGGTAGGGAACGGAAGCAGCGAGCGCGGCGCCGTCAGCATCCTCGTCGCGATCCTCATGGTGACCCTGTTGGGGTTCGCCGCCCTAGCGGTCGACGTCGGCATGCTTTACGCCGAGCGGACCCAGGATCAGAACGGCTCGGATGCAGTGGCACTTATGATCGCCCAAAAGTGCGCCAAGGACATCAGCGACGCCGACTGCTCCACCAGTTCCCCGCTCGCCCGAAGCCTCGCCAACGGCAACGCCCCCGACGGCGCGAGCAACATCGCAGCCCTCGTCCTGGACAAGGCCGCCCGCACCGTGAAAGTAACGGTGGGGGCCCAGGAAGCAGGTAAGACGCCCAACAGCGTTTCGCTCTTCTTTGCCCGTGCCCTGGGTTTTTCAAGCGCCGAAGTAACAGCCGCGTCCCGTGTGCAGTGGGGGACGCCGTCCACGGGCACGATCCTTCTGCCCCTGGCCATTGCCCAATGCAAACTCAACCTGATACCCGGTTCGCTGGCTGGCGCCGAACAGGTCCTGGACATGGATTCCGGCGGCTGTGGCGAGATCCCGGGTGGCTTCGGGTGGATTTCGGATAGCGATGCCAAATGCGGAGTCACCCTGACCGCCGGGCAGGCGAACAGTGCTGGCGCATGGTTCACCAGCAACACGGGCGCGAGCGCACCAGGCGAGTGCACCGCTGCGGACATGAGCAAGATGAACGACCAAACAGTCCTTTTCCCGCTATACGACGTGGCCACCGGTAACGGGTCCAGCGGCAAGTACTACGTCAAGGGATTCGCCTCCTTCCATGTCACTGGCTACCGCTTCGCCAATTACAGCTGGTCACTGAGCGGGACGCTCAAGAACAAGACCATCAGGGGCTATTTCGTCCGATACGTCTCTCTGTCGGATGCCTTCGAACTCGGCGGGGCACCGGACTACGGGACCTCAATAGTCCGCCTAACCATTGGAGTGCCCTAACAGTGAACTCACGCTTATTGGCAGGAATCGCGGCCCTGGTACTGGCCGTCGTCGGAGCCATCCTGGTGGTCAGCTACGCGCAAGGAGCCGACAGCCGGGCGGTTCAAGGCCTCGAACCCCTCACCGTCCTCGTGGTCAATAAAGCGGTGCCCGCGGGCACCTCGGTTGCATCTCTGAAAGGCTTCGTCACCAGCGAGGAACTTCCCGGAAAGGCTGTCTCGAAGTCGGCGCTCCAGAACCTGGACGGGCTGGCCGGCAAAGTTACCGCGGTTGAGCTGCTCCCCGGCGAGCAACTCGTCGCGGAGCGATTGATCGCACCCGAGGAACTGCAGACCAGCGGATCCGTGCAGATCCCGGCCGGTCTGCAGGAAGTCTCCTTCCAGCTCGAACCGCAGCGCGTGGTCGGCGGCAGGCTGGCACCCGGGGATCACGTCGGTATCTTCATTTCCTTCAAAAGCGGCGGCCTCGAAGCCAAGCCGGAGAAGGAAACAACCCAGCTGACCATCCACAAGGTCCTGGTGACCGCGGTGCAGCGCGCCCCCGTCGCTACGGCTCCTGCCCAGCCCTCAGCAGATGGTGCCACCGCACCGCCCGAAGATACCTCGCTCCCCACCGGATCGCTGCTGCTGACCGTCGCCGTGAACGACGTCGACGCCGGCAAGATCGTCTACGCCTCGGAGTTCACCGACACCGCCAGCCTTTGGCTGAGCAAGGAACCGCTCAACGCCAAGGACAGCGGCCGGCCAGGAATCATAACGAAACCGGAGGTCTACAAATGAGCCGCTTTGTCCTGATTTCCCCGAACACGGACTTTGATGCCCGCGTCCGCCAGGCGCTGGCCGGCGGCCTCCCCGGCACCCTGCAGACCTTCGCGTTCGTCAATCCCGCGAACCCTGCCGAGCTCTTCGCCAGCCTCAACCAGGAACGGCCGGAGGTCCTGATCCTGGGACCGGACGTGCCGGTGGAGGACGCCCTGCGCCTGGCGACGGTGTTCGACGTCCAGCTTCCCGAGCTCAGCGTCATCCTGGTCGGCGAGGCAGATCCGAATTTCATCCTCCTGGCCATGCGTGCCGGCATCCGCGACATCCTCAGCCCGGCGGCGGACCCCGCCCAGATCCGGGTGCTGCTGGAACGGGCCTGCCAGTCGTTCGCCACCCGCAACCGGACCACGGCAGCCAGTCAGCCGGACAGCGCCAAGGGATTGGTGATCGGAGTCTTCTCCCCCAAGGGCGGGGTCGGTAAGACCACGATTGCCACCAACATAGCGATCGGACTCGGCAAAGTCGCACCCATGGGCGTGGTGATCGTGGACCTGGACCTGCAGTTCGGGGACGTCGCCTCTGGCCTGTACCTAAACCCGGAACACACCGTGACCGACGCCGTCTCGTCCTCGGCCAGCCAGGATTCCCTCGTGCTCAAGGCCTTCCTCACGGTCCACCCCGCCAGTATCTACGCCCTCTGCGCCCCCAGGACGCCCGAGGAGGCGGACGACATCACGCCACAGCAGGTCACCCGGCTGCTCGAACAACTGGCCGAACAGTTCCAGTACGTCGTGGTCGACACCGCGCCCGGGCTCCCGGAGGTCGGGCTCGCCGCGCTCGAACAATGCACCGATGCGGTCTGGGTGACCGCCATGGACGTGCCGAGCATCCGCGGGCTGCGCTCCGGCCTGGAAATCCTCCGGCGGCTCAATCTGCTGCCGGAGACCCGCCACGTGGTCCTGAACATGGCCGACTCCAAGTCCGGGCTGAGCGTCCAGGACGTCGAGGCGACCATCGGGGCGCCCGTGGACGTCAGCATCCCCCGGTCCAAGGCAGTCGCGTTCTCCACCAACCGCGGCATCCCGGTGCTCCAGGACGGACGCAAGGACCCGGCCATCAAGGGCCTGCGCCAGCTCGTCAACCGGTTCGATCCCGCCTGGCGCGCCACCGCCCAGAAGAAGCTCCACCGTCGGGTGGTGGTCTAAGTGAAGCTCTCCGAGCGGCTCCGCTCCGCCGAGGGTACGCCCGCACCCCCGCCGGCCGTGTCCCCGCTGAAGGTATCACCGCCAGCAGCGTCCCGGCTGGGCGGAAGCGAGACGACGGCGGCACCGGCGGCCGCCGTCGTGCTCCAGAAAGACAGCCACCCACCTGCGCCGGGCTTCCCTGAGCACCAGGAACCCCGTGCCCGGGGCCAGCAGCCCGTCGACGCCTTCGCGGCCCTCAAGCAACGGGCCGCCACGGCCTTGTTCGAACGGATGGGAACCCGCTTCAACGATTCGGCAACCAAGGAAGAGGACCTCCGCACCTCGGCGCGGGAAGAGCTGACCCGCATCATCGACGCCGAACAGGTCCCCCTGTCCGTCGAAGAGCGCTCTCGGCTGGTCCGCGACGTGGCCGACGACGTCCTGGGCTACGGCCCGTTGCAGCGCCTCCTGGACGACCCCGCCGTCACGGAAATCATGGTCAACCGGATGGACCAGATTTACGTGGAACGGAACGGCAAACTGACTCTGACGGAGTCCCGCTTTAGTTCCGAGGACCACCTACGCAAAGTGATCGAGCGCATTGTTTCCAAGGTGGGCCGGCGCATCGATGAGTCCTCGCCCCTGGTGGATGCGCGGCTCGAGGACGGGTCGCGCGTCAACGCCGTCATCCCGCCCCTCGCCGTCGGCGGTTCCTCGCTGACCATCCGAAAATTCAGCAAGGTCCCGCTGACCATCCGGAACCTCATCGAGTTCGGCACGCTGACGCCGGAAATGGCGGAGCTGCTGAACGCCTGCGTGAAGGCCAAGCTCAACATCATCGTCTCCGGCGGTACCGGCACGGGCAAGACGACACTGCTCAACGTCCTGTCCTCCTTCCTGCCCAACGACGAGCGGATCGTGACCATCGAGGACGCCGTCGAGCTCCAGATCCAGCAGGAACACGTGGTGCGGCTGGAAAGCCGGCCGTCGAACACCGAGGGCAAGGGCGAGGTCACCATCCGAGAACTGCTGCGGAACTCCCTGCGCATGCGGCCGGACCGGATCGTGGTGGGCGAGGTCCGCGGCGGCGAATCACTGGACATGCTCCAGGCCATGAACACCGGCCACGACGGTTCGCTCTCCACCGTCCACTCCAACTCGCCCCGGGATGCCGTGGCCCGGCTGGAGACGCTGGTGCTCATGGCTGGCATGGACCTGCCGCTGCGGGCCATCCGGGAACAGATCGCCTCCGCCGTCAACCTGATTATCCAGATTTCCCGCCTGCGGGACGGCACCCGGCGGATCACCCACGTGACCGAGGTCCAGGGCATGGAGGGAGACATCGTCACGCTCCAGGACGCCTTCGTGTTCGACTACGCCGCCGGCGTCGACGCCCATGGCCGGTTTCTCGGCAGACCGGTCCCCACCGGCATCCGGCCGCGCTTTATAGACCGGTTCGAGGACCTGGGCATCTATGTCTCCCCCGCTGTGTTTGCCGCGCAGCTGACGCCGGCCGGAAGGGCGTGATCTGCCGATGACTCTGCTGCCCATCGGCGTCGGCCTGCTCTTCAGCGCCGTGGTGGTCCTGGGGTTCGTGCTGCTCGCACCGGGCGGGGCAAGTGTCCCGCTGGACCGACGCCGGCCCGTCAAGGGCCAGCCAGACTCTCAGTTGACGCGGTTCGCCGGTTCGGCCGTCCACCTGGTGGACGGGTTCTTCTCCGGCCGCAAGGTCCGGCTCTTCAACCGCGAGTCGCTGGAGCAGGCCGGACTGCGCCTGGGCCAGGCCGACTTTTTCGTCCTGCTGCTGGCCGGCGCCGTTGCGGCGGGAGTGGCCGGGTTCGTTGTCGCGGGCCCGTTGCTGGCGGTCCTGCTGGTGCTCCTGGCACCGGTCGTGGGACATCTCGTGATCGGCTTCCTGACCGGCAAGCGCCGCAACAAGTTCGACCAGCAGCTCGGCGATACCCTGCAGTTGCTCTCCGGCGGCCTCCGGGCGGGGCACAGCGTTCTGCGCGCCATTGACGCCGCCGCGTCCGAATCGCAAAGCCCGACGTCGGAGGAGATGCGCCGCGTGGTCACCGAGACCAGCCTTGGCCGGGACCTTCTGGCCTCCCTCACCGACACCGCGGACCGGATGCGGAACGAGGATTTCGTCTGGGTCGCCCAGGCCATCCAGATCAACCGCGAGGTAGGCGGGAACCTGGCCGAAGTCCTGGACCAGGTCAACGAGACCATCCGCGAGCGCAGCGAGATCAAGGGGCACATCAAGTCCCTCGCCGCCGAGGGCAAGTTCTCCGCCTACATCCTCATGGCCATGCCGATCGGGATCGTGGTGATGCTGATGCTGGTCAATCCCGGCTACATGAACGCCATGTTCACGCACCCGCTGGGGTGGGGCATGATCGGCGCTTCCGTCATCCTCATGACCATTGGCGGTCTGTGGATGCGCAAGATCATCGACCTGAAGTTCTGAGCCGGCCATGGCACCCGCCGTACTTCTTGCCATGCTGTTGGTGGCTCTGCCGCTCGGCTATCTCGCGTGGTCCCTGCTCTCGGTCGACCGCGGATCACAGCGCGCCGTCCGGGAGATACTCACCCTGGGCGCGGACCCTGCCGAACTCACCCAGCGGGACCGCAGTGGCCTGCTGGAACGGATCGGCTACCGGCTGACCCCCGCGGCCTACGTCCGCAAGCTGGACAGGCTGCTGTCCCTCGCCGGGCGCCCCGCCTCCCTGCCGCTGGGGCGGGTGCTCTCGGCCAAGCCGCTCCTTGGCCTCCTTGGTGCCCTCCTGGGCTTCTGGATCAGCGCCAACAGTTCGACGCCGATCCTCAAGCTGGTGGGAATCTTTGTGCTCCTGCTGGGCTACTTCATCCCCGACCTCCTGCTCTACAGCAAGGGGCAGGAGCGGCAGAAGATCATGCAGCTGGAACTGGCCAACACGCTGGACCAGATGCTCATCTCCGTGGAAGCGGGCCTGGGCTTCGAAGGGGCTATGGCCCGCGCGGGCGAGAACGGCAAAGGCCCGCTGGCGGAGGAACTGATCCGGACCCTGCAGGACATGCAGGTCGGGCGCAGCCGGCGGGAGTCCTACGTGGCACTGTCGGAACGGACCAACGTGCCCGAGCTGCGCAGCTTCGTCCAGGCGGTGGTCCAGGCCGACGCCTACGGCATTGCCATCAGCCGGGTGCTGCGGATTCAGGCGAAGGTCATGCGGGTCAAGCGCCGGCAACGGGCTGAGGAGAAGGCCATGAAGTTGCCCGTCACCATCTTGTTCCCCTTGCTGTTCTTCATTTTCCCGGTGCTTTTCATTGCCATCCTGGGCCCGGCCGTCATTAACGCCATTGACACGTTCAGCGGCCAGTAACAGCCTCGGTCACAGTCGGGTCCATAGCCCGCAATAGCGCCCGTGCTTGGTTCCCCATCGGAATGCCTCAAGGTTTCCGCAGGATAGACCGGGCTGCAAGGCATCGCCTCTATCAGCAAGTAGCGTGTTCACATGTCCCTTCCAAGCGCTTGCCCCGACGACGGAGACGCGAGCATTGCCCTCGCTCCCACAAACTCTCCCGGGCTGCCGGTGCCTGCCTTCACGGCGTCCAGTGCGCCGGCGGTCCTCCCGGCGGCGCCCCCGCTTGTGGATCCGGGCGCTCTTCAGGAGCTTGGTGACCAGCTAGACAGCCCGGCCGTGGCGAAGGGATTTGCGAGGGATTACACGCGGATGTGGGATCAGCGGTACCGCTCGCTGGCGTCGGCCCTGGAGCGTGGGGATCTCGCCGGCTCGATGGACGCGGTGCTGAGCCTGAAGACGTCCTCGGCCATGGTCGGCGGCCTGCGCCTGGCCCAGCTCGCCGGCGAGCTGGAGAACGCCCTCAGGGCCGGCGAGATGGGCCACGCCCTGGCGCTCCTGCGCGACGTCGCCGAGCGCGGCGGGGAAACCATTGACGAGCTCCAGTTCAGCTATGTGCTGTGGGACAGCTAGGGCCGCCGGTACCGCTGCCCCCAACTCACGATCCGGGCGCCGGCTACCGGACGCCGGGCGCCGACCAGCCAGAGAAGCTACCGCGCCGGCGAAAGCCGGTAGCCCACCCCGCGGACAGTCTGCAGCCAGCGCGGTTGCACCGGGTCCTCGCCGAGTTTCCTGCGCAGGTTGCCGATATGAACCTCGACGGCGCGTTCGTCGGATTCGCTGATGTAGGCATCCGCCCGATAATAATCACCCCGGACAACCCGCACCAGTTCGGTCTTGGACCGCACAGCGCCGGCGCCCACGAGAAGGGCCTGCAGGAGGTCGAACTCGCTGCGGGTCAGGCTGATCGCCACCCCGTCGACGCTCACGGACCGGGTCTCGGGGTTCAAGTCCAGGCCGTTGTGGTGCAGCACCGGACTTTGCGACGGCGCCGGCGCGGCGACGGCGTCACCACCGGATACGTGTGCGGTCCCGATGTCCTGCCGGGGCCGGCGCATCATGGCACCGACGCGGGCGCGCAACTCGCGCGGCCGGAAAGGCTTCGCCAGAAAGTCATCAGCGCCGGTATGAAACGCCGTCAGCGTGTCAAGTTCGTCGGTCCGCGCCGTCAGCATGACCACGTAGGCGTCGCTGAACTGCCGGATCCGGCGCAGCACCTCGAAACCGTCGATATCGGGCAGTCCGACATCCAGGGTGACCACGCTCGCCTCCCGCGCCCTGACGACGTCGACCCCTTCACGCCCACCGGCCGCCGAATGAACTTCGAAGCCTGCCTGGCTCAATACGGCTTCGACAAGGTTCCGAACATCTTCGTCGTCTTCTACTACGACGGCGACTCCCAGGTCGGTCATGGCCCCCCTCATGTGTCACGCTGCGCCGCCGTTCGCGGATGCGCCGGCAGCAATGTACTCGCCGGCCCCCACCGGCATTGCCAGAATACCCACCCTACGCGGCAAATTCCCGGCTGCTCGGTAATACAAATAGCAAAACTTCGTTTTGTGTCAAATTTACGTGACACAAGGTGTAAAACTGGAGCAACGGGAAGGGAACGGGGCGTCTTTGCTTAAACAGCGGCTGATCCGCGGTGCGGACCGATACGGCAAGGCTCTGGGGCCGCCCGCGCGGGTCCTTGTGTGCCAGCTGCCGCTGGCCATGATGATGACAGGAGTGGTACTCGCAGCCCCGGCCGCGTGGCCCGGCCTTCCGGACAGCGCCTTGTGCCGGTTCGCACTTGCGCTGCAGGCCGTGCTCCTTGCGGCCTGCGTCCTGGTCCCCTGGCAAGGTTTTGGTCCGTTGGCGCCGCTCGTCATCCCCGTCCTGGACCTGGTCGCGATCGGCCTGCTCCGGGACGGCACTTCCGCCGGCCTGCCGGATCCCGGTGTGCTCTCGGTCCTGCCCGTGGTGTGGATTTCGGCGTCCCGGCTGTCGGCCGCCGCGAGCGTTTCACTGAGCTTCTCGGTGCCACTGCTGGCCGCCCTGCCCTGGCTCTTCGCGGACCGCGCGGCTCCGCTGGCAGCCCGCACGGTCGAAGCCGTGCTGGTGCCGCTGATGATGCTGGCGGTCTCCCTGGCCATGCGTTTCGCGCGGGCCCGCCTTCGGCACGAGCAGTGGCGGATCCAGTCCAAGGAAGCCGAACTGGAAGTCCTGCTCGCGGACAGCAGGGAACGCGAACAGCTCCTGAACACCATTCTTGACACCGTCGACGTCGGCATCGTGGCAGTCGACGCCGCTGGCCGGCGGCTGCTGACCAACAGCTGGCAGACCCAGCTGGAGGCATCCGCGGCCGCTGCCCCCGCCTCTGCGAAGTCGCCGGAATCGCCGGAGTCGGCGGAATTGCCGGCGGAAGAAGGCCAGCTGCTGCTGACAGGGCAGGACAGAATGACCCCGCTGCCCCTCGAGCGCCGCCCCATCCGCCGCGCGCTGGCCGGCGAGTCCTTTGCCGACTACCTTGTCTGCTTCGGCGAGGGGTCCGCCAGCCGTGTCCTCTCGACGGGAGCCCGGCCTCTCAAGGACGACGCCGGTAACTTCCGGGGGGCGGTGGTGGTCTTCAACGAGGTCACACTCCTCGTGGATGCCCTCGCGGCGAAGGACGAGGTGGTCTCCACCGTCTCCCACGAATTCCGCACGCCGCTGACATCCATCATCGGCAACCTGGACCTGGTGCTCGCCGACACGGAGGGCCTGGACAGTCCGGTGACACGCCGTGTCGAAGTGGCGCAGCGCAATGCGGAGCGGCTCCTGGCCCTGGTGTCGGACCTCCTCATGTCCGCCAGCGCCGCAGTCCACGTCCATCCCCGCCGCACGGACCTCGCCGGTCTCGTGGAGGCCAGCCTTGGCTCTGCCCAGGCACAGGCACAGGCACACCGGGTCTGCCTGGCGATGGACGTCCCGGTCCCGCTCTGGGCCAACGTGGATCCGCTCCGGATCACCCAGGCCCTGGACAACCTCGTTTCAAACGCGATCAAGTACTCTCCCGACGGCGGGTCGGTGCGGATCTCCGCCAGCACGACCGACGGTCTGGTGCGTCTCCACGTCGCGGACACCGGAATGGGCATGACCACCGCCGACGCCGGACGGGTCTTCACCCGCTTCTTCCGCAGCCCTGCCGTCCGCGACGGTTCCATTCCGGGGGCCGGTCTGGGACTGTCCATCACCAAAGCCATCGTGGAACGGCACGGCGGATCCATCTCCTGCCGCACCCGTCCGGGTCACGGAACCACTTTCACTCTCGAGCTTCCCGCCGACGGTCCCCCGGCCGCCTTCTAGGAGAGGGCCCGAGGTCGCCGGAAAGCTGCCGGATCGCTGGTAACTTCCGGCGATCTGGCCGCTTTTCGGCGATTTCGCCGAACAATCTAGGCGCGCAGGGCCCGGGTCAATTCGGCGCGGGCCAGCATGCCGCTGGCTGTCGGGTAGGCCACTTCCTCGAGCACCAGCGGATGCGGGGCAGCCAGCACAGACTTGGCATCCCGCTGCCGGGCCAGGAGCCGTTCGTAGAGCCAGCCCGGGGCCTCTACGCCCTCCCCTACGTACAACGCCGAGCCCACCAGGGACCGGACCATGTTGTGGCAGAATGCGTCGGCCTGCACGGTGGCGACAATGACGCCGTCGGTGCCGCGGGCGAATTCGAAACGCTGCAGTTCACGGATGGTCGTGGCGCCTTCGCGGGGCTTGCAGTACGAACGGAAATCCTGCAGCCCGAGCAGCGGCGCGGCGCCCTCGTTGAGGAGCCCGACATCGAGCGGATCCTTGTGCCACAGAGTGGAGGCACGTCCCAGCGGGTCCCACAGCGCGGGGCCGTCGGCGATCCTGTAGGAATAGCGGCGCCAGAGGGCGGAGAAGCGGGCGTCGAAGCCAGCGGGCGCAATGCTTACGGTATGCACCTCGATGGCCCCGCTGAGCTCGCCCAGGCCCCGGCTCAAGGCGCCGCGGATGCGACGGAACAAGGCTACCGCGGGATCCAGTTCAGCGCCCCGGTTCAGGCCCAGCCACTCCGCTTCGCTGAGGTCGAAGTGGACAACCTGGCCGCGGGCGTGCACGCCCGCGTCGGTGCGGCCGGCCACCGTGACGCGGATGGGGCGGCGGATCAGCAGCGCCAGGGCCTCTTCCAGGACGCCTTGGACGGTGCGCAGGCCCGGCTGCACAGCCCACCCACTGAACGGGCCGCCGTCGTACGCCACATCCATCCGGATACGCAAAAACCCGCCGCCCCCCAAGACGGGGGCAGCGGGTTTGAGCTCGTTCATAGACTTAAGTCTATAAGAAAGATCTAGCGAATTACTTCGCGTCCTTCTCGGACTCAACGGCTGCTTCCTCAGCGGCCGGAGCCTCTTCGTTAGCAGCAGCTTCAGTCTCAGCGACCTCAGCCTCGGGAGCCTCTTCGGTCTCGGCAACCGGAGCTGCTTCGGCCTTCGTGGCGTCCTTCTTGTCTGCATCGCGCTTGGCAGCAGAGGTAGCCTCGGCTACCACGGCCTGCTTAGCGGAAACCGGCTCGAGAACCAGTTCGATGACAGCCATGGGGGCGTTGTCGCCCTTGCGGTTGCCGATCTTGGTGATGCGGGTGTAGCCGCCATCGCGGTTCTCCACTGCCTGTGCAATGTCGGTGAACAGCTCGTGGACGATGCCCTTGTTGCTGATCAGGCCGAGTACACGACGGCGGGAAGAAAGGTCGCCACGCTTGGCGAAAGTCACCAGGCGCTCGGCGTACGGCTTCAGGCGCTTGGCCTTGGTTACCGTGGTGGTGATCCGCTTGTGCTCGAAAAGTGCGGCGGACAGGTTCGCGAGCATAAGACGCTCGTGACTCGCTCCGCCTCCGAGGCGCGGACCCTTAGCGGGGGTAGGCATAATAGTTTCTCCTCATTGGAAGCCGTTGGGCTGCGCACCAGGGTGCATCCAGCCAGCCGGCCAAGATCTGTTGGTTAGAGCTCGTCGTCGCTGAACGCGGCGTCGTCCTCTTCGATGGCTGCGGCACGTGCTGCGAGATCGAAACCGGGAGGGGAGTCCTTGAGGGACAGGCCCAGTTCGACCAGCTTGGCCTTGACCTCATCGATGGACTTCGCGCCGAAGTTGCGGATGTCCATGAGGTCAGCCTCGGAGCGGGCAACGAGTTCACCCACGGTGTGGATGCCCTCACGCTTGAGGCAGTTGTAGGAACGGACCGTCAGGTCCAGATCCTCGATCGGCAGAGCCATGTCGGCTGCCAGGGCAGCGTCCGTCGGCGACGGGCCGATCTCGATACCTTCAGCTGCGGTGTTCAGCTCGCGGGCCAGACCGAACAGTTCCACCAGGGTGGTACCTGCCGAAGCAACAGCGTCGCGCGGGGCGATTGCCTGCTTGGTCTCGACGTCGACAATGAGCTTGTCGAAGTCAGTGCGCTGCTCAACACGGGTAGCTTCCACACGGAAAGTAACCTTCAGGACCGGCGAGTAGATCGAGTCGACCGGGATGCGGCCGATCTCGGAGTCGCCGGACTTGTTCTGAGCTGCCGAAACGTAGCCGCGACCGCGCTCGATGGTCAGTTCGAGTTCGAACTTGCCCTTCGAGTTCAGCGTGGCAATGTGCAGATCCGGGTTGTGGAATTCGACGCCGGCCGGCGGAGCGATGTCCGCTGCCGTGACGACTCCCGGGCCCTGCTTGCGCAGGTAAGCAACAACCGGCTCGTCGTGCTCGGAGGAAACCGACAGGTTCTTGATGTTCAGGATGATCTCGGTGACATCTTCCTTGACACCCGGAACCGTGGTGAACTCGTGCAGCACGCCATCGATCCGGATGCTCGTTACAGAGGCACCGGGGATGGAGGAGAGCAGGGTACGGCGGAGGGAGTTTCCGAGAGTGTAACCGAAGCCCGGCTCCAGCGGTTCGATGATGAACCGTGAGCGGTTTTCGGAGACGACCTCTTCGGAGAGGGTGGGGCGCTGTGCAATGAGCACTTAGGTTTCCTTTCGGCGAGCATCCGCTATATGACGCAACACAGGTGGTGGAAAGATCGGTCTGGAGACTTAACGCGGCCGGGCCTGCCCGGACCGGCGAGGGTCCGGGCAAGCTCCTGGCGCTGGAAAGCCTTAGACGCGGCGGCGCTTCGGCGGACGGCAGCCGTTGTGGGCGCTGGGGGTGACGTCCTGGATGGAGCCAACTTCGAGGCCAGCGGCCTGGAGCGAGCGGATGGCGGTTTCGCGTCCGGAACCCGGTCCCTTGACGAACACGTCAACCTTGCGCATGCCGTGCTCCTGTGCACGCTTTGCGGCGGCTTCGGCGGCCATCTGGGCAGCGAACGGGGTGGACTTACGCGAGCCCTTGAAGCCAACCTCACCGGACGAAGCCCAGGAGATGACAGCACCGTTCGGGTCCGTGATGGACACGATGGTGTTGTTAAAGGTGCTCTTGATGTGCGCCTGGCCCAGCGCGATATTCTTCTTGTCCTTCTTACGCGGCTTGCGAACCGCGCCACGAGTCTTCGGGGGCATTTTTTCTCCTACAGAAAGTTATTGGGGGAAAGCTCCGTTGTTCCCTCATTTGCCGGGTTCCCTGAAATCGCGTCAGCGATTTTAGGGGACAAATGTGGCTTAACGGGCCTTCTTCTTGCCTGCGACGGTGCGCTTCGGACCCTTGCGGGTACGTGCGTTCGTCTTCGTACGCTGACCGCGCACTGGCAGGCCCTTGCGGTGGCGAATACCTTCGTAGCTGCCGATTTCAACCTTGCGGCGGATATCAGCGGCCACTTCGCGGCGAAGGTCACCCTCAACCTTGTAGTTGCCTTCAATGTAGTCACGAAGCTCAACCAGCTGTGCGTCGGTCAGGTCCTTGACCCGAACGTCAGCACTGATGCCGGTAGCAGCCAGGGTTTCGTGTGCACGGGTCTTGCCCACGCCGTAGATGTAAGTAAGCGCAATTTCCAACCGCTTTTCGCGGGGAATGTCTACGCCAGCGAGACGAGCCATATTGGCAGTACTCCTTGTATAAACCGGAGGTCGTAGGCAGTACACCCGCAGTTTCAGTGCGGCCCCAGCCTCCGACCGGGGGTTAGCTGTCCGGGCTCAATACGTCCCAGTTCAGCTTGTGCTGCCTTTATTTACTTGCGTGGGTTAGCAACCCAGGATTTCCTGTGAAGGAAATTAGCCCTGGCGCTGCTTGTGGCGCGGGTTCTCGCAGATCACCATGACCCGGCCATTACGGCGGATCACTTTGCACTTTTCGCAGATCTGCTTGACGCTCGGCTTGACCTTCATGGCGTTCCTTTGCGTGTGTCAGCTGGACCGGCCCTCGGCTATTGCTCTGGCCGCCCAGTGTTTACTTGTAGCGGTAGACGATACGACCACGTGTCAGGTCGTAAGGGCTCAGCTCCACCACTACGCGGTCCTCGGGGAGGATCCTGATGTAGTGCTGGCGCATCTTTCCAGAGATGTGTGCCAGAACGATGTGCTTGTTGGTGAGCTCAACGCGAAACATCGCGTTGGGCAGCGCCTCGGTCACAACGCCCTCGATCTCAATGACCCCGTCCTTCTTGGCCATACCCTCCGCTAACTGTTGTTGCCGCAGCCTCCCGGTTTGCACCGGTCATGACCGCGGACGTTTTTGATTGGTTGGTTGATGCCACCCGACCACAAAAGGGCACAACGGGGCAGACAACCAACAGACAACACTACGCCATCGTGGTCCGATTGTTAAATCCGGAGTTAAATCCAGCCATCGTAGCGCACTCAGCGTCCGTACGCACCTAGCGTCCCGGCCGCCGTCGTCACTGCCTCCGCCCGCGAGATCCCGTCAAGGATGGCAAGCCGGACGACGTCGGCCGCCGCGCTCTGCAGTGTAATGAGGCTTATCTGCCGGGCCGTCGGGGTGCTGCGGTCAAGTGCCACGGCGCCCGTCGCCAGGGCGAACACGGTGTCGCCGTCAGCGAGCGTGTGGCTGGGCGCCAGCGCACGGGCCAGCCCCGCGTGGGCAGCCGAGGCCGTCCGCTTGCAGTCCGCCGTGTCCAGGACCGCGTCGGTGGCGACGACGACCAGGGTGGTGTTGAGCGGCGGCGGCTCCTTGCCGCTCTCGGGTTCCGAAGCGTTTGGGCCGTCCGCCCCGGGTTCCACCCGTTGCGGCGATGTACCAAACGGCAGTCCCAGCGCGTTGACTACTGCAATGGCGCCCACGGTCACCCCGTTCTCTAGGGTGACGGAGGCTGTGCCCACTCCCCCTTTGTACGCGCCCCTGCCGATTGCCGCTCCCGTGCCGGCGCCTACGTTGCCGCGTTCGACGTCGTGCCCTTCCGGCTGCGCTGCCGCGGCGGCCGTAGCCGCGTAGCCCATGGCCTCGCCCGGGCGGGCGGAGAAATCGCCGCCGCGGCCCAGGTCGAAGATCGCGGCCGCCGGCACGATCGGAACAAGACCGCCGGGGACGGGGAAGCCGCGGCCGTTCTCCTCGCACCAGCGCATGGCCCCGCCCGCGGCTGCGAGGCCATAGGCGCTGCCCCCGGTGAGGACCACGGCGTCCACGGCCTGGGACAGCGTGGTGGGATCCAGCGAGTCCGTCTCATGCGTCGCGGGGCCGCCGCCCCGGACGTCCACCGAGCCCACCGTTCCCGGCGGCGGCAGAATCACCGTTACCCCGCTCAGCCAGCCGCCGTCGGACTTCTGGACATGGCCGATCCGGATCCCGGCGACGTCGGTGATCGCTCCCGTTGCTCCCATGGCTCTATTGTGCGCCCCGACGTAAACCACCGCCTTCAGCGGCGCCAATTGCCCTGGGACGCGCAAAATCCCTGGCGCTACCCGTATTCGGGTGTCGCCAGAAAACTTGCGCGTCGCGGTGTGATTCGGCTTACGGGATCGGGACGGGCACGACGCCGAGCGGCGCCAGTTTCGCCGCTCCCCCGTCCGGTGCCGAGAGGACCCAGATCCCCTTCTCGTGCACGGCGACAGAGTGCTCCCACTGGCAGGAGCGCTTGCCGTCCGTGGTGACGACGGTCCAGTCGTCGTCGAGGACGGCGGTGTCGATGCTGCCGCGGACCAGCATGGGCTCGATGGCAAGGCACAGCCCCGGGCGGATCTTCGGCCCGCGGTGGCCGGTGCGGTAGTTCAGCACGTCCGGTGCCATGTGCATCTCGGAGCCGATGCCGTGGCCCACGTAGTCCTCCAGGATGCCCAGCGGCTTGCCGGGCACGGAGGAGACGTAGTCGTCCACCGCGTTGCCGATATCGCCGACGAATTTGCCGGTGGCCAGGGCCGCGATGCCCCGCCACATGGCTGCTTCGGTGACCTCGGACAGGCGCACGTCCTCGGGATCGGCGGTGCCGACAATCACGGTACGCGCCGAATCGGAGTGCCAGCCGTCCACGATCGCGCCGCCGTCGATCGAGATGATGTCGCCGTCCTGGAGCACCCGGCTGCCGGGAATGCCGTGGACCACTTCTTCATTCACCGAGGTGCAGATCGTGGCCGGGAACCCGTGGTAGCCGAGGAAGTTGGATTTGGCGCCGGCTTCCTGGAGCACGGCGGCGAAGACCTCGTCCAGCCGGGCCGTGGTGACGCCCGGGGCCGCAGCGGCTACCGCAGCATCCAGGGCCCGGCTCAGGACAAGCCCGGCCTCATGCATCGTGCGCATCTGGGCGTTGGTCTTGTATTCAATGCGTGCCTGGCCGAATGCCATCTGTACCTCAGTGTTTTCTCTCGCGGTCCGGCGGCCCTTCCCCCGGGCCTCCCCCATGGGTCATCAACCCAAGTCTTCAAGCTCTATTCTCCCGCACCGGCACGGTGGCTCGGAACGGACTGCCTGCGGCCCGTCCAACAGCAAAGGACGCGTCCCGTACACGATGGTACGGAACGCGCCCTTCTGTGCTGCGTCTCTGTGCTGTGTCTCTGTGCTGCGTCAGCCGCAGTGCGCAGGCGTGGATCAGCGGATGCGGATCAGGCGGCCTGGGCCGACTTGATCGCTTCCATGACGCGCTCGGTGACTTCGTCGATGCGGCCGATGCCGTCCACCTGGGTCAGGATGCCGCGCTCGGCGTACTTGGCCACGACGGGTTCGGTCTGCTCGTGGTACAGGTCCAGCCGGTGACGGATAACGCCCTCGTTGTCGTCGCTGCGGCCAGTTTCCTTGGCACGGCCCAGGAGGCGGGTAACCAGTTCCTCGTCGTCCGCGGTGAGCTGCAGGACGACGTCGAGCTTCTGGTCGGCGCCGGCCAGGATCTCATCGAGGTAGTCCACCTGCGCGGTGGTGCGAGGGTAGCCGTCCAGCAGGAAGCCTGCCTCGACGTCGTCCTCGCTGAGACGGTCGCGCACCATCTTGTTGGTGACGCTGTCTGGGACGAAGTCACCGGCGTCCATGTACTTCTTGGCTTCGACGCCGAGCGGAGTCTCACCCTTGACGTTGGCACGGAAGATGTCTCCGGTGGAGATCGCAACGACGCCGAGGCGTTCCGAAATGCGTTCTGCCTGCGTTCCCTTGCCGGAGCCGGGAGGTCCGATAATCAACATTCTCGTCATCGCAAAAGCCCTTCGTAGTGACGTTGCTGTAGTTGCGCATCGATCTGCTTCACGGTCTCCAGACCGACGCCCACCATGATCAGGATCGAGGTGCCGCCGAACGGGAAGTTCTGGTTCGCGTTGATCAGGACAAGTGCAACCAGCGGGATCAGTGCCACGAAGCCGAGATAGAAGGCTCCGGCCAGGGTGATCCGGGATAGGACGTACTGAAGATAATCCGCGGTCGGCTTGCCGGCGCGGATGCCCGGAATGAAGCCGCCGTACTTCTTCATGTTGTCCGAGACCTCTTCAGGGTTGAAAGTAATCGCAACATAGAAGTAGGTGAAAAACACAATCATGGCGAAATACAGTGCCATATAGATCGGGTGGTCGCCCTTGGTGAGGTTGTTGTTGATCCACTCAACCCAGGGCTGCATCGGCTCGCCGGCCTTGGGCTGGTTGAACTGCGAGATCAGCCCCGGAAGGTACAGCATCGACGAGGCAAAGATGACGGGCACGACGCCGGCCATGTTCACCTTGATGGGGATGTACGTGCTGGTTCCGCCGACGGTGCGGCGGCCGATCATGCGCTTGGCGTACTGCACCGGGATCCGGCGCTGGGACTGCTCCACGAAGACCACGAGGGCCACGGTGAGCAGGCCGATAACCAGGACCAGGAAGAAGGTGCCGGGGCCCTGTGCCTTCCAGATCGCACCGAGCGAGCCCGGGAAGCCTGCCGCGATGGACGTGAAGATCAGCAGCGACATGCCGTTGCCGACGCCCTTCTCGGTCACGAGCTCGCCCATCCACATGATCAGGCCGGTGCCGGCCGTGAGCGTGATGATGATCAGGACCGTGGTGACGATGGAGCTGTCCGGGATGATGGGCAGCTGGCAGTTAGGCAGCAGCTGGCCGGACCGCGCCAGCGACACCAGTGTCGTGGCGTTGAGCAGGCCGAGGGCGATCGTGAGGTAACGGGTGTACTGGGTCAGCTTTGACTGCCCCGATGCGCCCTCCTCATACAGCTGCTGGAAACGGGGAATGACCACCCGGAGCAGCTGGACGATGATGCTGGCGGTGATGTAGGGCATGATGCCCAGGGCAAAAATGGACACCTGCAGCAATGCACCGCCGCTGAACAGGTTGACGAGCTGGTAGATCCCGCCCGTGGTCTGACCGTTCTGCAAGCATTGCTGGACATTCTGGTAGCTCACACCAGGCGAGGGGATGAAAGCACCCAAGCGGAAGATTGTGATGATTCCCAGCGTGAACAACAACTTGCGTCGCAGATCAGGCGTGCGAAAGGCCCGGCCGAATGCGCTAAGCAAGCGTCCTCCTGAGTAATAAGTAAAGTCGTGTGAGACAGGTCAAATAAACCCAACAACCGAGTCTAACGGGTGGAGGCGTCCGGCGAACAATCGGCGGGGCCCGAAAATTGAAAAAAACTCCCGGCACCGGGGGCCTGAGCCCCTGGTACCGGGAGTTTTCAACAACGGGCAACTGCCCCACCGCCTCGTTAGAGGGCGGTGGTGCTTCCGCCTGCTGCGGCAATCTTTTCTGCGGCGCTGGCCGAGAATGCGTGGACGGTGACGTCAACCTTGACGGTGATGTCGCCGGTCCCCAGCACCTTGACGGGCTGGTTCTTGCGAACGGCACCCTTTTCGACCAGGTTCTCCACGGTGACTGCGCCACCTTCCGGGAACAGCTCGTTGAGCTTGTCCAGGTTTACAACCTGGTACTCAACCCGGAACGGGTTCTTGAAGCCGCGCAGCTTCGGCAGGCGCATGTGCAGCGGCAGCTGGCCGCCGGCAAAGCCAGCCTTGATCTGGTAGCGGGCCTTCGTACCCTTGGTACCGCGACCAGCGGTCTTACCCTTGGAACCTTCACCACGACCAACACGGGTCTTGGCGGTCTTGGCACCCGGGGCGGGACGCAGGTGGTGAACCTTCAGTGCGTTCTGCTTCTCAGCGGCGCCCTGTGCCTTTTCGGCGGTGTTCTTCTCTGCCATTTACTTCGCCTCCTCTACCTTTACCAGGTGCGGAACCGTGTTGAGCATCCCGACGGTCACGGCGTCGGCGGTGCGGACAACGGTGTGTCCGATCCGCTTCAGGCCGAGGGACCGCAGGGTGTCGCGCTGGTTCTGCTTGCCGCCAATGGCGGACTTGATCTGAGTGATCTCCAACTTTGCATCGGAGACAAGCACGTTCTTAGCCATGACTCAGACACCTGCCTTCTGGTTCAGGAGAGCCTTCACCATTGCCGGCGGAGCGATCTCGTCGAGCGGGAGGCCGCGGCGTGCTGCCACTGCTGCCGGCTCTTCGAGGCGCTTCAGGGCATCAACAGTCGCGTGAACGATGTTGATGGCGTTGGAGGAACCGAGCGACTTGGAGAGGATGTCGTGGATACCCACGCACTCCAGCACTGCACGGACCGGGCCACCGGCGATAACACCGGTACCGGCGGAAGCCGGACGCAGCATGACGACGCCTGCGGCGGCCTCACCCTGAACGCGGTGCGGGATGGTGCTGCCGATGCGGGGAACGCGGAAGAAGGACTTCTTGGCCTCTTCAACGCCCTTCGCGATGGCGGCGGGAACTTCCTTGGCCTTGCCGTAGCCGACGCCGACCATGCCGTTGCCGTCACCGACGACGACGAGGGCGGTGAAGCTGAAGCGACGACCACCCTTGACGACCTTGGAAACACGGTTGATGGTTACGACGCGCTCTACGAACTGGCTCTTCTCGGCCTCGCGGCCGCCGTCACGGCCACCACGGCCGCCACGGTCGCCACGGCCCTGGCCGCGGTCGCCACGCTCGCCACGACGGGCGCCACCACGGCGGTCGTCAGTGGTAGCAGGCGCAGCGGTCTCAGTTGCCGGAGCAGCTACAGCTTCAGTCACCTGAATGTCCTTTTCGTTATTTTCGGTCACAGTGCCAGCCCACCTTCACGTGCGCCGTCAGCGACGGCGGCGATCCGGCCGTGGTACTTGTTACCACCGCGGTCGAAGACAACTGCTTCGATACCGGCAGCCTTGGCACGCTCGGCGACCAGTTCGCCAACGCGCTTGGCCTTGGCGGTCTTGTCACCGTCGAATGCACGAAGGTCGGCTTCCAGTGTGGAGGCACTTGCCACGGTCAGGCCCTTGGTGTCATCGACAACCTGGACGAATACGTGACGTGCGGAGCGGTTGACGACCAGACGCGGACGTACAGCCGTACCGGAGATGCGCTTGCGGATACGAAGCTGGCGGCGGCTGCGCTGGGCAGACTTGCTCTTGTTCGTACGCTTCTTGTTAATTGCGATCGCCATGGTTACTTACCAGCCTTTCCGACCTTGCGGCGGATGACTTCGCCTGCGTAACGGATGCCCTTGCCCTTGTAGGGGTCCGGCTTCCGCAGCTTGCGAATGTTGGCAGCAACCTCGCCGACCTGCTGCTTGGAGATACCTGAAACAGAGAGCTTGGTCGGGGTCTCAACTGCAAAGGTGATGCCGTTCGGTGCCGAGACGTTAACCGGGTGGCTGTAGCCCAGAGCGAACTCCAGATCAGTTCCCTTGGCCTGGACGCGGTAACCAGTACCGACAATCTCAAGCTTCTTCTCGTAGCCTGCGGTGACACCCTGGATCATGTTGGCGATCAGGGTGCGGGTCAGGCCGTGCAGCGAACGTGAGGCGCGCTCGTCGTTCGGGCGGGCGACAGTCAGGGTGCCATCTTCCAGGGAAACCTCGATCGGGCTGGCCACAGTGTGGCTCAGCTCGCCTTTGGAACCCTTGACGCTGACGACAGAGCCGTCAACCTTGACCTCAACGCCGGCAGGAACGGTGATGGGGAGACGTCCAATACGTGACATTATTCTCTTCCTTTCCCGTTACCAGACGTAAGCGAGGACTTCGCCGCCCACGCCCTTCTTGCCGGCCTGCTTGTCAGTCAAGAGGCCGGAAGAGGTGGACAGGATTGCGACACCCAGGCCACCGAGCACGTGCGGCAGGTTGGTGGACTTTGCGTAAACGCGCAGTCCCGGCTTGGAAATACGACGAACGCCAGCGATTGAACGCTCGCGGTTCGGACCGAACTTGAGCTCGAGGGTCAGCTTCTTGCCAACCTCAGCGTCTTCTTCTTTCCAGGAGGCGATGTAACCTTCAGCCTTCAGGATGTCGGCAACGCGTGCCTTGAGCTTGCTGTACGGCATGGACACGGAATCGTGGTATGCCGAGTTAGCGTTGCGCAGACGCGTAAGCATGTCTGCGACGGGATCTGTCATTGTCATGTGGGCTCTTGCCCTTCCTCATAACGGTTTCCGCCGTGCCAGTTGTCCAGAACAGAGTTCGGAAGTAGCGCGGTCGGACCTTTTACGTAGCTAGATTAGTCTTCGGTCTTGAACGGGAAGCCAAGCGCCTTGAGCAGCGCGCGGCCTTCGTCGTCGGTCTTGGCAGTGGTCACGACGGTGATGTCCATGCCGCGTACGCGGTCGATGGAATCCTGGTCGATCTCGTGGAACATAACCTGCTCGGTCAGACCGAAGGTGTAGTTGCCGTTGCCATCGAACTGCTTGCCGCTGAGGCCACGGAAGTCACGGATACGCGGCAGAGCCAGCGTGACCAGACGGTCCAGGAATTCCCACATGCGGTCCCCACGCAGAGTTGCGTGTGCACCGATCGGCATGCCTTCGCGCAGCTTGAACTGTGCGATCGACTTGCGGGCCTTGGTTACCTGCGGCTTCTGGCCGGTGATCAGGGTCAGATCGCGGACAGCGCCGTCAATCAGCTTGGAGTCCTTGGCGGCATCTCCAACACCCATGTTCACAACGACCTTGACCAGGCGGGGAACCTGGTTGACGTTCTGGTACTTGAATTCCTCAGTCAGCGAGTTCTTGATGGAATCGGCGTACTTGGTCTTCAGACGAGGAACGATCTTGCTTGCCGGAGTCTCGAGAGTCTCAGTCATTAGATGTCCTTCCCTGAGCTCTTGGCCACGCGGACGCGCACGTCACGCTTCACGCCATCGCGCTCAACGGTCTCGGTGCGGAAACCGACGCGGGTGGGCTTCTTGGTGGACGGGTCAACCAGAGCCACGTTGGAGATGTGGATCGAAGCCTCGACGACCTCAATGCCACCGGTCTTGGTGCCGCGCTGCGACTGACCGACCTTGGTGTGCTTGGTTACGCGGTTAATGCCTTCAACCAACACGCGGTTGGTCTCCGGGAATACGCGCAGAACCTTGCCCTGCTTGCCTTTGTCGCCGCCGCGCTCAGCCTTGGCGCCAGTGATGACCTGAACCAGGTCACCCTTTTTGATCTTAGCCATGGACTAGAGCACCTCCGGAGCCAGAGAAACGATCTTCATGAACTTCTTGTCACGAAGTTCACGACCAACCGGTCCGAAGATACGGGTACCGCGGGGGTCACCGTCGTTCTTCAGGATGACGGCTGCGTTCTCGTCAAACTTGATGTAGGAACCATCCGCACGGCGGCGTTCCTTCTTGGTACGGACGATGACAGCCTTGACGACGTCGCCCTTCTTTACGTTGCCGCCCGGAATTGCGTCCTTGACGGTAGCGACGATTACGTCGCCAATGCCTGCGTAGCGACGGCCAGATCCACCGAGAACGCGAATGGTAAGGATTTCCTTAGCACCCGTGTTGTCGGCGACCTTGAGTCGCGACTCCTGCTGAATCACTATTTACTCCTTGCGTCGCGCTGGTTCTCAGACCGAAAATCTTCCTACGGAATGAGCCTTGCGGAACGGTTGATCGGGGTGTCTCTTGACCTGCCTGGATTTTGCCAGACCAGGCCTAAACGCCCGTGCCAAAAACATTTGCTTCCCAAGGCGGTTCCCGACGAGTCGGGGCGCGAGGGGGCACTATGCCGTGGCACGATTGTTTACGAGGTTGATGACGGCGCGCTAAAGGCGCCATACAAACTCAAAATCTTAGCACGTTTCGGGCGTATCCCCATATCACAGCCCCGGCGCCAGCACACAACACCCCGCTCTCCCGACGGCGTCACACAGGACAGCCACTCAGCGCCCGACGGCGGCCGGTTACAACGGCCGCCGGCAACGCAGAAGCCCCCGCTCCCCCAAAGGGGAACGAGGGCTTCAGCTGTATCACCAGGCAACAAAGTGCAGGTGTTACTTGGCCTTCTCGAGGATCTCGACCAGACGCCACCGCTTGGTAGCGGAGAGCGGGCGGGTCTCGGCGAGGAGCACGAGGTCGCCGATGCCGGCGCTGTTCTCTTCGTCGTGAGCCTTGATCTTGGCGTTGCGGCGAATGACCTTGCCGTAGAGGGCGTGCTTTACGCGGTCTTCGACCTGGACAGTGATGGTCTTTTCCATCTTGTCCGAGACGACGTAGCCGCGCTTCGTCTTACGGTAACCGCGCTCGTCAGCCTTAGCTGCGCCGGAAACAGTTTCCGTCACGTTCTCTTCCTTTTCACTCACTTGGCATCCTCCTCGGATTCAACCGTTTCGGCCTTCTCGGCCTTCTTGGTTGCAGCCTTCTTGGACTTCTTCTCTTCCTTGGCTTCCACAACCGGTGCGGCAACCTCGGCACGAATGCCCAGCTCGCGCTCACGGAGAACGGTGTAGATGCGGGCGATGTCCTTCTTTACCGCGCGCAGACGACCGTGGTTCTCCAGCTGACCGGTGGCGGACTGGAAACGCAGGTTGAACAGCTCTTCCTTGGCCTTGCGGAGTTCCTCAACGAGACGCTCGTTGTCGAAACCGTCCAGCTGTGCGGATGCAAGTTCCTTGGATCCTACTGACATTTCTATTCACCACCTTCGCGACGCAGAATGCGTGCTTTCAACGGGAGCTTGTGGATCGCCAGGCGCAGTGCCTCGCGAGCGACAGATTCCTCAACACCGGAGATCTCGAAGAGAACCCGGCCCGGCTTGACGTTTGAGACCCACCATTCCGGAGAACCCTTACCGGAACCCATGCGGGTTTCGGCCGGCTTCTTCGTCAGCGGACGGTCCGGGTAAATGTTGATCCAGACCTTTCCGCCACGCTTGATGTGGCGAGTCATCGCGATACGGGCAGACTCGATCTGACGGTTCGTGACGTAGGCCGGGCTCAGAGCCTGGATGCCCCACTCACCGAAGGAGACCTGGGTGCCGCCCGTAGCAGCGCCGGAACGACCCGGGTGGTGCTGCTTACGGTGCTTTACTCGACGTGGGATAAGCATTTAAGCCTGTCCTCCTTCTACTGCAGCAGGTGCAGCCTCAACTGCCGGAGCTTCTGCAGCAGCAGGTGCTGCCTCAGCTGCGGGGCGGTCGGGACGACGGCGGCGGTCACCACGGTCGGCGCCACCCGGGCGGCCCGGGCGGTCGCCGGCACGGCCACGGGACGGAGCAGCAGCTGCCTGCTGAGCCAGTTCCTTGGCAGTAACGTCGCCCTTGTAGATCCAGACCTTCACGCCGATGCGGCCGAAGGTGGTCTTGGCCTCATAGAAGCCGTAGTCGATGTTCGCACGCAGGGTGTGCAGGGGCACACGGCCTTCGCGGTAGAACTCCGAGCGGGACATTTCTGCGCCGCCCAGTCGACCCGAGCAAGCGATCCGGATGCCCTTGGCACCGGCACGCTGTGCGGACTGCATGGCCTTCTTCATCGCACGGCGGAAAGCCACGCGGGAAGTCAGCTGCTCTGCAACGCCCTGGGCAACAAGCTGGGCTTCCATCTCGGGGTTCTTGACCTCGAGGATGTTCAGCTGGACCTGCTTGCCCGTGAGCTTCTCAAGCTCGCCGCGGATGCGGTCTGCTTCAGCGCCACGGCGGCCGATGACGATGCCCGGACGTGCCGTGTGGATATCCACGCGGACACGGTCGCGGGTGCGCTCAATTTCAACCTTGGCGATACCGGCGCGCTCCATGCCCGTGGACATGAGCTGGCGGATGCGGATGTCTTCGCGAACGAAGTCCTTGTACCGCTGGCCGGCCTTGGTGCTGTCAGCAAACCAGTGCGATACGTGATCGGTGGTGATGCCGAGTCGGAACCCGTGCGGGTTAACTTTCTGTCCCACTTAGCGAGCCTCCTCTTTCTCCGGGGTAGCAACTACCACGGTGATGTGGCTCGTGCGCTTCTTGATCTGAAATGCACGACCCTGGGCTCGCGGCTGGAACCGCTTCATGGTCGGGCCTTCATCAACATACATTTCGCTGATGATGAGGTCACTCTCGTCAAACGCCACGCCGTCGCGGTCCGCGAGGACCCGGGCGTTGGAGATTGCCGACTGAACTACCTTGAATACCGGCTCTGAAGCTGCCTGGGGGGCAAACTTCAGAATTGCCAGAGCCTCATTCGCTTGCTTACCACGAACAAGGTTGACGACGCGCCGGGCCTTCATAGGCGTTACGCGGATGTGACGCGCAATTGCCTTGGCTTCCATTGCTTTCCTTCTCTCGTCTTTGACGTAAGTGCAGGCGCCTAGCGGCGCTTGCCCTTACGGTCGTCCTTGACATGGCCGCGGAATGTCCGCGTGGGAGCGAATTCGCCGAGCTTGTGCCCGACCATCGACTCAGTGACAAACACGGGGATGTGCTTGCGTCCGTCGTGTACGGCGATCGTGTGGCCGAGCATGTCGGGGACGATCATCGAACGGCGGGACCAGGTCTTGATGACGTTCTTGGTGCCCTTTTCGTTTTCCCTGGCTACCTTTACAAAGAGGTGCTGGTCAACGAAAGGACCTTTTTTCAGGCTGCGTGGCATGTGTCCAGGCTCCTATCGCTTGTTCTTGCCAGTACGACGGCGACGAACAATAAGCTTGTCGCTCTCTTTGTTGGGACGGCGGGTGCGGCCTTCGCGCTTACCGTTCGGGTTGACGGGGTGACGTCCACCGGACGTCTTACCCTCGCCACCACCGTGGGGGTGGTCAACCGGGTTCATGGCGACACCACGGACGGTCGGGCGAACGCCCTTCCACCGCATACGGCCGGCCTTGCCCCAGTTGATGTTCGACTGCTCGGCGTTGCCGACCTCGCCGACGGTTGCGCGGCAGCGCACGTCAACGTTGCGGATTTCGCCGGAAGGCAGACGCAGCTGGGCGAAACGGCCTTCCTTTGCAACGAGCTGGATCGATGCGCCGGCGGAGCGGCCCATCTTGGCGCCGCCACCCGGACGCAGTTCGACTGCGTGGATTACGGTACCAACCGGGATGTTGCGCAGCGGAAGGTTGTTGCCGGGCTTGATGTCAGCGTCGGCGCCGGCCTCTACGAAGTCGCCCTGGGACAGCTTGTTCGGGGCGATGATGTAACGCTTGGTGCCATCAACGTAGTGCAGGAGCGCGATCCGAGCCGTACGGTTCGGGTCATACTCGATTTCGGCAACGCGGGCGTTGACGCCGTCCTTGTCGTGGCGACGGAAGTCGATCAGACGGTACTGACGCTTGTGTCCACCACCCTTGTGACGGGTCGTGATCTTACCGGAGTTGTTACGGCCACCCTTTTTCGGGAGGGGACGTACCAACGACTTTTCCGGCGTCGACCGCGTGATTTCAGTGAAGTCCGCTACGCTCGAGCCGCGACGGCCCGGGGTAGTCGGCTTGTATTTACGGATTCCCATAATTTATTTCCTCGTTAAAGTGGTCTCCGCTATGAAAGCGGACCGCCGAAGATGTCGATAGTGCCTTCTTTGAGGCTCACAATTGCACGCTTGGTGTTCTTGCGGGTACCCCAGCCGAATTTGGTGCGCTTGCGCTTACCGGCACGGTTGATGGTGTTGATCGATTCGACCTTGACGGAGAAAATCTTCTCCACGGCCAGCTTGATCTCGGTCTTGTTCGAGCGGGGGTCCACCAGGAAGGTGTACTTGCCCTCATCGATCAGGCCGTAGCTCTTTTCCGAGACGACGGGTGCAAGCACGACGTCGCGCGGGTCTTTGATGGTGGCTGCGCTCACTTGGCATCCTCCTCGTTCTTTGCAACCTTGTTAGCAACAAATGCTTCGTAGGCAGCCTTGGTGAAGACTACGTCGTCGGAAACGAGAACGTCGTAGGTGTTCAGCTGGTCTGCGTACAGAACGTGAACATCCGTGAGGTTGCGCACGGACAGTGCAGCAACATCGTTGGCGCGCTCAATGACAACGAGCAGGTTCTTGCGCTCGGAAACTCCGCGCAGGGTTGCCATTGCTTCTTTGGAGGACGGCTTGGAGCCGGCAACCAGGTCAGCAATGACGTGGACGCGGCCGTTGCGGGCGCGGTCCGAGAGTGCGCCGCGCAGTGCAGCAGCAATCATCTTCTTGGGGGTGCGCTGGCTGTAGTCACGCGGCGTGGGGCCGTGGACAACGCCACCACCGGTCATGTGAGGAGCACGGATGGAACCCTGACGGGCGCGGCCGGTGCCCTTCTGCTTGAACGGCTTGCGACCTGCACCGGAAACTTCGGCGCGGGTCTTGGTCTTGTGGGTACCCTGGCGAGCAGCAGCGAGCTGGGCAACGACAACCTGGTGCAGCAGCGGCACGTTGGTCTGTACGTCGAAGATCTCTGCAGGCAGGTCAACCTTGACAGTGCTAGTCATTGAACTAGGCTCCCTTCACGGCGGTGCGTACGAGTACGACCTGGCCGCGGGCGCCGGGGACGGCGCCCTTGATCAGGAGCAGCGACTTCTCGACGTCAACCGCGTGGACCGTGAGGTTCAGCGTGGTGTGACGAACGGCGCCCATGCGGCCGGCCATTTTCATGCCCTTGAAGACGCGGCTCGGGGTGGATGCGCCACCGATTGAACCGGGCTTACGGTGGTTCTTGTGGGCACCGTGGGAAGCTCCAACGCCGTGGAAGCCGTGACGCTTCATAACACCGGCGAAGCCCTTACCCTTGGTGGTGCCAACGACGTCGATCTTCTGGCCGGCTTCGAAGAGCTCTACGGAGAGCTCCTGGCCCAGCTCGTAAGAGGCAGCATCTGCAGTGCGCAGTTCTACGACGTGGCGGCGAGGCGTGACGCCTGCCTTTTCAAAGTGACCAGCCAGCGGCTTGGTGACCTTGCGGGAATCGATCTGGCCGTAGCCGATCTGAACGGCGACATAGCCATCAGTTTCTGCATTGCGCAGCTGCGTGATGACGTTCGAGTCAGCCTGGACCACAGTGACGGGGATGAGCTTGTTGTTCTCGTCCCAGACCTGGGTCATGCCGAGCTTCGTGCCCAGCAGGCCCTTTACGTTACGGGTTGCGGTCATAGTCTCTCAGCACCTCCCTACAGCTTGATTTCGATGTTCACGTCGGCCGGCAGGTCGAGACGCATGAGCGAATCAACAGCCTTGGGCGTGGGATCGATGATGTCGATAAGACGCTTGTGCGTGCGCATTTCAAAGTGCTCGCGGCTGTCCTTGTACTTGTGCGGAGAGCGAATAACGCAGTACACGTTCTTCTCCGTCGGCAGCGGCACGGGGCCAACTACAGTTGCGCCTGCGCGCGTGACCGTCTCAACGATCTTCCGTGCTGAAACGTCAATGACCTCGTGGTCGTATGACTTCAGCCGGATGCGGATTTTTTGTCCCGCCATGTCGCCTGACTCTCTTTCAGTCTGTGCTTCCCCTGGTTAGGGCTGCCCTGTTCACTTACTAGTTGTATGGCTGCCGAAGCATTTGAAGTCGTGACTACCATCCGCCGCACAAGCTGAATCCGGAAGGATCCGGGTTCCTCAACCTGCCGACGTAACCGACCCCCGCGGTCGGGCGTGTCGTACGTTTTCACACATACGCGTCCGCAATTCCATGGGGAGTGGGTTATGTTTGGTCTCTCACTTGGACCCTGACACCCGGCATTATCCGGATCGGGACGCGAAAGAGCGCTTGAACAACTCATCTAGTATGCCGGAATTTGCGGGCAGAAGCGAATCAGCCCCTGCACGGCAGTGCAATCATGGCAGTGCAATCACTGTGCCCTGCATCCCCGCAGTGCAATCCCTGACGGTGGCCATTGTCTTGAATCGCCGTCGAATGGATGATGGGGGCATGACTGTGCAGGATTCTGTAGCAGTTCAGGCCCTTGCCGCCCGCCTGAGCCCAGGATTCACCCTGGGCGTTGCCTCCGCGGCGTTCCAGATCGAGGGAAACCTTACCGCCGGCGGCCGTGGACCCTCCGGCTGGGACGCCTTCGCCGAAAAGCCGGGCAACATCCTGCACGGCCACTCCCCCGCCGTCGCCTGCGACCACTACAACCGCGCGGAGGAAGACATCGCGCTGATGCGGGAGCTCGGGATCGACTCCTACCGTTTCTCGATCTCGTGGCCCCGGGTCCAGCCCGAAGGGACCGGCCGTTTTAATGCCGCGGGACTGGACTTCTACGACCGCCTGATCGACCGGCTGCTCGCCGCCGGCATCTCGCCCATGGCCACCCTCTACCACTGGGATACACCGCTCCCCCTCGAGCACCGCGGCGGCTGGATGAACCGTTCGACGGCGGAGAAGTTCGCCGAGTACAGCGCGGCCGCCGGCAAGCGGTTCGGTGATCGCGTGGCGCAGTGGGTGACCTTGAACGAGCCCGCCTCGGTCACCCTCAACGGCTACGCCCTGGACGTCCACGCACCCGGCCATGGCCTGCTCTTCGATGCCCTGCCGTCGGTGTGCCATCAACTCCTGGGCCACGGCCTGGCGGTGCAGGCGCTGCGGGCGGCGGGCGTCAGGGGCGCCGTCGGCGTGACAAACCTGCATTCCCCCGTCCGGCCTGCTTCCGGGTCGCCAACCGACAGGCTGCTGGCCAGGGTCTTCGACCTCGTGCTGAACCGGCTCTACGCGGACCCGATCCTGCTGGGCCGTTTTCCCCGGCCGCCGCTGATCGCCCGGCCGTGGTTCCGTTCGCTGCGGAGGATCAGCGACGCGGACCTGGCCACGATCCACCAGCCGCTGGATTTCTACGGCCTGAACTACTACTACCCCGTGAAAGTGGCCACGGGGCGCGGCGTCGACAGCCCCTCTGGGCCGGCGGCGGCGATGCTGAAAATACCGTTCCACATGGCCGCCTTCCCGGAGTACGAGCTCACGGGATTCGGCTGGCCCGTCGCTCCGGACCATCTGGGGATCCTGCTGCGGGAACTGAAGGACAGGTACGGCGAGTCCCTGCCGCCGCTCTACATCACCGAGAGCGGGGCGAGCTTCCCCGAACCGGACCACGTCACTGGCCCCATCCCCGACGCCGGGCGCGTCCGCTACCTCGCCGCACACCTCAGCCAGGCGGTGGAGGCCACCTCCGTCGGGGGCGTGGCGCACGACGTCGACCTGCTCGGCTACTACGTTTGGACGCTCATGGACAACTTTGAATGGGCTGCCGGCTACTCCCAGCGCTTCGGCCTGGTGCACGTGGATTTCACGACCCTCCAGCGAACGCCGAAGGAGTCGTACTACTGGTACCAGGCCCTCGCACGGGCCCGGCGGCCCTGAGTCCCGCCCGTCCCGGCTACTGGTCGCGGTTTGCCCGATTGATGCGCTTGGCGCGGTCGATCTCCCGGCGGAAGTGCTTCTTCGCCCAGAAGAAGGCGACCACAACCGCGACGACGATCAGCAGAAAAACGAACCAGCCCATGGTGAGCTCCTTTCCCTTTCTGCAAAGGTATCAGGAACTTAAAAGGAACAGCCCCGCTGCAAGTGCAGCGGGGCTGTTCCCAATCCTCTGTCCAACTGCCTGACGGCAGGCTGATCAGTGGTCAAGCATCAGATCAGCAAGTAATTACTTGACGATCTTGGTGACGCGTCCTGAACCAACGGTGCGGCCGCCTTCGCGGATAGCGAAGCCGAGGCCCTCTTCCATTGCGATCGGCTGGATGAGCGCAACGGTCATCTCAGTGTTGTCGCCAGGCATAACCATTTCCGTGCCTTCCGGCAGGGTGATAACGCCGGTTACGTCCGTGGTGCGGAAGTAGAACTGCGGGCGGTAGTTGGAGTAGAACGGGTTGTGACGTCCGCCTTCGTCCTTGGAGAGGATGTAGACGTTAGCCTCGAAGTCGGTGTGCGGGGTAATGGAACCCGGCTTGACGACAACCTGGCCACGCTCAACATCATCGCGCTTCAGACCGCGGAGCAGGAGGCCACAGTTCTCGCCGGCCCATGCTTCGTCGAGCTGCTTGTGGAACATCTCGATACCGGTAACCGTGGTCTTCTGGACCGGGCGGATGCCGACGATCTCGACCTCGGAGTTGATCGCGAGGGTTCCACGCTCGGCGCGGCCCGTAACAACGGTGCCACGGCCGGTGATCGTGAAGACGTCTTCGATCGGCATCAGGAAGGGCTTGTCACGGTCACGTACGGGGTCCGGAACCGAGTTGTCGACAGCTTCCATGAGGTCCTCGATGGACTTGACCCACTCCGGGTCGCCTTCCAGAGCCTTCAGGCCCGAAACGCGGATGACCGGAGCTTCGTCGCCATCGAAGCCCTGCGAGCTGAGGAGCTCACGAACTTCCATTTCGACGAGGTCGAGGAGTTCCTCGTCATCGACCATGTCAGCCTTGTTCAGCGCGACCAGCAGGTAGGGAACGCCAACCTGGCGGGCGAGCAGAACGTGCTCACGGGTCTGGGCCATCGGGCCGTCAGTGGCGGCAACCACGAGGATTGCACCGTCCATCTGAGCAGCGCCGGTGATCATGTTCTTGATGTAGTCAGCGTGACCCGGAGCGTCTACGTGTGCGTAGTGGCGCTTCTCGGTCTGGTACTCAACGTGGGAGATGTTGATGGTAATGCCGCGCTGACGCTCTTCGGGAGCAGAGTCAATCGACGCGAAGTCACGCTTCTCGTTGAGAGTCGGGTACTTGTCGTACAGCACCTTGGAAATGGCGGCCGTCAGCGTCGTCTTACCGTGGTCAACGTGACCAATGGTGCCGATGTTAACGTGCGGCTTAGTCCGCTCGAACTTTGCCTTTGCCACAGGTTCCTCCTAGAACGTTTTCAAATGACTTACCCTTCGGCCGCGCTTGTCGCGGCAGAAACTCCAGTAAGTCTACTTGGGGGGCTTTGGATTGGTGAAATTGCAGATTCAGGTACTAATGCTAGTGCCTAGAGCCTGTTCGTGCAGGCGGCCGAACTCCGGCCTGGCCGGACTACAGCTGACCGGAGCCCGGCCACTTGCACCAGATGAATCTCCGTTGGCAGAGACGCATCCGAGTTTTTGCTGCTGCGATTGGTCCTAAGGACTACTCGCCGCGGTTCTTCTGGATGATCTCGTCGGCGACTGCCTTCGGGACCTCGGCGTAGCTGTTGAACGTCATGGAGTACACAGCGCGGCCCTGGGTCTTCGAGCGCAGGTCACCGATGTAGCCGAACATGCCGGACAGCGGGACGTGTGCACGAATAACCTTGACGCCCTGGGCATCTTCCATGGACTGCATCTGGCCACGGCGGGAGTTGAGGTCACCGATAACTTCACCCATATATTCCTCAGGGGTGCGGACCTCGACGTCCATCAGGGGTTCGAGCAGGACAGGGTTCGCCTTGCGTGCGGCTTCCTTGAAAGCCATACGGCCGGCGATCTTGAACGCCATTTCCGAGGAGTCAACATCGTGGTAAGCGCCGTCAATCAGCGTCGCCTTGATGCCAACAACCGGGTAACCGGCCAGGACGCCGTCGTTCAGCGCATCCTGGATACCGGCGTCCACCGACGGGATGTATTCGCGCGGAATACGGCCACCGGTGACCTTGTTCTCGAACTCGTACAGCTCGCCGTCCGCAGTGTCCATCGGCGCAATTGCGATCTGGATCTTTGCGAACTGGCCGGAACCACCGGTCTGCTTCTTGTGCGTGTAGTCGTGACGCTCTACAGCACGCTTGATGGTTTCGCGGTAAGCAACCTGCGGCTTGCCGACGTTCGCCTCGACCTTGAATTCGCGGCGCATGCGGTCCACAAGGATGTCCAGGTGGAGCTCGCCCATGCCGGCGATGATGGTCTGGCCAGTGTCTTCGTTGAGGGAGACCTGGAAGGTCGGGTCCTCAGCGGAGAGCTTCTGGATGGCCGTGGAGAGCTTCTCCTGGTCACCCTTGGTGTTCGGCTCGATTGCAACCGAGATCACGGGCTCCGGGAAGCTCATGGACTCGAGCACGATCTGGTTGCTGGAGTCGCACAGGGTGTCGCCCGTGGTCGTGTCCTTCAGCCCGATCGCAGCGTAGATGTGGCCAGCGGTAGCGCCGTCAACCGGCATTTCCTTGTTGGCGTGCATCTGGAACAGCTTGCCGATGCGCTCCTTCTTGCCCTTGGTGGAGTTAACCACCTGGGAACCGGCTTCGACGTGACCGGAGTACACGCGAATGAAGGTGAGCTGGCCGAAGAACGGGTGCGTGGCAATCTTGAACGCCAGAGCCGAGAACGGCTCTTCGGAAGACGGCTTGCGCGTCAGTTCCTTCTCTTCGTCGCGGGGATCGTGACCGATCATCGGCGGGACGTCGAGCGGGTTCGGCAGGTAGTCGACGACGGCGTCAAGCATCGGCTGGACACCGCGGTTCTTGAACGCGGAGCCACAGAACACCGGGTACAGCTCGGAGTTGATCGTCATCTTGCGGATGCCGGCCTTGAGCTCGTCGGTGCTGATCTCTTCGCCCTCGAGGTACTTCTCCATGAGTTCTTCGGAGGCCTCGGCAACAGTCTCAACGAGAGTTGCGCGGTACTCTTCGGCCTTCTCCTGGAGGTCAGCCGGGATCTCGCGGATCTCGTACTTGGCACCCATGGTGACGTCACCCTTGGCGTCGCCGGGCCAAACCAGCGCGCGCATGTAAAGGAGGTCGACGACGCCGACGAAGTCGTTCTCGGCACCGATCGGGAGCTGCATGACGAGCGGCTTGGCACCGAGGCGGCTGATGATGGTGTCGACGGTGAAGTAGAAGTCAGCGCCGAGCTTGTCCATCTTGTTGACGAAGCAGATGCGCGGAACGTTGTACTTGTCAGCCTGGCGCCAAACAGTCTCGGACTGCGGCTCCACGCCTTCCTTGCCATCGAACACGGCAACTGCGCCGTCGAGGACGCGCAGGGAGCGCTCAACCTCGACCGTGAAGTCAACGTGGCCGGGGGTGTCGATGATGTTGATCTGGTTGTTTTCCCAGAAGCAGGTCACGGCGGCAGACGTGATGGTGATGCCGCGTTCCTTTTCCTGTTCCATCCAGTCAGTCGTCGAAGCGCCGTCGTGCGTTTCGCCGATCTTGTGGTTCACACCCGTGTAGAACAGGATGCGCTCGGTAGTAGTGGTCTTGCCGGCATCGATGTGGGCCATGATGCCGATGTTGCGGACCTTGCTAAGGTCGGTAAGCACGTCCTGTGCCACGGTGTCTCCCTTTCGGATGGACTGCACGTTCGCCGCCGGCTCAGTCGAGCCGGCGGCGTCCGGGAAGTATTACCAGCGGTAGTGTGCGAAGGCCTTGTTGGACTCGGCCATCTTGTGGGTGTCTTCGCGACGCTTCACAGCGGCACCGAGACCGTTCGAGGCATCCAGGATTTCGTTCTGGAGACGCTCGGTCATGGTCTTTTCACGGCGCGCCTTGGAGTAGCCAACCAGCCAGCGGAGGGCGAGAGCCGTGGAACGGCCCGGCTTGACCTCAACGGGAACCTGGTAGGTGGCGCCACCAACGCGGCGGGAGCGGACCTCAAGCGAAGGCTTGACGTTCTCCATGGCCTTCTTGAGGGCTGCAACGGGGTCGCCGCCGGACTTGGCGCGAGCACCCTCGAGGGCACCGTAAACGATGCGCTCTGCGGTGGACTTCTTGCCGTCAACCAGCACCTTGTTGATGAGCTGGGTGACCAGCGGGGAGCCGTAAACGGGATCTAGAACTAGCGGCCGCTTGGGGGCCGGACCCTTGCGAGGCATATTACTTCTTCTCCATCTTTGCGCCGTAGCGGCTGCGAGCCTGCTTACGGTTCTTGACACCCTGGGTATCGAGGGCGCCACGGACGATCTTGTAGCGGACACCCGGAAGGTCCTTCACGCGGCCGCCGCGGACGAGCACAATGGAGTGCTCCTGCAGGTTGTGGCCTACGCCGGGGATGTACGCGGTAACTTCAATGCCGCCGTTGAGGCGCACGCGAGCAACCTTACGCAGAGCCGAGTTCGGCTTCTTCGGGGTCGTCGTGTAAACGCGGGTGCAAACACCGCGGCGCATCGGGCTACCGTTAAGCGCGGGAGCCTTGGTCTTCTTGACCTTAGGCGTGCGGCCCTTGCGGACCAGCTGGTTAATCGTAGGCACTCTCGTGTTCTCCGTTTTATCCGGAGCGGCCGTTGGCGGCCGCTCTCTTGTCGCTGCGCCTCGCCGCCCGAGCTTTGAAGTTCTCTCCAGAGCAGCTGAGGCGAAGCCTTAATAGTCGGACCGCACGCCGGGGTCCAAGGGCTTTCGACCTGAACTGCCCCTAGGCATGCGAAAACGTGGCATACGTTGCACAAGAACCCTGCAAACCGGAAACGTCGTCCTGGTTGAACCTTTCAGCTGCAAGCTGTTTGATTCAAACCGGCGCACTCATCCACTGCCACAATAACAATTAGTCTCAAGTCTAACACGGACAGCTCCCAGCCCTTAATCGGCGGGGAATCAGGCCGATACGGCCCAGCCCTTAAACAGCAACGCGGGGTCACTTTGAGCCCAATCCATGGGGTGGATTGGGCCGTAAGTGACCCCGCGATGCTTTAGCGGCGGTTAGCGGAAGTCGCTGCCGAGATCGTAGTCATCCAGCGGGATGGCGTGGAACTCGGGAGCTCCGTCGCCGCCGAGGGTGTCGTAGGAGAAGTCGCTGAATGCGCTGGGGCCGGTGAACAGGTTGGCCTTTGCTTCTTCAGTGGGTTCCACGGTGACCTCGGTGTAGCGCGGGAGACCCGTGCCGGCCGGGATGAGCTTACCGATGATGACGTTTTCCTTGAGGCCGAGCAGCGGATCGCTCTTGCCTTCCATGGCCGCCTGCGTCAGGACGCGGGTGGTTTCCTGGAAGGAAGCTGCGGACAGCCAGGACTCGGTCGCCAGGGACGCCTTGGTGATGCCCATGAGCTCGGGACGGCCGGAGGCCGGCGTCTTGCCCTCGGACACAACGCGGCGGTTGGCGTCTTCGAAGCGGCTGCGTTCGGCGAGCTCGCCGGGCAGCAGATCCGATTCGCCGGACTCGATGACCGTGACGCGACGCAGCATCTGGCGGACGATAACCTCGACGTGCTTGTCGTGGATACCGATGCCCTGGCTGCGGTACACGCCCTGGACTTCGTCCACCAGGAACTTCTGCGCGGCACGGGGGCCCATGATGCGCAGAACCTGCTTGGGGTCGACCGGGCCGTTGATGAGCTTCTGGCCGACGCTGACGTGATCGCCGTCTTCGATGAGGAGACGTGAACGGCGCAGCACCGGGTAAGCGATCTCTTCAGATCCGTCATCCGGGGTGATGACCAGGCGCATCTGGCGCTCGGACTCTTCGATGGTGATGCGGCCGGCTGCTTCAGCAATCGGTGCGACACCCTTCGGAGTACGGGCTTCGAAGAGCTCCTGGATACGGGGCAGACCCTGGGTGATGTCGTCGCCACCGCTGGCGGAAACAGCACCACCGGTGTGGAACGTACGCATGGTCAGCTGGGTGCCCGGCTCACCGATGGACTGCGCGGCAATAATGCCCACGGCCTCACCGATGTCGACGGTCTTGCCAGTGGCCAGCGAACGGCCGTAGCACAATGCGCAGGTGCCGACGCTGGACTCACAGGTGAGTACGGAGCGGACCTTGACCTCGGTGATGCCGGCTGCGAACAGTTCGGCAATGACGACGTCGCCGCAGTCGGTGCCGGCCGCGGCCAGGACCTTGCCCTTGGAGTCGACGACGTCGACGGCCAGGGTGCGGGCGTAGGCGCTGTTCTCGACGTTCTCGTCCAGGACGAGTACGCCGTTGGCGTCCGCCACCGCGATCGCAGTCATCAGGCCGCGCTCGGTGCCGCAGTCCTCCTCGCGGACAATGACGTCCTGCGAAACGTCCACCAGACGACGGGTCAGGTAACCCGAGTTGGCGGTACGCAGGGCGGTGTCAGCCAGACCCTTACGGGCACCGTGCGTGGCGATGAAGTATTCCAGCACCGAGAGGCCCTCACGGTAGGAGGACTTGATCGGACGCGGGATGATTTCACCCTTAGGGTTGGCCACCAGGCCACGGATACCCGCGATCTGACGGACCTGCATCCAGTTACCTCGGGCGCCGGAGGACACCATGCGGTTGATGGTGTTCATCGGGGACAGGCTGTCACGCATCGCCTGGGCGATCTCGTTGGTTGCCTTGTTCCAGATCTCGATCAGTTCCTGGCGACGCTCGTCGTCGTCGATCAGGCCCTTGTCGTACTGTCCCTGGATCTTGGCGGCCATGGTCTCGTAACCGGCGAGGATCCGCGGCTTGTCCGTGGGTACCTCGATGTCGGAGATGGCAACCGTGACGCCTGAGCGGGTGGCCCAGTAGAAACCGGCATCCTTCAGGTTGTCCAGCGTTGCCGCCGTGATGACCTTCGGGTAGCGCTCGGCGAGGTCGTTGACGATCGTGGACAGCTCGCCCTTGTCGGCAACGTTCTCAACCCACGGGTAGTCCGCGGGCAGCGTCTGGTTGAAGATGACCTGGCCGAGGGAGGTCTCGACCAAGGTGGTCTGACCGGGCTCCCAGCCCTCCGGGGCTTCCCAGCCGGCGTAGGGCACGAAGCCCTCGAGGCGGATCTTGACCTTGGAGTTCAGGTGCAGCTCGTGGAGGTCGTAGGCCATGATGGCTTCCGCGACCGAGGAGAAGATCCGGCCTTCGCCAGCTGAACCGACACGCTTGGTGGTCAGGTGGTAGAGACCGATGATCATATCCTGCGACGGCAGGGTCACCGGGCGGCCGTCAGACGGCTTCAGGATGTTGTTCGAGGACAGCATCAGGATGCGAGCCTCGGCCTGGGCTTCGGGGCTCAGCGGCAGGTGGACTGCCATCTGGTCGCCGTCGAAGTCGGCGTTGAAGGCGCCACAAACCAGCGGGTGCAGCTGGATTGCCTTGCCTTCAACGAGCTGCGGCTCGAACGCCTGGATGCCGAGACGGTGCAGGGTAGGTGCACGGTTCAGCAGCACCGGGTGCTCGGTGATGATTTCTTCGAGGACGTCCCAGACCTGCGGACGGTAACGCTCCACCATGCGCTTGGCCGACTTGATGTTCTGGGCGTGGTTGAGGTCAACCAGGCGCTTCATCACGAACGGCTTGAAGAGCTCAAGGGCCATCTGCTTCGGCAGACCACACTGGTGCAGCTTCAGCTGCGGGCCGACGACGATGACCGAACGGCCGGAGTAGTCGACGCGCTTGCCAAGGAGGTTCTGGCGGAAACGGCCCTGCTTGCCCTTGAGCATGTCGCTCAGGGACTTCAGCGGACGGTTGCCCGGTCCGGTGACCGGACGGCCGCGGCGGCCGTTGTCGAAGAGGCTGTCAACAGCTTCCTGAAGCATGCGCTTCTCGTTGTTGACGATGATCTCCGGAGCACCGAGATCAAGCAGGCGCTTGAGACGGTTGTTGCGGTTGATCACGCGGCGGTAGAGGTCGTTGAGGTCGGAGGTCGCGAAGCGGCCACCGTCCAGCTGGACCATCGGGCGCAGTTCCGGCGGGATCACCGGGACGGCGTCCAGCACCATGCCGAGCGGGCTGTTGTTGGTCGTGAGGAACGCGTTGACCACCTTGAGCCGCTTCAGGGCGCGGGTCTTGCGCTGGCCCTTGCCGTTGGCGATGATATCGCGCAGCATGTCCGACTCGGCCTGCATGTCGAAGTTCTCAAGACGCTTCTTGATGGCCTCGGCACCCATGGAGCCTTCGAAGTACATGCCGTAGCGGTCGCGCAGTTCGCGGTACAGGCCTTCGTCACCTTCAAGGTCAGCGACCTTGAGGTTCTTGAAGCGGTCCCAGACCTGCTCGAGGCGCTCGATTTCGGCGTCGGCACGCTTGCGGACGTTCGCCATCTGGCGGTCAGCGGAGTCGCGGGCCTTCTTCTTGTCGGCAGCCTTGGCGCCTTCGCCTTCGAGACGGGCGAGCTCGTTCTCAAGGTCGCGGGCGATCGTGGCGATGTCGGAGTCGCGGTTGTCGATCAGCTGCTTCTTCTCGATGTCGTGCTCAACCTGCAGGTTGGGCAGTTCTTCGTGGCGGCTGTCGGCGTCGACGCTCGTGATCATGTAGGCGGCGAAGTAAATGACCTTTTCGAGGTCCTTCGGTGCCAGGTCAAGGAGGTAGCCCAGGCGGGAGGGAACACCCTTGAAGTACCAGATGTGCGTGACCGGGGCGGCCAGCTCGATGTGGCCCATGCGCTCACGGCGGACCTTGGCGCGGGTGACCTCAACGCCACACCGCTCGCAGATGATGCCCTTGAAGCGCACGCGCTTGTACTTACCGCAGTAGCATTCCCAGTCGCGGGAGGGGCCGAAGATCTTCTCGCAGAAGAGGCCGTCCTTCTCGGGCTTAAGCGTGCGGTAGTTGATGGTTTCCGGCTTCTTAACCTCGCCGTACGACCAGCCACGGATGTCTTCCGCGGTGGCGAGGCCGATCTGCATGAGGCCGAAGGAGGATTCGCTGGACATATGGTCCCTGTTCTCTCTTGTTCTCTAAATTCTGAAGTCTTGGGTTACGGGAAGAGGGAGGTGGTTTACCGGGAAAAGTCAGCGCGGCGGGGCCGCTTGCTTTTCCCGGTAAACCCCCTGCTAAACCTCTTCTACGGAACTGGGCTCTGCACGAGACAGATCGATGCCCAGTTCTTCCGCAGCCGTGAAGACTGCGTCATCAGAGTCACGCATTTCAATTGTGGTTCCGTCCGTGGAAAGCACTTCCACGTTCAGGCACAGCGACTGCATTTCCTTGATCAAGACCTTGAAGGACTCAGGAACGCCCGGCTCGGGGATGTTCTCGCCCTTGACGATTGCTTCGTAGACCTTCACACGACCGTGGATATCATCCGACTTGATCGTCAGCAGTTCCTGGAGCGTGTAAGCGGCGCCGTAAGCCTCGAGCGCCCACACTTCCATTTCACCGAAGCGCTGGCCACCGAACTGTGCCTTACCACCCAGCGGCTGCTGCGTGATCATGGAGTACGGGCCGGTGGAGCGGGCGTGGATCTTGTCGTCCACCAGGTGGTGGAGCTTCAGGATGTACATGTAGCCGACCGAGATCGGATCCGGGAACGGCTCGCCGGAGCGGCCGTCGAACAGACGGGTCTTGCCGGAGGAGTTGATCAGCCGGTCGCCGTCGCGGGTGACGTTGGTGGAATCGAGCAGGCCCGTGATTTCCTCTTCACGCGCACCGTCGAAGACCGGCGTCGCCACAGTGGTCTGGCCACTCTCGCGCGGCAGGTTCGGCAGCTGCTTGACCCACTCGGGCTCGCCCTCGATCTTCCAACCGGTCTTGGCAACCCAGCCGAGGTGCGTTTCCAGCACCTGGCCGACGTTCATACGGCCCGGAACACCCAGCGGGTTCAGGACGATATCAACGGGGGTGCCGTCGGCAAGGAAGGGCATGTCCTCGATCGGGAGGATCTTGGAGATAACACCCTTGTTGCCGTGACGGCCTGCGAGCTTGTCGCCGTCGGTGATCTTGCGCTTGGCAGCCACGTACACGCGCACCAGCTGGTTGACGCCCGGGGGCAGCTCGTCGTCGTTGTCGCGATCGAAGACGCGGACACCGATCACGGTGCCGGACTCGCCGTGCGGCACCTTCAGGGAGGTGTCGCGCACTTCGCGGGACTTCTCACCAAAGATGGCGCGCAGCAGGCGCTCTTCCGGAGTCAGTTCGGTCTCGCCCTTGGGGGTGACCTTACCGACCAGGATGTCGCCGGCCTCAACCTCGGCACCAATGTGGATGATGCCGCGCTCGTCCAGGCCTGCCAGGACTTCCTCAGACACGTTGGGGATGTCACGGGTGATTTCCTCGGCACCAAGCTTGGTGTCGCGGGCATCGATCTCGTGCTCCTCGATGTGGATGGAGGACAGGACGTCCTCGGCCACGATGCGCTGGGACAGGATGATGGCATCCTCGAAGTTGTGGCCTTCCCATGACATGAATGCCACGAGCAGGTTCTTACCGAGGGCGAGCTCGCCCTGGTCCGTTGCCGGGCCGTCAGCGATGATGCCGCCGACCTCCAGGCGCTGGCCTTCGTTTACCAGGACACGGTTGTTGTAGCAGTTGCCCTGGTTGGAGCGCGCGAACTTGTTGATGCGGTAGTTGGTCTCCGTACCGTCATCGTTGAGCATGATGACCAGCTCAGCGGAGACCTCGGTGACCACACCGGCCTTCTTGGCGATGGTGACGTCACCGGCGTCCACAGCTGCGGCGCGTTCCATGCCGGTACCGACGAACGGCGCCTCGGAACGGACCAGCGGCACGGCCTGGCGCTGCATGTTGGCACCCATGAGTGCACGGTTGGCATCGTCATGCTCGAGGAACGGGATCAGGGCGGTAGCCACGGACACCATCTGGCGCGGGGAAACGTCCATGAACTCGACGTCGGCGGCGGGAACCAGCACGGGCTCGCCTCCACCACCGCGGGCACGGACCAGGACGGTCTCTTCCGCGAACTTCTTGTTCGCATCGAGCGGGGCGTTGGCCTGAGCGATCAGGACCTCGGCTTCGTCGTCGGCGGTGAGGTACTTGACCTCATCAGAGACGACACCCTCGGCGACCAGGCGGTACGGGGTTTCGATGAAACCGAACGGGTTGATGCGTCCGTAGGAAGCCAGCGAACCGATCAGACCAATGTTCGGGCCTTCAGGAGTTTCGATGGGGCACATACGTCCGTAGTGGGACGGGTGCACGTCACGAACTTCCATGCCGGCACGGTCACGGGACAGACCACCCGGGCCCAGCGCGGACAGGCGGCGCTTGTGGGTCAGACCCGAGAGCGGGTTGTTCTGGTCCATGAACTGGGACAGCTGGGAAGTTCCGAAGAACTCCTTGATGGCTGCCACGACGGGACGGATGTTGATCAGGGTCTGCGGCGTGATGGCCTCGACGTCCTGGGTCGTCATGCGTTCGCGGACAACGCGCTCCATGCGGGACAGGCCGGTGCGGACCTGGTTCTCGATGAGCTCGCCGACGGCGCGGATGCGACGGTTGCCGAAGTGGTCGATGTCATCGATCTCGACGCGGAGCTCGTGGTCCTGGCCGTCGCGCTTGCCCGTGAGGGTCTTCTCGCCGGCGTGCAGGGCAACCAGGAACTTGATCATGGCCACGATGTCTTCAACGTGCAGGACCGAGGCTTCCTTGTCGCCAAGGGAGCGGTCGATGCCAAGCTTGCGGTTGATCTTGTAACGGCCAACCTTGGCCAGATCGTAGCGCTTGGAGTTGAAGTACAGGTTGTCCAGCAGGGACTGGGCAGCCTCAACCGTGGGCGGCTCGCCCGGTCGCAGCTTCCGGTAGATGTCCAGCAACGCGTCTTCGCGGGTCTCGGTGGCGTCCTTCTCCAGCGTTGCGCGCATGGAGTCGTACTGGCCGAATTCCTCGAGGATCTGGCCTTCGGTCCAGCCGAGGGCCTTCAGCAGCACGGTGACGGACTGCTTGCGCTTGCGGTCAAGACGGACGCCCACCTGGTCGCGCTTGTCGATTTCGAGTTCGAACCAGGCGCCGCGGGACGGGATGATCTTCGCGGTGAAGATGTCCTTATCGCTGGTCTTGTCGGCGGTGCGCTCAAAGTAGGCGCCCGGCGAGCGGACCAGCTGGGAGACGACGACACGCTCGGTGCCGTTGACGACGAAGGTGCCCTTCTCGGTCATCAGCGGGAAGTCACCCATGAACACGGTCTGCTGCTTGATTTCGCCCGTGTTGTTGTTCATGAACTCGGCCTTGACGTACAGCGGAGCCGAGTACGTTGCGTCCCGGTCCTTGCACTCGGCCATGGTGTATTTGGGGTCAGCGAACTCCGGCTCGGAGAAGCTCAGGGACATGGTGCCCTGGAAGTCTTCGATCGGGGAGATCTCTTCGAAGATGTCGGACAGACCCGAGGAGGTGGCGACGCTGAGGTCGCCTTCTTCGACGGCCTTCGCAACGCGCGCCTGCCAGCGTTCGTTTCCGACCAGCCAGTCAAAGCTGTCGGTTTGCAGGGCGAGCAGATTCGGAACATCAAGAGGTTCGTGAATCTTTGCGAATGAGAGCCGGCGGGTTGCACCGTCGGTGCTGTCGGCATTGATAGCGGTAGCGTTGTTTACATTAGAGGTGCTCGAGGCGACCAAGAGGGATCCTTCCACAGACCTTCAGGCGTTGTCAGATCTCCCCCGTTATGCACTCTGCAGAATGACTCCGCAGCGCTACCAATCCGGTTCCGCTATATGACCCGGGACCCGCGCTGTCCATGCTGGTGCACGTTGTAGACGGCACATTGATGGAACAGCTGTCAGGCTAAGCCCACCGCTATATGAAGGCTGAAGGTAAACAGGGAAGACGCAAATATCTACGATACGGCAAAGCAACCTACTTGTCTACCCCACTTCCGGCAGGATTGCAAGCACGAAGTTCTGGCGGAATGTTCCCCGAGGTTTGGCGGAGGCCCGCCCGGCTGCGGCCCAGAACGTGACCGAGACGGGGACTGGGACCGGCCGAATGGATAGGTGACGGGGCTCACGATAACGTAGACATAAGTCGTCGTCGATCGGAAGAAAACACCATGAGCAACCCCGCAGACAACAACGATGTTGTCATCCTCGCAGCCGCCCGCACCCCCCAGGGACGCCTGAACGGACAGTTGGCCAGCTTCACCGCCGTCGAACTCGGCACCCACGCCATCCGAGCCGCCCTTGCCGCCAGCGGCGTCAAAGCCGACCAGGTGGACAGCGTGATCATGGGCCAGGTCCTGCAGGCCGGAGCCGGCCAAAACCCGGCGCGCCAGAGCGCTATCGGGGCCGGCATCGGCTGGAACGTTCCCACGGTAACCATCAACAAGGTCTGCCTCTCAGGCCTCACCGCAGTGATCGACGCCGCCCGGATGATCCGCAGCGGCGACGCCATGGTGGTGGTGGCCGGCGGCCAGGAGTCCATGACCCGTGCGCCCCACGTGCTGCCCGGTTCCCGGCAGGGCTGGGCGTACGGCACAGTCCAGGCCCTCGACGTCGCCGCGCACGACGGCCTGACCGACGCCTTCGACGGACAGTCAATGGGACTGTCCACCGAGACCAAGAACCTGACCCTCGGCATCGGTCGGGCCTCCCAGGACAACGTGGCGGCCCAGTCGCACCAGCGTGCCGCCCGGGCCGCCAAGGACGGCGTCTTCGACGGCGAGATCGCCGTGATGAGCGTCAAGCAGCGCAAGGGCGATCCGATCGCCGTCACCTCCGACGAGGGCATCCGGCCGGACACCACAGTCGAATCGCTGGCCGGCCTGCGGGCGGCGTTCGTCACGGACGGAACCATCACGGCGGGCAATTCCTCTCCCCTGTCCGACGGCGCCGCCGCCCTGGTGCTGGCCAGCCGGAAGTTCGCCGATGACAACGGCCTCGAGTACCTCGCCGTGGTCGGCAAGCCGGGCCAGGTGGCCGGGCCGGACAACTCGCTGCACTCCCAGCCCTCCAACGCCATCAAGAACGCCCTGGACAAGGCCGGCTGGTCCGCCGCGGACCTCGACTTCATCGAAATCAACGAGGCCTTCGGCTCAGTCGCGGTGCAGTCCCTGAAGGACCTCGACTACCCGCTGGAGCAGTGCAACATCCATGGCGGGGCGATCGCCCTGGGCCACCCGATAGGGGCCTCCGGCGCCCGGCTGGCCCTGCACGCGGCTCACGAACTTAAACGCCGGGGCACGGGCAAGGCGGCCGTGTCCCTGTGCGGCGGCGGCGGACAGGGCGAGGCGCTGCTGCTCTACCGCGACTGACCCGGTGAACCGGGACCCCGGAAGCCGGAACCTGAAGAAACGGGACACCGACCCCGGACGGGATCGGCCACGACGAGTTAGGGAAAGGGTTTGACGGGAATGACGGAGCAGGGAACAACCAGCGGCGGCCGCGAGCGGTTCCTGGCCGACGCCGCGGCCCGCGGCCTGGACGTCGAGATCGTGGAACGGCTCGCCGCCCGCAGCCTTGAGGAGGCGGCCGGAATCCTCGGGATCCAACCCGCGGACATCGTGAAGTCGCTTGTGGTCAAGCACAAGGACGGCAGTTTCCTGTTCGCCCTGGTCCCGGGCGACCGTCAGATCTCCTGGCCCAAGCTGCGGGCGCTGCTGGGCGTCAACAAGCTCTCGCTGCCGGCCGCGGACACCGCCTTCGAGGCCACCGGGTACGAGCGCGGGACCATCACGCCGCTCGGCAGCAGCCGCCCCTGGCCGGTCTACGCCGACCAGACCATCACGGGCCGGCGGGTCTCCATGGGCGCCGGGGAACACGGCTACAGCGCATTCGTGGACGCGGACGCCCTGACGGCGGCCCTCGGCGCCGTCGTCGCCGACATCTCCGAACCGAACTAGCCCGCCCGGGTTAAAAGCAACGCGGGGTCACTTCCGGCCCATCCCGGCCGTCGGGATGGGCGCGAAGTGACCCCGCGTTGCTGTTGGAGCCGGAAGTCGGAACTAGGCGGTAACCGTCAGCGGCGCACCGTTGACGGTGAGCCGCCAGTTGGCCTGGCTGAACACCGCGACGTCCAGGGTGCCGCGGTCCACGACGTAGTCGATGATGCGCTGGCGGATCTCCTGCTGGCTGTTCGAGAGCACCGGCGCGCTCTTCACGGCCGGGAAGTTGCCGCCGCCGCTCTGCCGGTAGTTGTTGATGGCCAAAGCGAATTCCTGCTCCGGCGCCAGCGCCTCGCCGCCGTAGCTGAGCTTGGCGATCCGGTCCCCCGCCGGCCGGGCAAGGTCGATCTCATAGTTCAGCGGCGCGTCGAGTCCGTAGACGACGTCGTAGTTGTAGTCGGGCGTGCCGTTCGGAGCCGTGGCCGTGACGGCGTTGGTGACGTCTTGTGCCCTGGCGGTGGTGGCGGTCACCGGCTTGAAGTACTGCGCTGACCACTCCAGGTAGGCCTTGACCTGCGCTCCGGTGACCTTGATGGCGAGCAGCGTGTTGTCGAAGATGTACAGTCCCGCGACATCGCGGATGGTCAGCGGTCCGGCCTTGACGTCCACAGCACGGGAGAAGGCCGCCGCGATGGACAAGACCGGCAGCCCCGCCGCGGACGTATTGGCGAGCTCGGCCTTGATGGTGCTGGCCTGGACGTAGTTGATGGCGTCGATCGCGGCGGAATCTTCCCAGCAGGCGGTGGCCGTGCTGAGCGGTGCCGTGGAGGTCCCGATGACCTTGTTGACGTAGTTCACCGTCGCCTCGTGGCCGGCCTGAACGGCCCGGACGACGGCGGAATCGGCGTCGACGGTCTTGGCGTCCAATAGCAGCGAATGCGCCGCGGTGACGGTCCACTGCCCCTTTTCCTTGACGAGCTCCAGGTCCATGACGGACACGCGCATGCCCCACTTGAGCGGCTCGGTCAGGAGCACCTGCTTGCCCGTGGCCTTGTTCGTGACGAAGCGCTCGGGGATCTCCAGATGGGCGTGCCCGACCAGGATGGCGTCGATGCCCGGGACTTCCTCGGCGAGCTGGGTGGACGCGTTCTCGGGGAACGGCAGGGCGTCGCCGTAGGAGGATCCGGGAGTCGCGCCCGAATGGCTCGTGACGATCACGACGTCGGCCCCGGCGGCCTTAAGCTGCGGGATGACGGTCCTGGCCTCTTCGACGATGCCGTTGAAATCGAGCTTGCCCTGGACGTTGTCCCGGTCCCAGAGCGCGCAGCCCGGCGTCACCAGGCCCACCAGGCCGACCGTCAGCCAGCCGCTGTCCGTTTTGATCCGCTTCAAGACGTAGGGGGTGAAGGCCCGGCCGCCGGTGACGGCGTCGTGGACGTTGGCGCCCAGCAGCGGGAAGTCCAGTTGCCGCTCCCAGGTGCGCAGGAGCCCGATGCCGTAGTTGAACTCGTGGTTGCCCAGCCCCGCGGCGTCATAGCCGATGGCGTTCATGGCCAGCGCCATGGGATGTTTCACCGTTGCCGAGATGGGGTTGATCTTGGCGAAGTAGTAGGCCAGGGGCGTGCCCTGGATGGTGTCGCCGGCGTCGATGGTCAGCGTGTTGGCCGCGCCGCGCTCGGCCCGCATGGCCTTGATCAGGGTCGCTGCCTGGGCAATCCCGATCTTGTTCCCGGCCCCGTCGGCATAGGGGACGTCCTTGAAGTAATCCCAGTTGAAGACGTTGTTGTGCAGATCCGTGGTGCCAAGCACCGTCAGGGTGAACTGCTTCTTGGTACTTGCCTGGCCGGGGCCGGCCTGCGCCGCCGGGGCCCCGGCCAGCGCGGCGGCGGCTGCGCCCCCGCCCACGATGGCTGCCGCGAGCATCGCGCGACGGGAGGGGGAAGTGTTTGGGTTCGTCATTGTGGGTGAACTCCTGAACGTTGGGGGCCGGTGGGCACAAATCCAAAGTCTAGGGTCGCACCATCAACTGCGACAGGGGTATCGGTAAAACTTTGCCGAATCCTTGGGTGCCGTTCACCGGCGCCCGCGGGAATCCGGTTTCCGGCCCGGGGAGGCGGGAACGCAGGAAACCCCGCCCACCGGAGTGGACGGGGTTTCCTTCGAGCAGTGCGGATCGCGAAGGATCCGGACGGCGGGAGTTACTTGAGGGTAACGCGGGCGCCAGCTTCTTCGAGCTGGGCCTTTGCCTTCTCGGCAGCTTCCTTGGTGGCGCCTTCGAGAACAGCCTTGGGAGCGCTGTCAACCAGGTCCTTGGCTTCCTTGAGGCCCAGGGAGGTGATGGCGCGAACTTCCTTGATCACTGCGATCTTCTTGTCGCCCGGGTGCTCCAGGACGACGTCGAATGCAGTCTGCTCTTCTTCTTCTGCAGCGCCGCCGGCAGCGGGGCCAGCAACGGCAACAGCAGCAGCGGTTACTTCAAAGGTCTCTTCGAAGAGCTTGACGAACTCGGAGAGCTCGATGATGGTCAGTTCCTTGAAAGCTTCAATGAGCTCTTCGTTGGTGAGCTTCGCCATGGTGTGGCGTCCTTCCTATAGTGGTGCGCGGCAGGCCTGAGGCTCACTGTCGCACCGGAGTCTTATGGAGAAGAGGACTAGTTCTCTTCGGGGGCTGCGGCTTCGGCCGGTGCTTCGGCCTCGGCTGCTGCATCTGCTGCGGGAGCTTCTTCAGCGGCGGGGGCTTCGGCTTCTGCCGGCGCACCGTTCTCTTCTTCAAGCTTGAGGCGCAGTGCGTCGATGATGCGTACAGCAGCGGCAGCAGGAGCCTTGAGGATGCCTGCAACCTTAGCGAGCTGCAGCTCACGGGACTCGAGTGCTGCCAGGGCAGCAACTTCGCTGGCGTTCAGTGCCTTGCCCTCGAAGTAACCGGTCTTGATGACCAGCTGCTTGTTAGCCTTGGCAAAATCCGTCAGGCTCTTGGCAGCGGCAACTGCGTCACCCTTGATGAACGCGATTGCAGTGGGGCCGGCGAGCTGATCGTCAAATGCTGCGACACCAGCTTCCTTGGCTGCAATAGCGGTCAGGGTGTTCTTGACGACCGAGAACTTGGTGTCCTGGCCGAGAGAGACACGCAGCTGCTTGAGCTGTGCAACGGTGAGCCCGCGGTATTCGGTCAGGACAGCGGCGTTCGATTCCTTGAAATCGTTAGTGATCTCAGCTACTGCTGAAACCTTGCTAGGCGTTGCCATAACCCTCCTTCCGGGGATAGTGCCGGTGTGTCCGGGTCCCCGCTCAAAAAGAGCTAAAACTAAAAAACGCCCCGCGCAGATGCACGGGGCTTGTCTCGACGCGGTCCATGACCGCGGAGCTTTGCTTCGTTCACCTGCGCCGGCCGCCCTATGTTCAGGGTCCTTCGTCCGGAAAACCACTGCGCTCTCCCGGCGCGACTGCAGAAGTGAGTCTTGCTTGGGAGAGTGGATTTCCAACAACCGACGGTCTTTGGTCCTCCAAGCTTACGGGACGCGGCGCGTGTGTTCCAAATCGGGCCTAGCGGGCACAGCTGAGCACGCCGCCGGCCCGCGCCCTCAGCTGACGGCAGGCCCGAAGTTGGGGAGCTCTTTCTGCCAGAGACCCGTCACCCCCGCCGTCGTAAATCCGAGCTGCTGGTTGACCTTCAGGAGGTAGCGGTTCTCCGGAGCATTCCACGTGTACAGGACCCGGGCGTCCGGGAACTGTTCGCTCAGCCGTTCCATGTTGGCGACCTTGATCAGCAGCCCGAGTTTGTTGCCGCGGTGTTCCTGCAGCACCACAGTGTCGTCCTGGAAGACGACGTCCGGGCGCAGGGCCAGAACACTGATGGTGGTCAGGCCCACGAGCGTTCCGCTGGTGATGTGCTCGACGGCGGTGACCACCGTCCGGCGGCCCTGGGCTATGGTGACCTCCTCCGCCTCCCGGAGGATGCCGCCGTCGAACACCATTTCCTGGGCATCCGGCCCCGGCACTTCGTCCTCGCCGGCCTGATTCTCAAGGGCGGCGACGGCCTCCAGCCACTGATCGGGGCACCGGTCTGTCCAGTGGTGCAGACGGTAGCGGCCGGCATTGGCTTCCTCGGCCTCGGCTTCGAGTTCGGCGACGAGCTTGGTGTCCAGCGGCAGCGAGCAGGAGCTGAACTGTTCGATGTGCTGGAGGGTGTAGCCGGTGTGGCGGGCAAATTCGACGTCACGGCTCCCCAACGGAACAAACCCGACGCCGCTGCCGGGCACGAGCTGTTCGGCATCCGGGTCCGTCAGGGTTGATCCCGGATGGTTGGTGTCGATCAGGATCGTGTGGCGGCCTTCGTCCCGGGCGAAGTGTTCCGCGGCCTCCAGCAGCTGCCTGCCCACGCCCTGGCGCCGGAACTCCGGAAGGATATCGAGCGTGAATTCGGCGAGGTCGAGGTTGTCCATGAGCGGCAGCGCGATGTCCGCCGTCCCGACAATGACGCCGTCGATCTTGGCAACGAGGATCACCTGGCGTTCGTAGGGGTCCGCCATCTCCAGAAGCTTCTCCTGCGGCGCGTAAGCGAGGTCGTCCGTGCCCCAGGTCTGCATCCGGACCCGCCGCCCCACTTCGATGGCGGCGAGGAAGTCGGCGGCATCGGGCGCGTCAAGGGAATCGGGGATCCACAGCTGCTCAATCCGTACTTCGTTTGCCATAGAGGGCATCATCCCAGCCGTTTGTGCCACCCACCATCGGTCCGGCCCGGCTCACACCGGGCTTTCAACCGCCAGCATATGCTGGTTTGGGCCGCTGTTCCATTGGTGACGCCGGGCAGTTTCCGTCCCATTCCGTGCCCGGCCGCCGCGGGCAGTCAGCTGCGGGTGCCGTCAGTTGCCGGATCGGTCAGTGACCGGTGCGGTCAGTGACAGTGACGTCAGTTCAGTGCCGTCGCCGGCCGTGGTCCGCTGCCACTCGCCGTCGTAGCCCGCGGGCTTGAATCCCAGTGCAATGTTAATGCGGAGCATGTGATCGTTTTCGGCGGCGTTGTAGGTCAGGACGCGCCGCACTGCGGGATAGGCCTCACCCAGCAGCCTCAGATTAAGGATCTTGATGAGCAGGCCGAGCCGGTGGCCGCGGTGGCTCGCCGCGACGAGGGTGTCGTCCTGGCTGGCCAGCCAGGGTTTGTCGGCTGCTGTTTGGAGAACGGTGTAGGCGGCCAGTTCACCGGTGCCCCGGTGCCGTGCCGCCACCACCAGGGCGGACTGGCCGGCCCGCCGCCAGGTGTCCTCTACGTGGCGGACCCGGGCGACGTCCCAGATTTCCGGCTCGTAGCTCAGCGCGCCAGTGGGAGCGTCGGTGCTCATGCGCGACATCAGCACCGCGAGCTCGGCGGCATGTTCCTCCGGGCATGCATCGGTCCAATGCAGCAGCTCGTACTCCCCCGCCCTTGCCTGGGCGTCCCGTTCCAGGCTGTCCAGGTCCGCTGTGGGCGGGAAGTCGAGCGTACTAAACCGTTCGACTTGCTCCAGCCGGTAGCCTGCCTGTCCGGCAAAGCGGACGCCGCGTGCGCCGGCCGGCAGCGCGCCTGCCCCCGTGGCGGGCCTGACGAGATCCGGGCCAGCGAGGTCGAAGTCGGCCGGGTGCTCCGTGAAGGTCTGCAGTACTGTCCGCCCGTCTTCGGCCGCCAGCGCTTCGGCGTGCTCCAGCAGGGCCCGGCCGATCCCTGCGCCGGCGAAGGCGTCCAGGACACTCACGTGCAGGAGCGCGCTGCCCAGATTCTCCTGCAATTCGCAGCGGAGCCAGGAGTTGGCCACCATACGCCCGTCGACACGAACGAAGAAGAGCCGCGTGCGGGTGTAGGCGGAGTCCCGCCAGTACTGAAGGCGTGCCGCCGGGGACATCGACCGGTCAAGGTTGCCCCAGGTTTGCAGGACGAGCTCATCGCAGAGTTCCATAAATTCCAGGAACTCCGCTGCGTCGGCATCAACATCAGCGGCATCGAGGCTTGCGGGCAGGGCGAGTTGCTCGATGAGGTACGACGGCGTAATCACCGGGACAGCCTAACCGGCAAGACCGGCGGCACCAAGGGTTCGGGACGCCGATGATGTCACGGCGCGGGTGATTTCAAGGCTCCAGTGTTGTCAGGCGCCGAAACGCCGAAAGGCCGCCCCGCAGTTGCGGGACGGCCTTTCGCTGGACCTGGTGACGCCCGTGTTGCTGGCGGCACTGAAGATCCGGTGAGGACTAGACCTCGGTCAGGACCTTGGTGACGTTGGGGTCCACCGAGATGCCCGGGCCAAACGTGGTGGCGACGGTTGCCTTCTGGATGTAGCGGCCCTTGGAAGCGGACGGCTTGAGGCGAAGCACCTCTTCCAGTGCGGCGGCGTAGTTCTCGGCCAGCTTCAGGGCGTCGAAGGAAACCTTGCCGATGATGAAGTGCAGGTTCGAGTGCTTGTCGACGCGGAAGTCGATCTTGCCGCCCTTGATGTCGTTGACTGCCTTCGCGACGTCAGCGGTCACGGTGCCGGTCTTCGGGTTCGGCATCAGGTTACGCGGACCCAGGACCTTACCGAGGCGGCCAACCTTGCCCATGAGGTCAGGGGTGGCGACGGCGGCGTCGAAGTCGGTCCAGCCGCCGGAGATCTTTTCGATCAGGTCATCGGAACCAACGAAGTCGGCGCCGGCTGCGATTGCAGCCTCAGCCTTGTCGCCCGTTGCGAAGACGAGGACGCGGGCGGTCTTACCGGTGCCGTGGGGCAGGATAACGGTGCCGCGGACCATCTGGTCGGCCTTGCGAGGGTCAACGCCCAGGCGGAAAGCGACCTCAACGGTGGCGTCGAACTTGGACGGGTTGGTGTCCTTGGCGAGCGTCACTGCCTCGAACGGCGCGTAGAACTTCTCCGCGTCGATCTTGGCGGCGGCTGCCTCATATGCTTTGCTGCGCTTTGCCATGCTGCTTATTTCTCCTTGTGCAGTTGTGGTCTGCGGACCGCGCTGGGCCCTGCCACAGGCGGTATTCCGGCTGGTTTAACTTCCGGAATTCCGCTTTTCATTGTTTAGGTGGTGCCGGCTGGCCGGCGGTGCTGACGGTCGTCGTGCCCGGTTTCCCGAACCCGGCGCATCAGCGGTGGGGAATTAACCCTCGACGGTGATACCCATGGAGCGGGCGGTACCGGCGATGATCTTCGCTGCGCCTTCGAGGCTGGTGGCGTTGAGGTCTTCCATCTTGGTGGTGGCGATCTCGTTGACCTGGGCCTGGGTCAGCTTGGCAACCTTGACGGTGTGCGGGGTAGCTGAACCCTTGGCGACGCCTGCAGCCTTCTTGATGAGCTCTGCAGCCGGCGGGGTCTTGGTGATGAACGTGAAGGAACGGTCTTCGTAGACCGTGATCTCCACGGGGATAACGTTGCCGCGCTGGGCTTCCGTCGCAGCGTTGTACGCCTTGCAGAATTCCATGATGTTGACACCGTGCTGGCCAAGCGCAGGACCGATCGGCGGGGCCGGGTTAGCGGCACCTGCCTGGATCTGCAGCTTGATGAGGCCGGTGACCTTCTTCTTGGGAGCCAATGTAGGTCCTTCTCTCAAATACGTCCTGGGGCACAGGAGCGTGCCTCAGGTTGGTGGCCGCCATGGCAAGGCGGCCGGCCGCTCCGTGGCTGCTAAGCGGGCAGCCCGGGGCGAATTCTAAAGGGAACAGCTAGATCTTGCTGACTTGGTTGAACGCCAGGGTGACCGGAGTCTCGCGCTCGAAGATGGACACCAGCACCACGAGGGTCTGGGAATCGATCTTGATCTCGGAGATCGTCGCGGGGAGGGTCTCGAACGGGCCTTCCTTGACGATGACGGACTCGCCAACCTCGAAGTCGACGTCGACCTGGGCGGCGGCGTGCTTGACCGGCTTGCCCTTCTCGGCCTGTTCTTCTTCGAAGACCGGGGCGAGCATGGAGAAAACCTCATCAAGGCGCAGCGGGACCGGGTTGTGGGCGTTGCCCACAAAGCCGGTGACGCCGGGGGTGTGGCGGACGGCGCCCCAGGAAGCGTCCGTCAGGTCCATGCGGACCAGGACGTAACCGGGGATGCGGACGCGGTTGATGACCTTGCGCTGAGCGTTCTTGATCTCAACGACTTCCTCCATCGGCACCTGGATTTCGAAGATGTAATCTTCCATGTCCAGGGTCTGGATGCGGGTCTCAAGGTTGGCCTTGACCCGGTTCTCGTAGCCTGCGTAGGAGTGGATGACGTACCAGTCACCCTCCTGGCGGCGCAGCTTGGCCTTGAACTCGTCGGCGGGATCGACCTCGGCCTTGGCGGCCGCGGCTGCCAGCGCGTCGGCGTCAGTGTCCTCGGCGTCAGAGTCTTCGGCGTCCGTGTCTTCAGCGCCTTCGGCGTCGGTATCAACAGCGACGACGGCGTCAGCATCTGCTGCCTCTGCGTCTTCTTCTGCAGCTACTTCGTCCGTGGCTTCGGCCTCGTCAGTGACGTCGGAATCGGGCGCAGCAGACACAGCCTCGGACTCTTCCGCGGCTTCCACCGCGGCGTCCTGGCTCTTATCCAGCTCAGTCTCAGTTACCTCGAGCTCCTGCTCAGACACTTGGTCTCCTGCTTCCTCATTGCCTAACATGCCTATTTAAATGACTCAATTCCGCACACTCCGTGGAATCTCCGGTTTCCCGGGCATCCACGCAGTCTGCGGACCGGTCGCCTTAGCTGTTCGTGGGGCCGCTGCCGCCGAAGACCCAGCTGACCGCGGTCCCGAAGGCCAAGTCCAGCAGGGTGACGATCACCATCATGATGGTCACGAACACCAGCACGACGAGCGTGTAGTTGATCAGTTCTTTACGGGTCGGTGCGACGACCTTCTTCAGTTCGCCAATGACCTGGCGAATGAAGATCGCGATGCGAGCGAAGAAGCCGGGCTTGGCGGCATTCTTGGCGGGGCGGCCTTTGGAGCTGCTGGCAGCTGTTTCGGTCACCTGGTCCTCACTCATCCTCGCAATGATCGGATACCCGGCTCTGAACTGAACCATGGTTGCTGCGCTTGTTCCGGATGACCCGGAACAGCATGCGCAGGGCAGACAGGACTCGAACCTGCAACCTGCGGTTTTGGAGACCGCTGCGCTACCAATTGCGCCACTACCCTTCGGGGTGAAAATTCGCTCCGGCCAACGCTTTCCCCAGGCTTCCCTGAGGCGCAGGCCATCATCGTGTTTTCAACACCGGAGAACCAGTCTACGCAACAACTGCGCCTACGTCGAACCGGCCCTCTTCCGGACCCCTGCGTGTCTTCGCAAACCAACTGACAGCCGTCAGTCATATTCGCGTTCAGGCACCCCGGGGGATCCGCTGAACAGCATAGAGTAGATTTCGTCGAATCCCATATCCAGCCTTCCAGCTGCAAGCGAAGAACGGACCCGCCCATGTCTGCTGCCCGCATTTCCCAGCGCATTTCCGCCATAGCCGAATCCGCAACTCTGGCCGTCGATGCCAAGGCGAAGGCGCTGAAGGCAGCCGGCCGGCCGGTCATCGGCTTCGGCGCCGGGGAACCCGATTTTCCGACGCCCGGCTACATTGTGCAGGCCGCCATCGAGGCCGCCAGCCAGCCGAAGTACCACCGCTACTCCCCCGCCGGCGGGCTGCCGGAGCTGAAGCAGGCCATCGCAGACAAGACCTTCCGGGATTCCGGCTACAAGGCCGAGGCATCCCAGGTGCTGGTGACCAACGGTGGCAAGCAGGCCGTCTACAACACCTTCGCCACCCTCCTGGATCCGGGCGACGAGGTCATTGTTCCCACCCCGTTCTGGACCACGTACCCCGAGGCCATCCGGCTGGGCGGCGGCGTGCCGGTGGAGGTCTTCGCCGGGCCCGAGCAGGGCTACCTTGTCACCGTTGACCAGCTGGAAGCGGCCCTCACGGAGCGCACCAAGATCCTGCTCTTCGTCTCCCCCTCCAACCCCACCGGTGCCGTGTACTCGCCGGAGCAGGTCAAAGAGATCGGCCAGTGGGCAGCGTCCAAGGGCCTCTGGGTTGTCACCGACGAGATCTACGAGCACCTGACGTACGACGGCGTGCCGTTCACGTCGATCGCCACCGCGGTTCCCGAGCTCGGCGACAAGGTGGTCATCCTCAACGGCGTCGCCAAGACTTATGCCATGACCGGCTGGCGCGTGGGCTGGATGATTGGGCCGGCTGATGTCATCAAGGCCGCCACCAACCTGCAGTCCCACGCGACGTCGAACGTTTCCAACATCCCCCAGGTCGCCGCCCTCGCTGCCGTTTCCGGGCCGTTGACCGCCGTCGATGAGATGAAGGTGGCATTTGACCGCCGGCGCAAAGCAATCGTCGCGGGCCTGAACGCCATTGACGGCGTTGACTGCCCGACGCCGAAGGGCGCGTTCTACGTGTACGCGGACGTCCGCGCGCTGCTGGGCAAGGAGTTCCCGTCCGCGAACGGTCCGGTGCGGCCGGGAACCTCTGCCGAACTCGCGGCGCTGATCCTGGACGAGGTCGAGGTCGCTGTGGTTCCCGGCGAGGCGTTCGGCCCGTCCGGCTACCTGCGCCTGTCCTACGCGCTCGGCGACGACGACCTGGCCACGGGCGTTGCCCGCCTGCAGGACTTCCTCGGCAAGGCGAAGTAGGCAGTCCCAACCCCCCGATGCGCTATCCCTTAGGGTCCTATTGCCGCGGCAAGAGGACCCTAAGGGATAGCGCATCATTTGGTTTAGAGCAGGCGGCGTTCGGCGGCCCATCGGGTCAGCTCGTGGCGGCTGGAGAGCTGGAGCTTGCGCAGCACGGCAGAGACGTGGGTTTCGACGGTCTTGATCGAGATGAACAGTTCCTTGGCCACCTCCTTGTAGCTGTACCCGCGGGCGATCAGGCGCATCACTTCTAGCTCGCGAGCCGAGAGCTTGTCCAGCTCGTCGTCGGCGATGTCCGCGGGGGCTGTGCCGAACGCGTCCAGGACGAAGCCCGCCAGCCGGGGCGAGAAGACGGCGTCGCCGCCGGCCACCCTGCGGACGGCGCCGCTGATCTCCGCACCGGAAATTGTCTTCGTCACGTAGCCGCGCGCGCCGGCCCGGATCACGGAGACGACGTCTTCCGCCGCGTCGGAGACGCTCAAGGCCAGGAACCGTGTGGTGCCCAGCAGCGGCGCCGAGCCGGCCAGGACCTCGCGTCCGCCGCCACCACGGCCGCCGGGCAGGTGGACGTCAAGCAGCACGACGTCGGGGCGCTGGGCTGCGATGACGGCGATTGCCTCCTCCACGGTTCCGGCCTCCCCCGCGACGACGATGTCCGGGTCCAGGTCCGCTTTCAATCCGGAGCGGAAGATGGCGTGGTCGTCCACGATCACCACCCGAACCGGTACCGGGTTTCCTGGCGGTGTTCCTGGCAATTTGTTTCCTGGTGCTGGGCTGGTCACTGCTTGGCCTCTCCGTTGGCGTTGTTGGCGGCAGCCGCAGCGCCGGCGGATGCGGCGGTGGCGGGCAGCCGGAGCCGCACCTCGGTGCCGTCCGGGCTGCTGATGATGGCGGCGGTGCCGCCGTGGCGGTTCATCCGGCCGATGATCGATTCCCGTACGCCGAGCCGGTCCGGGGGAACCGCATCCGGGTCGAAGCCCGGTCCCCTGTCCTTGACGAAAACTTCTGCGGCGGCGTCGGTGACTTCCAGGTATACGGACACGGGACCGCCGCCGTGCCGTGCGGCGTTGAGCATGGCCTCGCGGGCTGCCTGGACGAGGGCCTCGTGGCGCTGGGTCATGACGCAGTCCCCCACGCTGACCACTTCGACCGCGTGGCCCAGGGCGTCCTCGACCTCTGCGGCGGCGGACGTGATGCCCGCGGACAGCTGCCCGGATTCCTTGTCGGCGTCCCGGTACAGCCAGCCGCGCAGTTCCCGCTCCTGCGCGCGGGCCAGCCGGATGACGTCGTGCTCGTTACCGGCCCGGCGCTGGATCAGGGCGAGGGTCTGCAGCACGGAGTCATGGAGGTGGGCGGCGATCTCGGCGCGCTCGGTGGCGCGCACCCGCCCGGCGCGCTCGGTTTCCAGGTCGCGCCAGAACTTCAGCCCCCATGGCAGCAGCACCAGGGCCACTCCGCCGAGCACGGCCACCGAGGCCAGGAGCGCCAGCCAGGTCTGTTCCCAGGATCCCGAGCCGGACACCATCACCAGGACGCCGGCCACCACGAGGGCGAGCCCGGCTGCGAGGCGCGCCCAGCCGCCAGCCTGGTCTGCTTTGGTCTTGTCCACCAGCCCCGCCCGGCGGGTCTCGTCCAGTTGCATCCAGGCGATCGCGGCACCGCCCAGGATCGCCGCGACCGGGATCAGGGTGCCGAGGGGCACGTCGACGCCGAGGAGCCGGGCGATCAGGATCCCGGCGGCCAGCAACAGACCTGCGCCGAGCAGGATCTCCTTGCCGAAGGGCATGCCCGGCACCTTGGACCACCAGGACCCCGGCGTCGGAGTCCCGGGTGTGCCGGGGGTCCCGGGCCCTGTCGGAACTCCGGGGGTGCCCTGGGTGCCGGGGGCTGCCGGGGTTGCGGGGATTCCGAGGGCATCCGGGGAGCTGACTGCCGGGGCGATGGGCGACGCCGGGCGGCGGGCGTTGCGCCGGGCGCTTTCATCCGCTGTGGGGACCATGATCCAGAGCCAGGCGTAGAAGGCCACGCCGGCGCCGCCCGCGAGCGCAGCCACCGCCATGCCGATCCTGACCATCCGCACCGGCCAGCCCAGGTGGTTGGCGAGGCCTGCGCAAACGCCGGCAATCACGCGATCGCTGCTGCGGACCAGCGGCGGGCGGGCGGGCGCGGTTGTCATGCATCAATCCAAGCACGGATCGGGGTTCCCCGGACGCGTTTCGGGGCCCAACCGGGGGCCACTCAGGGACCGTTCAGGGTGTTCCCCAGTAGAACCCGGCGCCGGGAACGGGAAGGATCGAAGTATGAACCCGCACACTCCGCACCCCGATGAAGGCCCGGCTTCCGCAGACCGGCCAGCCACGGACTCACCCTCCGCAGAACGTCCAGACACAGGACGTCCGGACCCAGAACTTCCGGACGCAGGAGCCCCGGACACAGAACGTCCAGCCACAAACCAGCCCGCCGGCCCTCCGGAAGGCTCCGGACCGGTCGGCCCGCCGCCGATGGAGCCGCCGCCGCTTTACCCGCCCGGCGACCCGAATGGACCGTTCCCCGGCCGGCAGTCACAGAACTTCTTCGACTGGATCCGCAGCCAGGGCATCCACCGCGGCCGCGACCGCTGGATCGGCGGTGTGGCCAGCGGCATAGCCCACCGTCTCGGCGTCGATCCCCTGATCATTCGCGGCGTCCTGATCGTCCTGACCATTTTCGCCGGAATCGGCGTCCTCGCCTACGGTCTGGCCTGGGCGCTGCTGCCCGAACCTGACGGCCGCATTCACGTCCAGGAGGCCGCCGCAGGACGGTGGACGGCCGGCATGACCGGGGCCCTCATCACCTCGGTTGTCGGTTTCCCCAGCCTGGGCAGCGGTGTCTGGGGCTGGGACCGCTTCGGCTTTGGCGCCTTCGTCTGGACCGTCTTCTGGGTGGGCGGCGCCATCTACCTCGTCTACTACCTGACACAGCGCAATAAGATCCGGAACGGAGCCAATCCCATGCCAGCGCGCTACGAGTCCAGCAGCCCGGCCGGCGCCGCGACTTTTGCGGGCAGCTCCCGCACCGGCGCCGGGCAGCAGTCCGCCGGGAGCTTCCCCATTGGAGGGTTCGCCCAGGGCGGCGGACCGGCCTATGGCCGCCCCGTCGACGGCTCCGCAGTCTTCGGCTCCGGCCCGGACTGGGGTCCGCCCCCGCCGTCTGGCCCCATCCCGACCGGTCCTGTTCCGCCCGGCGGCTTTGGCCCGGGATCCGAGGCCACCCCGCCCCTTCCCGCCGCACCGCGCAGTCCTGGCCCCGGCACGCCGGCCGTCGCCATTACCGTCGGCTCCGCCCTCTTGGTGGGCGGCGGCATCAAGGCCCTCGACGCCGCCCACGTGATCGATCTCGGTGACGCCGGCAATGCCCTGGTCTGGGCGATCGGCGCGGCCATCCTGGGTCTCGGGATCCTGGTCGCCGGGTTGCGGGGCCGGACCTCCGGGATCCTGGGGTTCTTCGCGGTGGTGGCCCTGCTGATCGGCGCAATCTTCAGCGTGGTACCGCACGGGGACCGGTTCCGTTTCCAGAACGCCGACTGGACGCCGTCGAATATTGAACAGGCCAGCGGCGGCTTCGAAATCACCGGCGGCGCTGGGACTGTGGACCTGACCAAGCTGGCGCTGCATCCGCCCCTGGGCTCCGACGTCGTTGTTCCGATCGACGCGACGGCCAGCAACCTCACCGTTGTCATCCCCGCCACCGTCCCCGTGCAGGTCCAGGCGGACATGACCATGGGCAACCTCCACGACGGCAACCAGGACCGCGGCGGCATGACGAAGCAGCAAACCGACTACAACACCTCGCAGCCGGGGGCCCGGATGGTCCTGAAGATCTCCGGCACCGTCAGCAACGTGACCATCAAGGAAGGCAACTGACATGAGCAGCTATGACGACTCGCGGCCGGACGCCGCCGGGCAGGACTTGGAAGCGGGCTCCCCCGCCCGGGTGGGCACGGTTGTCTGGGGACTGACAGTGGTGGCATTGGCCGCGCTGATCATCATTTCCCGGCTCGGCATCGTGGCCCTCAACGGCACCTATGTCCTGATCGGGCTGATGATCGGAGCCGGGGCCGCCCTGATCGTGGGCGGACTGGTCTCGGCACGCAGGCGTGACAATAAGTCAACGACAGGGAAGTCTTGAACCATGGATAAATTCTTCGACACCATCCGGGGCTTCGGCCTGAAACGTGGTCCGCAGCGCTGGCTTGGCGGCGTCTGCGGCGGCATTGCCGCCAAACTAAATGTTGATGTGGCCTACGTCCGGATCGCCTACCTGCTCCTGGGCCTGCTCCCCGGGCCGGCATTCGTCGTCTACATCGTGGCGTGGCTGCTCCTGCCGGACCAGCGCAATGCAATCGCCCTCGAAAGCTTCCTCTCGAAGCGTTCCTCCCGGCCCTGACGTCGACCACAGGCCGCGATCACAGGCCTTCCCGCCCCCGCGGCCTTCGGCTCCCGGTCGCTGCGCGCAGCACGTAAGGGTGCCCCTGCCTTGAAGGCGGGGGCACCCTTTTGTAACCGTTTGTGTCCTGCCCCACACCCGCCACTAGACTCTAGGTGAGCTCAGCGTGGCGCTCTGCCTGTACCCCTTCAAACCAGGATTTGAGCCAGACATGAAAATTGGAATCCTCACCAGCGGCGGAGACTGCCCCGGCCTGAATGCCGTCATCCGCGGCGCCGTCCTCAAGGGAATCGCCGTCCACGGCCAGCAGTTCGTAGGATTCAAGGATGGCTGGCGCGGCGTTGTTGAGGGCGACATCGTGGAGATTCCCCGCACCATGGTCCGCGGCATCGCCAAGCAGGGCGGCACCATCCTCGGCACGTCCCGCACCAACCCGTTTGAGAACGGCGGCGGACCGGACGTCATCAAAGCCAACATGGACCGGCTCGGGATCGACGCCATCATCGCCATCGGCGGCGAAGGCACTCTGGCCGCAGCAAAACGGCTCACCGACGCCGGCCTCAAGATCGTGGGCGTGCCCAAGACGGTCGACAACGACCTGGATGCCACGGACTACACCTTCGGTTTCGACACCGCCGTGGAAATCGCCACAGAGGCAATCGACCGGCTGCGCACCACCGGGGAGTCCCACCACCGCTGCATGATTGCCGAAGTCATGGGACGGCACGTGGGCTGGATCGCTTTGCACGCCGGCATGGCCTCAGGCGCCCACGCCATCCTGATCCCGGAGCAGAAGGCCTCCATGGAGCAGATCGCCGAGTGGGTCATCTCGGCCCACGACCGTGGCCGTGCCCCGCTGCTTGTGGTCGCCGAGGGGTTCGTGCCCGAAGGCCAGGAGTCCCCGCACTCGGAACGCGGCCTCGACACCTTTGGCCGCCCCCGCCTCGGCGGCATCGCCGAAATGCTGGCGCCCGAGCTGGAGGCACGCACCGGCATCGAGACGCGCGCGACGGTCCTTGGCCACATCCAGCGCGGTGGCGTCCCGACGGCGTTCGACCGCGTCCTGGCCACCCGCCTGGGCATGGCTGCCATCGATTCGGTGGTGGAAAAGCGCTGGGGCACGATGGTGTCGCTGCACGGCACGGATATTGTGCACGTGGGTTTCGACGCCGCGCTCGGCAACCTCAAATCCGTACCTCAGAGCCGCTACGACGAGGCCGCTGTACTCTTCGGCTAGGCGGCGTCATCAGCTGAGCGGCCCGCAGGCCCGGAACGGGTGGACTGCCCGATCCGGCCGGTAGCCCGGCCCGCGGTGGGTAGGGTTGATTCATGACTCTTGAGCCCGGTTCCGCTGAAATTGTCCAGCTTGCCTGGGCGCGTCGCTTGGGGTTCGACGACGGCGCGTTCGCAGCTGCCGCCGGCGTACGGCTCACCCGGGCGGACGAGAGCGCCCGGGCGGTGCAGTTCGTCCGCCTGTTCGGCAACTCCGCCCTGGTGGGCCCGCAATGGGCGCTGGACGCCGCCGTCGGTCTCGCCGACGAGGAACTGGCCCAGCACGTGACCCTGCTGACCATCACCCGCGGGCACGGCGGCCACGGGTTGGGCGCAGCCGCGCTCTTCTTCGCCGACGACCTCCCCCTGCAGCAGCCTTCCGAGGAACTGACCGTTTCGCACGGGAATCCGGAAGCGATCGAACTGGAGACGTTCTGCCCGCCCGATGACGTCAACGAGGTGGGCCTCGCCGAACTCGAACACCGCTTCACTGTCCTGCATCTGGAAGACGGGCGCCGGACACCCGTGGCCTGCGGGGCCTATGCCGAATGGGAAGGGCTCTTGGCCCATCTTGGCGTGCTGGTCGCGCCCGAATGGCGGCGCCGCGGCCTGGGCAAGCTGGCCGCCTCGATAGCCGCCCACGAAGCCCTGGCCGCCGGGCTGACGCTGCAGTGGCGTTCAGAGGTCAGCAACAAGGGTTCGCTGGCGTTGGCCCGCAGCCTGGGTTTGTCCGCCGGCGGCATCCAGACCAGCGTCCTGCTGGGCTGATCCGGATGCCCGCCAGGCTAGCCGCGCTCCGCGGCGGCCTTCTCCGCACCCGCGCCGCCCGCCGGGGCCAGGCCCGTACCGGGACCTGACACCGCATCGGCACCCGACTCCTTACCCGCAACTGCGGCAGGGCCCGGCTCGCCCCAGCCTTGGACCGGTTTGGGTTTGGCGAAGAAGAGCGTCACGGCAGCGCCGAGCAGGATGACCGCCGCCGGCAGCACGATGGATTGGGCCATCGCCGTCGAGAACCCCTCGTGGAGCGCCTCGGGCAAGGCGCCGCCGAAGCCCATCGGGCTGGCGTTTGCGCCCTCTCCGGGCCGGGCGGGGAGCTCGGCCGCCAGCCGCGCCTGGATGAGGACCGCAATGGCGGCACTGCCGAGCACGGCGCCAATCTGGCGGGTGGTGTTGTAGACGCCCGAGCCGGCTCCGGCCTGCCGCGGCGGCAGGTTGCGCGTGACGGTGGAGCTCAATGGCGCCCAAATGCCCGCATTGGCGAAGCCCAGAACAGCGCTAGGCAGCAGGAACAGCAAGATGGGCGTGTCCGGGTGCATCAGCAGGGCATTCCAGAACAGCGCCACGGACATCAGGACCAGGCCGGCCGCGGTGATGAATTTCGGGTTGACCTTGTCGATGATCCGGCCGACGACCGGGGCGAGGCCGCCCGAGATCAGCGCCATCGGCACCATCATGAGCGCCGACTGGGTCGGCGTCAGGCCGCGGACGATCTGGTAGTAGAAGATCAGGGGCAGGCTGAACGCCGTGACGGTGAAGCCCACAGTGGTGATCGCAATATTTGCGAGCGAGAAGTTCCGGTCCTTGAAAAGGGACAGCGGCAGCAGCGGTTCGCCCTTGTTGAACCGCTGCCACAGGACAAAGACCACCAGAACGGCGATGCCGCTGATGATCAGGCCCCAGACAGTAATGGGACCGGCGATGGTGCCCCAGTCGTACGTCTCACCCTCTTGGATGCCGAAGACCAGCAGGAACAGGCCGAGGGCGCTGAGCAGCACCCCGGGAATGTCGAACTTGTGCGGGTGGGTGGTCAGCGAAGGGACAAAACGCTGGGCGAGGATGAAGCCGACAATACCGACCGGGACGTTGATGAAGAAGATCCATTCCCAGCCGAGGCCGTCCACCAGCACGCCGCCGAGAATCGGGCCGACCAAGGTGGCGACGCCGGCGGTGGCGCCCCAGATGCCCATGGCCGCGCCGCGGCGGTCCGGGGGGAAGATCCGGGTAATGACGGCCATGGTCTGCGGCGTCATCATGGCAGCGCCGAGGCCCTGGACCACGCGGGCGCCAATGAGGGTCTGGACGTCGCCGGAGAGGCCGCACCACAGCGATGCCATGGTGAAGACGACAAGTCCGGAGAGGTAGAGCTTCTTCGGTCCGAACCGGTCGCCGAGCCGGCCTGTGATGAGCAGCGGCACGGCGTAGGCGAGCAGGTAGGCGCTGGTCACCCAGATCACCGAGTTGATGTCAGTGTTGAGGCCCTCCATGATGCTCGGATTGGCCACCGAGACGATGGTGGTGTCGATCAGGATCATGAAGAAGCCGATCACCAGGGACCAGAGTGCCGGCCATGGCCGGGCTACGTTTTCCATGGGGTTCCTTAGGGGCTGGTGTGAACGTTGGACGGGCTAAGTGGTGGGGCGGCCAGGTCCCGGCCGGGGGGTTCTGAAAGGGTTCACCAGGGCAGTTCGCCGGAGTGGAGCTGGTCCTGAAGGCTGCGGATCCAGGCGATTTCGGCCTGCAGCGTGCACTGCTGGAGCTGGACATCGATCCAGTACTTGCGCTCGACGCCTTTTTTCTTCAGCAGTTGCTCGCCGGAGACCAGGAAGTCGAGCTGCTCCTGCAGTGCCTGAAGCCGCCGGTCGAGGAGTTCGACGACGACGCCGGCAGGGAGGTTGTACGCCTCGGAGATGGCCAGCGGGAAGGACGGGTATTCGTTGACCGGGGTGGCCAGCATGTCCTGCAGCCACTTCGTGAACGCTTCCCTGCCGGCCGCCGAGATGGTGTAGGTGGTCCGTTCCGGACGGTTGCCTCCCCGGTCCGTTCCCGTCGCTGCGACGAGGCCCTGCTCTTCGAGCCGTCCGACAGCGTGATAGAGCGTTCCTGGCCGGACCTTGACCAGCCGGTCCTCGTGCCGTGCGATCAGCAGCTGGTACATCTCATAGGGATGCACCGGTTGTTCCACGAGCAAGGAGAGTGCGGCGATACCCAGCGGTGTCAGTGCTGTTGCCCTGGCCATGGTGCTGTCCTCTTCGGTCTAACTTGCGATTACTCCACTTAATATTATTCCACGTGGAGTATTTGGGGGCAATCTTCCCCGGGTCAGCCCCGCCGGGCATCACCTTGGTTGGCCCGGACCGGCCTGTCAGCGTGTCGTCAGGGTTCGTCAGCCGAGAAGGGCCAGGATCTCCGTGCGGGCGAACATCTGCGCGGCGGCCCGCGCGGTGGGGGTGCCGGCGTCGGGGTCGGCCCCGGCGTCCAGCAGCTCCCGGGCGACGTCCGTGTAGCCCTTGAAGACAGCACCTGCCAGCGGCGTCTGGCCGCGGTCGTTGGGCGCGTTGGCGTCGCCGCCGTGGTCCAGGATCAGCCGGACGGTGCCGGCGTGACCGTGGTAGGCCGCCAGCATGAGGAGGGAGTCGCCGGAAGAGGTGGTCAGCGTGGCCGGCGCGCCGGCGCCCAGATAGCTGCCCAGCAGCGCGGAGTTGCCCTCGCGGGCAGCATCGAAGAGCGTGTGGGCCAGCGCCAGCGTCTCGTCGTCGGGCGCGGCCCCAGCGCTGTCCGGCAGGGACGAGTCCAGCGGGGACTCGCCGCTCATCGGGTGCCCCGCAGGAACCCGGTCTGGCGGCCCACCACCTGGCCGGCGTCGGGCGCCACAATCACTTCCTGGGCCGCGGCGTATGGTTCGTCACCGTCCATTACGGTCAGGACGTCGGCCGGGGCGACGGAGCGCTTGATCACGGCCAGGGCCACGGGGCCCATTTCGTAGTGCTGCGCCACGGAGGTCACGGTGCCCACCTTGCGGTCGCCGTTACGCACCTCGCTACCGGCGGCGGGCAGGGTGTGCTGGGAGCCGTCGAGTTGGAGGAACACGAGCCGCCGCGGCGGGTGGCCCAGGTTGTGGACGCGGGCAATCGTCTCCTGGCCCTTGTAGCAGCCCTTGGCCAGGTGCACAGCGGTGCGGAGGAGGTCGAGCTCGTGCGGGATGGTTTTGTCGTCGGTTTCCGCGCCCCACCGGGGCCTCCACGCAGCGATCCGCAGTGCCTCTGAAGCCAGTGTGCCGGCGAGGGCACGCTCGCCCACCGTCGCGACCAGCTCGGCCGCGGGGACGATGTACTCGAACCACGGCCGTTCCAGTCCGGGGTGGGCGTCCTCACCCACCACTGCGTAGGAGTAGCCGCCTGCACCAACATGCGGCCACGGGTCTTCCCAGACCTGGAGCGCAGACCATTCCGGGATGCGCTGGGTGGCGCCGAGCACGGCCCAGTCCGCGGAGACATCGGCGATCTCGACCCGGAGCATGAACTTCATTTTGTTCAGCCATTCGGCGAGCGGGCCGGCTTCGGCTCCCTCGACGATCAGCCAGGTGGTTGCGCCGTCGTCCACCACCCGGGCGTCGAACTCGATCCGGCCCTGCACGCTCAGCAACAGCAGTTCGGTGGACTGGCCGGGGGTCAGGGCAGTGAGCTGCTGGGAGGACAAGGTGTTGAGCCAGCTGAGGCGGTCCGGCCCGCTGACCGTGACCACGCCGCGGTTTGAGAGATCGACGACGGCGGCGCCGGCAGCCAGCGCCCGCTGCTCCCGGAGCGGCTCGCCGTAGTGGGCGGCGACGCCGGCGTCGGGACCGCTGGCCTCGACCGCGGCCGGGCGCGACAAGAGGGGGCTTTTGATAGTCATATTGAGAGGAACGTCCTTAGCTCTGCGCGTATTCCGGCCCCGGCATGGAATGCCGGGGCCGGCCGGGGGCTGGTCTGACCGTGGGGCCGGGCCTAGCGGTATTCCGGATTTTCAAAGTCGAAGCGGGTGCCGGCTTTCCAGGCGTCGGGGAGGTTTCCGTAGGCGGGAATGCCGCCGGCGTCCTTGAGCGTCCGTGCCAGGTGCAGCATGTTCCAGGTCATGAAGGTGGTGTTGCGGTTGGTGAAATCGCTCTCCGGACCGCCGGAACCCTCGTCGAGATAGCTGGGTCCGGGCCCTACCGGGCCGATCCACCCGGCGTCGGCCTGCGGTGGGATTGTGAAGCCGATGTGCTGGAGGCTGTACAGGACGTTCATGGCGCAATGCTTGATCCCGTCCTCGTTGCCTGTGATGAGGCAGCCGCCCACTTTCGGATAAAAGGCCCACTGGCCCTTCGCGTTCAGCTGCCCGGAGTGGGCGTAGAGGCGCTCGATGAGTTTCTTGGTCTGCGAGGAGTTGTCCCCCAGCCAGATTGGCCCGGCGACGACGACGATGTCCGCTTCCTGGACGGCCGGGTAGAGTTCCGGCCATTCATCGGTGGCCCAGCCGTGTTCGCGCATGTCCGGATAGACGCCGCTGGCGATGTCGTGGTCCACGGTGCGGATCACGCGGGTGGTGACGCCCTGCTTTTCCATGATCCGGCGGCTGACCTCGATCAAGCCCTGGGTGTTGGACTCGTCCGGGGACTTCTTGAGGGTGCCGTTGAAGTAGACGGCTTTGAGGTCGGCGTAGCTGGTGTCACCGGCGTCGCGGTTGGGGGCTGTGTTGGGGGCTGTGCTGGTGACTTCGTCGCTCACGGCTTTTCTCCTGGGTCGATGCTGACAACGGAAAAATCAGTGAGACCGCGCCTTTAGCCTACTTTGGCGAGGATGGCCGATGCGTGGGCTTCCAGGCCGCCGCCGGACGCCGAATTCTTGCCTGTGGCCACGTCCCAGCGCCACAGAAGGTTCCCTTCCACCAGCCCGAAGATCCGGGTGGCCGCCGTGTACTCCTTGGAGTGGCTGCCGCGCATCACCATGTCGGTGCTGAGCTGGATCTGGGGTCCCTTGATCTGGCCGTAGTACAACTCCGAGATCCCACCGGGGTGGGCGATGGAGACCGAGATGTCGAAGCCGCCGTCGCTGTTGCGCAGAGCCTCGACCTCGTCGGCGCTCCTCAGCACCGGGACGATGTCCGCCGGGATCAGGCCGGGGCCGCCGTCCTCCTCGCGCTGCTTGCGCTCGAGTGCCCAGAAGCCTGTCTCGACGGTCAGGGGACGCAGCTTGGTGCCTTCGTCGTCGGTCAGCCAGCTCTCGGCGCGGTACTGCAGGTATGGCAGGCCGTTGTGCGTAAACGACACGTGCTGCAGGAAGTGCTCGGAGTCCTCGTCCCCGGCCCCCAGCCGGCCGCGGCCCTCCCACTCACCAATGAGCCAGGACAGCGGAACGATTTCGGGGGTCAGATCAGTAGGGATTTCAATCGGCACAGCATCTACCTCTGGAAGCTACGGGGTCTGGAACGTGTTACTTCTGGCCTTTGAAGAGGCGGTACACGACAAAGCCGGCAAACCACGCCATGGACAGGCTGGCCACGCCAAGCAGGACAAGGAAAAAAATCTCATATGCAAGTACGGACATGATGCCATCCTAACCCTTAGAAGATGAGTAGTTTGTCTATGAAGTAGGCCAGGGAACCGACCGCCGACACCGGCCCCAGCCCCATGCCCACAGCCGCCAAAACGTTCAGGCTCTCGCCGCTGAGGATGACGAGGCGCCGGAAACTCACCAGAACAGCGCCCACGACGACGCCGGCGAGGGCGGCCGGCAGCACGGCAATGTCCGAGAACACCAGGCCGGCCAGCGGCCCGGCGAGCCCCGCGGCCACGATGCCCAGCGGCGCCACGATCCGGTCAGGCCAGCGGATCAGCCCCGCCAGCAGGGCGATGGCCGCGCTGACGGCTGCGACGAGGATCATTTCGCGGACACCGTTGAAGCGCGAGCTCGCAATCCAGCCTGCGCCCAGGCAGGACAGCAGGACACCCGAACACGAGCCCAAGGTGGATTCGAGGCGCTGGGCCTGCCCGGTGCCCCGGATCAGCTGCATGACGAAGATCGCCATGACCCCGACCGCCATAAACGACGGCGTCCAGTCCAGGAAGCCGGGAGCAGGGAGAAAGGTCGCAGCCACCGCCGACCCCACGCCCGGCAGGCCAATCAAGGCTGCGAGAGTCTTCTTCGCGGGAATGCCAAGAAAGTAGGGCCAGCCGACACCAATGCCGACGGCGAAGAGGACCGAGACGGCCAGGAGGACCCCAGGCGAGGCGTAGGCGCCGGCAACAATAGCTGCGAGGCCGGCCAGGCCGATGATCCCGACGCTCCACGGCTTCATTGTCTACTCGCCATCGGCAGACCCACCATGGTTCGTACCTTCGCTCACTGCGGACCCCAATTCGACTCGGCTCAATTTCAACGGGCCGCGGGCCCTGACTGTTCAATCCTGCCTTATATGAACGATATGTGTCGCAAAAGCAGTGACCGGAGGTGACGGGACCATGGCCGGAATGCGGCCTTTAGGTATACTCGGGATCAGCAACACGACGCCCAATGATGCGCGGACACCCCTTGGAGGAACAATGTCGCACATCCTGCTATTGACGAACAGCACCGGAACATCAGTGGACGTCCTGCCTGCTCTGGAACTGCTGAACCACCGGGTGCATATCCTGCCGGCGGAACCCACTGCGCTGCTTGAGACCGACCCCTGCGACATCGTCCTGCTGGACGCCCGCAAAGATCTGGTCGGCGCACGCTCCCTCACTCAACTGCTCAAGGCCACAGGCCTTAGCGCTCCTTTGATGCTGATCCTCACCGAAGGCGGCATGGCCGCCGTCTCCTCGGCGTGGGCCGTGGACGACATCCTCCTTGAATCCGCGGGCCCCGCCGAAGTCGAAGCCAGGATCCGCCTCGGCGTCGCGCGCGCCGTGCCGGACAAAGAGGACGTGCCGACCGAAATCCGGGCCGCCGGCGTCGTCATTGACGAGGCCAGCTACACCGCCCGGGTCAACGGCGCCGCGCTCAACCTGACCTTCAAGGAATTTGAACTGCTGAAGTACCTGGCCCAGCACCCCGGCCGGGTGTTCACCCGCCAGCAGCTGCTGACCGAAGTCTGGGGCTACGACTACTACGGCGGCACCCGCACCGTGGACGTCCATGTCCGGCGGCTGCGCGCCAAACTGGGCGCCGACCATGAGAACCTGATCAGCACCGTCCGCAACGTCGGTTACCGCCTGACCCTGGTCCGCCAGCCAGAGGACGAACTCACCGAGGCCTGAGCGCACCACGGCCGCATAACCCCAAAACACAGAAGCAGTTAACGCAGAAGGCCCCGGACTCTGGAATCCAGAGTCCGGGGCCTTCGTGGTGTACGAGTCAAACATTCTCGGTGGAGGACATACGGGTCGAACGTATCGAGGCCACCCCAGTGGTGGATCCCCCTCGCATCTGGCGCAACGCCGGACGAGATAACGACTATACACAGCCGTTCGGAGATCAACAAAATCGGCCGCTGCTGACCAGACACCCGATACCTTGCACCAACCCGATAGCCTTGCACCATGAGCCCTGCGCACCCGGAAAACTGGCCCGTGCTTGCTGTCAAAGGAACCGTAGACCGCAAGCTGCTGCGGGACGTCGCCGCCCTTGTCGCCGCGGCCGAGGAGTCCGACGGCAATCCGCCGCTGTCCGAACAGACCCTTGTCACGCTCCGTGCCGCCGACGCGGGCGAGCATTCGGTCTTGGCCCTGGCCCTCTATGCCCCGGACGACAAGCTGGATCCCGCGACGGCGCAGGACCTCGCCGGCGTCGCCGTCGTCATCGAGGAGCCCGACGGCACCGGGATCCTTGAGATCGCCGTCCACCCCAGCTACCGCAACCAGGGCGTGGGCGACCGCCTAGTGCGCGAACTGAAGAATGTCCGCGGCTTTGCGGGCCTCAAAGCCTGGTCCCACGGAAACCACGAGGCCGCGGCGGACCTCGCGGCGCGCTATGGCTACGGCGCCGTCCGCGAGCTGTGGAAAATGCGGCTGATGACAGCATCGGCGGCCCTGCCGGAAATTCGACTCCCGGAGGGCGTACAGGTCCGCACCTTCGTGCCCGGCCGGGACGAGGACGCCTGGCTGGCCGCAAACAAGGCCGCCTTCGCCCACCACCCGGAGCAGGGCAACATGACGCGCGCCGATCTGGACGCCCGGATGGCCGAACCCTGGTTTGATCCCGCCGGCTTCCTGCTGGCCGTGGACGCGGCCGACCGGCTCCTGGGGTTCCACTGGACCAAGGTCCATCCCCGGCACGGCGATCACCCCGCGATCGGGGAGGTCTATGTGGTGGGCGTGACCCCGGATACCCAGGGCTCCGGACTGGGCAAAGCCCTCACAGTCGCCGGCATCAGGCATCTGCAGGACCTCGGGCTCCGCGCCGTCATGCTCTACGTCGATGCCGACAACGCGCCCGCCGTGGCCCTCTACCGCCGGCTCGGATTCACGCGCTGGGATGTCGACGTCATGTACGCGCCGCTGCCGCAGCAGCAATCACCGGCCGTCACCCCCGCGCGGGACGGCGTTAGTCAAGTCGGCGGATGACCGCCCGGCCCGGGCCGCAATCTGGGGTCATCTGGCCGTGATTGCTTGTAAGGTTGAAGCTACATCGCGCCAGCATTGAGGAGACCCTATGCCACGGGATACTGCCCGGACATCCACGTCTGAACCAGCAACGCCGGAAAAGCGGGCGCGTCCGGTACGTGCGCGCTTTGGCTCCTCCGAAGTGCCGGCCTCACGCGCCACCCAGGACCGGATCGACATTCCGGAGTTCGCGCCGAACCTGGAACCGGAGGGCGACATCCGCCCCGACCGGTTCCTGGACCGGGAGCTTAGCTGGCTCGCCTTCAACGCCAGGGTCCTGGAACTGGCCGAAGACCCCAACCTGTACCTGCTGGAGCGGGTCAGCTTCCTGTCCATCTTCGCTTCGAACCTGGACGAGTTCTTCATGGTCCGGGTAGCCGGGCTGAAGCGACGCATCGCGACGGGCCTCGCGGTCCCCTCCCCCGCCGGGCTGAGCCCCATGCAGGTTTTGGAGCAGATCGGCGAGGAAGCCCACCGGCTCCAGCAGCGCCACGCACGGGTCTACGCCGAACAGATCCGTCCCGCCCTGGCGTACGAGCACATCCACCTCATGCACTGGGAGGAACTCGACTCCCAGGCCAAGGACCAGCTCAGTGCCATGTTCGCGGAAAAGGTCTTCCCGATCCTGACGCCGCTGGCCGTGGATCCGGCGCACCCGTTCCCCTACATCTCCGGGCTGTCCCTGAACCTCGCCGTGGTAGTCCGCAACCCGGTCAGCGACAAGGAACTTTTCGCCCGTGTCAAGGTCCCTGACCAGCTCCCGCGCCTGATCTCCATCGACGGCGCCCGCGCCGGCTCCGTCCCCGGGCGTGTGGCACGGTTCATCGCGCTCGAAGAAGTCATCGCCGTGCACCTGGACCAGCTGTTCGCAGGCATGGAAGTCCTGGAGCACCACATCTTCCGCGTGACCCGCAACGAGGACGTCGAGGTCGAAGAGGACGACGCCGAGAACCTCCTGCAGGCGCTGGAGAAGGAACTCCTGCGCCGCCGGTTCGGCCCACCGGTCCGGCTGGAGGTCACCAATGACATCAACCCGAACATCCGGGCCCTGCTGATCCGCGAGCTCGGCGTCGAGGAATCCGAGGTCTACTCCGTTCCGGCGCCGCTGGACCTCCGCGGACTCTCGGTGATTGCCGGGATCGACCGGGCGGACCTGCACTACCCCAAGCACGTCCCGCACACCTCGCGGTACCTCAACGAATCGGAAACCTCCAAGGCGGCCAACGTCTTTGCCGCCATGCGGCGGCGGGATATCCTCCTGCACCACCCGTACGACTCGTTCTCCACGTCCGTCCAGGCGTTCCTGGAACAGGCGGCCGCGGACCCCAAAGTCCAGGCCATCAAGCAGACCCTGTACCGCACCTCGGGGGACTCCCCGATTGTCGATGCCCTGATCGATGCCGCCGAGGCCGGCAAGCAGGTCCTGGCCCTCGTGGAGATCAAGGCCCGCTTTGACGAGCAGGCCAACATCTCCTGGGCCCGGAAACTGGAACAGGCCGGCGTCCATGTGGTGTACGGCATCGTGGGCCTGAAGACCCACTGCAAGCTTTCCCTTGTGGTCCGCCAGGAAGTGGACGGGCTGCGCCGCTACTGCCACATCGGCACCGGCAACTACCACCCGCGCACGGCCCGCTACTACGAGGACCTGGGCCTCCTGACGGCGAACGAACAGGTGGGCGAAGACCTCTCCAAGCTGTTCAACCAGCTCTCCGGCTACGCGCCGAAGTCCACGTTCAAGCGGCTGCTCGTCGCGCCGCGCTCGGTCCGGTCCGGGCTGATCGACAGGATCGAAACCGAGATCAGGAACGCCCGCGCCGGCATCGCCGCCCGCGTCCAGATCAAGGTGAACTCGATGGTGGACGAGGCCATCATCGATTCCCTGTACCGCGCGTCCCAGGCCGGGGTGCAGGTGGACGTCATTGTCCGCGGCATCTGCTCCCTGCGGCCCGGCGTTCCCGGCCTGAGCGAGAACATCACGGTCCGCTCCGTGCTGGGCCGCTTCCTGGAGCACTCCCGCGTCTTCGCCTTCGCCAATGCCGGCGACCCGGTGGTCTACATCGGCTCTGCCGACATGATGCACCGCAACCTCGACCGCCGGGTGGAGGCCCTCGTGCAGCTGACTAGCGGCGACGACACGAGCTATGTCCTGGATCTGCTCAACCGCTACATGGATCCGGAAACCGCCAGCTGGCATTTGGACAGGCAGGGCGAATGGACCCGCCACCACCTGGCAGAAGACGGCCAGAACCTCAAGGACGTCCAGTCCTGGCTGCTCGCTTCCCGGTCCCGCCAGCGCTCGACCAGCCTGCGGTAGGGATCGTGAGTGTGAGCAGCGATGCACTGGTTGTGGACCAGGCTGACCAGCCGGGCGAAGAGATTGCCGTCACGGCAGCGGGCGCCATCCCCTGGCGCCTCAATTCGGCAACCCAGGACCAGCTTGAGGTCCTACTGATTCACCGCCCGCGGTATGACGACTGGTCCTGGCCCAAGGGCAAGATCGACCCCGGTGAGACCATCCCGGAGTGCGCCGTCCGCGAGGTGGAGGAGGAGATCGGGCTCACCGCTCCCCTGGGTATCCCGCTTCCGCCCATCCACTACCATGTGGCGGCCGGGCTGAAGGTGGTCCATTACTGGGCGGTCGACGTCGACGGCGCTGCCTTGTTGCCGGACGGCAGTGAAGTCGACAGCGTCATGTGGTGCCCGCCCGAGAAGGCAGCCCGCCTCCTGAGCAACCCGAGCGACATCGAGCCGCTCCAGCACCTCATGAACGCCCACGACCGCGGGGAACTGCAGACCTGGCCGCTGCTGATCGTGCGCCACGCGAAGGCCAAACCCCGCTCGTCGTGGTCCAAGGCCGAGGGCGACCGCCCGCTGGCCGCTACCGGCATGCGGCAGGCGCAGGCGGTGGGGCGGCTCCTGCACGCGTGGAAGCCCGCCCGGATCGTCTCAAGTCCGTGGCTGCGGTGCGTGGCCACCATCGCACCGTACGCCAAGGCGGCGGACGCTAAGGTGAAGCTCAACGAGGCCCTCACCGAGCACCGGCACGGGCGCAGCCCGCAGAAGACGGCCGCCGTCGTCGAGGCGCTGTTCGACAAGCAGCGCGCCGTGGCCGTGTGCACGCACCGCCCGGCACTGCCGACCGTCCTGAAGCAACTCGCCAAGCACATGAACTCCCGCCTGCGGGATCTGCTGCCGTCCTCGGATCCATACCTGGCACCGGGCGAGATCGTGGTCTGCCATGTGGCGCGCGGCAGCAAGAACAAAGTGGTTGCGGTGGAGCGGTTCAAACCGTTCGACGACTGAGGTCCTTGACCCTCGGGCCCCCCGAGCCTAGTTTGTATCAATAGCCTAGTTTGTATCAATAGGTTGGTACATTACTGCTGAATCTTGGGGGATTCCATGCCGGTCCTGTTCTACCTGCCGCCGCTGCTCCTGCTGGGCCCGGCAATCGTGGCGCTGCTCGTCTACGCCGTGCTGCGGTGGGTGATCTGGCCGCCCGGGGCCGGAACGTCGCCGCAGAGCGTGTCCGAACACGGGCTGTGGGTGGGTGTGATCGGCTGGCTGGCCAGCTCGCTCCAGGGCGCCATGACCCTTGGCATCATCCCTGCCAATCCGTCAGCGGCCGTCCCCATGGTGAGCGCCGAGGCGATCGTCCCGGCCCTGGCATGGCCGGTCTTGGGCTGCCTGACCGTGCACGCATTGGGCCAGGTCAGTTACCCGGGTCCGCGGCGAATGCGGCGGGAGGCCGTGCTGTCCGTGCGGCGTATCCAAGACTTCCTGCCCCGCAGGCTGGCATTGACCACTGCTGCGATCTTCGTCTCGGCCGCCGCGGCCATCGCCCGGACCGCCGCGCTTCCCGGATTCGCGGCCGTGGCTCCCAGCACGGTCAGCGACGGCCAGTACAACAACGACGTCGACCAGTACTCCAGCGAGTACTACAACGGTGGCGGCGACGGCCGCATCCCCGGACCGGAAGAGGCCGCCTGGCTCGGCGGCGCCCTGCTGGTGCTGGCCGGCGGGACGTGGCTGGTTTTGTGGCTGATCGCCCGCCGCCGCCAACTGGAGTCCCTCGACGCCGCCGACAACGCTGTACTGCGGACCATCGCGATGAACCGGCTGCTGCGCACAGTGTCCACGGTGGCTGCCGGGCTGGCGGTCATCGCGGGGAACTTCGCGGCCCGTCCCGATCCCGCGCAGGGGCTGACGTCGTGGTCGAACTTCGCCGGCCTCGCGGCCACCGTGGTCCTCCTCGTCATGTGGTGGTGGCGGCCGCCTCGGCTCGCGGCCGCCGGTCTGGGTGTCCGGAACCGGCCTGAATCGGGGGTCGCCACCGGCCGCCAGCACCCGGCCGCCAGGCTGGTCTCGTCCCTCGGGTCGCTGCTGGGGCTGGCGGCGGCTCTTCCGCTGGTCGCCGGCGCGTTCCTCTCTCCGGTCCTCATGGCTGCCGACAGTTACGGCCTTGCGGGCGTCGTGACGCTCACGGCCGCTTCCGTACTGCTGGTTATTGCCGGCGGGGAGTCCCTGTTGCAGCGCAACTACGGAAATCCCGAAGCGCCGCGCGGCTGGCCGCGGCAACCGGTCAGCCCGGCCCTGCTGACCACGGCTGTCCTGGCACTGCTGACCTTCCTTGCCGTGCTGAGTGTTACCGCGGCGGGGCAGGCGCGCCTCGCCGAAGGCCCGGCCTGGGTGCCGGCCGGGCTGCTTACGGCCGGGGCGTGCGCTGTCTCCCTGCCGGCGTTCCTCATGGCCCGCTTCCGCCACGGTGTGCGTGATGCCCCGCGCGGCCTGGACGCAGCCCTGCGCGCGATCACCCTCCACCGGACCGTGCGGACCCTCGCGGCCACCCTCACAGCCCAGGCCGCAGCGCTGCTGCTGACTCTGAGCCAGGCGTGGGCGGCAGTGTTCGGGCCGGACGCGTTCGGGACCGTCAATCCGGCAGCCGCAACGTGGTGGCCGGCTACCCTGGCGGGCTCCGTCCTGGGCGCCGCGGCCCTGGCCATCGCCGTCATCCCGGTCCGTACGTTGGCCCGGGGACGGACCACTCAGGCCCGGCGGCCGGATAAGGAGCCCGCCACGTGAACGCAGGGATCTCCGTCAACCTCCGATCCCCCGTTCCCCCCTTCGAGCAGATCCGGGCGCAGATCGCTTCCCTCATCACCGTCGGGACGCTGGCACCGGGAACCCGGCTGCCGACAGTCCGCAGCCTTGCGTCGGACTTAGGTTTAGCGGCCGGGACAGTGGCGCGGGCCTACAAGGAACTCGAACTGGCAGGACTGACCGAAACCCGGCGGCGCAACGGCACGGTGGTCGCGGGGGCGCCTGTCCCGCCGGCCCGTCCGGACGGCAACGGGCAAGGGGCTGCGACCGCGGAGGTGATCGCCGCCGTCGACCGCTACATTGCGGAAGGCCGCAGAGCCGGGCTGGACGACGCCGCCGTGCTGGAGATCCTCCGGGCGAGACAGGCATGGTCACACGAATAAGGGAGCCGGCGAGTTCTCAGTAGACTGGAACCGTGAGCATTCCTACGCCCTATGAAGACCTCCTGCGCGACGTCCTCGAGCACGGCACGCACAAATCAGACCGCACCGGAACCGGCACCCTTAGCGTTTTTGGCCGCCAGCTCCGCTTTGACCTGAGCAAGAGCTTCCCGCTCATCACCACCAAGCGGGTGCACTTCAAGTCCGTGGCCGTGGAGCTGCTCTGGTTCCTCCGCGGCGACACGAACGTCAAGTGGATGCAGGACCAGGGCGTCACCATCTGGGACGAATGGGCCGACGCCGACGGCGAACTCGGTCCCGTTTACGGGGTCCAGTGGCGTTCCTGGCCCACGCCCGACGGCGGCCACATCGACCAGATCGCCGAACTCATCGAGAACCTGAAGTCCAACCCGGACTCGCGGCGGCACATCGTCTCGGCGTGGAACGTCTCCGAGCTCAAGGACATGGCGCTGCCTCCGTGTCACGCGTTTTTCCAGTTCTACGTGGCCGACGGCAAGCTCTCCTGCCAGCTGTACCAGCGCTCGGCGGACACCTTCCTGGGCGTGCCCTTCAACATCGCGTCCTACGCCCTGCTCACCCGCATGATCGCGCAGCAGACCGGCCTGGAACCGGGCGAATTCGTCTGGACGGGCGGGGATGTCCACATCTATGACAACCACATGGACCAGGTCCTCAAGCAGCTCGCCCGCGAGCCCTACGACTACCCCCAGCTGAACATCACCCGCAAGCCGGACTCCATCTTCGACTACACCCTCGAGGACTTTGAGGTGGTCGGCTACCAGCACCATCCGACGATTAAGGCCCCGATAGCCGTATGAGCCACGAAGCCACCCCGGGCGTGCAGCCCGGCGATTTCACCGAACAACTCCGCGCCTCCACCACTGGCCTGGGGCTGGTCTGGGCCCAGACCAGCACCGGGGTGATTGGCCAGGCAGGCGCCATGCCGTGGCACCTGCCCGAGGATATGAGGCATTTCAGCAGCCTCACCTCCGGGCACCCGGTCATCATGGGACGCAAGACCTGGGAGTCCTTCCCGGACAAGTACCGCCCGCTGCCCGACCGGACGAACATCGTGATCACCCGCCAGGCCGCCTGGCGCGACACCCCCGGCGCGGCAGGCGCCGTCGCGGTCGCGTCGCTCGATGACGCTTTGCTCGAATCCCAGTTCGTGCCCGGCCATGAGACGGTCTGGATCATTGGCGGAGGCGAGATCTTTGCCCAGGCGCTGGACCTTGCAGACGTCGCCGTCGTGACCACCATCGACACCACCGCCGAGGGGGACACCTTCGCTCCCGAACTCGGCTATGACTGGACCGCCTCCGCCAGCCTCCCGGCCACCGGCTGGCTGACCTCCGCCAACGGCACCCGCTACCGGATCACGCTGTGGCGCCGGACGGAGCCCAAGTAATGCTGCGCAAACCGGAGACACTCTTTGTCCTGGGGTACATGCTCCTGCCCCTGCTCGCGCTGCTCTCGGCCATCGTGGGACTGACCATGATCCTGAGCGGCAACAAGATCCTGGGTGCGATCGTGCTGGTGGTGGTCACCCAGGTTTTCACCTTCGGGGCGGTCTTTGCGCTGCGCCGGCGCAAGGCGGCGCTGCTGGAAGAGCCGCGCGGGGAATAAAACCCGTGACGTAACCGACTGCGCCCGGCGGGCTGTGAAGTCTAAACTGGGCCCATGACTACAGCAGCTACACCGTCCGTCGGCCTGGTCGGTTGGCGTGGCATGGTCGGTTCCGTCCTGATGCAGCGCATGCAGGACGAGGGCGACTTCGCCACCATCAACCCCGTCTTCTTCTCCACCTCGAACGCGGGCGGTGCCGCTCCGGCCATCGCCGGTGCCGCCTCGGACGCGGCCGGCAAGCTCGAGGACGCGTTCGACCTCGACACGCTGGCGAAGCTGCCCATCATTGTGACCGCCCAGGGCGGGGACTACACCAAACAGGTCCACGGCGAGCTCCGCAGCCGCGGCTGGGACGGCCTCTGGATCGACGCCGCCTCCACGCTGCGCATGAATGAGGACTCCATCATCGTGTTGGACCCCATCAACCGGGACGTGATCGACTCCGGCCTCTCCGGCGGGGTGAAGGACTACATCGGCGGCAACTGCACCGTGTCCTGCATGCTGATGGGACTGGGCGGGCTGTTCAAGAACGACCTCGTCGAGTGGGGCACGTCCATGACGTACCAGGCGGCCTCCGGCGGCGGGGCGCGCCACATGCGTGAGCTGCTGAACCAGTTCGGCAGCGTCAACGCCGAGGTGAACACGGAACTGCAGGACCCGGCGTCGGCGATCCTGGAGATCGACCGGAAGGTCCTGGCGCACCAGCGCGCCGGCATCGACGCCACGCAGTTCGGCGTCCCGCTGGCCGGTTCCCTGATCCCCTGGATCGATGCGGACCTCGGCAACGGCCAGTCCAAAGAGGAATGGAAAGCCGGGGTGGAGACGAACAAGATCCTTGGCACCTCCGCCGGGAACCGGGTCATCATGGACGGCCTGTGCGTCCGGATCGGTGCGATGCGCTCGCACTCCCAAGCCCTGACGCTCAAGCTGCGCGAGGACCTCTCGGTGGCCGAGATCGAGAAGCTCGTTGACGCGGACAACCAGTGGGCCCGCGTGGTGCCGAACACTAAGGAAGCCTCGATGGCCGAGCTCACCCCCGTGGCGGCGTCCGGCACCCTGGACATTCCGGTGGGCCGCATCCGTAAACTGGAGATGGGCCCGGAATACATCAGCGCGTTCACGGTGGGCGACCAGCTGCTGTGGGGCGCTGCGGAGCCGCTGCGCCGCATGCTCCGCATCGCCACCGGCAATCTCTAAGCATGCCCTGATTCTCAGCCGCCTAAGAATTTTAGGTACTTCGCGGCCTGCAGCTCAAAGGACTTTTGGGCGGCAGGCCGCAGCCCGTTAACCACGTCAAACGGTTCAGGCACGACGGCGGCAGCCCGGCCCGCGCCCGCCTTGCTTGCGGCCGCCCGCGCCCACGTGCCTATGACCTGGCCGCCGGAGACCATGGTCTTCTTGAACATCCCGTTGCCGCCGGGGACCACCTTGTCGGCATGCCCGGGCGGCAGCACGAGGGACCGGTCCGTGTAGCCCAGCAGGAACTCGTCGAACCCCGGCAGGGCAAGCACCGTTCGCTGCCCCGGCACGCCGTCGTCCAGCAGCGCGGCGGTGGCCGGCGAGAGCCAGTAGCTGGCCCCCGCGAATTCCAGCTCCACCAACTGGTCCTTCACCCGGGCCAGGGCGGTGCGGACCTCCGTCAGCGGCGTGCTCGACCACCAGGCGAAGTCCCGCTCCGTGGCCGGGCCGTGGCTGAGCATGTACCGCAGCAGCAGCTCAGCAAGGCCTTCGGCACGGTCGAGTTCGCGGGATTTTGGAATCCACTCGTCGAACGCTTTGATCAGCTGCTGGTTCCCCGCAAGCGGTCCCTGTACCAGCCAGGCCCGCTGGCAGAGCATCCCTAGCAGGTGGATGCCGCGCTGGCCCGCCGTCGACTGCCCCGCGGCCTCAAAGGCCGCGAAAAGCTCCTGGCGCGTGGCCGATCTGCCACCTTGGACGAGGTCCAAGGCTGCGTCACGGCTTGCTTCCACATCCCGGGCATCAATTTCCAGCTCCCGGTGACGTCCGGCCATGCCGCGGATCAGCCGGTCCGAGGTAATGGACAGCATCCATTTCAAATCCTCGGGAGCCAGCACGTGCAGGGTGCCGCGCATGGGCCAGGAGCGGACGATCTCCGCCCGGTCCAGCGCCCCGCGGACATCATCGACGCGGGAACCCGGAACCCGCTGGCCGACGGCCCAGAGGGCAGCCGGCAGGTCCTGGGCCTGCATCGCCGTCATGATGCGTACAGCGTCCGGGACGGACTCAAATCCTGGTCCCACCAGGCCCTGCGAAGCGAGCCGTAGCCTGCCCATGATCCCGGGAGTGAGTCGGACGCCCGTCGTTATTGCCATGGACCCATGGTAGGACGCCCGGAGTGGGAGGCCCACGGCAGGGCGCCTGCGCCTGCTGTCGGGCTGTTGCCCGGCTCTTCCCAGCCGCCATCCAGCGGACTTCTTTAGCCTTGATGCATGACTATGAGTGAGGTGTGGCCGCTGCTGCGGCCGCTGTGCCGGAAGCTGGCCCTGCTTGGCTGGGCCTCCAGCGCCGCCGGCATGGCTGCCGGGCTCGCAGTCGCCATCGCCAGCGGTACCCGGCTCTCGCCCATAATGAGCAACCTTCAGTTGGTGGCCGGTTTGTGCATGGCAGTGTCCGTGGGCAGCTTCGTCGCTGCCGCTGCGCTGCAGCCGCGGGCACGGTCTCAGGCACAATCCCAGGCACGGGCGCAGACACGGTCTCAGGCGGGCGTGAAGGGCAGCAGCATTGCCCCGCGGGGCCGGGAGCTCCAGCTCGACTACACCGGCGAATTTCCGGCCACCGTGCAGGCCTTCCTGCTCGGCTCCCTGGCATTTCTTGCCGGCGCCGTGGCGTTTGCGTGCGCCGGCCTGATACTGCAAAGCGGGCCGAGCGTGCAGTCAATAGCGTTCTGCCAAGTCTTCCTGCTTGGCGCCGCGGCCTCCGGTTTCACCTTCATGCTCTTCAGCAAGGTAGCTCCCCGCCACGCGGAACGGTAGGCGGCCCGGCCTTCCTTGCTTTCCTGGGCTTCCTCGGGCTTTTCTTCGGGATCGACCTAGAGGGCGACGCCGATCAGGAGCGGTTCCGGGTGCAGTTCAATGCCAAAACGTTCGACGACGCCGTGGCGCACCTCGCGCGCAACGGCCAGCATGTCGGCCGCGCTCGCCCCGCCCCGGTTGGTGATGGCAAGCGTGTGCTTGGTGGAAAGCGATGCCCGGCCGCCCGAGACGCTGTCCGGGTCCAGCCCGAAACCCTTGGCGAACCCGGCCTGATCGATCAGCCAGGCCGCCGAGAGCTTGGTCAGCCCATCCGCACCGGCAGGATAGCGCGGCGCCTGCCCCGGCAGCCGTGCCGCGACGTCTTCGGACACGATCGGGTTCGTGAAAAAGGACCCCGTGGAGTACGTGTCACGGTCGTTCGCATCCCAGACCATGCCCTTGGACGCCCGGAGCCGCAGCACTTCGCGCCGGACGTCGTTGGAGTAGGCCCGCCGGCCTTGCTCGAGGCCGAGCGTCCGCGCGAGTTCGGCGTACCGGACGGGGGCGCTCATCCGGCCGAGCGGGAGCTGGAATTCCACGGTGAGCACCACGTAGCGCGGCGAGCCGTTGACGGTGGTCTGCTTCAGGATGGAGTCACGGTAGCCGAATTTGAGTTCGGAATTGGTGAAGGTCTTCACCGCGTTGCGTTCCCGGTCCCAGGTGCGCACCGCGGCGATCGTCTGCGAGACGTCGGACCCGTAGGCGCCGACGTTCTGCACCGGAGTCGCGCCCGTGGCGCCGGGGATGCCGGAGAGCGCCTCGACGCCGGACCAGGCATGCTTCACGGCGTGGTCAACGAAGGCGTCCCAGTTGTGGCCGGCCTGGACCACCACCGCCACGCCGCCGCAGGAGTCCTCGGCATTGACGGTGAACCCTTCGGAGGCGATCTTGAGCACCGTGCCGGGGAAGCCGTCGTCGGACACCAGCAGGTTGGAGCCGCCGCCGATGATCAGCAAGGGCTGGCCGGCGGCGTCCGCCGTGCGCACGGCATCGATGACGCCGGCCTCGGTGCGGGCCTCGATGTAGCTGCCGGCGGGGCCGCCGACGGCGGAGGTGGTCAGGGCGGAGAGCTGGATCTGGGTCACCTGACCAGCCTAGCCGGGATCATCTGCTGGCCTAAGCCGGTACTGGCTGTACTCAGCTTGCCCGGGCGGGCGCAGGGAGTTTGCGCGCCACCGGGGAGAGCAGGAAGCTGACAATCAGCATCACCATGACGGCAAGCAGCGAGTGGAGAATGCCGACGTGCTCGGCCAGCAGCCCCAGCAGCGGCGGCCCGCACAGGAACGCTCCGTATCCGATCGTGGAGACCACGGACACCCGGGCAGCGGCCTTGACGGGATCGTCGGCCGCGGCGGACATGCCCACCGGGAAGCCCAGCGAGGCGCCGAGTCCCCAGATGGCCAGGGCCACGTAGGCCAGCCACGGCGCCGGGGCGAAGACGAAGAGGCCGAGGCCCAGGACCGCCAGCGCGGCGCACCAGCGCATCACCGGGACCCGGCCGAAGCGGTCAAGGACCAAGGTGCCGGCGAAGCGGCCGATGGTCATGAACGTGACGAACAGCCCGTACCCGGCGGCTCCGGCGGCATCGGTCTGGCCGTGGCCGTCGGCCAGCGCCAATGCCACCCAGTCCCCCGCCGCGCCTTCGGCGAGGGCGAGCCCGAGGACCAGCACGCCCAGCAGCAGTGTGCGCCTGTCACGCCAGGCCTGCGCGATCTGGCGTTTGTTGTCCAGCGGCTGCTCCGGGACGGCGTCCGTCTGCCGGACGATCGGGATGGGGCCGGTGGAGGGATCCTCAAACGTGTCTGTCCCGGATGCCTTGAAGGGCCGCTCCCCCTCGACCGCCGTGATGTCCGCCCGGAACCAGGCAGCAGCTGTGGTCACCGAGCCGGCCACCAGCAGGCCCACCGCGGCGAGGTGCCAGAAGACGGGGACCCCGGCGGCGGCGGCCCAGGCACCCAGCCCGGCTCCGGCAACTGTGCCCAGGCTGAACGAACCGTGCAGCCTGGGCATGATGTGCCGCCGGACCGCGCGTTCCACCGCGGCGCCCTCGACGTTCGAGGCCGTGTTCCAGCTGGCGGTGCCCAGCCCGATGATCGCCAGCCCCGCGGCGACCGCCACCGGGTTGGCCAGCACGGAGGTGCCGAAACCTGCAAGCATCAGCCCGAAGCCGACCATGATGCTGCCGATCCGGATGGTGAGCTTGGAGCCGAGCCGCAGGACGATCAGGCCCGACGCGGACACGGATAGGAAGGACCCGGCCGTCATGCAGAGCAGGAGCAGCCCGATGGTGCCGGGGGTCAGGTCCAGGCCGTCGCGGATGGCCGGCAGGCGGGACACCCACGTGGAAAACGCGATTCCGCTCGCGCCGTAGGCCACCACTACAGCGTTCCGCCAGTGCGTGACCTCGGCGGCAGGAACGAAGAGAGCCTTGGTCACAGCAGCGCCATGGGCTAGACCAGCCTGACGACGGCCTGGGCCTTGACGAGGACCTTTTGGGCGGACGAGAGGACGGTGAGGTCGACGCGCGCGGTGCCGGCGTCGACGTCGAGCGCCCCGATGGCTCCGCTGACCTCTATCACGGCACCGGCCTCCGGAGTCCCGGTGGTGTCAGCGACGGGCACCGGCTTGGTGAAGCGGGTCTGGAAGTCGACGACGGCGGCGGGGTCGCCGGCCCAGTCGATCACAAGCTGGACGGCGGCGCCCATGGTGAACATGCCGTGGGCGATCACGCCCGGCAGGCCGACGCCCGTGGCGAAGGCCTCGTTCCAGTGGATCGGGTTGAAGTCACCGGAGGCCCCCGCGTACTTCACGAGATCGGTGCGGGTGACGGTGATGCTGCGGCTGCCGATGTTCTGGCCGACCGTGAGTTCTGCAATGTTGATGCTCATGGCTACTGTCCCTCTCCGCGGACCAGGATGGACGAGGTGGCGGTGGCGACCGGCTCGCGGACGCCGGCGGCGTCACCGGCAGCGCCGGTGACATCCCTGCCAAGCGCGAAGATTTCCGAACGCGTGGTGATCATGGCTCCGCCGCCCATGGCGCGGACGCCGTCGACGTGCAGCTCGGCGACCAGCCGATCGCCCGCGATGATCGGGCGGTGGTGGGTAAACCGCTGGTCGGCGTGGACCACGCGGGAGAAGTCGATCCCGGAATCCGGATCCTCGATCAGCTGCGCGTCGGCGCGCTGCGCGACGATGATGGCGAAGGTCGGCGGCGCCACGAGGTCGCTGTGACCCAGGGCCTCGGCGGCGGCAACATCGAAATGGGCGGGGTGGGTGGCCTTGACCGCGCGCGCGAACTCGCGGATCTTCTCGCGGCCGACGTCATACACCTCTGCGGCAGGGTAGCTGCGCCCCTGCAGGTCCGGATTGATAGTCATGGGTTCCAGCCTATCGCCACGCCCGGGCCCGGGCGGCTTCGTGACAGCTCGCAGGGCCCAGGGGGGTCTTGATGGGACTGGTATTGACTCGCGCGATATGATGAAAACATCAATCCATCAATCCGTAGAGCGACACTGTCCCGCCGGGCCGTGCCGCGAACGGATGCGAGAAAGTGTCCTCCTGCCATGATCTCCGCCGCGCAGACGCCCCTGTACGAAATCAAGGCCAACCTGTTCAAGGCGCTGGCCCACCCGGCCCGAATCCGGATCCTCGAGCTTCTGGCCGCCGCGCCGGACACGGAAGCCCCGGTCAGTTACCTGCTCGCCGAGACGGGGCTGGAGCCCTCGCATCTGTCCCAGCATCTGGGGACGCTGCGCCGGCACGGGGTGGTGACGTCGGTCCGGACGGCGAATGTGGTGACCTACCGGCTGGCTCATCCCAAGATCAAGGAGCTTCTCGCGATCGCCCGGACCTTCCTGCTGGACACCCTGGCCGGTTCCAGCGAACAGCTCCGGATAGCGCAGGAGCTGCCGGCTGGCCACCTCGGCAGTGCCGGCCACCTCGACAACACTGCGCCGTGAGCGCAGCCGACCCAACAATCCCGGTCCGGCATTCTCACACCGCCCGGAGACGCTTGGTCCGGTTTGTGCCGTCCCGCAGCGACTACGAGCTCTTGCAGTCCGCGTGGAAGACTGACCTGTTCGCAGGCATCACCGTGGGCATTGTGGCGCTCCCCCTGGCGCTGGCCTTCGGCGTGAGCTCCGGGGTCGGGGCGGAGGCGGGACTCATCACCGCTGTGGTGGCCGGACTGGTCGCCGCCATTATGGGCGGATCTAACGTCCAGGTCTCCGGTCCGACCGGCGCCATGGTGGTGGTCCTGGCTCCTGTGGTCGCCGCCCACGGCGTCGGCAGCATTGCCCTGGTCTCGGTACTGGCCGGGCTGCTCGTCATGCTTCTGGGAGCAAGCGGACTGGGCCGGGCCGTCGCGTTCATCCCCTGGCCGGTAGTGGAGGGTTTCACCCTCGGAATCGCCGCCATCATCTTCCTCCAGCAGATTCCGCTAGCCACGGGCACCACCGGAACGCCGGGCCACAACACCGTCCTGGCCGCCGTCGAGAGCGCGTCACAGGCCACCGCGCCGGCCGTGCTGCAGACTCTCGCGGTGGTGGCGGGCGTCACGGCCGTGATGTACCTGCTGCCCAGGCTCCACAAGTCCCTGCCCGCGAGCCTGATCGCGGTGCTGCTCGCCACCGTGGCGGCCGAGGTCCTGGCGCTGGACATACCCCGGATCGGTGCACTTCCGCACTCGCTGTCGGCGCCGTCCATGCCTTCCGTGGATCCGGCCGCAGTGGGCGGCCTGCTGATGCCTGCCGTCTCGATTGCGACGCTAGCCGCCATCGAATCCCTGCTCTCGGCCCGGGTGGCCGCAGGCATGGTGGGTCCGGACGGCCGCCCGTCCGGCGCGTACAGCCCGGACCGGGAGCTCACCGGCCAGGGGCTGGCTTCGATCGCCGCAGGCTTCTTCGGCGGCATGCCCGCAACGGGCGCGATCGCCCGGACCGCCGTGAACGTCCGCTCCGGGGCCAAGACCCGGCTCTCCGCGGTGGTGCACGCCCTGGTGCTGCTGGCCATCATCTACCTGGCGGCGGGGCTGGTCGGCCGGATCCCGCTGGCGGCGTTGGCCGGCATCCTCATGGTCACGGCCACCCGCATGGTCTCGCGGCACACGGTGTCGGCGATCCTGCGGTCCACCAGGGCCGACGCCGCGGTGTTCGTGATCACGGCCCTCATCACCGTCGCCTTCGACCTCATTGTGGCCATCCAGATCGGACTTGCCGCGGCAGCGGTGTTCACGCTGCGGACGTTCGCGTCCCTGAGCGGGGTCCGGCGCGAAGACATTCCCGGGCCGCCGGTTCCGGGGGACGGGCACATCGCCATTTTCCGGCTGGACGGGGCCATGTTCTTCGGCGCAGCGGAGCGGGTCCTGCAGGAGATCAGCCAGGTCAAGGACGTCCAGGTGGCCATCATCCGGCTGTCGCAGCTGCGGATGCTGGACGCCACGGGGGCCCACATGCTCGTCGGGGTGATCTCCGCGCTGGAGCTGCGCGGCGTGACCGTCCTGCTCAAAGGGGTCCAGCCGCAGCATCTGGAGCTCGTGACCAACGTGGGGGTTATCCGTTCACTGCGGCACCACAAGCACCTGTTCACGTCCCTAGCGGACGCAGTAGAGCATGCCCGGAGCCATGTGGAGCGGAACGCGGCCGTTAGCGCCTGAGGTTCTTCCGGATGGTCTGGCCGCGGATCACAATCCCGGCCAGGTGCAGGATCAGGCCCAGCCCGATCACCGGCAGCGAGGCGAGGGCGAGGGCCTGGTTGCCGGTGCTGTTGCCCACCACGTTGAGGATGATGCCGAGCGCGATCAGGCCCATGGCACTGAAAACGATCACCTTGTAGGTGGTTGACGCGGTGGCCCAGAATTCATTCAGCACCGTGCCAGTCTACCGGGGCGCGCCGGCAACGCTGCGAGCCGCTAAATTCCTGGCGACACTCTAATTACCTGGCGCTACCGGAATACGGGCGCGTCCGGTATTTTGCGCGTCGCGGAGCATTTCCAGCGTCAGAACAATGCTTCCTGCACGGCCGGGACCTCCGAGCCGTGGTCACCGAGTTCGATCATCCGTGCCTTGAGCTGCCCCAGGTTCACCACGAATTCCAGTTCGCTGCCATCCAGCGCTGCGAGCGCCATGCTGCCGCTCAGCGAATCGACCCGGAACCCGTGCGACCCGGTCGCCAGGTCGTGGGGGTAGGCGTGCCGGGCGGCCGGGGCGCAGGCGTCGGCGGAAAGCTCCGGCCGGACCCACCGCTCATCCACCACCTCGAAGCCCTCCCCGCCGACACCGGCGAGCAATGTCCGGGCCACCCCTGCCAGCCGCCCGTTCACGGCATCGAGTTCGACGGCGGCTGCCGGGGCCACCAGCGCGGCCGCCTTGGCGGCGGCGCGGACCTGTTGCGGCAGCCCGGCGTCGCGCGTGATCATGTCCTCCAGGATGCGGACCACGCGGCCGTCCGCGGCGCGGGCGATGTACCGGGCTACGACGGCGCCCTGCTCGGCGAGCCGGATCCATTTCCGCAGGTCCGAGGCAGTGCCGACCTTGCTGGCGCCGGTAGCGAAGGTGGCCACGTAGAGCCAGTGCGGCTGCATCAGGTACGCGCGCAGGCCCGGCGGGACGCGGCCGCCGCGGTGGAAGTCGTGAATAAGCCGCGAGTCGTCCAGCACGAAACATCGTTCGCACTGACTGCCCTTGGTGGCGGCAGCCCGTGCGGGGCAAAGGACATGGTCCCTCTCCGCCGGGCCGTGCACGTTGTGGTGCCCGAGGCAGTGTTTGCCCTTGGTGGCGACCCGGAAACCAAGCCTGGTGCCGGCGTCGAGCGCCAGTTCGGTGAGCGTGCCGTCAGGGTCCTGCAGGCGCAGCACCGGGAGCCCGCCCTGTCCAGACGCCGCGGCGGGAACGGGCGCCGGACCATCCCAAAAGACCCCGTGAACCAGATAGCGGGTATCGGTCACGGGGTCTCCTTAAGCGGTGTGAGCTACAGTGCCGGCTGCACGCCAAAGGCTACGGCGAGCTTCATGATCTTCTCGGCGCGGCCCAGGCGCGGCAGGTCGGAGCCGTCGCGGATGACGCGGCCGCTGGCTTCGAAGTCGGCCATGAAGTCCGTGGCCCAGGCGACGTCGGACGGCGTGGGGCTGATGACCTCGTTGATGACCGGCGTCTGGTCGATCGCGAGGCAGAGCTTCCCGGTCATCCCCATCATCACTGTGATGCCGGTCTGCTCGCGCAGGATCGGGTGGTTCGTGCCGACGGTGGGGCCGTCGATGGGGCCGGGCAGGTTGCCGACGCGGCTGGCCACAACCAGCTTGGCGCGCGGGTAGGCCATGGCTTCGGCGGTGGCCGCCATGCCGGTGTCGCGGCGGAAGTCGCCCGAGCCGAAGGCCAGGCGGAAGGCGCCCTGGGCCTTCGCGATGTTGTTGGCTTCCTCGATGCCGACGGCGGACTCGACCAGCGGGATGACCGGGGTCTTGCCGTCCATCCGGTGGAAGCTCTCCGTGACCTGGTCGGCCGATTCGGTCTTGGCCAGCATGATGCCCAGCAGGCCGGGGGTGCCGCGCAGCCCGGCGAGGTCATCGGCCCAGAACGGGCTGGTGGCGTCGTTGATCCGGACCCACGCGCTACCGCCGGCGGTCAGCCAGTTCACGACGTTGGCGCGGGCGGTGTCCTTCTGGGAGGGGTCCACCGCGTCTTCGATGTCGAGGATGATCGCATCGGCCCGGGAGACGGCGGACTGGTCGAAGAGGTCGGTCTTCATCGCGTTCACCAGCAGCCAGGAGCGGGCGATCTCGGCCGGGATGTTTCGCTGGGGCCGAAGTGATTCAGCGGTGGTCATAGAAGTGGTCATGCATCTACGCTAGCCGCCCGGGGGCACTTGCCGCTAAGCGATCCGGCCCTCAGGGGCGACCATTACGACCAAAATCACGTCACTGCCCAACCAACTGGCAGCAGAAGCCGTTTTCAGCGGGCAAAACGGCCCCTGCTGCCAGCTGGTTGGGTGGGCGTGACGGCGGGAGTGGCTAGGGGATGTTGCTGCCGCGGGCCGCGACCCAGAGGCCGTACCACTCGGCGCGGGTCATCGCCGCGGCGGCCTCGGCGGCACCGGCGCAGGCGAGGATCCTGGCCGGGTTGGCGGTGCCGATCACCGGCGCAATCCCGGCCGGGTGCCGCATGAGCCAGCCCAGCACGATCGCCTCCCCCGTGGTCCCCTTCGCGGCGGCCAGGGCAGCCACCAGGGCGGTGGTGGCCTCCTCCGCCGGCGTCGGCACGGCGCCCGGCGCCCCGGTGTATAGGCCGCGGGCCAGCGACCCGTATGCCTGCAGCCGGATTCCCTTCCGGACGCAGTGCTCCACGGTGCCGTGCGGGAAGCTGTAGTCCGTGCCCTCGGCATGGTTGACCAGCACCGTGCTTTCGAGCCAGGCACGCTTCAGCAGGCTCATTTCGAGCTGGTTGGCCACCACGGGGACCCCGAGCCGGTCCTGCAGCAGCTCGATCTGCGGGCCGGACATGTTGGACACACCCACGGCGCGCACCTTGCCCTCGGCCATGAGCTGGCCGACGGCGGACGCCACCTCCGCCGGATCCATCAGGGGATCGGGGCGGTGCAGCATGAGCACGTCGACGTAGTCCGTCCGGAGCCGGGCCAGGCTTTCGTTGACCCGCTCCAGGATGCCGTCCCGGCTGAGGTCGTAGTAGGCCTCCAGGCCCTGTTCGTTGAGCCGGATACCGCACTTTGTCTGCAGCCGGATCTTCTCCCGCAACCCCGGGGTACGGGCCAGGACCTCGCCGAAGACGGCCTCGGCTTTGCCGTGCGTGTAGATGTCCGCGTGGTCAAAGAGCGTGATGCCCGCGCCCATGGCGGCTTCAACGGCGGCGGCCGCCTCGTCCACATCCGCGGACGAGTACGATTCCGCCGACCAGCCGCCGCCCAGGCCCATACAGCCGTAGACGAGCTCCTGGGCGAGGTTTATCTGGTTGGCGATCACCTGGTTGGCGTTCACGCCGTTGGCGGGCGCGCCGGACAGGTCCTTCAAGGCGGGGCTCACCGCAGCCAGACCGTGGTGTTGGCCGGCAGGCGTCCGCCGTCCAGCGGGCCGCTGCTGACCAGTACCTCGCCGGCAGGCAGGTTAACCGGTGCGTCGCCGAAGTTAGTCACTGTCTGCCAGCCGCCGGGACGGCTGAAGCGCAGGACGTCGGCGCTGCCGGATTCCTGCCACTGCAGTTCCTCCGAGGTCTGCAGTTCGCGGCGCAGCTTCAGGGCCTTGCGGTAGAGCTCCAGGGTGGAGTCTTCCACGCCGTCCTGGGCCGCCACGGCGTAGCGGCTGAACCAGGCCGGCTGGGGCAGGTGTGCCCCGCCGGCGCCGAAGCCGAACGAGGTGCCCTCCGGAGCCCAGGGCAGCGGCACCCGGCAGCCGTCGCGGCCGATCTCTACGCCCTTGTTGCGGAAGAAGGTGGGGTCCTGCCGCTCGGCGTCGGGGATCTCCGCAACCTCCTGCAGGCCCAGTTCCTCGCCCTGGTACAGGTAGGCGGAACCCGGCAGGGCCAGCATCAGCAAGGTGGCGGCGCGGGCCCGGCGCAGGCCGAGTTCGACGTCGAGCTCTTCGACAGGGGCGCCGGCCAGCAGCCAGCCCTTGCCATCCTGGCCCTTGGCGTGCTTGCCGCCGCCCCGGGGCAGGCCGTAGCGGGTGGCATGGCGGACGACGTCGTGGTTGGAGAAGACCCAGGTGGAGGAGGCCCCGGATTCCGTGGCCTCGGCCAGGTTCCGGGCGATGATTTCGCGGAACTCGCCGGCGTCGAAGTCGGCCTGCAGGAGGTCGAAGTTGAACGCCTGGCCCAGGCCCTCCGGGCTGGCGTAGCGGGCGCGGCGGGTAGCGTGCACCCAGGCCTCGGCGACGGCGGTGCGCGGCGGGTTGTACTCGTTGAACACCTCGCGCCATTCGGCGTAGATCTCGTGGACTTCGTCGCGGTCCCAGAACGGGTGCGAGCCGTCCGGGAATCCGTCCGTGCCGGTGTTGGCAGCGCTGAGCTCCACCTTGGAGATGAGCGGTTCGGTGAGGTCCTTGGTCAGCGCGTGGGCGACGTCGACACGGAAGCCGTCCACGCCGCGGTCGGACCAGAAGCGAAGCGTCTTGAGGAAGTCGTCACGGATTTCGCGGTTGGCCCAGTTCAGGTCCGGCTGTTCCGTGGCGAAGATGTGCATGTACCACTGGCCGGGCGTGCCGTCGGGCTCGGTGATCCGCTCCCAGGCGGGCCCGCCGAAGACGGACTCCCAGTCCGAAGGCGGGAGTTCGCCGTTTTCGCCGAGGCCGTCGCGGAAGATGTAGCGTTCGCGGGCGGCCGATCCCCGCGGGGCGGCCAGCGCCTCCTGGAACCATTCGTGCCGGTTCGAGGAGTGGTTGGGGACGATGTCGGCGATCAGCTTGATGCCTGCAGCGTGCAGCGCGGCGGACATCTCATCGAAGTCCGCCAAAGTGCCGAGCTTGGGGTCCACATCGCGGTAGTCGTCGACGTCGTAGCCGCCGTCGGCCAGCGCCGAGGGGTAGAACGGGGAGAGCCAGACGGCGTCGATCCCCAGTTCCTTCAGGTAGGGGACCTTGGCGGTGATGCCCTTGATATCGCCCAGGCCGTCACCATTGGAATCGGAAAAGCTCCGCGGGTAGATCTGGTACACCGAGGCCTGGCGCCACCAGTTGGGATCGGCGGCGAGGTCGGAACCGGACAGGGTTGCCAGCGTGGCGGTGTTGGTCAAAGGAGATTCCTTCGGGTCTGGGAGGGGCTTCTGATAATTTAGATACAAGCTAAATATATTGCCTGAACAATTATGGGTCCGGGAACAGAAGAGGTCAAGAAGTGATGCCCCACGCAGCCGCCGCCACACCGCAGCTGCTGCGCCGTGTCAACGCCCAGGCCGTGCTGCGCCACATCCGCGGCGTCGACGCCGCCACCGGCACCGAGCTGATGGCCCTGACCGGACTCACCCGGGCCTCGGTAATTGCAGTCTGCGAGGACCTGATCGGCCGGGGCTGGATCGTGGAGCTGGACCAGCCCCGCACAGACCCGGCCAATCCACGGAAAGGGCGCCCGGCCCGGCGGTTTGCCTTCAACGGGGAGGCAGGGTTCGTACTGGGCCTCGACATCGGCGCCGCGACCACCACCGCAGCCGTGGCCGACCTCCGCGGCACGGTCATCGGACAGTCCAGCGAGAGCTTCCGCGCGGCGGACATCCCCGCGCAGGAGCGGATCGGCGTCATCGATTTTGTCTGCCGCCAGGCGCTGGAGGCCGCGGGAACGGACCCGCGCAATGTGCTGGCCGTCGGAGCCGGGATCGCCGCACCGGTGGACCGGGACGGGAACGTGCTCGTGACCCAGCGGTTCTGGAGCCTGTTCGACGTCGGGCTCCGCTCCGCGCTCAAGGAGCTGCACGGCTGGACGGTGCTTCTGGAGAACGACGCCAACCTTGCCGCGCTCGGCGAGCGCTGGCGCGGTTCCGGCGCGGGTGTGGACGATCTGGTGGTGCTCTTGGCGGGCGAACGCCTGGGTGCCGGGGTGATGGAATCCGGGCGGCTGCTCCACGGCCGCGGCGGGGCCGCCGGCGAGATGGGCTATCTGGACATGGTGGAGGGCGTTGGCTCCAGCGACGGCATTGCTGCCCTGGCGCGGCAGTGGTCCGCGGCGGGCGGCGGACCGTCCGCGGGCGGCCCTGCAAGCGCGCCGCGCGTCTTCGAGGACGCGGCGGCAGGAGACGCCGCGGCCCTGGCGATCCTGGACCGGATCTCGGAGCGCATGGCGCGCGTCATCGCCTCAATCGCGAGCCTGATCAACCCCGAGCAGGTGGTGATCGGCGGCGCCGTCGCCGAGTCCGCCGGTGCCCTCGTGCCGGGCATCACAGCGCTGCTCCCCCGCTTCACCGCCACCCCGCCGCGCGTCACGGTTTCGCCGCTGGGCGACAAGATCGTCACAGTGGGCGCGATCCGGCATGCCCTGGACTTCGTTGAGGCCAATGCGCTGGAACTCGAACTGGCCGGCTGAGGGCGTGGCGGGCACGTACTCCATTCACAAGCGGGGTTGCTCAAGATTCGGCAACGATTGGACACCCAAGCCGAAAGTTTGGCGCAAGTTTCCCGGTATTGCCGCCTGCCATCCGTAGACTGACCTCACTTTGGTCTCTTGCGGCCGTTCAGCTGACCCGTCGGCTGAACGGCCGTCTCATGAAAGATAAACGTGAACTCTTTTCGGATGAAGACTGCGTTGTTTGCCGCGTTTGTCCTTGCCTTGGCCTCGGTCCCGGCCACCGGCACGGCGCCAGCCAATGCTGGGCAGTCGCCGGCGCCCGTCGCGACCGCCACCGCCACAGCTACAGCGACCGGACCAGCTTCGGCAGCTCCGTCGGCAACCCCGACGCCGGCTCCCACCACGGCTCCGGCTCCCACCACGGCTCCGGCTCCCACCGCGACCCCGGTGCCCAGAGCGGAGACAATCCAGCCGACACCACGTCCCTCCGCCCCGGCCGGCGTCAGCGCGCCGCTCACGACAGTTGAGTCGCTGCCGGTGGGAGGCACCGATGGGCCGTTCATCGCGCACACCTTCGAGAACCCGCCCCCGGTCGGCAGGAAAGGCGTACCCGCCGGCGCCGCCGCGACGGCACGGACCACGGAGTCCTTCTCGCTTTCCCGCTCCGGCGACATCAAAGTGCGCTTGGTACTGGTCCAGTTGGCCGACAGGAAGGCAACAATCCCGCAGGCCGCGGCACAGGCTTCCATCGCCACCAGCAGCAACTACTGGAAGAGGATGTCCAACGGCCGGTTGTCGATGACCGTGACCAAGGTGGAGAGCCGTAGCAGCAAGGCCACCTCGACGCAGCGTTACCCGGACATGATGAGCACCATTGCCGGAGAACTTGGGTGGACTCCCAGCCCCTACACCGCGCTCGTGGTTTTCGTCTCAACGCCCACGCTCTCGGACGGCGCGTACGGCGCCGGCTGGAGTTATCAGGGCACCAGCGGGCGGGTCATCATGCCGCTCCCGGCGACGCTGACCAACAGCGTCCTGACGCACGAATTCGGGCACGTTCTGGGCCTCATGCACGCTAACAGCCTTCAGTGTGGAAGCGGCGCCCAGGATGTCGGCACGAACTCGAACGGGTCATTCGCCGATTCCAGCTGCAGCATCCGCGAATACGGTGACAGCCTGGATCTGATGGGTATCTCCCAACTCACCCAGCCCGCTATCAGCTCAACGCTTTGGGCTTATGGGGGGTTTGGCCGCGGCGACGAAATCGTGGACGCAGGGACCCTCAACGGCATGAGGAAATTCACCCTGAAGGCGTGGGCGGGGACCGACGCGAACAGGGCTGTGAAGTTTACGGATCCGGTGAGCGGCGAAACGTATTTCCTGGAGTTGCGGCTGCCTGTCAGCTATGACACAACCGAGGCTGTGGACCTGAATCGCGGCGTCAAGATTGTCCAGCAGCTGGGGGCCGGCTCGCTGATTCTGCTGCCGGATTCCAGACCCTTCGCCGGCTACTACAATCCCCGCCAGACCTGGCAAGCGGGCCAGACCTTCACCACCCATGCCGGCACAAGGGTCAGCATTGACGCGATCACCTCCACCTCCGCAAGCGTGACGGTAGAGTCGATACTCTCAATAGCCGGCAGGGCAATCGACCCTGTCGCTGCAGCCACACCCGCCCTTGGAAGCCCGACCACCGCCGTCGCATGCGGGCTAAAAGCCAGCGGATGCTACAGAAGTTTTCAGGGCGGCTCTATCCACTGGACGCCAAACACCGGCGCAGTCGCAACGGTCGGTGCGATCGGCGCCTCTTGGGGTGCCTTGGGATACGAAAACGGCAGGCTGGGCTACCCGACCAGCCGTCAGCTCTGCGGTCTGACTGGGGGCGGCTGCTACCAGACATTCCAGGGCGGAACCATCCACTGGTCGCCGGCCACCGGAGCGCGCGCCACCGGGGGCGCCATCCGCGCGACTTGGGGCACCCTGGGCTACGAGAACGGCAAGCTCGGCTACCCATTGGCGAACGAGGTCTGCGGGCTGACCGGCGGCGGCTGCTACCAGACATTCCAGGGCGGAACCATCCACTGGTCGCCGGCCAGCGGCGCCTTCGCCACCTGGGGCGCCATCCGTGCCACGTGGGCGAGCCTGGGCTCCGAAAAGGGCAAACTGGGCTACCCCTCCGGCAAGGAAACCTGCGGACTGGTCAGCGGCGGCTGCTACCAGACCTTCCAGGGCGGAACCATCCACTGGTCGCCCGGCACCGGCGCGGTTGCCACTTGGGGCGGTATCCGCGGTGCATGGGGAACCCTTGCCTATGAAAACGGAAAGCTCGGCTATCCCACCGCTAATGAGGCCTGCGGACTGGTCAACGGCGGCTGCTCCCAGGCGTTCCAGGGTGGAGTGGTTTACTACGCTCCGGGAGCCGGAGCGTTCGCCACGTGGGGCCCGATCCGCAAAGCATGGGGCGCCGAGGGTTACCAAAACGGAAAGCTCGGCTACCCCACCGGCAATGAAATCTGCGGACAGCCCGGCAGCTGCGATCAGTCTTTCCAGGGAGGCCTCATCCACTGGACCGCTGCTGCGGGTGCCATCGCTACCTCAGGGCCGATCTGGACGGCCTGGGCGAGCCTGGGTTCCTCCCAAGGAAAGCTCGGCTACCCCGTGGCCCGTGAGGTCTGCGGGCTGGCCGGCGGCGGCTGCTCCCAAGCGTTCAAGGGCGGCACCATCCACTGGTCGCCCGCCACCGGCGCCTTCGCCACCTGGGGCGGGATCCGTGCCACCTGGACAGGACTGGGCTCCGAGAAAAGCAAACTCGGCTACCCGACGGGAAGGGAGACCTGCGGCCTGATCAACGGCGGCTGCTACCAGACGTTCCAGGGCGGCACCATTCACTGGTCACCGGCCACCGGCGCCCGCGCCACCTGGGGCGGGATCCGTGCCACCTGGGCCAGCCTGGGCTACGAAAAAGGCAAGCTCGGCTATCCGACGGGCAAGGAGACCTGCGGTTTGGTGAACGGCGGCTGTTACCAAATGTTCCAGGGCGGCACCATCCACTGGTCGCCCGCCACCGGCGCCCGCGCCACCTGGGGCGCCATCCGTGCCACCTGGGCCAGCTTGAGCTACGAAAAAGGCAAACTAGGCTACCCGTCCGGCAACGAAATCTGCGGCCTGACCGGCGGCGGGTGCTACCAGACGTTCCAGGGTGGCTCCATCCACTGGTCTCTCGCCACCGGCGCCTTCGCCACCTCCGGTCCCATTCGCGTAACCTGGGGCAGCCTGGGTTACGAAAAGGGACGGCTTGGCTATCCGGCAGCAGCTGAAAACTGCGATCCGGTCAACGGCGCATGCAGCCAGCGATTCCAAAACGGAACCATCACTTGGTCTGCCGCGCAGGGCAGCGTGGTACTCCCCTGACCGACTAGCCCGCGGCGGCTGGCCCCGACAGAGCACCAACCTCCCGGGCGCCCCACGCACGATAAAGTTGCCGGCACCACCCGGCCTAACAAGGGTCATCACTCCGGCATGATCATGGTGCGCAGGTCCAGCTGCCGCAGCACCCGGTCCGCGACTTCCGGGTCCATGCCCGGCTCGTTCCGGGCCGCCACGACTTCCTGGCGGGCGGCGTCCAGGGCGATCGTCTGCACGGCAATCGCCAGTTCGCGGCCGCGTTGGCGCTGCTCCCCCGCGCTTTCATTCTTTAGGCTCCCGTCCAGTAGCTCGGCGTGCAGCCGGGTCATTTTTTCCTTCACCAGCGCCACCTTCTCCGCCGGAAGTTCTTTCATGAGCTCGTTGTCCTTGAGCGCGGCGATCGCCGCCTGCTGCGCACGGCGGGCCAGCACGCGGGCGGCGTCGCGTTCTTCCGAACCGTCCTCGGACGCCTTCAGGACCCGCATGAGCCACGGCAGCGTCAGCCCGGGCAGCACCAGTGTGGCCAGTAGGACCGCGCAGGCGATCACCAGCAACTCGCTCCGGGCCGGGAACGGCGTGCCGTCCGCAACTGTAAGAGGTAGGGCCAGCGCCAGCGCCAGGGTGGCCAGGCCACGCATGCCGCACCAGGTCAGGATCAGCACGTCCTTGGCCGAGGTGGGGCGCAGGACGTCCTTCCTGGCCCGGGAGAGGACAGACATCATGGCCAGCCAGGCGAAACGTGCGGCGAACACGAGGACGCACACAACCGCGGCTGTGCCGATCATGCCGAACACGGCGCTGCCTTCCTTGTGGATGACCTGCCGTACTTCCAGCCCCACCAGCCCGAAGGCCAGGCCGGTAATCAGCAGTTCCACGACGTCCCAGAACGCGGTCCGGGTCACCCGCTCCGCGGCGTCCCCGGGCCGGGAGTGGCGCTGCATTTCCAGGGCGGTGACAACGACGGCGATCACCCCGGAGGCGTGCAGCTCCTCGGCCAGGATGTAGGCGGCAAACGGCACCACGAGGGTGACGGCGCTCCGGGCCACCATGGAGGACACGAGGCGGGTGATCAGGCTCGTGAACCAGCCCATGCCGATGCCCACCACCACCGCGATCGCGGCTCCCAGGACAAACTGGAGGACGACGTCGGAGGCGATTTTGGTGCCGGCTACGGCGGCGGCCACGGCCGCCTGGAAGATGACGATGGCGGCGGCGTCGTTGAAGAGGCCCTCGCTCTGGAGAACGTTGATGAGCCGCCGCGGCATATGAACACGGCTGGCGATGGAATCCACGGCCACGGGGTCCGGCGGAGCCACCATGGCGCCCAGGGCGATCGCGGCCGGAATGCCGATGCCCGGGATCATGAGCCAGGCAGCACCGGCCACCACCGCCGTCGAGACCACCACGAGCGCGACGGCGAGCATGAGCAAGGTGCGCCAGCGGACCCGGAAAACGGCCCAGGAGCTGCGCTGGGCCGTCGCGAAAAGCAGCGGCGGCAGGAAGATGGGCAGGATCAGTTCGGGCGGGATCTGAATCTCCGGGAACCCTGGGATGAATGTCAGGGCGACGGCCAGGAGCAGCATCAGCACCGGGTAGGGCAGTCTGAGCCGGTCCCCCAGGCCCACGGCCCCCACTGTGGCCAACAGGAGTCCAACGATAAGTGCCAACTGGTCCATGTGCCCGCTTTCCCCGGAGGCGGGCCGGGGGCATCCCGGGTGGATGCACGGGCCGCCCCCACTACCCTATCTAGGTCAGCGGTGCCGGGCCTACGGCGCCGGCTTAAGGTACTGGGCCTAAGGTTCGAGGGCCGCCGCGAGTGGAAGGGTACCGTCCCGGAACTGGATGGTGCGCCCGATCGTGACGGGCAGTCCGAGGGCCGCCGCCGCCACCAGGGCAACGTTGGCGCGGGAGGTCGCGGTGCCGTCCGACGTATCTGCGGGGTCGACGTCGATCATCCCGTTGCCGGGTCCGGCCGTCAGCGCGCCGGGCCCCAGAATGGTCCAGTCAAGGCCGGAGCCGCGCAGGTAGGCATCCGCCGCGGCCTTGGCCTCGGCGTAGGCGAAGAAGCCGTTGTCCGCGGGGACCCCGTGGTCCGGCCCGGCGCCGAAGTAGGAGACCATGACGTACCTGCTGACGCCCGCTTCGGCTGCGGCGTCCATCGAACGGATCGCGGCGTCCCGGTCCACGGCGTAGGTCCGTTCGGGGCTGCCGCCGCCGGCTCCGGCAGAGAACACCACGGCGTCGTGGTTCCGCAGGGCATCGACGATCTGCGCCGTCGTCGCGTTCCCCACGTCCAGAGGCGACGGCGTGGCCCCGGTGGCAGCGACGTCGGCCGCATGGTCCGGGTTGCGGATGAAGGAGGTGACCTCCTGCCCGTCCGCCGCGAGGATCCTGGACAGTTCCAAAGCCACCTTGCCGTGGCCGCCAATGATTGCGATTCGCGTCATGGACCCATTCTGTCCCACCTGATGGCGAACTGCTGCCCCATGGTCCATAGGTTGGTGGTTGTCCAGTAGATCAGGACGCCGATGGGGAACACGATGCCGCCCAGGCCGAAGACGATCGGCAGGCTGTAAAGGATCACCTTCTGCTGGCGCAGGTACGGGCTCGCCAGGGCCTCGTCGGGCATGCTCCTGGCCATGATCTGCTTCTGCGTAATGAACTGCGCGGCCGTCATGGCCAGGATCATCCCGATGGAGAGGACCCACACCGAGAGTTGATTGCCGCCGCCGCCGTGCAGCAGCGATGCCGAGAGCGGGGCACCGAAAATAGTGGACTGGTCGAACTGCATGACCTGTCCGGCGCTCATGGCCCCGATGCCCTCGTTCTTGCCGGCAGCGGTGCTGATGCCTGAGAGCACCTGGAACAGTGCGAAGAAGAAGGGCACCTGGATCAGCATGGGCAGGCAGGCCGAGAACGGGTTGGTGCCATGCTTCTTATACAGGGCCATCTGCTCCTGCACCATGGCCTGGCGGGAGAGCGGATCAGTCTTGCCCTTGTACTTCTCCTGCAACTCCTTCAGGTCAGGTTGCAGGAGCCTCATGCGCTGCTGGGCCTCTACCTGCTTGAGAAACACCGGGATCAGGGCAGCCCGGATCACCAGCACCAGCCCGATGATGGACAGGGTCCACGTCCAGCCGCTGGCGGCCGGCATGCCGAGGGCGCTGAGTCCGTCATGGAAGCCGGCCAACACGGCCGAGACCAGCCATCGGAACGGGGCCATGATGGTGCCCAATAAGTCCACTGATATCCCCCTCTCTCAGGTGCTGCAAAGCTACGGTGAAACGAGCGGCTTGTCACGGACTCGGGCTGCGGGAGGGCACACAGCTCACCGGGAAACAGAGCGGGACCCGAACTGTCGAGTGGTGGCATGATGGGCCCATGAGCCAAGTCACGTGCGATCTGACTATCTCCCTCGACGGATTCCTCGCCGGCCCGAACCAGAGCATGACGGAGCCCCTGGGCGAGGGCGGAGAGCTCCTGCACAGGTGGCAGTTCGAAGAACGCCAGTCCAACGCGGCCTGGCTCGACGGCATTCTCGCGGCTGGCGCATACATCATGGGACGGAACATGTTTGCGGGCCCTGGGGCGTGGGACGAGGCCTGGCGGGGATGGTGGGGTGAGGAACCGCCGTATCACGCGCCTGTGTACGTGCTCACCCATCAGCCCCGCGCGCCCCTGGAGATGCAGGGCGGGACCACGTTCAACTTCGTGACCGACGGGATCGAGTCGGCGCTGGCCCAGGCGCTGAAGGCCGCCGGCAGCAAGGACGTGGCCGTTGCCGGAGGAGCGCAGACTGTCCGCCAATACTTGGCGGCGGGGCTGATCGACGAGCTGCGGCTCCATACCGCGCCCGTCCTCCTGGGTGCGGGTGAGCGGCTGCTGGACGGCGTCGCGAACCTCAAGCTTGAGCCGACGGAAGTGAGCTGCACCAGCCTCGTCACCCACGTGCGCTACCGGGTGGCCTCCGAAACCGCCCCGGCCTAGGGATTGAGGGTCTGACAGTGTGAGACCGGCAGCAACTGCACCGGGCAGCGAGCCGACTGCGAGCGAACCGATCGTCTCGGCGGGATGTGGGATGGCCAGTGCCAGTCGAGGTCAGCGGGCTGGGCGTAACGTGAGGTTACTACTTACAACTTTTGCGCGCCATAGTCGCGCCACAGTATGGGAGTGCCGCCCAGGGGCCCGCGGCCGAGGTGTACGACTATTGCTTTCACGTCGTCCTGAGAGTAATCGAGAACCATGAACGTCCAGCGCTCCATCCATGTCGGCGCCACAGCTCTTCCGGTACTGAAATCCAGGCAATTGATGAAGCTGCGGCGGGCGGTGGGTGTAGCGGTGGTTGCCGCAGGCCTGCTGCTGGCCGGCCTAGCCGTTCCGGCCGAAGCAGCAAACGTATATAAAGCAGCAACCGTATATCAGGCTCCGCTGCGGACTGCTGTGCTCGGACTGCCTGTCGCGGCCGAGGTCAACGCCGGCTATGACCGGGACCGCTACTTCGGCGTCTGGGGAGATACCAACGGTGATTGCCAGAACACGCGGCAGGAAGTCCTGGTCCAGGAATCCAAGGGGGCCGTGTCCTATACCTACCGCGGTTGCATTGCCAGCAGGGGACGCTGGGTCACATCGTGGGACAACGGCGTTCACTCCTCCGCGACGGAAGTGGAGGTGGACCATCTGGTCCCGGTTCATGAAGCCTGGGGCTCCGGTGCAAGGTATTGGTCCCAGGCGCGGCGCGTGGCTTTCTACAACGACCTCGGGGACAGCCGCACCCTGAACGTGCAGACGTCCGCTCTCAACCACTCAAAGCGAGCTAGTGGCCCGGAAAGGTGGCTGCCGCCGAAGAATCGTTGCGCGTACATCACCCAGTGGGTGGCGGTGAAGATCCGCTGGGGCCTGAGCGTCAACATCACTGAGAAGGCCGCGCTGATCCTATACGCAGCCTCCTGCCCAAACGTCACCCTGACGGTTACCCGCGTCTAGCCACCCATGGCCCGATACAGAAAAGACCCCCGGAATCTCAACGGATTCCGGGGGTCTTGCCTGTAGCGGTGGGGAGGCTCGATCTCCCGACCTCACGATTATGAGTCGTGCGCTCTAACCAACTGAGCTACACCGCCATAAATGAGGAAAACCTGCGCTCAGCCGGTCAAAAACCGCCTTGACACAGGCCCTCATCCAGAGCCCCCCACCGGAATCGATCCGGTGACCTCGTTCTTACCAAGAACGCGCTCTACCACTGAGCTAGGGGGGCAACGAGTAAATACTCTACCGGAAGATGCGCCCACCAACAAATCGGGTGCCGGACGACGTCGGACCGGCCGAAAACAGCGGGAATCCGGGCTTCCAGCACGGTCCCGGGTGCCTGAATCAGCTCCCAGGACCGGCATGCCGCCGCGGCTGTGACGAAGCGAACAGGAAGGCGGAGTGCTTAAAGCAGAACGGGCCGGCTCAGGGAGCCGGCCCGTTCTTAGTTGGTGTTACTGCTTACCACTTGTTGCGGGGCTTGAAGCCGCCTTCGGTGCGGGGCTTGCGGGTGTCGGCGCCGAAAGTGCGCTGCTCGGAGCGCTCACTGAAGGAGCGGCCGCCACGGTCAGCGGAGGACCGCTCGCCGTCGCCCTTGCGGAATTCGCGCTTGAAGCCGCCGTTGCCCTTGAAGTTGCCGCTGCCACCGGAGTAGCCGCCACGGTCCCCGCCGCGGTCGCCGCCACGGTTGCCCTGGTAGGAACCGCGGTCCCCCGAGCCGGAGGGCTTGCGGCCGTTGTCGAGCTCGAGGTGGATCAGCTCGCCGCCGATCCGCGTGCGGGACAGGGCCTTCAGCTGATCGGCGCTCAGGTCCGCCGGGAGCTCCACGAGGGAGTGATCCGAGCGGATGTCAATGCCGCCGATCTGGGCCGAGGAGATGCCGCCTTCGTTGGCAATGGCGCCAACGATGGAACCCGGCATGACGCGCTGGCGGCGTCCGACGGCGATCCGGTAGGTGGCGTTGCCCTCCGTCAGGGTGCGGGTCGGGCCGCGTGAGCCGAAGCCGTCCTTGGAGCGCTCGCGCTTCTGGAACTCGGGGGCTGCCGGCAGTTCCTTGACCAGGAGCGGCTGTCCACCCTGGGCCATGACGGCAAGTGCGGCGGCGATCTCCGAGGCCGGCACGTTGTGCTCTTCCTCGTAGGAGGAGATGAGGTCGCGGAACGCGGCGACGTCCTCGGACTCGAGGGTCTCCGTGATGCGCTCGGCGAACTTGCCCAGGCGCAGCGTGTTGACGGTCTCGGCCGTGGGCAGGTGCATCTGCTCCACCGGCTGGCGGGTTGCCTTCTCGATGGAACGCAGCAGGTACTTCTCGCGCGGCGTCATGAACAGGATCGCGTCACCGGAACGGCCTGCGCGGCCGGTGCGGCCGATGCGGTGGACGTAGGACTCGGTGTCGTGCGGAATGTCGTAGTTGACCACGTGGCTGACGCGCTCGACGTCGAGTCCGCGGGCGGCGACGTCGGTGGCGACAAGGATGTCGATCTTGCCGTCGCGCAGAGCCTCAACCGTGCGCTCACGCTGCTGCTGCGGGATGTCGCCGTTGATGGCGGCAGCCAGGAAGCCGCGGGAGCGCAGCTTGTCGGCGAGGTCCTCGGTGGCCATCTTGGTCCGCACGAAGGCGATGACGCCCTCGAACTCTTCGACCTCGAGGATGCGGGTCAGCGCGTCGAGCTTGTGCGGGCCCATGACCTGCAGGTAGCGCTGGCGGGTGTTGGCGCCCGTGGTGGTCTTGGACTTGACCTGCACCTCGGCCGGGTTGTTCAGGTACTGCTTGGAGAGCCGGCGGATCTGGCTCGGCATCGTAGCGGAGAACAGCGCAACCTGGCGGCCCGCCGGGGTCTGCTGGAAGATCTGCTCAACGTCTTCGGCGAAGCCCATGCGAAGCATCTCGTCAGCCTCATCCAGCACGAGGTACTGGAGTTCGGACAGGTCGAGGGAACCCTTGGAGATGTGGTCGATGACACGGCCGGGGGTACCGACAACAACCTGGGCGCCGCGGCGCAGGCCGGCGAGCTGGGGGCCGTAGGCGGAGCCGCCGTACACCGGGAGGACGGTGAAGTCGTCGATGTGCTTGGCGTAGGAGGTGAAGGCCTCGGCCACCTGGAGGGCGAGCTCGCGGGTAGGAGCCAGCACCAGGGCCTGGGTCTTGCGGGACGGGCCGTTGAGGTCGTGGAGCTCGGCCAGGCGGGACAGTGCCGGTACTGCGAATGCTGCAGTCTTACCGGTACCGGTCTGGGCCAGGCCCACGACGTCGCGGCCTTCGAGCAGCAGCGGGATGGTTGCTGCCTGGATCGGGGAGGGCTTCTCATAGCCGACGTCCTGCAGGGCAGCGAGGACACGGCCGTCGATGCCGAGGTCTACGAACTTGACGCCGTCTTCTTCGGCGTCCTCGTCCTTGGCCGGGGCGGAAGTGGCCTCGGTCTTGGTGTCAGCCTGCGGGGCAACTTCGGCAGCCTCGGCGGCCGGTGCTACAACGTTCGCAGGAGCCTCGGTGAATTCCGGGGCGGAGCCGGCTGCGGGGGCAGCCGTTTCAGAAGTCTCGACGTCGCTCTGAATGTTTTCGGTTTCGACGGAGTTGTTCTGATTTTCGGGCATAGGTGAAATTTCCTCATCCATAGGGGCCAAGCGGCACAACCCGAGGTGAGCGGAGCCGCAGTACGCGTGACACGAATTGCCGGGCGTACGGTTGACCGGCGGGTCACATAGAAGTCCGGCGCTTTCGCAATCCCGTGGCAGGACTTCCCGCTGCATCTCTTGGCTGCTATCCCAGCAGTCTGTACAGCGTTTTCTTTTGCCGGCTCTCCCTATGAAAATGCCCGCATCACAGTTGCGGGCCCCAACACTTGCCAGTCCTGCCTCAAGAATTGGGCAGGAATAAGGGATTTCCGGAGTGGGGGATATTTCAAGTGTAGGGCATGGATCAGAACAGTGGTAGTTGAGGGGCCGACGGCGGACGGTGAGCTTGCGCACACCGGCGCACCAGGCTTAGACCCCGAGGCGGCGCTGCAGCTGCTCAAAGCCCTGGTGGTACTCGGGCTGCAGGCGGATCTGGCCGTCGGCGTCGGCGTCGCGCAGGGCCTCCATGTCCGCCAGGGTGGGATCGGTGAACCACTTGGCGATCGTCACGCCGTGGGCGGGGACGAAGAGCTGGTGGATGTGGTTTCCGGCTTCGATGTTGCCGGTCCTGACCACCCGGAGGTAAGTGCCCACCCGGCCCGCCTCGGTGAACCGCTTGACCCAGTGCGGCTCGCCCATCCGGCGCTGGAAGGTGGCGCAGGGGATACGCGCTGAGGTGACTTCCACCTCGACGTCCAGTCCGATCTTCCAGCGTTCGCCGATCACGGCGTTGGAGGCGCTGAGGCCCGTGATCCGCAGGTTTTCGCCGAAGATGCCCGGCGGCAGGTCCCGCCCCAGCTCCGCGGCCCAGTAGTCGGCGTCGTCCTGCGAATACGCGTAGAGTGCCTGGTCCTCGCCGCCGTGGTGGATCCTGCTGGCCTGGACATCACCGCGCAGGCCGAGTTTGTGGACCCGCACCGGTCCGGCGACAGGGCGCTTGTCGATCGCGGTGACCCCGACGCTGCCGGGATCATCGAGCAGCTGGTGAACCGTGCAGACAGCAAGCACAGATGCGGTTTCCATGGCACCAGTGTAGGCCCGCGGCTCGGCCGGGAACCGAGGGTGTTCCCCAGCCGGTTGCCGAGCCCCGTGCAGCGCTCCAGCCCGGTTGCTTTCCGGACCATCCCCCCGATAGCCCGGCGACACCGGAGCGTCGGTCGGGATCCGCGCCCGAGTCCGGAAGGAACCGGGCAGGAGCGCCGACGCAGCGGTGTAAGTGGAGCCGCCGTAGGATGCTGGCATGAGCAACGATGCTGGCATTCCCGAGGATTCCGACCTTTCCGACGTTTCCGATGTCCTGGCGATCGATTCCCTGCTGAGCGCTGAAGAGCGCGCCGTCCGCGAGCGCGTCCGCGATTTCACGAACCAGCGGATCCGGCCCGACATCGCCGGCTGGTACGAGGACGCCGTGTTCCCCCTGGACCTCGCCCCGGAACTTGGCGAGCTTGGTGTGCTCGGCATGCACCTGGAGGGCTACGGCTGCCCCGGCCGCTCCGCCGTCGAATACGGCCTCGCGGCCATGGAACTCGAGGCCGGAGACTCCGGCGTCCGCACGTTTGTCTCCGTACAGGGCTCCCTCGCCATGACAGCCATCCACAAGTGGGGCACCGAGGACCAAAAGCAGGAGTGGCTCCCCCGGATGGCCGCCGGCGAACTGATCGGAGCGTTTGCCCTGACCGAGCCCACGGCCGGATCCGATCCGGCGTCCATGACCACCTTTGCCCGCCCCGACGGGACCGGCGATGGCGCCGGCTGGATCCTGGACGGGGCCAAACGCTGGATCGGGCTCGCCTCGGTGGCGGATGTGCTGGTGGTGTGGGCCATGACCGACGACGGCGTGCGCGGTTTCCTCGTCCCCGCCGGCACCGCGGGCGTCACCGCGACCCCGATCGGGCAGAAACTCTCGATGCGCGCCTCCATCCAGTGCGACATCACGTTCGACGCCGTGCGGCTGGGCCCCGAGGCGCTGCTGCCGGCGGCGCGGGGGCTGCGGGGCCCCTTCTCCTGCCTCAACGAGGCCCGGTACGGGATCGCCTGGGGTGCGATGGGCGCCGCCCGGGATTCCTACGAGGCCGCCCTGGCCTACGCCCAGGAGCGGCTGCAGTTCGGCAAGCCGCTGGCCGGCTACCAGCTGACGCAGGAGAAACTCGTGAACATGCTCCTGGAAATCCAGAAGGGCACGTTGCTTGCCCTGCACCTGGGCCGGCTCAAGGACGCCGGCACGCTGCGCCCGGAGCAGATCTCGCTCGGCAAGCTGAACAACGTGCGTGAGGCGCTCGCCATTGCCCGGGAGGCGCGCACCATCCTGGGAGGCAACGGCATCACGCTGGAGCATTCCCCGCTGCGGCATGCCGCCAACCTCGAATCCGTCCGCACGTACGAGGGCACCGACGAGGTCCACACCCTGATCCTGGGCCAGCACATCACGGGTCTGCCCGCCTTCCGCTAGCGGCGCGAGACGTCATTTCACGGCAGTGTTTGGCGCAAACACTGCCGTGAAATGACGTCTCGGCGTGGTTCCGGCAAGCGTCCGGGCACAGCTTCCGGGCACAAGGCCGGGCGGGCTCAGGCGGAGAACCCGCCGTCGGCCTTGACCAGCTGCCCGGACATCCAGCGGCCCTCGGGCGAGAGCAGGAACGCGACCGTCCCCGCCACGTCCGCCGGAGTGCCCAGCCGGCCGCCCGGGTGCCGCCGGGCCAGCTCGTCACGGAGCGGCCCGTCCATCCAGCCGGTGTCGACCGGTCCCGGGTTGAGGACGTTGGCGCTGATCCCGAGCGGGCCAAGTTCCCGGGCCGCCGCGATCACGATCCGGTCCAGCGCGCCCTTTGAGGCCCCGTAGGGCAGGTTGAACGCGGTGTGGTCACTGGTCAGCGCCACGATGGCGCCGCCGTCGGGATCGGCCTGCCGGGCGAACGCGGCAATCAGCTGCCAGCTGGCCCGTGTGTTGACCGCGAAGTGCCGGTCGAAGCTTGCCAGGGATGTGTCCAGGATGCCGGAGTCCGCGGATTCACAGTGGCTGAGCACTAGGCCCTGCAGGTTTCCGACCTCGGCCGCAACGGCGGCCATCAGCCGGTCCACGGCCTCCGGGTCCTGGAAATCCGCCGGCAGCACCACCACTGCGGAGCCGATCGCCTGCAGCTCCGCGGTGAGGCGTTCGACGTCGTCCGGCTGGACGCCCCATGGCATCCTGGCGTCGTAGTCCTGCCAGCAGGTCAGTACGAGGTCCCAGCCGTCCGCGGCAAGACGGCGGGCAATGCCGGCGCCGATTCCGGCGAGCCGGCCGACGCCGGTGACAAGGGCCGTCTTACGCGGGGCAAGGTTGCTCATGCCGGACAGCCTAGCGGTGGCGGCCGGCGCGGCGCCTACGAAGCGGAGGAAGAGGCGGACGAGGCGGCGGCCTGGACGTCCCGTTCGGCAGCCGGCCTGGACGCGTGGCCGAGCTCGGGTGGCAGGTCGAACCCCGGTGCCAGCGCATCAAGCCGCAGGGCCACGAACCAGCAGACCAGCAGGGCCACGGCGCAGAAGACGCCGGCGCTGGAGGCCATGATCCACAGGCCGGGCGTCTGGATATCGAGGTTTTCCGCGCCGAGGGCTGTGCCAATGGTCTTGGGCGAGAACAGGAAGACGAGGATTGAGATGCCCAGCACGCCGCCCATCGTCCAGCGCAGTCCGGCGTAGCGGCGCGGGGTTTCCCGCAGGGTCCAGGCGAAAGCCGGAAATACCGCCGCGACCCAGACCCAGTGGTGGGACCACGAGACCGGGCTGATCAGCAGCATGGTGAGCGCCGTCGCCGACACGGCCACGACGCGGGCGCCCTGGTCGCTGGCGGTCTTGATCACTCCGGCGCCCACGGCCACCACCATGAGGCTCAGCACCAGCCACGGCACCGTGACGTGCGCCTCCGGGACGCCGAAATGCAGCAGGGCGCCTTTGAGGGACAGGTTGTCCACATAGCCCGCTCCCCCCATCCGGGAGGTGTCCGGCAGCATCTGGAGCCAGAACTGCAGGGATTCGGCGGGGCGCAGCAGCCAGCCGAGCACCACGGTGGCGGTGAAGCCGGCAGCCATGTTGCCCAGCCCGCGCCAGTCCTTGCGGACCAGGTAGTACAGCCCGAACACCAGGGGCGTCAGCTTGATGCCGGCAGCGACGCCCACCAGGAAGCCGCTGCCGGGGAAGCCGCGGGTCCAGCGCGGGTTGCGGGCCAGCAGGTCCACGGCAATCATGCCCATCAGCAGGGCATTGATTTGTCCAAACACCAGGGTCTCCCGCCACGGGCCGAGGTTCAGCACCGCCAGGACCAGGACTGCTGCCGCCCAACCGTTGCCCGGCGTCCGGAAAGTGGCGCGCCAGGAGGCTTTAGCGTTCCAGTACCGGACCGCACGGGCCGCGGTCAGGATCGCCACGACGGCCCCGGCCGCGTTGAACAGGTTCAGCGCTGCCGTCTGGGGCAGCCGGGCCAAAAGGCCGAAGATGAGGGCGGCGAACGGCGGGTAGGTAAACATCAGGTTCGGGCCGCCGGCCCAGTCCACATTTCCCCTGTACAGGTCCGAGGGCGCCGCGCCGGCGTCGTTGAGGATTTTGCCGCCGTACCAGTAGACGCTGAAGTCCAGGCCGTGCTTGGCCCAGACGCCGAGCGAGACCCAGATGAAGTAGCCCACGGCGGCGATGGCCAGGATGACGGAGAGCCGGAGCAGCAGCCCGACGGGTGAGTGCCGCGCCGGGTTGTGGTCGGAATCGGGCACTGACATGAATTCCCCAATCGGGCTGCTGGTGTAGACGCTGGCCGTTTGGTCGGTTCCGTCCAGGGCGGCGCAAACGCGCCCTCGCTGTCGGGTCAGTCTACAGAACAGCTACGCCGGGACCGGGACCGGCTCCGGCTTCCGGGCGTCCTTGCGCATGGTGGCGCTGATAACGGCGGCGATGGTGCACATGGCGGCGGCGGCAAACCAGGCGTAGGTGTACTGGCCGGTGGCGTCTCGCACCGCCCCGGCCGCAAGGGCGGCGGCAGCGGCGCCGAGCTGGTGGGCCGCGAACACCCAGCCGAACACGACGCTCCCGTCGGCACCGAAGACCTGGCGGCAGATCGCGGCGGTGGGAGGCACGGTGGCGACCCAGTCCAGGCCGTAGATGACCACGAACACGATCATGCTGGGCTGGACGGTGGCGCTGAGCAGCAGCGGCAGGACCAGCAGCCCGATCCCGCGGAACTGGTAGTACACGGCGAGCAGGATCCGGGGGTTGAAGCGGTCCGTGAGCCAGCCGGAGGCGATGGTGCCGATGATGTCGAAGAGGCCGACGACGGCGAGCAGGCCCGCCGCGGTGGTTTCGGGCATGCCGTGGTCATGGGCGGAGGGGATGAAGTGGGTGCCGATCAGCCCGTTGGTGGTCGCGCCGCAAATCGCGAAACCGGCCACGAGGGCCCAGAAGGTACGCACCCTGCTGGCTCGCTTGAGGACCTGCAGGGCACGGACCGCGGCGTTCCGGCGCGGCTCCGCCGTTTCCGGCCCGGTTGATTCGGACGCTTCCGGCCCGGTGCTTGCAGCGGCGGCCGCCGGCGTCGCCCCGTACGGCAGCACGCCGACGTCGGCGGGTGAGTTCTTGAGGAACTTCAGCACAAGCGGCACCACGGCCAGCGCGCCGGCACCGATGAGGAGCGAGGCCTGCCGCCAGCCCGGGTCATGGGCCAGAAGCGCGATGAAGGGCAGGAACACGAGCTGCCCGGCGGCGCTGCCGGCGGTGAGGATGCCGATCACCAGGCCGCGGCTCTTGGCGAACCAGGTGTTGGCGATGGTGGCGGCGAAGACCAGCGCCATGGACCCGGTGCCGAGCCCGATCAGCAGCCCCCAGGTCAGCAGGATCTGCCAGGACTGCGTCACGAAGACCGTCAGGGCGCTGCCGGCGCCGATCAGCACCAGGGCCACGGCCGTGACGGCGCGGATGCCGAAGCGTTCCATCAGGGCCGCCGCGAACGGCGCCGTGAGCCCGAACAGCACGAGGTTGATGCTGACCGCGGCAGAGAGCACGGTGGTGGACCAGCCGAACTCGTTCTGCAGCGGCACCATCAGCACGCCCGGCGCTGCCCGGAACCCGGCGGCGCCGACCAGCGCGAGGAATGCCACGGCGGCGACAGTCCACGCCGGGTGGATGCGGCGGCGGACGGGGGTCATGGTTTCTGGGGCGCTCATGCGGCCGTTCCATTCTGGCCAGGGGTCCCGGTGCCGGCCGAGGCCAGGGGCACGGGGTCCGCGGTGCGGGAGAGGCTGTGCCAGCTCGTGTTGGCGGCCGTCAGCGGTTCCCCGCAGGCCGTACACGTGTCCGCCGAGGAGGTCCGCTCCCCGCAGCCGCTGTGGATGACGAACATGTGCGCCTCCCCGGAAGGCGCCGGGAGGTGCTTCTCGGCCCAGATCACGACGGCGTTGAGCACCGGGAGAGCGTCCTCGCCCTTGGCGGTGAGGACGTATTCCTGGCGGGTGCGGCCGCCGTCGTCGTAGGGCCGCCGGGTGAGGAGCCCCGCCTCCAGAAGCCCGGCGAGCCGCCTGGTGAGGACGGAATCGGCCGCCCCCAGCCGCTGCTTCATGGCCTCGAAGCGGCCGTTGCCGAAGAACACCTCGCGCAGCACCAGCATGCTCCAGGGATCGCCGAGGATATCGAGGCCGCGGGCCATGCTGCAGGTCCGCTGGGACCAATCGGATCGAAGTGCCATGCGGCCACCCTAGCTGACTCTCTTAGAGAAAGCTAGGGCGGGCCGAGGCGCGGTTTTCTGCCGCTTAGTTGTCGCCCGCCAGCGAGGAGATCGCGGCGTCGAGGTCCGCGATCAGGTCCTCGACGTCCTCGATGCCGCAGGAGAGCCGGATCAGGTTGACGGGGACCGCCAGTTCGGTGCCCTTGACCGAGGCGTGCGTCATTTCCGAGGGGTAGTTCATGAGCGATTCGATCCCGCCCAGTGACTCGGCCAGGGTGAACACGGAGGTCGATTCGGCCACCTTGCGTGCCGCGGCCTCGCCGCCCTTGAACTGCACGGAGATCATGCCGCCGAACTTCTTCATCTGCTTCCGGGCCAGCTCGTGGCCCGGGTGGGACGGTAGGCCCGGGTACAGGACGGCTTCCACTTCGGGGCGTTCCAGCAGCCATTCGGCCACGGCCTGGGCGTTATCGCTGTGCCGGTCCATGCGCACGCCGAGGGTTTTCAGGCCGCGCGTGGTGAGGAAGGCGTCCATCGGACCGGACACGGCGCCGACGGCGAACTGGACGAAGCCGATCTTCTCCGCCAGCTCCGCGTCGTTGACCACGATCGCGCCGCCGACGACGTCCGAGTGGCCGCCGATGTACTTGGTGGTGGAGTGGACCACGATGTCGGCGCCGAGGGCGAGCGGGGTCTGCAGGTACGGCGAGGCGAACGTGTTGTCCACCACCAGGAGCGCGCCGGCGTCGTGCGCCACCTTGGCGAGCGCCTCGATGTCGGTGATCTTCATCATCGGGTTCGACGGCGTCTCCACCCACACCAGGCGGGTCTTGCCGCCACCGTCGGTGGTGCCGCCTGCTGCGACGGCGGCTGCGACGGCGTCGAGGTCGGACATGTCCACCGGGGTGTTGCCGATGCCCCACTCCCCCAGGACCCGGCTGATGAGCCGGTACGTTCCGCCGTAGGCGTCGTTGCCGAGCACAATGTGGTCACCGGGGCGGGTGAGGGCGCGGATCATCGAGTCCTCGGCGGCCAGGCCCGAGCTGAAGGAGAACGCGGCACTCCCGCCTTCCAGGGCGGCCAGCTGCTCCTGCAGCGAGTCACGGGTGGGGTTGGTGCCGCGGCCGTATTCGTAGCCGTCCCGCAGCCCGCCGATGCCGTCCTGGGCATAGGTAGACGAGAAGTGCACGGGGGGCACCACCGCCCCGGTGCGGGGCTCAAACGCCTGGCCGGCGTGGATGGCGCGGGTGTTGAAGCCCGGGTTTTTCGAGGAAGAGCTTTCAGGCAAAGACATGGGACTCCTTGAACTGGTCAGTTACTGAGGTACGCGAGGAGGTCGTGGCGGGTCAGGATCCCCACCGGAGCGCCGACAAACGTCACCATGAGGGTGTCGGCGTCGGAGAGGAGTTCGCGGGCGGTCGAGATCGATTCGAGCGAGCCGATGACAGGGAGGCGGGCCTCCATGTGTTCGGAGATCTTGTCCGAGAGTTTGGCCTCGCCGCGGAAGAGCTTGGCTGTGAGGGTTCGCTCATCGACGGCGCCAAGGACCTCGCCCATCACCACGGGTGGTTCCTGGGACAGGACGGGGATGTGCGAGACGCCGTACTCGTTCATGATGTTGATGACATCGCGGACGGATTCGTTCGGGTGGATGTGGACGAGGTCCGGGAGTTCACCGGTCTTGGCCTTGAGGACTTCGCCCACCGAGGCCTCGTCTCCGCTGGCCAGGAAGCCGTAGGAACGCATCCACTGGTCATTGAAGATCTTCGCCAGGTAGCCGCGGCCGGAGTCCGGCAGGATAACCACCACGACGGCTTCCGCCGGGAGGTCCTTGGCGACCTCCATGGCGGCCACGACGGCCATGCCCGAGGACCCGCCCACCAGCAGGCCTTCCTCGCGCGCCAGCCGGCGCGTCATCGCGAAGGAATCGGCGTCGCTGACGGCAAGGACGTTGTCCGGGACGGACTTGTCATAGTTGGCCGGCCACATGTCCTCCCCGACGCCCTCGACAAAGTACGGGCGGCCCGTGCCGCCGGAGTACACCGAGCCTGCGGGATCCGCGCCGATGATCTTCACGACCCCGCCCTCAGCCGCGGGGCGCCCGGCGGAAACTTCCTTGAGGTACCGGCCGGTGCCGGTGATGGTGCCGCCGGTGCCGGCGCCGATCACGCAGTGCGTGATGCGGCCGTCGGTGTCGTGCCAGATCTCAGGGCCGGTGGTCTCATAGTGGCTTGCGGGGGCGGCCGGGTTGGAGAACTGGTCAGGCTTGTAGGCTCCCGGGATTTCGGTGACGAGCCGGTCCGAGACGCCGTAGTAGCTTTGCGGGCTGTCCGGCGGGACGGCGGTGGGGGTGACCACCACTTCGGCGCCATAGGCCTGGAGCACGGCCCGCTTGTCTTCGCCGACCTTGTCCGGCACGACGAAGATGCAGCGGTAGCCCTTCTGCTGGGCCACGAGCGCCAGGCCAACGCCGGTGTTGCCCGAGGTGGGCTCCACGATGGTGCCGCCAGGCAGGAGCTTTCCCGTTCGTTCGGCCTCCTCGATCATCTTGGCCGCAATGCGGTCCTTGATCGAACCGCCGGGGTTCAGGTATTCGAGCTTCACCAGGATGGTGGCGGCGATGCCATCGGTCACGTGGTTGAGTTTGACGAGCGGCGTATGGCCAATGAGGTCCAGGATGGACTGGGCGTACTTCATAGGTACAAAGTTACCGTCTCCTACCCGGCAGGCACGTCGGCGCGGCCACGGCTCCGGCAGGTGCGAGGATATGGCGGTGAAGAGGATCGCCAGGCTGAAGAAGCTCAAGAGCTACGCGCTGCCCGCTGGCATGCTGCTGGCCGGCTGCGCGGCGCTGGCCACGGGGCTGCTGCCGGTCCCCGCTTTTCAGGAGTTGGCAGCACGGACCGTGCCGGTGCTGGCGTTCGTGCTGGCGATGTCCCTGGTCACGGAGCTGGTGGATGAGGCCGGGCTGTTCCGCGTGGTCACCGAGCGGCTGGCCGCCCTGGGCCGCGGCCGGGTCTTGTTGCTGTGGTTCCTCGTGATCGCCCTCGCCACCGTTTCCACAGTGTTCTTGTCGCTGGATACGACGGCGGTGCTGGTGACTCCCGTCGTCGTGCTGCTGGCCATTCACGCCCGCATTCCGCCGCTGCCGTTCGCGCTGACCACAGTGTGGCTGGCGAACACGGCCTCGCTGCTGCTGCCGGTCTCCAACCTGACCAACCTGCTGGCACAGGACCGGCTCAAGCTCAGCCCCGCCGCGTTCGCCTCGCTGGTGTGGGCCCCGGCCCTGGTGGGGATCCTTGTGCCGCTGGTGCTGCTGTGGCTGGCGTTCCGGAAGGACCTGCGCGGCAAGTACGGGCCGCAGCCGGTCCATAAAGTGCGGGACCGGGTCCTGCTGTACGCGGCATCCGGGGTCATGGTGGTCCTGCTTCCGGCGCTGGTTTCCGGGATTCCGGTGCAGATCCCGGCGCTCGCAGCGGCCGCGGCCCTGCTCCTGCTTTTCCTCTGGCGGCGGCGCTCCGTCCTGCGCTGGTCCATGATTCCCTGGCGCCCGCTCATGCTCACGTCCGGCCTGTTCATGGTGGTGGAGACCCTGCACGCCAACGGGCTCACCCGGTTCCTGACCGGCATCGCCGGCACGGGCGAGAGCCTGCCGGCGCTCCTGCAGCTCGCCGGCCTGGGCGCGGGGGCAGCCAACGCTGTCAACAACCTGCCTGCCTATCTGGCCCTGGAACCGGTGGGCGGCTCCCCGGCCCGGCTGGCGGCCCTGCTGATCGGCGTGAACCTGGGCCCGCTGGTGACCCCATGGGCTTCCCTGGCCACGCTGCTGTGGCACGAGCGGCTCCGTTCCCTCAACGTGGAGATCCGCTGGGGAGGCTTCGCCGTGGCCGGCGTCGTCGCCGTCGTCCTCACGGTCCCGCTGGCGGTCGTGGCACTGTGGCTCACCACGGGGATGCACTGACGCAGGCGCCGAGGTGAATGCACTGAGTTGGTTAGCTGAGGGTGCAAGCGCGCCCGTCAGGGATATCAGGCGCCGATGTCATCCGCCGCTGCGCCGGTGCCGCCTTCACGCGGGGCGTTCTGCCAGAGACCGACCACATTGCCTTCGGTGTCCCTGAAGTAGGCGGCCCAGCCCATGGTGCCGACCTCCTGCCGCGCCAAGACCGTGCTGCCGCCCAGCGAGTTGATCTTCTCCAGCGCCGCGTCAATGTCATCGACATCCACGGTGACCACCGGGGACGTGAGGTCCCCTTCGCGGTGGAACATGCCGCCGTTGATGGAGCCCGCAACGGAGGGCATGCCCGTCGCATCCGTCGGCGTGGTCTTGATCATGGAGTAACTCATCTCCGGCGCGACGCTGACCTCCCAGCCAAACGCCGAACTGTAGAACTCCCGTGCGCGGCTCTCGTCGTCTGCGGGGATTTCAAAATGTACAACGCCACCAGCCATCACACTCTCCCAAGAACAAGGATTCGGGCCACGATCCGGGCGCGGGCGCTCCACGCCCCAGCCGGAGTCTAGCCCCCCGCAGCCCTGGAGGTTAAGGGTCCTACGGCCCATGCTCCGCGCAGGCCGATGCGGCCACTGTCAGGGGGACATGGGAACATGTTTGAATGACCGTTGCAGACGTCCCCGCGGGCCTTGCCGCCGCGGCAGACGCCTCACTGCGGTGGCACCCGGGTGGTCCGTTCGACCTGATGCAGACCATCGGCCCGCTGCTGCGCGGCCACGGCGACCCGGCCATGCGCACCGCCCCGGACGGGGTCTGGCTCGCATTCACCACCCCGCACGGTCCGGCCACGCTGCGCCTGGCAACGGCCTGGCCGCGGGCGGACCCGGCCGTGGACGCGCAGGCCTGGGGCCCTGGAGCGGTGGACGCCGTCGATTCCGTGCCGCGCATGCTCGGCAGCGAGGACGACTGGTCCGGCTTCGACGAGCCCGCGTTCCACGCCACGCTCCCGCGCATGGTGGTTGAAGCCCGACGCCGGAACCTCGCCATCCGGCTGCCGGCAACCGGCCGGATGATCGACTCACTGGTGCCGACCATCCTGGAGCAGAAGGTCACCGTCATCGAGGCCCGCCGCGGATACCGCTACCTGATGTACCGCTTCGGGACAGCCGCGCCCGGTGCCGGTACCGTGGCTCCCGCCAATCTGATGGTCCAGCCGACGGCCGCGCAATGGCTCCGCATTCCATCCTGGGAATGGCACAAAGCAGGGGTGGGGCCGCAGCGCTCGGCAACCATCATGCGGGCGCTGCGCTCCGCCGCCGCACTTGAACGGCTCGCCGCCCTGCCCGCCCCAGAGGCAGGGACCAAGCTGCAGACCCTCCCCGGAATCGGGGTGTGGACGGCGGCGGAAGTGGTGCAGCGCACGCACGGCTGCCCGGACTCGATCGCTGTCGGCGACTACCACCTGGCGGCCTACGTGGGCGCCGCCCTGACCGGCCGCCGCACGGACGACGCCGGCATGCTCAGGCTGCTGGCCCCCTGGGCAGGGCACAGGCAGCGGGTGGTCCGGATGCTCGGGCTGAGCGGCTTCCGGAAACCGACCTTCGGCCCGCGCATGACCATCCAGGACCACCGCGGCCACTGACGAACCAACGCGGGGTCACTTACGGCCCATCCGAAGCCTCTTCATGGGCGCGATCTGACCCCGCGTTGGATTCGGCGGGTCAAGAAGGGGCGGAGCCTGCCTACGGGCGGAGCCGGGCCCGCCTGATCCGGGCGATGACGCTGTCGAAGCCCTCGGCAAGGTCATCGGCGTTGACTTTGAAATACGCCCATCCGGCGCTGCGGAAGGCTTCGTCCCGCCGGTTGTCCCGGGACTGCTGTTCCCGCGTGAGGTGATGGGCGCCGTCGTACTGCACGGCGATCCGGTACCGCCGGTAGCCCATGTCTGCAGCCGGCGAGCGCGGGTCTTCCGGGACGAGCCTCAACTGCAGCTCCGGCTCCGGCAGACGCGCATCCATCAGCGCCAGCCGCAGGAATGTCTCCGGGAACGAGTCTGCTCCCACCCGCATCTCGTCCAGCGCAAGCCGTGCCTTCTCGACGCCCTTCATGTTGGGATGCTGGCGGATGAGCAGCCGCAAGCCATCCTTGTAGGCGTACGGTTCCGACCTCGGTTCGAGGCTTGGCCGGGGTATGCGGATGATCTGGTCCCCCAGGGCAATGAGATAGTTCAGCGGCAGTTCCGAGGCCAGATCCAGCCACGTGCGGGGCGGAGCCGTGACGGGGATGCCGTCGACGTCGGTCAGCTCGCCGGCAATGAGCCGCACGCGGTGGCCCGTGACCCCGGCACGGCGGACTCGGGGCAGTTCGTGCGGCTTGCTGAGGTGGATGGTGGGGCATTCGCCGAGCCACGGAGGCAGCCCGAGCCTGGTCAGCACTGCCGCGGTTTCATGGGACGCCCAGGCACTCGGAGTAGCAGCGGCGAGGACCCGGGCCCGTTCGACGATCTCGAGGTGCCGGCCGGCGGGGAGATAGATGAGGCGGCCGCCGACGGACAAATCCTGCGCCCGCAGGCGTTTGGGCGGGATACCCAGGGCGCGCGACTCGTAGACGGTGAACGGTGTCTGGGCGAGGCCTTCGGGCAGCGGGATAATGCGGACCATGCGCATCATTGTGACCGCGGATCCGCCCGTGCGTTGAAGTTATCCACAGGCCCTCCGGAACCGCCACAACGCGGGGTCACTTACGGCCCATCCGGGGCCTCGGGATGGGCCGTAAGTGACCCCGCGTTGCTGTTAGAGGCCCAGCCTCGCCGCGGCCTCCTGGCGCATGTCCACCTTGCGGATCTTGCCGGAGACGGTCATCGGGAAGCTGTCCCGGACCTCCACGTAGCGCGGGATCTTGTAGTGCGCCAGCTTGCCGCGGCAGAAATCGGCCAGGCTGGCGGCGTCCATCGGCTCGGCGCCGGGCTTCAGGATGACGCACGCCATCAGCTCCTCGCCATATTTGGCGTCCGGGACACCGATCACCTGCACGTCCTGGATGTCCGGGTGGGTGTAGAGGAATTCCTCGATTTCGCGCGGGTAAACGTTCTCGCCGCCACGGATCACCATGTCCTTGATCCGGCCCTCGATCACGATGTAGCCGCCGTCGTCCATCCGGGCAAGGTCCCCGGTATGCATCCAGCCGTCGGCGTCGATCGCCTCCGCGGTCTTGTCCGGCTGGTTCCAGTACCCCTGCATCACGGCGTAGCCGCGCGTGCAGAGTTCGCCGATCCCGCCGCGCTCCAGCACTTCTCCCGTCACCGGATCCACGACCCGGCTCTCCAGGTTCGGCATGGTCCGGCCCACGGTCTCGGTCCGCTGGGTCATGGTGTCCACGCTCCGGGTCATGGTGGACACCGGCGAGGTCTCCGTCATGCCGTAGCAAATGGCGACGTCGGTCATGTTCATCTCAGTGATGACCCGGTTCATCACCTCGATCGGGCACAGTGATCCGGCCATGACGCCCGTGCGCAGGGTCGAGAGGTCGTAGGAGGCGAAGTCCGCGAGGGCGAGCTCGGCGATGAACATGGTCGGCACCCCGTACAGCGAGGTTCCGCCGAAGTCCTGCACGGCCTCCAGCGCCGAGCCCGGCGTGAACGCCCGGCCGGGGATGATGGTGGCCGCGCCGTGGCTGAGGGCCGCCAGGTTCCCGATCACCATGCCGAAGCAGTGATAGAAGGGCACCGGGATCACCACCCGGTCGTGTTCGGTGTAGCCCAGCTGCTCGCCGATCGAGTAGCCATTGTTCAGGATGTTGTGGTGCGTCAGCGTGGCGCCCTTCGGGAAACCCGTGGTGCCCGAGGTGTACTGCAGGTTGATGGGATCGTGCGGGTCCAGTTGCGCCATGCGCGCCTTCAGGGCGGAATGCCCGACGTCGTCGGCCCGCTTGAGCAGCTCGGCGTAGGTGCGCTCAGCGTCATTTTCGGGCTCGCCCGCGGTCAGCCCGTCCAGGCCCGCGCCCGGGAGGAAAACCAACTCGCGCAGGTCGGGGCACGCCGCCAGCGCCTGCCGCGCCATCCCGGTGTAGTCGCTGTTCCGGTCCGACGGCGCCGTGACCAGCATCCGCATGCCGTTCTGCTTGACCACAAACTCCAGCTCGTGGCTGCGGTAGGCGGGGTTGACGTTGACCAGGATCGCCCCGATCTTCGCTGTGGCGTACTGCAGGATGGTCCACTCGGCGCAGTTGGGGCTCCAGATGCCGATCCGCTCGCCCTTCGCGACGCCCAGGGCGAGAAGGGCACGCGCCAGGCGGTCGACGTCGTCGTTCAACTTCGAATAGCTCCACCGCCGGGCCTCTTCGCCGGGCACCGCGGCCGCCTCGATCAGGGCGTCCTGATACGGGAACCGCGCCGCAATCCGTTCGAAGTTCGCGCCAATGGTTTCCTCGAGCAGCGGGACGTCAGTGTCCCCGGCTGTGTAAGCAAGCATGATGTGACGCTACCAACTGACCGGAGGCAAAAGAAGAGCAAAGCTTGGAAGTCCTATGAAATCTTGGGTCATCTTCCGGCGCCGGCGCGGCGGCCCGGTAGGGTAATTGCCATGACTGCACCCGTTGACCTTCAGGCCATTTTCATCCCCAACGACGGCGAATTCTTCCGCGTGAAGCTCGCCCTGGACATCGCGATTGACGAGGTGGTCAACGAGCCCGGCTGTATCCGCTACGAGCTCACCGAGGCCAGCGAGGACAAGCTCGTGCTGACCGAACGGTGGGCCAGCCAGGCGGACCTGGACACGCACTCCAAGGGCACGGCCGTCCAGGACCTGAACGAATCCCTCAGCGCCCTGCTGGCCGAGCCGGTCAAGCTGGAAATGTTGTAGGTCCCCTTCAACCAGCGCCCGGCAAGACGACGCAAAAACGCGGGGTCACTCCGCGCCCGTCCCCGGGGGGTTTTTGGGCGCGGAGTGACCCCGCGTTGCTTTAATCCGTGGAATGTAGCCGCCGGCATAAGCCGTGTGGGTTCAGGCTTCCGGGATCTGGGCTCCGTCCTGGTTGGCCGCCGCCGCGGCGGCCTCGGCCTGCGAGCGGGCCACGTGGGCGTGGACTTCTTCCATGTCCAGGGCCTTGACGGCGTCGACCACCTGCTCCAGCTGCTGCGCGTTCAGGGCGCCCGGCTGCGAGAACACCAGGACCTTTTCGCGGAAGGCCATCAGCGTGGGGATCGACGTGATGCCGGCCTCGGCCGCGAGCTGCTGCTCGGCTTCGGTGTCGACCTTGGAGAAGACGACGTCCGGGTGCTTCTCGGAGATCGCTGAGTACGTGGGGCCAAACTGCTTGCACGGGCCGCACCATTCGGCCCAGAAATCGACGAGGACGATGTCGTTATCCTCGACTGTCGATGCGAACTGTTCACCTGTGATGTCTACGGTAGCCATGAGTCAACGGTACGGGAGCAGCCGCGAATTGTCCCCGGCATTTCGCTGTTGGCACATCCGGGCAGGCCGGCGCGGAGGTCACGCCCAGACGTGCGGGGCCGGACGCCTGGCACCGGGCAGCGCATTGGTCTCGCGCCACTCGTGGATCCACTCGGGCAGCTCCAACGCCGACGGCGGCGCGCCGAATTCGCTGATGATTTCCTCCTGGCTGACGGGCTTGCCTTTGCTCACCAGACGGGTGGCGATGTAGGCGCGCGCGTAAACCTCACCGTCCACCACCATCCGCTGCTCGAAGTAGATGGCCTTCGAGTCGAGGCCGATGATCCTGGATTCGATGGTGTACTGCTGCCAGAGCTGCAGCGAACGGCGGAAGGCGATGGTCTCCCCCGCCGCCACCGGGGTCCAGCCCCGGCGGCGCATCTTTTTCCAGGTTCCGCTGCGGGCCATGAGATCGAAGCGGCCGAGGTCCATGAGCGAGAAGTACATGCCGTTGTTGACGTGCAGGGCGATGTCGATATCCGTGGGCAGGACCCGCAGCGGCAGTGAGGAGTTATCCCAGATGCTCAGGGGTGAGCGGCGCGAGGACGTAAACAGCAGGAGGAGGGTCCGGAACAGGAGGTGCATGCGTCAATGTTACCCACGGGTAACAACCGTGCCAAGGGGCAAGGCGGTGAACGGCTAGCTGGGTGCGGACAGAACCGAGACGGTGGCTTTGGCGCCGACGCCGCGAATCGTCCAGCAGTTCCCGGTGCCGATCACTTCCAGTTCCTCCAGGTCCGCCTGGTGTAGGACAAGGGCAGTGTTCTCATCCACGGCGGCCGCGCGGTCCACGAGGCCTTTCGCCACCGCCCCGACGGCCCGGCCGAGCGTTCCGGCCTGCGCGGCGTGCACGTCGACGGCGAAGGGCACCAGGCCCAGCCCGGCGCGGATCTCCACTTCATCGAGGCCCTCCGACCAATCCACCGGGCAGACCTCGGTGCCGCGGATTGCGTAGCCGCCCACGATCGCCCGTGCGGGCGCCACCATCGCGCCGGCGGAGAATCCCATGTACGGCACACCGTCAGAGACCGCCCGGCGGATGGCCTCCGCGGACGGCAGCAAGCCCTCCAGATAGCCCGGCGTCGGGCCGCCCCCGACGACGATCCCGTCGACGCCGTCGAATGCGGCAGGGTCCGCGCCGCGGGTGAAGCCGAGAAGGACCGGGACGATCTCGCAGGCCATCCGGGACTCCAGCGGCTCAAGATAGGCAGGCAGGAAATATTCCGAGCTGCCCTCGTGGTCAAAGACAACCACGGCGACGCGGGGAATCCTGCCGGGGGCCCGGTGCCGGAGCTCCTTGACGAACCGGTCGAAGACGGCAGGTGTTGTGACGGTGTCCGGGCCGCCGCCGACAAGGATGATGGTCATGGCTACAACGTACCCGGATCCGGGGCTCGCCATGGGCCCGGACAGAACTGAGTCGACGGCGGCGGCTCCAAAGTTTCTGCAGCGATTGACCGGTCCGGACTGCCAGGAACATAATCGGAATCGGTACTAGCTTCACCACACGACTGCGCCGACCATGAGGCCGACGGCAGAGCATTCAACGGAAAGCGGTCGGCACTATGAGTACTGCCCATCATCCTGTCGCTTCGACTGGCTGGACCGGTTGGGTCCGTTTCGCCGGAGTCATTCTGATCATCAATGGCGTTTTCAGCGGCCTTCAAGGCCTCGTCGCGCTCACCGGACCCGACACCTACTATTTGTCGACCCCGGGCACGCTGTTCCTCTTCGATGCGAAGGGGTGGGGCTGGTGGAATGTGGCTCTGGGGGCGCTCTTGATCCTCACCGCCGTCGCTCTCTTCTCCGGTGCAACGTGGGCTCGAGTCGTTGCTGTCGTCGTTGCGGGCGTCAGCGCTGTCGTTCAACTGATGCTCATTCCGGCGCAGCCGTGGTGGTCCTTGATCGTCATCGCCATCGACGTGCTGATCATCTACGCGGTCATCGCCCACGGCGAGGAACTTAAGGCTGAAAAGGCGCCTCCGTCAACCAACCCGTAGGGCACCGACCAAACCCGTAGGGCACCGACGCGTTCAGTCCAAGGCAATCAGCTCCACTTCGTAGCCGTCCGAATTCACGAGGTAGGCGGCGAAGTGGCCGGGGCCTCCGGCGTGCGGGTATTTCTCAGGAAAAAGCTCGGCCCAGCCGTGGCCGATGCTCTCGGCCGCCATTTCGTCCACATGCTCCCGCGTCCCCGCGCTGAAGGCGAGATGGTTCAGGCCCGGCGCGGTGCGCTGGTGCGCGGTTGCGCTCAGGGCCGGGGATTGCTCGACGACGATGTACGTGGGCCCGCGGCGCCAGCTGCACCCGTGCGCCCAGTCCTGGTAGGCCTCGTAGCCCAGTCGGCCCAGCAGCCAGCCCCACTGGTCCCTGGCCCGTGGCAGGTCCGGCACCCAGAGCTCAACATGGTGCAGGGCACCAAAGTTCGCAGGCCTCATCGGAACGGGTGCATCCGGAAGAGCCGCCATCAGTAAAGGATCCGCTGGAACAGGATGTGGTCCTGCCAGGAACCGGCAATCCGAAGGTACCGGGGGGCCAAACCGATCTCCTCAAAGCCGGCCCGCTTCAGGATCCGCTGCGACGCGGAGTTGTGCGGGAGCGTGGCGGCCTGCAGCCGGTGCAGGCCCAGCTCGCTCCGGCCGGTTTGGACGGCGAACTCCAGCGCTGCCGAGCCAATCCCCCGCCCGGTCATGTCTTTGTCCACCCAGTAGCCGAGGTGGGCGCTGAGGAACGGCCCCCGGACAATCCCGCTCAGGTTCATCACCCCGACGATCCGGGAACCTTCCGCTAGAACCCAGGGCACGTCCGATCCCGCGATGAACAACCCGAGCTTGGATTCAATGCTGGCGGCCTGTCCCTCGACCGTGAAGAATTCCTCGGACCGCACCGGCTCCCAGGGCGCCAGGTGCTCACGGTTCCGCAGGTAGGCATCGGCCAGGGGGCCGGCGTCGGGCCTGCGCAGCACGCGCACGCGCACGGTCTCCGTCAGGGCGATGCTGTTCTCGGTCATCAGGAGACTCTAACGGTCATCCCGAACGGCTTCAATCAACGTGCACGGCGGTTCGGGGATGGTCATCGTGCTTCATTGGCCAGGCTTGAGTTTGCGCCAGCCGCCGGCCCGGTTGTTCGCAATGATCTGCCGGAACATCGCAGTGAGGGCCCGGCCGGGGATGGCTTCCCCCTGGGTGAAAGCCACGGTGCGGGCGGTCTTGTTGTCGTGCCCGCCGGTGATGATGCCCTCCGGGTCCGGGACGATCCCGCCGTCGTACAGGAAGACGTTGACGTGGTCCTTGGCCGCGAGCAGGGCGCAGATGTTGCCGTCGACGACGAAATAGGGCTGCGTGGTGCGTTTGATGGTCTCTTCGACTGCCGGGTCGGCGGCATGGACAAGGTCCCGCACCTGGGCGCAGATTTCCTGCTGCCAGTCCGGCAGTGCCGCGATAAACGCGTCAACCCGGGGATCCCGCCGCGCCAGGTTCTCAGGCGCTGTCGTCATCGTCGTCCTCGTTGGGGTCCGAGCCGAGCACGGTGACAGTCTTCACGCCCGGCACTTCCAGGAGCGACGGGACCAGTTCCTTCAGCGGAAGATGACCGTGGAAACGGATGTTCATGAGAACGATCGGTTTTTGTGCGTTGCCTGATTTCTTGGTGCTCAGGATCGATGAGCTGAACCCCATGGTGGTGGCCAGCTCCAGCACTTGCCTCAGCACGCCTTGATTGTCCGCGTAGCCCACATGCAGGACCCGGTTGGTGTCGGGGGTAGGGATTTTCCTCACCGCGGGCGAGACCACATACAAGGTGATGAGATGGAAGGCGGTCAGCGAAATTGCCAAGGAAAGCATACCGGCCCCGCAGGCCATGCCGACGGCGGCGGAAACCCAAATACTCGCGGCAGTGGTGAGGCCCCGGACAACGTTCCGCCCCTTGAAAATCACCCCCGCACCGAGGAAGCCGATGCCGCTGACGATTTGGGCTGCAATGCGGGACGGGTCCAGGGTGCCCCCGGATCCCTGGACGGCGGCGAAGCCGTACGCGGAGATAAGGGTGAAGGTGCACGATCCCAGGCCAACCAGAACGTGGGTGCGGTAGCCCGCGCTCTTCTGCCGGACCTGCCGTTCGACGCCGATCAGGGAGCACAGAACAAACGTCGCCAGCAGGAGCCCGATTTCCACCAGAGTGGACCCGGTGAACAGCCCAAATGCGTCGTACATCCGCCCTCCGACTCGGCCGAGCGTGGCGCCCGGCCAACCGTGAGGTGCGCCACCGACTCTCGAAGTTGATACTACCGCCGCCTGTTGTTGGGGAGTAGGGCGGGGTTAGGCGCTTCCGCGGCTCTGTCCCTTGGTTGCCTGGCGACGTAGCCTAGCGAGCATGGAAGAAGACCCCTACGATCTTGCACGGTTCATGGTCGCCCAAGACGCCGGCGGAACCTACGGGCACGCCCTGGCGGAGTTGAGGTCGGGATTGAAGCGGAGCCACTGGATGTGGTTCGTTTTCCCCCAGCTCGCAGGCCTGGGCCATAGCGAAACGGCCCGCAAATATGCCATCTCCTCCCTGGACGAGGCCCGGGCCTACCTCCGGCACGACGTCCTTGGCCCCCGCCTCCGGGAGGTGGCCGCCGCGGTGGCTTCCCTGGAGGGGCGGTCCGCGGTGCAGATTTTCGGCGGCATCGACGCGCGGAAGCTGCACTCGTCCATGACGCTGTTCCGGCTGGCGGCCCCCGGCGAATCCGTGTTCCGCAATGTCCTGGACCGTTATTTCGACGGTCTGGAGGACCCCGGCACGGGACAACTGCTAGGGGAACGGTCAAGCGATCCGGGCCCGGCGGACGGCTAGCTGCTGGCCAGGGCCGTGATCATCCGTTCCATGCGGGCGACGCCGGCAAAGCGGCCGGCGTTGTCCGTCACCAGCAGGGGGTCAAACCGGCTGGCCTGAGCCCGCGTCATGGACCGTGCCAGGGCCTCGCTGATCGGGGTGTCCAGGTTGACGCACATGCCCGGGCTGACCACGCCCAGGGCCGCCGCCGCGGGGTCCAGCACCGCAACGGGCCGCAAATGCTCGCCCATCAACACCACTGACTGCAGGGCGGGGCTGTCATCAAACGCTGCGGCCGCCGTCGCCGTCGTGGTGGCCGTCGTCGCGGGTTCCACGATGTCCCGGATAATGCCCTGGTGGGCCACCGGTGGTTTGGAGGCGAGTCGGTGGGCAACATCGAGGTCGATCGGTTCCCACGCCGGCCCGGGCCGGGCCAGGCAATACCCCTGCACCAGCGGTACGCCGAGGGCGACGAGGGCGTCGAGTTCCTCCACCCGTTCCACTCCTTCGGCCAGGATCCAGGCATCCACGCGGCTGGCAAAGGTTCCGAGCATGGAGATCAGGGCGCGCTTGGCTTCGTCACGGTCGACATCCTGGATGAGTTCACGATCGATCTTGATCAGCGAGGGCCGCAGCGCCAGGAGGTGACGGAGGCCCGCGTAGCCAGCCCCGGCGTCGTCGATCGCGATCAGCGCGCCCGCAGCGCGCAGCTGGTTGAGGTCAGGCTCAAGCTCCAGATAGGAGTCGATCGGGGTTTGCTCCGTAAGTTCAACCACCAGTCCGCCAAGGTTTCCCTGACTGCGCCAGATCTCACGGATCCCCTCCGTCAGCAGCAGCTCCGGTGAGACGTTGAGGGTCAGGAAGCAGTTCGCAGGCAGGGTGGGGCGTGCCGAGAGCGCCACCCGCAAGGCCGCTGCCTCGAGCTCGGCCGCCAGGCCATGCGTGCGCGCGGCGGCAAACCACACTTCAGGATTTTTTTCGGCGAAACCCGGAAACCGGGCCAGGGCCTCATAGCCCACCACTGTGCCGCGGGCAGTATCGATAATCGGCTGGTAGGCCGCGGCAAGGCCAACACCTCGGCAGGCGGCCGCCAGCTGCTCGTTCCAATCCGGGCCGGGAACGGCCCCGGCGTCGGGCGGGAGGCCGCCTGCCTCGTGAATCAACTAACGGAAAAGATGGCTTTGTGGACCGACTGCACGACGTCGGCCGGCAGCTCCTCCAGCCCATGGGCGGACGCAGCATGGGCCGCCACATTCACCAGAATTTCGTCTTCCGTACTGCACACCCAGCGGGCTTCGCAACCGGGAACCACATCACCACAGGCAAACGACTTCACGATCGCTCCTTCTTCTTCAACAGCGGACCGGACCACCCTACGTTGGCGCTCCCTCGAAAACTGAGATTTTGCTTTCAGAACATGGGGTGTTGCGGCCGCGTGTCGCCGGCTAGGTTCGCCGGCCGCGTCTCGCCTGCCGCTATCGGCCCGCAATCGGCCAGCGCTGTCGGCCTGCGCTACCGGCCTGGCGTTCCGGCCGGGGCGGCGGCGGCGGCGGCGGCGGCGGCGACGGCGGCCGCCTCGATGCGGGCCCGGTGAACAGCCCACTCCTCGGGTGTGCGTGCGGAGAGGTTCGGGTCCCCCGGGCGCTGGCCGGCCCTGCCGTCGATGAGCTCGCGCAGGATGTCCGCGTGGCCGAGGTGATGGGCCGTTTCCACGCACATGTGCACGAGAATCTGCTGCAGCGTCACGTGCTTGCGCTCGTCCGGCCACCAGGGCACCACGCCGGGTGCGTCCAGGGCAAGTTCATCGATGGTGGCGTCGCTGTGCACGGCAGAGAGCCGGTGCAGCTCCGCGATCTGCTCGCGGGTCTCGCCGGGGGCAGCCCACATGTCGGCGTCCGGCTCCGCATCGTCGGCAAACCACGGCAGTTCCAGGTCGCTGGGCCGGCCAAAAACCTCGCCGAAGTATCCGAGTTCAACGCTGGCCACATGCTTGACCAGGCCCAGCAGATTGGTGCCCGTAGCTGTGAGGGGCCGGCGCGCGTCGTACTCGCTGAGCCCGTCAAGCTTTGCCAGCAGGCTGTCCCGCCGCGTCCGCAGGTAGGTGTGCAAGATCGCCTTTTCGTCCATGACCGGCACTATACCGAACCCGAGGAGCCCCTCCCTCGGAAAAGGCGGTGGAAATGAGACTTCATCAAACGTATGGAATAATCGGCTCCAACGGGCCTCGGGGGGAGGCCCCGAATGACAGGACACCCAGCGTGAGTCACGGATCCGGTGTAAAACGCGTCCGGCCGGCCGCCGCCGTCGTTCTGGCCGCGGTACTAGCCGGCCTGCTGACCGCCTGCGCATCTGGCGCGGAGGCCCCGGGCCGAACTCCGGCGGCCGCGGCTCATGGAACATCCCCGGCGGCCGCTGCAACCTCCCCGGCGCCCCCGGGCCTGCTGGGGACGACCGAACTGAACGGGTTTTACCAGCCGATGCGCTACACGGCCGTCGACGGCGACACCTGGGAAGGCATCGCCGCCCACTTCCGGATGACTCCCGAGATCCTCAGGAGTTTCAACGAATCGGCGTCCGTTGCCGCGGGAAAGGTCATCGACCTCAGAGGCGTGGACGTGCCGCAGCTCGGTGCCGGCGGTAGCGTGACCGGCCAGGACGGGCGGGGGCAGCTCCTGTACAGGACGAGCGCCGGAGATACTCCCGCCGGCATCGCGAGCCGCTACGGCGTACCGCTTCATGCATTGCGGATAGCCAACTTGAATTACCTGACCGGCGGCGAATGGATTCCGCCCGCCGGGACAACGGTGGCCATCCCCAATCCGCCGCTCGACTGAGCCGCGGACTTACTCTGCGCGGACTTTATTGGGTTGGCCCGAGGACTGTGGGTCCGGCCCGCTGAACCCCGGGCAAAGAAAAAGCCTCCGGAACCGATCGGTTCCGGAGGCTTGTCCAAGGGTGGCAGATGAGGGATTCGAACCCCCGTAGGCGTTGCCAGCTGATTTACAGTCAGCCCCCTTTGGCCGCTCGGGTAATCTGCCGAACTTCAAAAGAAGATCACTCGCGGTTTCCAGTCCCTGAACGCCTGTTTCCAGTCCGTTCCGCTTCCAGCACCCGCGGGCAAGACAACTTTACAGAACTTCCGCCGAAGAATCGAATCGGCGCCTTAGCGGCCCAGAAATGGGCCAAAATGCCCGGAAAATCAGGCTTCTCCGAAAATGCGGCCGGCCAGCCTTGCCTCGAATCGTGCCGCCTGCTCCGGCGTGACCTGGTTCAGCTCGACGGCGCGGGCCAGGTCCGTGTGGATACCGTCCATGCGCGCTGAGGCATCGGGGGCCGGGCTCAGGATGATGGAGGCCGCCAATGCGGCGGCAGCAACGGAGGTCGCCGTCGCGGCCAGCGTGGTGGCAGCGACGGCGGTGGTGCGGGTGACGTAGCGGACGGCCTTATGGTGCATGTTCTTGCCTTTCAGCAGCGGTTCCAACCCTTGCAACTCTTCCGGGCCTGGCTTCGTTCCCGCCGTGATTGAGCTATGAGCGGACTGTGAAACGTCGTCCCGCCCGGCCGCCCTCCAGAACGGGGGCATCCGTACTAGGCTGGAATGCAGACAACCGGCCTCACATCAGGCACCCGGCTAACCATCAGGAGGAAAGTCATGGCAGGCGAATCCACGTTCGACGTCGTCAGCAAGGTAGACAAGCAGGAGGTCGCCAACGCGCTGAACCAGGCGCAAAAGGAGATTGCCCAGCGCTACGACTTCAAGGGCGTCGGCGCTGAGGTTGATTTTAGCGGCGAGAAGATCCTGATGAAGGCCAACTCAGAAGAGCGGGTGCTGGCGGTGCTCGACGTGCTGCAGTCCAAGCTCATCCGCCGCGGCATCTCGCTGAAGTCGCTCGACACCGGCGAGCCCTACGCCTCCGGCAAGGAATTCCGGCTCGAGGCCTCCATCAAGGAGGGCATCGCCCAGGACCTCGCCAAGAAGATCAACAAGCTGATCCGGGACGAGGCCCCCAAGTCCGTCAAGTCGCAGATCCAGGGCGACGAGCTCCGGGTGACCTCGAAGTCCCGCGATGACCTCCAGGAGACCATGAACCTGCTCAAGGGCTTCGACGAGGCCGACCTGCAGTTCGTCAACTTCCGCAGCTAGCTTCCCGTCCGCGGCCCAAGTTTCCTCGCGACGCGCAAAAGGGCTGGCGACACCGGTATTCGGGTGTCGCCAGCCCTTTTGCGCGTCACGGAACTATTTGCGCGTCGCCAGCGCCGCAGCTGGCTTCAGGTGAGCTGCCGGCCGGCCATCCGCTCCAGCCGGCCGATCCGCTCGGCCATCGGCGGGTGGGTGGAGAACATCTTGGCCACGCCTCCGCCGCGGAACGGGTTGGCGATCATCATGTGGGAGGCGTTGACCAGACGCTGGTCCTGCGGCAGCGGCGCCAACTGCACGCCCTGCTCAATCTTGCGCAGGGCGGAGGCGAGCGCCAGCGGATCTCCGGTGAGCGCGGATCCATCCTCGTCGGCGTCGTACTCCCGCGTCCTCGAGATGGCCATCTGGATCAGGGACGCGGCGAACGGGGCCAGCAGCGCCATGGCGATCGCGGCGAACGGGTTCGCGTTGCGGCGGTCCCCGCCGCCGAAGAGCAGCATCATCTGGGCCACCGACGTGATGACGCCGGCGACGGCGGCGGCCACCGACGCCGTCAGGATGTCCCGGTTGTAGACGTGCATCAGTTCATGGCCCAGGACGCCGCGGAGCTCGCGGGCGTCCAGCAGCCTCAGGATGCCCTCGGTGCAGCACACCGCCGCGGTCCGAGGATTCCGGCCCGTGGCGAAGGCGTTCGGCGCCATGGTGGGCGAGATGTAGATCCGCGGCATCGGCTGGTTGGCCCGGCCCGACAGTTCCCGGACGATCTGGTACAGCTGGGGCGCCTCGGCCTCCGTGACGGGATAGGCCTGCATGGACCGGATGGCGAGCTTGTCGCTGTTCCAGTACCCGTAGGCGGTGGTGCCGACGCCGATCAGGGCCATGATCCAGATCGGCGCGGCACTGCGGGTCCCGGCGGCGATGAACGCCCCCAGACCAAGCAGGACCGCCCACAGGACTCCGAACAGGGCCGCGGTTTTCAGTCCGTTGTGATGCTGGTGCACTGTTCCTCCTGATGCCCTTGACCTCGATACGTACCAATAAAAACGAACCGCTACGGCACCGGGTTCCGCGCGTCGTAGCGCACGAATCCGAACTGCACGCGGGCTACCGTCTTGGCCACGGCCATGCACATCACGCCGCCGATCAGCAGAACCCATTCCTCGTTCAAGAGTTTAGTCGCGCCGCCAGCGAGCAAGTCCCCGATCCGGGGTCCGCCGGCCACCACCACCACAAACACACCTTGCAGCCGCCCGCGCAGGTGGTCCGGGGTGGAAGCCTGCAGGATGGTGGTCCGGAAGACTGCGCTTACTGAATCCGCGATGCCGGCCAGCGCGCAGCACAGGGCGGCCGGCAGCAGCCACATCGTCACGCCGCCGTCTCTGGTCTGGCCCGCCAGGACCACCACCAGGCCGAAGGCCCCGACCGAGGCGCCCCAGCCCATCACGGACCACACGACGGCGGTGCCCTGCCGGCGAACACCGCCGAGCGGCCCCGAAAACAGGCCGGCCAGGAACGCCCCCACGGCCATTGAGGCCAGCAGGATGCCCACCGTGGCCTCGCCGCCGCCAATCATCAGAGCGCCGATGGCGGGCAACAGCGCCCGGGGCTGGGCAAAGATCATGGCCACGAGGTCGATCACGAACGTCATGCGGAGGTTGGGCCGGGTCCCAAGGAAACGGAATCCCTCCACCACGGAACGCAGCCCGGCCGCCCTGGCATGCTCCCCGGGCGGCATGGGCGGCAGCTTCAGGAGCGCCCAGAACGCAAACGCAAAGCTGACGACGTCGATCGTGTAGGTCCAGCCGAACCCGATCCACGCCACCAGGACCCCGGCCAGCAGCGGACCGGCAGTCATGGTCAGGCCGAAAATCATCATGCTGAGGGCGTTTGCGGCCGGCAGCAGTTCCTTGCGCACCAGGACGGGGATGATCGCGCTGCGGGCGGGCTGGTTGATGGCCTGGGCGCCGCTCTGCACCGCCACCAGTGCGTAGAGCAGCCACACATTGCCCAGCTGCATCCATGCCTGCAGGGCCAGCGCGGCCGTGGTCAGCCAGAGGACGGACGAGGCCAGGAGGGCCACCGTGCGGCGGTCGTGGGCGTCGGCGATCGAGCCGCCCAGGAGGCCGCCGAACACCAGCGGCACGAGGGCGAAGAGGCTCAGCAGGCCCACATAGAGGCTGTCCTGGGTCAGCCGGTAGATCTCCAGGCTCACGGCCACGAGGGTCAGCTGGCTGCCCAGTGCGGAAACGGCGGACCCCAGCCACAGGCGGCGGAAGGCCGGACTTTCACGCAGCGGCGTGATGTCCGCCAAAAATTTCCCCACCCGGCAACTCTAGTGGCGAACCGCGGACGCCTTGGACGCGGCTGAAAATGTTAACCGCGCCTTATTGTGAGACAGTCATAATAAGTGCTTGAATGAGGGTATGACGGATTCCTCGGGCACCCACGATGCATGGGCAGCCGCCCTGCGTGCCCGCGGCCGCCGGGTGACCAAGCAGCGCCTGGCCGTGCTGGCCGCCGTCGAACATCACCCGCATTCGCCGGCGGAGGCTATCCTTGCCGCCGCCCGGCAGGAATTGCCGGACCTGACCGCGCAGTCCGTCTATGTGGTCCTGGGGGATCTCACCGATCTGCACATGCTGCGCCGGTTCGAACCCCCGCACTCCCCCGCGCTGTACGAAACCCGGGTGGGAGATAACCACCACCATGCCGTGTGCATCAGCTGCGGGCGCGTGGAGGACGTCGAATGCGCCGTGGGCCACGCGCCCTGCCTGACCCCGCACTGGGACGCGAACGCCAAGCCGATGACCATCCAGATCGCGGACGTGCTGTACCAGGGCATCTGCCAGGACTGCCAGCGCACCCAACAACTTCCCTCCGAACGAAACTAAGAAACCCAACCAAAGGAGAACGATGACTGAGATCATCTCTGCGCCCGCCGTGTCCACAACACAGTCCGGTGCCCCCGTCACTTCCGATGCGCACTCCAAGTCCGTCGGTGCCGACGGCGCGATCATCCTGACCGATCACTACCTGATCGAGAAGCTCGCGCAGTTCAACCGCGAGCGCGTCCCGGAGCGCGTCGTGCACGCCAAGGGCGGCGGCGCCTTCGGTAGCTTCAAGACCACCGAGGACGTCTCGAAGTACACCAAGGCCGCGCTGTTCCAGCCCGGCACCGAGACGGACATGCTCATTCGCTTCTCCTCCGTTGCCGGCGAGGCAGGCTCCCCCGACACCTGGCGCGACCCCCGCGGTTTCGCCGTGAAGTTCTACACCACCGAGGGCAACTACGACCTCGTCGGCAACAACACTCCGGTGTTCTTCATCCGCGACGGCATCAAGTTCCCGGACTTCATCCACTCCCAGAAGCGCCTCCCGGGCACCCACCTGCGCGATGCCGACATGCAGTGGGACTTCTGGACCCTCTCCCCCGAGTCCGCCCACCAGGTCACCTGGCTCATGGGCGACCGCGGCCTGCCGGCCTCCTGGCGTGAAATGCAGGGCTACGGCTCGCACACCTACCAGTGGATCAACGCCGAGGGCGAGCGGTTCTGGGTCAAGTACCACTTCAAGTCCAACCAGGGCGTCAAGTCCATGTCCGGTGACGAGGCCGAGGCTCTTGCCGGCGCTGACGGTGACTTCTACATCCGCGACCTCCAGGAAAACATTGCCGCCGGCAACTTCCCGTCCTGGGACCTGCACGTCCAGGTCATGCCGTACGAGGACGCCAAGACGTACCGCTTCAACCCCTTCGACCTCACCAAGGTGTGGCCGCACGCGGACTACCCGCTGATCAAGGTCGGCACCATGGAGCTGAACAAGAACCCGGAGAACTACTTCGCGCAGATCGAGCAGGCAACCTTCGCGCCGTCGAACTTCGTGCCCGGCATCGCCGCTTCCCCGGACAAGATGCTGCAGGCCCGCATCTTCTCCTACGCGGATGCGCACCGCTACCGCGTCGGCACCAACCACGCCCAGCTCCCGGTGAACGCGCCGCAGAACCAGGTCAACAACTACAGCCAGGACGGCGCCGGGCGCTACCACTTCAACGCCCCGTCCGTTCCGGTATACGCACCGAACTCCGTGGGCGGCCCGGCCGCGGTTGAGCCCGCCATTGCCGGCGGCGGCTGGGAGAACGACGGCGCGCTCACGCACTCCGCGCACTCCCTGCACGCCGAGGACAACGACTTCGGCCAGGCCGGCACGCTGTACCGCGAGGTGTTCAACGACGGCGAGAAGGCCCGCCTGCTGGAGACCGTCACCGGCGCCGTCAGCGGCGTCAAGAACGCCGGCATCAAGGAACGTGCCATCCAGTACTGGACCAACGTCGACGCCGAGTTCGGCGCCAAGCTGCGCGCCAACCTCGGCGCCGGCCAGGTTGAGTCCGACGCAGAGGCCGCCAACAAGGTCTGATCTATGCGTCGAGGGTTGCCTGAACGGCCGGCCGATTCTAGGGCTGGCTGCACCGGTAACCGTCTGAGCCACTAGAACGCCCCGCCACGGACCTCCGTGGCGGGGCGTTCTGCCGTTATCCACATGGGCGCGCGTTCCCCTCGCCACTGTGTGCTGCGGCTCCGTAGGATTTGGGCATGACCGCATTTGCAGGCATTCCGGATGACGCCTTCCGGTTCTACGCCGATCTTGAACAGAACAACAGCCGGGACTGGTGGCTGGAGCACAAGCCGGTCTACGACGCCGCAGTAAAAGGGCCGCTAACCGAGCTGCTGGCCGAGCTGGAGCCACGCTTCGGCCCGGCCAAGCTCTTTCGCCCCAACCGGGATGTCCGGTTCTCGCCGGACAAGTCGCCCTACAAGACCGCGCAGGGGGCATTCGCGGCGCTGGACGAAGGAGTGGGCTTCTACATCCAGCTCAGCGCCGACGGCCTGCTGATCGGCGGCGGCTGCCACACACATACCCCGGCCCAACTGACACGGTTCCGCGGCGCCGTAGATGATCCCGCCAGCGGCGAGGCCCTGCAGGAGATCGTGCGCAAGGTCGAGGCAGCGGGGTTCGCGGTGGAGGGCGAACGTCTGAAGACGGTGCCGCGGGGCTTCGAGAAGGACCATCCCCGGGCGGAGTTGCTCAAGCACAAGTCGCTCACGGCCGGGGTCAATGTGGGCCAACCCGGCTGGCTTGCCGGGCCCGGGGCGGTGGAGGAAGTGGCACGGCGCTGGGAGGATCTGCGCCCCCTCGTGGAATGGGAGGGCCGCTACGCCGCTCCCTGAGATTCAGCTCAGATGTGCTGTCCGTCGGTGGCCAGGCGCCTGTCGAGATTGTTGAAGAAGACCAGCATCATCAGCTCAAAGGCCTTGGTGGCTTCCTCGGGCTGGTTGTTGACGACGAAATCGAACTGGAGCCCATAGAACGCTGCGGTGAACAGGCGGGCGTCGGTGTCCGCGAACTCCGGCAGGATGCCCTGGATGATGAGCCAGTCCCGGGCCTTCTCGTGCAGCATCCGGAAGTGCTCCGGGGCGGTGCCGCGCGGCGCCGCGGCCACAACGTCCTGCGCAGTCGCCTCGAATTCAAGCCGGGCCAGGTGCCGGTTGCGCTGTGCCATGGTCCACTGCCAGGACTCCAAGAAGAAGGCACGCCACGCATCCCTGTCGATGTCCCTGACGTCGGTGGCACGGACGCTGTCCAGCCGGGATTCGATGCCGCGGATGATCTCGTTGATCAGCTGCTCGCGGTTGCCGAAGTGGTACACCAGGACGAAGCTGCTGACGCCCAACCCGTCGGCGAGGCTGCGGAACGTCAGTTCCGCCAGCGTCTTGTCCATGAGGTAGTCGAGAATCGCCGACAACAACTCTGATTTGCGTTCCGGTCTTGCTGGGCGGGCCATGTGTCCATCTTAGGGAGCGCATGCCAACGGGGAGCGCGGGCCCAAACGCCGAAGTCGCCGGAACCGTGCGAGCACGCCGGAAGTTTCCAGCGAACGCGCACGGTTCCGGCGACTTCGACGACAAAGGACCGAGGACCGAGGGCTCCCCTGATCAGGAGCGGGTCAGGGCGTCCTCGTCGTTCTCCGCGGCCGGTGCGGCCGTGTTGACGGCACTTGCCGTGCCCGGGCCGTTCACGGAGGCGCGGGCCTCCGCGAACTTTTCGTTCAGCCTGGAGTGGCGCTGGCCGTAGGCGAAGTAGATCGCGACGCCGATCACCAGCCAGATGGCGAAGAAGATCCAGGTCTCCACGGCGAGGTTCGTCATGAGGTACAGGCACAGGACGGCAGAGACGATGGGGAGCACCTTGCCGAACGGGACGCGGAAGGCCGGCTTCAAGTCGGGACGCTTCTTGCGGAGCACCAGGATGCCAAGGCTGACCATCACGAAGGCGGACAGGGTCCCGATGTTGATCATTTCCTCCAGCAGGTCCACATTGGTCAGGCCGGCAACGAGGGCAACTCCGGCGCCGCAGATGATCTGGAGGCGGGCCGGTGTTCCACGCGCGGCACTGGTCTTGGACAGGGAGCGCGGAAGCAGGCCGTCGCGGCTCATCGCGAGGACCACGCGGGACAGGCCCATGAGCAGCACCATGATGACGGTGGTAAGGCCCACCAGGGAGCCGAAGGCGATGACCTTGGCGGCGTCAGTATTGCCAACGGCCTCGAAGGCGGTGGTGAGTGTCGGGTTCTTGGCCTCAGCCAGCTTCGTGTAGGACACCATGCCGGTCAGTGCCAGCGACACCAGGATGTAGAGGACCGTGACGATGGCCAGGCCACCGAAAATGCCGCGGGGCAGCGTCTTCTGCGGGTTCTTAACCTCTTCAGCCGACGTGGCAACGACGTCGAAGCCGATGAAGGCAAAGAAGACCAGGGCGGCGCCGGCGAAGATTCCCAGGGTTCCGTACTGGGCGGGGGCCGCACCGGTCAGGAAGCCGAAGAAGGACTGTTTGAGGACATCGGCGGTGCCGGTGCCTCCGGTCGGCTCGGAGGCCGGAACGAACGGGGTGTAGTTCTCGAACTTCAGGTACGTGAAGCCGACGACGATCACGAAGAGGACCACCGCGATCTTGATCAGCGTGAAGATGTTGCCGACGCGGGCAGAGAGCTTGGTCCCGAGGACCAGCAGCACCGTGAAGATGGCAACAATCAAGAAGGCGCCCCAGTAGAGGTCGACACCGCCCAGGGAGATCGACGGCGGAATGTCCACGCCCATGAGCGCAAAGACCTTGCTGAGGTAGATGCCCCAGTACTTCGCGATCACGGCGCCGGCGGTGAAGAGTTCGAGGATCAGGTTCCAGCCGATAATCCACGCGAGGATCTCACCCATGGTCGCGTACGTGAAGACGTAGGCGGAACCGGCCACCGGGATGGCCGTGGCAAACTCGGCGTAGCACATGATGGCGAGCGCGCAGGTGACGGCGGCGATCGCGAAGGAGATGGTCACGGCGGGGCCGGCGAAGTTCGCCGCGGCCTTGGCGCCGACCGAGAAGATCCCGGCACCCACGGCAACCGCGACCCCCATGATCATGAGGTCCCACGTGCTTAACGAGCGCTTCAGCTTGCGTCCGGGTTCATCGGCGTCGGACATGGACTGCTCGATGGATTTGGTCCGGAAAAGGTTCATAGGAAAGTCCGCAATCTCGATAACTGGTTTGGAAACAGACCTATCTATCGTAGTGCCCATCCACTGGACGGCCCGATTTGTCCCGCATAGTGAGACGCAGGCCGGGGTGGGGGCGGCCGCGGACCAGCCCCAGACCCCCGCCAGGATGGGCCCGGAACAGCCCACGGAAACCTGTCAGATGAGCCTCAGACGGGCCACTCCATCAGCGTCGAGCGGATCAGGAACCGCTTGCCTTCCGGCGCTTCGACGGAGAACCCGCTCCCCCGGCCCGGAACGACGTCGACAGTCAGGTGCGTGTGACTCCAGTAGTTGAACTGCTCCCGCGACATCCAGAATTCCAGCGGCTGGGGCTGCAGCCCGTCAGAGACATCGAACAGGCCCAGCAGGACGTCCGCGTCCCCCGTGATGAACTCCCCTGCCGGGTAGCACATCGGTGAGGACCCGTCGCAGCAGCCCCCGGACTGGTGGAACATCAGCGGGCCGTGCTGGAGCCACAGCATTCGCAGCAGTTCCACGGCCTCGGAAGTGAGCGCCACCCGGGAGAAGTCCTCGCCGGGGCGGGTCACGGCGGCATCGAGCCTGGTTTGCGTCATCGGGGTCTCCCTGGCTGGTCGGAAAATGGTGCGGGCGGGACGGATCACTGCCGATCCGCCCCGCCCGGGTCAATGCGGCTTAGAAGAAGCCGAGCTTGTTTTCGTTGTAGCTGACCAGGAGGTTCTTAGTCTGCTGGTAGTGGTCCAGCATCATCGAGTGGTTCTCGCGGCCGATGCCGGAGGACTTGTACCCGCCGAACGCGGCACCGGCCGGGTAGGCGTGGTAGTTGTTGACCCACACGCGCCCCGCCTGGATCTCGCGGCCGGCACGGTAGGCAACATTGCCGTTGCGGGACCAGACGCCGGCGCCAAGGCCGTAGAGGGTGTCGTTGGCGATCCCCATGGCGTCGCTGTAATCACTGAAGCGCGTCACGGACACCACCGGGCCGAAGATCTCCTCCTGGAAGATCCGCATCTTGTTGTGGCCCTCGAAAATGGTCGGCTGCACGTAGTAGCCGCCAGCCAGGTCGCCGGACAGTTCGGCGCGGGCGCCGCCCGTGAGCAGCTTGGCGCCCTCCTGCTTGCCGATGTCGATGTAGGAAAGGATCTTCTCCAGCTGGTCATTGGAGGCCTGGGCGCCGAGCTGCGTCTCGGTGTCCAGCGGGTTGCCCTGGATGATTTTCTGCGTGCGGGCGATGGCGTCGGCCATGAAGGAGTCGTAGATGCCGTCCTGGACCAGGGCCCGGGACGGGCAGGTGCAGACCTCGCCCTGATTGAAGGCAAAGAGCGTGAAGCCCTCCTGGGCCTTGTCGTAGAAGGCGTCGTTGGACTCCGCGACGTCGTTGAAGAAGATGTTCGGGCTCTTGCCGCCGAGTTCCAGGGTGACCGGGATCAGGTTCTGGCTGGCGTACTGGCTGATCAGGCGGCCCGTGGTGGTCTCGCCGGTAAAGGCGATCTTGCGGATCCGGGGGCTGGAGGCCAGCGGCTTTCCGGCCTCGACGCCGAAGCCGTTGACCACGTTGACCACGCCGGCCGGCAGGATGTCGCTGATGAGCTCCATCAGCACCAGGATCGAGGACGGTGTCTGCTCGGCGGGCTTGAGCACCACCGCGTTGCCGGCGGCGAGCGCCGGGGCGAGCTTCCAGACGGCCATGAGGATGGGGAAGTTCCAGGGAATGATCTGGCCGACGACGCCGAGCGGCTCGTGGTAGTGGTAGGCGGTGGTGTCGTCGTCGAGCTGGGAGAGCCGGCCCTCCTGGGCGCGGACGGCAGAGGCAAAGTAGCGGAAGTGGTCCGCGGCCAGCGGAATATCGGCGTTGAGGGTCTCGCGGATCGGCTTGCCGTTGTCCCAGGATTCGGCGACGGCCAGCATCTCGGTGTTCTCATCGATGCGGTCGGCAATCTTGTTCAGGATCGCGGCGCGCTCGGCCACGGAGGTCTTGCCCCAGGAGGGCGCGACTTTGTGGGCGGCGTCCAGGGCCAGTTCGATGTCCTCGGCGGTGCCCCGGGCCACCTCGCAGAACGCCTTGCCGGTCACCGGGGTGATGTTCTCGAAGTACTGGCCCTTGACCGGGGCAACCCACTCGCCGCCGATCCAGTTTTCGTAGCGGTCCTTGAAGGTGACCTTCGAGCCCTCGGTACCGGGCTGGGCGTAAACAGTCATTGCTAGCTCCTTTGCTGTGCAAGATGGGGGCAGCAAGGCGCTTCCGGCCCCCGTTGCACCCAGCGTAGGCGCGCGAAGGTTGCAGTCAGGTTGCAACTGCGTGAGCCCGGTCACGGGCCGGGCGTCGCGGCTTGCCGCGGCAAGCCGAGATGGTCAGGCGCTCAGTTCCCGGTCAAGCCGTTCCAGATCGGCGACGACGGCGGCACGCTTGGGCGAGCGCGGCGCCAGCAGCTTCAGCGCGGCGATGCGGACCTCGACGTCGTCCTTGGCCTCAGGGAGTGCGGCGTACTTCAGGAGCGATTCGGCGCTGCCGTCCGTCAGCAGGGCCTCCCGCATCAGTGCCGAGACCCTGCCCCGCAGCTCCACGATGCCGGGGGCCTCGGAGCGGGGCAACACGGCGCCGCGGTAGATTTCCAGCGCTATCCGGTGCGCACCGCGCTGCAGGCAGTCCAGCACCTGTCCGGCGTCGGCAACCAGGTTCAGCGGCAAGCGGTACGGGCGTGATTCCGGGACGGCACCGGGATGGAGCTGCTGAAGCACCTTGCGCAGCCGCACCATCTCCGCGCGCAGTGTCATGGTGGAGGCCTCCCCGGGGTAGAGGAGGGCGCAGAGTTCCTCGGCGTTCAGCCCCGCGGGGTGGGTGCTGAGGAGGGCCAGGATCTCACTGTGCCGGGCGGACAGTGCCACGGTGCGCCCGTCAATGCTGAGCAGGGCCTGATCGCGGCCGAGCAGCTGGAGGCTGTCGCGGTAGAGGCTGTTGGCGGCCGGCGCCCCGGGCGTTCCTGGCTCCGGGCTCCGCCGCCGCGACGGCGAGGACTGCCCTGCCGCGGCCAGTTGCAGCCGTTCCACCCGCAGGTGCGCCTGGGCCGCGGCGACCGTCGCCTCGACGAGCGACAACGTATGCGGGGCCACGGCCGACTCCGTGCCGGTGATGTCCACAACCCCCAGCAGCGCGCCGGAATCCGGATCGTGGAACGGCACAGCCGTGCAGCTCCACGGATGCACCGAGCGCTTGTAGTGTTCGGCACCGGAGATCTGGATTCCCCGGCCGAGAGCCAGCGCGGTGCCGGGGGCGCTGGTGCCGACTGTCGCCTCGGACCAATCGGCGCCGGGGACGAACATCATGCCCTCGGCCCGGCGCTGCAGGGCTGCGTCGCCTTCCACCCAGAGCAGCCTGCCGAGCTCATCCCCCACGGCTACCAGCATTCCGCTGTCATAGCTCGGCAGGACCAAGAGCTTATGGATCACGGGCATGATGGCGGCCAGCGGGTGCTGGCGGCGGTATTCTTCGAGTTCCTCGCGGTCCATGGCCAGCGGCGCCTCGGGGTTGTCCGGATTGGCGTGCAGCTGCGCCGAACGCCGCCACGACTCCTGGATCACGCGGCTGAGCCCAGGCAGTTGCAGGTTCCCAGAGAAAGCGAATCCGCGCGAGTCCAGTTCCTCGTGCGCGGTGCTGGCATGCTGCTGGCGCAGCTGCGCGGTGACCCCGCCCGCGGGCGGTAACAGAGCTGCCGGACGGACCAGATTCCTCATTGAACTCCCACTGGACGGGCTCGACGGCGTACCGAAGGCCGCCACGTCCGGCCCAGTCTAGTGGGCCTTCCGCACCCCCGCCAGAGTGATGCGCCGTCCTGCCCACCGCATGCCCCCAGTGCCCGTGCTGCGGTGGCGGACAGCCCCGCGACGCGCCATCGCGTCCCCGACGCGCGAAAATACCCCCGCGGCCGGAATATCCTGCGCGCCAGGCATTTTGCGCAGCGTGGAAAAATTGGCGTAGCGCTGGCTACCCGCGGGAAATCTCGATCATGTCCTCGCGCGGCACAACTTTGATGCGCTCCCGCTCGATCCCGTCGGCGGACTGCGCCGCGGACCATTCGGCGCCGAGGGCGAGCTCATGGGCATCGAGCTTGATCCACCCTTCCCACGTGGTGAATTCGATGCCGCGCTCCTGAAGCAGGTCGATGATGGCCTGCGGGTCCGGGTTCTGCGCCGGAGGCAGCGTCAGCCGGTCCTCCAGCAGGAAGCCGATGGTTTCCAGCGCGTCGCCCTTGGTGTGGCCGATCAGCCCGACAGGCCCGCGCTTGATCCAGCCCGTGGCGTAGATTCCGGGCACCGCGTTCCCCTCGGCGTCGAGCACGCGGCCGCCTTCGTTCGGGACAACGCCGCGGCGGGCGTCGTATTCCAGCTCATCCAGCGGCGAGCCGTGGTAGCCGATCGCCCGGTAGACGGCCTGGACCGGGTAGTCGAGGAACTCCCCGGTGCCTTTGACGTTCCCGGTGCCGTCCAGCTCCATGCGTTCGAACTTGATCCCGGCGACCTTGCCAGGAGTCGCGGCGTCGTCATGGATCTCCACGGGGCTGTGCAGGAAATGCAGGTGAAGCCGGCGCGAGGACGGTTCCTCGGCCTCGGCGTGCTCCTCGACGAGCCAGTTCGTCAGGGTGTTGACCATGGTCCGGATCTGGTTGTTGCTGCGAATGGCCTCATCCGAGGCATCGTCGAACTCGAAATCCTCCGGATAAAGGACGATGTCCACGTCCTTGGCGTGGCTGAGTTCGCGCAACTCCAGCGGCGTGAACTTCACTTGGGCCGGGCCGCGGCGGCCAAAAACATGGACGTCGGTGACGGGCGAATCCTTCAGTGCCCGGTAGACGTTGTCCGGGATTTCCGTGACAAGGAGTTCGTCGGCGTGCTTGACCAGCATGCGGGCCACGTCGAGGGCCACGTTGCCGTTGCCGATCACCGCAATCTCCTTGGCCTCCAGCGGCCACTCCCGCGGCACGTCCGGGTGGCCGTCGTACCAGGAGACAAAGTCTGCGCCGCCGAAGGAACCCTCCAGGCCGATCCCGGGAATATCCAGGTCCGCGTCCTTGATGGCTCCGGTGGAGAAGATGACGGCGTCATAGAACGCCCGGAAGTCGTGCAGCGTCAGATCCCGGCCATAGGTGACGTTGCCGAGGAACCGGATGTCGCCGCGGTCCAGGACCTTGTGCAGCGCGTTGACGATGCCCTTGATCCGCGGATGGTCAGGGGCCACGCCGTACCGGATGAGGCCGTACGGTGCCGGATATGCCTCGAAGAGATCGATGCTGACCTGGAAGTCGCCGCCTTTGACCTCATTGGACTTCGTCAGGATGTCCGCGGCGTAGACGCCGGCCGGACCGGCGCCAACAATCGCGACACGGAGGGGACGAGTGGATGTGGATTCGGCCGAGGTGGACACCGGGAGCCCTTCTGAGTCTTAGGGACAGCGCCAGTAGATACAGCGCACAGGCCCCTATTCTAAATGTCGCCGGCTGGCTCGTGCTCCGATCGGCAGGAATAGGCGCCGCGGGGGTGGTGTTATTGATCTTGTGCCTAAGCCCGATGGATCTTTCTCCCCCGCCCCACTGACAGCGCCGAGCGCCGTAGCCGCTGCGGGAGGGGCCGCGCCGGCCCGGCCAGCTGGACTGGCACCGGTAGACAAGGACACGACGGCGGGGATCGTGTTTGGCATCGGCGCTTACGGGCTCTGGGGGCTGCTGCCCCTGTACTTCTTTGTGCTGGCACCCGCCGGCGCCGTCGAGATCGTGGCCAACCGTGTGGTCTGGTCCCTGATCTTCTGCACCTTGCTGATCACCGTGACCCGCTCCTGGCGGGTGCTCGGAGCCGCGTTCCGGAACCGCACGGTGATCGGCCCGCTGTCCATCGCCGCAGCTCTGATCGCGGTGAACTGGCTGACGTATACCTGCGGCGTAACCACCGGCCAGGCCGTCGAGGCCTCTTTGGGCTACTTCATCAACCCGCTGGTCTCCGTATTGCTGGGGGTCTTTGTCCTGAAGGAGAAGCTGCGCCCGCTGCAGTGGACCGCCGTCGGCATCGGTTTCGTTGCCGTCGGGGTGCTGACGGTCTCCTACGGCAAGCTCCCCTGGATCGCGCTGACGCTTGCGCTGAGCTTCGGACTGTACGGATTCGTCAAGAAGCGCGTCGGCCCTCGGGCGGACGCGCTCACCAGCCTGACCGTGGAGACGATCGTGCTGGCGCCAGTGGCCGCGGCCACGATGATCGTCCTGGCGGTCAGCGGGGCGGCAAGCCTGGCTTCAAACGGTGCCGGGCATTTTTGGCTGCTGGTGGCCTCGGGCGTCATCACCGCCGTGCCACTGCTGTTCTTCGGCGCCTCTGCCCGCCGGCTGCCGATGACCACGATCGGCCTGCTGCAGTACTTCGCACCTGTCCTGCAGTTCATCGTGGCCCTCGTCGTGTTCAAGGAAGCCATGACGCCGGACCGCTGGGTCGGTTTCGGCGTCGTCTGGCTGGCGCTGCTGGTCCTGACTGTGGACATGCTGCTCGCTGCCCGGAAGAACTCCGTGACCCGGAAACTGGCCCGCGCCGCCGCCTAGGGTTACTGCCGCGCGATACTGCCCTGCGCTACTGCCTTTGGGGGCTGCTGCCTGCGCACCACGGCCGCTGTGCATTAGTGTCATCATGAATGCACACGTCGGGGCGAAATTGAGGATTGCTGGTGCCAGAAGAGGATCGTGAAACTCCGGGCGGGCGGGACATCTCGTCCCTGGACTTCGACAGCAGCGGCATCTTGCGCCTCGAGTGGGCCCGGGGCGTTGTGATTGATGCCCCCAACGCCCAACTGGCAATGGACCGTGTCAATGAATTGTGCGGCGGCCGGCCCACGCCGCTGCTGATCGACATGGCCACCACACAGTCCGTCAGCCGGGCCGCCCGGGCTGTGTTCGCCAAGCGCTGCGACGCCTCAGCAATAGCGCTCCTCGGCTCGTCCGCCGTGGACCGGGTTCTCGCCAATTTCTTCCTGGGCGTCAATTCGGCGCCGGTTCCCACCCGCTTTTTCACCGACGGCGATGAGGCGGTCCGCTGGCTGACCGCGCAGGGTCATGACAGGGCCTGAGGATGACCGCCGCCTCGAGGAACTCGTGGACGGCATTGTCGTACTGTCCGCGGGCGATCTCTCGAACCGCCTGCCGGTCTCACCCGCACGGGACGGCATTGACGCCGTCACCACGGGCATCAACCTGCTGGCCGAAGAGCTCCAAAGCATGTACGAGGACCTGGAAGTCCGGGTTGCTGAGCGGACCGCGCTCCTGGAGGCGGCCAAAGCCGAACTCCGCCGCGTCATCAACACCGACGAGCTGACCGGCCTGGCCAGCCGCTCGCTGTTGCGGGAAAAGGTGGCCGAGGCCGTTGCCGCCGCCGGCGCGGGACACCAGCCGGCCCTCATCCTGCTGGACCTCGATTCCTTCCGGCTCATCAACGACAGCCTTGGCCATGCCGCGGGAGACGCCGTGCTGCGCGAGGCGGCCCTGCGCCTTCGCGCGGCGGCCGGGGCCGGCCACCTGATCGCGCGCCTCAGCGGCGATGAGTTCGCGGTGCTTGTCGCGGACCAGGACACAGAGGCGGTGCTGCAGATCGCGGCCCGGCTCGGCGAATCGCTGAAGGACAGAATCGTCGCCGGCGGTGTCGCGGTGGCCCTCACTGCCGGAACCGGTGTCCGGCTGGGGGAAACCGGCCTGCGCAGCGAGGAGCTCATCCGCGATGCCGACATCGCCATTCACGAGGCCAAGAAACGCGGGCGGGACACCCTCCAGGTCTTTTCCGCGGCCATGCACGAGGCCGCCAAGCAGCGCGTCCACCAGGTGGCGGAGCTGAGGACGGCGCTGGCGATGGACCAGCTAGAGCTGGAATATCAGCCCATCATGGACCTGCGCACAGGAGCCATTGCCGGCGCCGAGGCTCTGATCCGCTGGCGTCACCCCGCCTTGGGCCTGCTGGCGCCAGATAAGTTCCTCGATGCCGCCGACGAGGCCGGGCTCACCGTGGAAATCGGCCACTGGGTACTCCGGAACGCCATCGCGCAAACCGGCCGCTGGAAGTCCGATCCCGGGCTTCCGGCAGACTTCAGCACGCACATCAATCTCTCCCCCGCTGACCTGCACCACGTCGATCTGGCGCCCTATGTCGAAAGCCTGCTGGCCCGGCACGGCGTCGAGCCCTGCCACGTCTCAATCGAGATCACCGAAACCGCGATCATGCGCGGCGGCCCGGAAGTGGCAGCCACCATGCAGTCGCTCAATGACCTCGGTGTCCGGATCGAGATCGACGATTTCGGCACGGGCTATTCGTCCATCAGCTACCTGCGCACCCTCCCGGCCGCGCAAGCAAAGATCGACAAGTCCCTCCTCGACGGACTGACCACAGACCGGCAACAGGAGACATTCGTCGCGGCCATCCTGCAACTGATCCATTCGGCCGGACTGGGCGCGGTCGCCGAGGGCATCGAGGACAGGGAGCAGGCGAACAGGCTGCGGCAGCTGAACTGCGAATTCGGTCAGGGGTACTTCTTCAGCCGTCCACTGTCGGTGCCGGCCATGACGGATCTGCTCGCGCACAAAGACGGTGCCGTCGCGTGAGCGGACCGGTTCCGGCGGGCACGGACAAAGCGGGCACGCACAAAGCGGGTACACGCAGCGCAGGAACACGCACACGCAGACTGGGCATGGATAATGCGGCGGACACGCTCCGTCTGGTGGCCAAGGTTGCGGCATTGTCCCTGCACCGTCCCAGCCGCCCGGACCGGCGCTGGGACGCCTTCTGGCGCGGAGTCTCCCTTGGCTCCCTTAGCGAACCGATCATCTGGGATGCCGCCCCCGGCGCCGGGAACGAAGAGATCCGGCACCACCTGCAGGCCATGGCCAACGCGATGGATACCAGCCTCCCCTTGATCGATCTCGGCTGCGGGAACGGCGCCATCACTCGGCGGCTGACCGAGATCTTTCCGTCGGTCCTGGGCGTCGACGTCTCTCCCGAGGCCGTAGCAGCCGCGCGGTCCGCGCACCCGCACGTTCCGGGCCTCAGTTTCCGGAGCCTGGATGCCACGCAGCCGGCTGCGGCGGCCGGGCTCTGGCGCGAACTCGGCGACGCCAACGTCTTTGTCCGCGGGGTGTTCCACGTCCTCAGCCGGCGACGGCAGGCACGCCTCGCAGGCTCCATCGAAGCCCTCCTTGGTGCCCAGGGCCGAATCTATGTCGTCGAGACGAACGTCCCGGGCGGCGCGCTCAGCTACCTGCGGGGCCTGGGCGCCACAGGCGAAAAGATCCCCGGACCGCTCCGCCAAGCCATTTCTGCCCTGCCGAAACCGGGGCATTTCGGCGCGAGGCAACGCTCGCGCGTGTTCCCCTCGGACCGCTGGACCCTCATCACGGAGGGTGCCACTGTCCTGAAGACAGTGCCGATGGAGACCGGTGGACCGCCCGGCAGCATTCCCGCGTACTGGGCGGTCTTGGCCCCGCGGCCCCAGACCTCCAGGCCTCACACCTCCGGGAAGGTATCCACCCGCTGGTAGTCGCGCGGGACCACGACCATCGGAACTGGGAGCGCCCGCAGTACCTTGAAAGCCGTGCTGCCGATGAACAGCTTGTACTTCTCCGCCAAGCGCGAAGACCCGACGATCATCACCTCGCCGTCGTCCCATTCCAGATCGTCGATTGCTTCCTCGATCGTGCGGCCGTGCGCGACCTCCACGCTGACGCGGTGGCCCTCCGGCAGACGGTGCGCGGCGGCGGCCAGAATGGTGTTGGCGTGGATATGGGCAGCGTTGACGTTTTCCCCGCCGTCCCCCTCGACGTCCAGTTCCACGAGGGAGACCAGCCGAAGCGGCACCCCGCGGCGCTCGGCGGATTCAATCGCGACGTCGATCGCCGCCTCCGCTCCCACGCGCTGGCCCACGGCGAGGGTCAGACGTGTGATGGCTTCGGTCCGGCGGTAGCCGTGCGGCGCCAGTGCTACCGGAACCGGGGCGGCGTGCAGCAGGGCGTTGGCCACGTTGCCCACGGTATGGCGCTTAAACAAGCCATGGCTTGCGGCACCCACCACAATCAGGCCGGCCCGGTACTCGAGGGCGGCGTCGATCAGGCCAGCTGCGAACGATTCCGCCTGGCGGACATGGAAGTGCGCTTCCAGCCCCTCAGGGACCAGTTCCATTCCCTGGCGCTCCGCCGCGAGGACCTGCTGTTCGGCGGCACTGACCCGGTTCCCTTCCGGGTTCATCGCTACATAAGGCGTGTGCCTGTCCACCACGTAGACCAGGTCGAGATGCGCTCCCTGCGCGCGGGCCATGGCCGACGCCAAGGCGACGGCGTCCGCGCCGCGTTCGGTGGGTGTATAGCCGACTACGTATCGCATGTGTGAACCCCTTATGGGTCTGTGGCAGACGCCAGCTGCGCCCCGGGGGTTCCGGGCGACGTCGGCCGGTCTGCGCTCCTGCAGTGGATAGGAACGACTCTAGTCCAGCGGGCCCCGAAAGGTGGTGACTATCGACCCTGAGCAGGACAAACTTCTGGGCCTACGCTGGGATGGTCGAGGGGAGCCCGCCATGAACGCCATCCTCAACCGCAGGACCGGGTCGCGCACCGCGGGAGTGGGCACCCTGGCGCTCCTGGCGCTCCTGACCCCTGCGCGCCGCCGGCCCCGCCGTCCTCGGCCGGCAGCCAGCCGCCGTCGCAGTCCCCGTCCGTCAGCGCGGCGGCCAGCGTGTCGCCGTCGGCAGCCGGCGACGCTGACGAAACGGCGAAAGAACGGGAACCACGGAAAACGGAGGAGTCGCGGACGACGTGTCCGCGGCTCCTCCGTTGTGTCCCCCGCTGTTCGGGAAAGACCGGTCTCCGGGAAGGGATTGCCTTCCCGGCAGCCCGCTGGGCCGTGCGTTGGGCCGTGGGCTAGGCGTTGGCCTTGATGGCCGCGGCCAGGACCGCGAGGCCGTCCAGCAGCAGCTCGTCGCTGATCACCAGTGGCGGCAGCAGCCGGATGACGTTGCCATAGGTGCCGCAGGTGAGGATGATGACACCCTCCTTGAGGCAGGCTGCGGCCACGGCCTTGGTCAGCTCCGGGTTGGGCTCCTTGGAACCGGGCTGAACGAGTTCAACGGCCAGCATGGCGCCACGGCCGCGGACGTCACCGATCACGGGCTGCTCAGTTGCGAGTTCGCGCAGCTTGCCGAGGGCGATCTCCTCGATGTGCTTGGCCCGGCCGTTGAGGTTGTACTGCTCCATCGAGCCGATCGCGGCCAGCGCGGCCGCGCACGCCACCGGATTGCCGCCGTACGTGCCGCCGAGGCCGCCCGGGTGGACTGCGTCGAGGAGGTCGGCGCGGCCGGTGATGGCGGAGAGCGGCATGCCGCCGGCGATGCCCTTGGCCATGGTGATGATGTCCGGGACAACACCCTCGTGGTTCACGGCGAACCATTCGCCGGTGCGGCAGAAGCCGGACTGGACCTCATCGGCGATGAAGACGATGCCCTTGTCCTTTGCCCAGTCCGCCAGCGCGGGAAGGAAGCCGTCGGCCGGGACAATGAAGCCGCCCTCGCCCTGGATGGGTTCGATGATGATCGCGGCAACCTGCTCGCCGCCGATCTGCTTCTCGATCATGGTGATGGCGCGCTTGGCGGCCTCGGCACCGGTGATCTCCGGGTTTTCCTCGCGGAACGGGTAGCTCATCGGCATGCGGTAGACCTCGGGCGCAAACGGGCCGAAGTTGGTCTTGTACGGCATGGCCTTGGCGGTCAGCGCCATGGTCAGGTTGGTGCGGCCGTGATAGGCGTGGTCGAACGCGACGACGGCGTCCCGGCCGGTGGCCAGGCGGGCCACCTTCACGGCGTTTTCGACAGCCTCGGCGCCGGAGTTGAACAGCACTGTGCGCTTTTCGTGGTCGCCCGGGGTGAGGCGGTTCAGCTGCTCGGCGACGGCGACATAGCCCTCGTACGGGGTGACCATGAAGCAGGTGTGGGTGAAGTGCTCCACGGCTTCCTTCACCGCGCCGACGACGGCGGGGTCCGAGGCGCCGACGCTCGTCACGGCGATGCCGGAGCCGAGGTCGATGAAGGAGTTGCCGTCGACGTCGTGGATGATGCCGCCGTCGGCGTCGGCCACGAAGACCGGGACGCTGGACGCGACGCCGGCGGCGACGACCGCCTTGCGGCGCTCGGTCAGGGCAACGGACTTGGGCCCCGGGAAGTCGGCCTGGACGCGGCGCTTCTGCTCGAGCCGGTAGGTGATGTCATGTGCGGTGGTGGTCATGGGAAGGCCTTCCTAAGCGTGCGGTTGAAGCGCGCGAGTTATGCGTCAGGGTGAGCTAGGCAGCCGCGTTATGCATCCGCTTTAGGCGGCTGCGCTATGCGGCTGCGTTAGGCGGCTGCGTTAGGCGTCCAACGCAGACATAACGTGCTTGATGCGGGTGTAGTCCTCGACGCCGTACATCGACAGGTCCTTGCCGTAGCCGGACTGTTTGAAGCCACCGTGCGGCATTTCGGCGGTGAGGAGAATGTGGGTGTTGATCCAGACGGCGCCGAAGTCGAGGTCGCGGCTCAGGCGCATGGCCGTGCCGTGGTTGGACGTCCAGACGCTGGAGGCCAGGGCATACTCGACGTCGTTCGCCAGCTCCACTGCCTCGTCTTCGGTGCTGAACTTCTGCACCGTGATGACCGGGCCGAACGTTTCCTTCTGGACAATGTCATCGGTCTGCTTGGCGCCGGTGACAATCGTGGGCTCGAAGAAGAAGCCCTTCTCGCCCGCGCGGTGGCCGCCGGTCTCGATCTTGCAGTTCGCCGGCAGCTGCTCCACAACGGAGGTGACCGCGTTGAAGTGGTTGACGTTGTTCAGCGGGCCGAAGTAGTTGTCTTCGTCGTTCTGCGAGCCCGTATGCAGGGTCTTGGTGTGCTCCACCATGGCGGCGACGACGTCGTCGTGCACCGAGTCCTGGACCAGGACCCTGGTGATGGCCGTGCAGTCCTGGCCGGCGTTGAAGAAGGCGAACTCGGCGATCGCCGCGGCGCTCTTCTTGATGTCGGCGTCGGCGAAGACGATGGCCGGGGCCTTGCCGCCGAGTTCCAGGTGGGCGCGCTTGAGTCCCTTGGCGGCGCCGGAGGCGACGGCGATGCCGGCGCGGACAGAACCGGTGATGGAGACCAGGCCCGGGACCTTGTGCTCCACCATCATGGCGCCGGTCTCGCCGGTGCCCAGGACGACGTTCAGGACGCCGGCCGGGAAGATCTCACCGGCAAGCCGGGCCAGCACCAGGGTGGATTCCGGGGTGGTGTCCGAGGGCTTGAGGACCACGGTGTTGCCGGCGGCCAGGGCGGGACCGATCTTCCATATGGCCATGAGGAACGGGTAGTTCCACGGGGCAACCTGGGCGACGACGCCGATCGGCTCGCGGCGCACGTAGGAGGTGTGGCCTTCGAAGTACTCGCCGGCGGACTTGCCTTCCATGATGCGGGCGGCACCGGCGAAGAAGCGCAGCTGGTCAGCGCCTGCGGCGACTTCCTCGGAGGCGATCAGGGACCGGACCTGGCCGGTGTTGCGGTGCTGGGCCTCCACCAGCTCGTCGCTGTTGGCCTCGACGGCATCCGCGAGCTTGAGCAGCATGAGCTGCCGCTGCCCGGGGGTGGTGTGCTTCCAGGTCTTGAACGCGTTTTTGGCTGCCGTCATGGCGGCGTCGACGTCGGCCTGCACCGAGATCGGCGCCTGCGCCACCACATCGCCGTTGGTGGGGTTCACAATGGGCAGCAACCCGGTGCCGGCGGGGGTGACAAACTCGCCGTTGATGAAGTTCTGCAAGGTTTGAACCACGGTGTACAACCTCTTTCTTACTGCCAATGACGGATGTGTGACTGGTCACGAGCCTATGCCAGCTGTGCAAGTCAGGGAATAGGCACCTGCACACCATGTCCGCCACACTTTAGTGCGCTTGACCAGCACCCGGTTATCCTAAATCCATGGCCATTTCACTCGCTGCCCTGCTGGGGGTTCCGTCCCTGAATCTCACCAAGGCCGGCCTCGCCGAAACCACCTGGCATCAGGACATTCTTTGGGTTGCGGTCACCGAACAGGAGGATCCGCAGCGCTTCCTCAACGGCGGTGAACTGATCCTGACGACGGGGATGCGGCTCAAGAGCGCCGCGGAGCAGCGCCGGTTCGTGCGTCAGGTGCAGCGGGCAGGGGCGGTGGGAATCGGGTTTGGGGTCGGGCTGACCCACGACGCCGTGCCGCCGGCCCTGATTGCCGAGGCCAACCGCTGGGGGCTGCCGGTAGTGGAAGTGCCGTACGAAACGCCATTCATCGCGATCGGAAAGCTCGTGGCCGACGCCCAGTCTGCGGACCACCTGGTCAAGCTCGAGCGGCTCATCGCGGGGCACCAGATCCTGGCCCGCGCCCTGCTGACCGGCGGCGGCCTCGCCGAACTCCTGAAGCACCTGGGCTCGATGCTGCGCACCGAAATCGTCCTGACCCAGTTCACCGCCCAGCTGTACAACAGCGTGTCCGGCCACCCGCCGCCCAAGGCCGAGGGCTGGGCGTCCTATCCCATCCCCACGGGCCGCCGCGATGCCTGCACCCTTTGGGTGAAGCAACCTTTCGAGGACTCGGGCATCGTGGGCTACGCCCAAAACCTGATCAGCGTCGAGCTCAACAACATGGTCAAGCAGCGGCAGGCCCAGCGGGCGCTGGCCGGCCAGGTCCTGGACGACGTCATCCACGGGACGCTGGAGGCCTCCGAAGCCACCCGGCGCCTCGCCGGCGTCGGCATCAACAGCACCCGCAAGAACGTGGTCCTGCTCGCCGAATCGGCCGCCCACCAGAAACAGCTAGGGAGTTCTTCCCTGCCCCAGCCGCTCGAGGCGGCGGTCAGCGCCGTCGTCGGGAAGGACCTCGTGGTGGTGATGCCCGACGACGGCAGCGGCGCCAGCGCCCTCGCCCGCAGCCTCAGCGACCACCTGGCGGAGGCCGGGATCCACGCGACGATCGGCCTCGGCGGGGCCTACACCAAGCCCAACGGCCTGCGGTGGAGCTACTTCGAGGCACGCGACGCGGCCAGCCACGGCCTGCCGGTCAACGAGCCCGAGCGCCTCAGCCTGACCTCGCTGCTGCTGGCCAGTGAGGACGTTCCGCTGGCGGACATGGCCAACGAATCGCTGAACCCGCTGCGGGCCTTTGACGTGGCGCACGGGGCCGAACTCATGGCCACACTGGAAAGCTATCTCGGCAACAACGGTTCGGTGGCGGCCGTCGCCGAGGAACTCACCCTGCACCGCAACACGGTCCGCTACCGGCTGGCGCAGATCACCGAACTCACCGGCTACGACCCCGCACAAACGGCGGACCGGGTGCAGCTCTGGCTCGCCCTGGCGGTGCAGCGGCTCAGCGCCCGGCACCCGCGCTGACACCCACCGCGCCGGCACCGGCATCGCCCTCCGGAACGCGTCACTTGCCGAGATATTCGCCACTAAAGGCTGACTCCCAAACATCAAACGTCTAACCTTTAGACATGGCTAGCAGCACTGCGGTTTCCGCACTTTCCCAGACAGCTCCACCCGGTGCGGCCCGCCCGCGCGGCGTGATCGTGGCCGGCGTCGTGGCCCTCGTGCTCATCGGGCTCAACCTGCGCGCCGGAATCACCGGCGCCGCCGCACTCTTCCACGACCTGCAGGCTGTCCTGGGCTACGGACCGCTGATCGCGGCCTTGATCCCCTCGATCCCCACACTGTGTTTCGCGGTGGCCGGAGCTGCCACGTCCTGGCTCACCCGGCAGTTGGGGCTGGAAAAAGCCATCCTGCTCTCCCTCGTGATGCTGGCGGCGGGGCTGCTGCTCCGCGGAGTTCCGTCCACCGGGATGCTGCTGGCCGGCACCGTGGCGGGGATGTCCGGGCTGGCCATCTGCAACGTGGCCATGCCCTCCTTCATCCGGGTGCACTTCGCGGACCGCACGTCCCTCATGACCGCCGTCTACACGTTGACCATGACCACAGGTGCCACCGTCACCGCCGTGCTGATCGTTCCGGTGGCGCACGCCCTTGGCTCTCCCTCGGCGGGCGTCGGTTCGATCGGCCTCCTGGCCTTGGGCGCCTGCCTCGGCTTCATTCCGATTGCGGTGCACGCCCACCGCAACGCGTCCACCGGCAAGGCCGCCCGGATTTCCCCCTGGCCCCTGCTGCGGACCCGCACCGGGGCGCTGATCACCCTCGGTTTCACCGTGCAGGCACTCCTTGCCTATGCCGTGCTCAGCTGGTTCCCCTACATGCTGGTCACGATGGGCCTCACCGCCTCCGATAGCGGGCTCATGTTCGGCCTCATGCAGCTCGTCTCCGTCCCCGCCGGCATGGTGTTGGTCGCCATCGGCTCACGACCCCGGATGCTGCGGACGGCGTTCTACCTGGCCACCGTGACCATGGCCCTCGGCGTCCTGGCCATGCTGGTCCTGCCAGCCGCCTGGGCTTCACTGACCGCGGTGCTGCTTGGCTTCGGTCTCGGTATCTTCCCGCTGGTCATGGTGATGATCAGCCGCAGCGGCCGGACCACGGCCGAGACCACCGCGCTGTCCACCGTGGCCCAGTCCGCCGGGTATCTGCTCGCGACCCTCGGGCCGTTCGGCATGGGCCTGCTGCACAGCGCCACCAACTCCTGGACGCTGCCCCTGGCCCTCCTGCTGGCAGTGGCCCTCGGCCAGATCGCGGTAGGCCACCTCCTGTCGGCGGGACCAAAGGAGCTGCGCGCCAAGGAACTGCGGGCCGCCGAGATGCGGGGCGCCGCTGCACACTCGTCAGAAGGACCTGCGAACACTTCCGAAGGAACGGCGCACTCTGCAGAAGGAACACTGCGATGACACTCACTGCCTCGCACCGGCCGCCGCTGGCGGAGGAAATCACCGCCAAGCTGCGGTCCCTGATCCATTCGGGTGAGTGGCCCCTGCAACAGCGCATTCCGGCCGAACCTGAGTTGATGGCCGCATTCGGGGTCTCCCGCGGCACGCTGCGCGAGGCCATCAAAGCGCTCGCCCACAGCGGCATGCTCGAGGTCCGCCGCGGGGACGGCACGTACGTCCGCGCCACGAGCGAGATCGCAGGTGCCACGCAGCGGATGTATGAGGACCACTCCCAGGAACACATCCTCGAGGTCCGGGTCGGGCTGGACACCCAGGCAGCCCGGCTTGCTGCCCGTCATGCGACCGACGACGACCTCGCCGCCCTGCGCGGTTTGCTCACCGCACGCCGTGCCGCCTGGTTGGCCGGGGACTATCCTGCGTGGGCCCGCGCCGATTGGGATTTCCATGTGCGCGTGGCGCACGCGTCCGCCAACCCGCTGCTGCATGAGCTGTATGTCAGCTTCGGCAGCGTTTTCCACAATGATCTGCTCCGCCAACAGCGGCGGGGAGGCTTCAACGGCCTGCCGCTCGAGGGCCACGACGAACTCGTGGCCGCGATTGCTGCCCGGGACGAGGCTGCCGCCGTCGAGAGCGTCACCCGGAACCTGAACTCCTGCGCGGAGTGGCTCCAGGAGTAGTCCCTAGGGTTTTCCCAAGGTGGCCAGCAGATGCTCTGTCTCAGTGGCGGCCGCCACTCGCGCACCGGCCTCGCGGCCAGGCTCGCGATCACGCGGATTCCCGTCATGATCGGCGTCAACGCCGACTCCAGACGGCCGGCCCCTGCGCCCAGCAGCAGGGGCCGGCTCGGCCGTGGGGCGTGGTTCCTCGGGCACGCCAATAGGGTCTTAGTGCCGTAGACCGGGCCCCGACCTCGGTCAACACTAAGAGTGGTAGGACGCTATACGAAGGTGCCCGCGACAGGGTGCCTGCACTTCAGGCCCTGTCCCCGGGGACGAAGGTGCCGGCCTCATCGAATGACAGTCTCGTCGGGTGCCAGTCTTGCCGGGTGTTGTGAATTGCCCCAGCAAGTACGCCGCCAGGAGGTCGATAGTGGGCAAGAAGAAGAAAAAGAACAAGCGCGCCGACGGACAGGACGAGCGGGCCGGGAAGAAAATGCCCCGCAAGAAGTACGAAGCGGAGATGGCCGTCCTGCAAGGTGAGCTGGTCGCCCTGCAGGAGTGGGTGAAGGCCACCGGAGCCAAGGTCTGCATCGTCTTCGAGGGCCGCGACACGGCCGGCAAGGGCGGAACGATTAAGCGCATTGTCGAGCGGGTGAGCCCCCGGGTGTTCCGGGTGGTGGCGCTCCCCACGCCGACGGAGCGGGAGAAATCGCAGATGTACCTCCAGCGCTACATGTCCCACTTCCCGGCGGCCGGCGAGGTGGTGATCTTTGATCGCAGCTGGTACAACCGTGCGGGTGTGGAGCGCGTGATGAACTTCTGCACCCCGGAGGAGACCCAGCGATTCCTCAACATGACTCCGATATTTGAGAAGGCGATGGTCGACGCTGGAATCATCCTGATCAAGTACTGGCTCGAGGTCAGCGCTGACGAGCAGACCCGGCGGCTCAAGAGTCGCATGGATGATCCCCGCAAAACCTGGAAATTGTCTCCAATGGATCTCAAGTCCTACAAACGGTGGTACGACTACTCCCGGGCCAGGGACGCCATGTTCGAAGCGACCGACACCGCCTGGGCACCCTGGTACGTCGCCAACAACGACGTGAAGAAGCGCGGCCGGCTCAACATCATCAGCCACTTGCTCAGCCAGGTGCCCTACGAGCCGTACCCGGGGCTCGACGTCGAACTCCCCAAGCGGCAGAAGGCCGGCGACTACCGTGAACTCGCGCTGGCAGTCCGGCACATCCCGACACCATTCTGAGCAGCGTCCCGGCGATGAGGAGGAAGTCATGACCGACAATCCCGGAGCGGCAGCAGAGTTGGCTGCACCCGACGCGGACGCGACCTGGTACGCGCTGGCCCCCGCGGAGGTGGCGGCCGAGCTGCAGGTGGACCCGGCCACCGGGTTGAGCGCGGCAGAGGCGGAGCAGCGGCTGCAGGAGTACGGCCCGAACGCCCTGGCCGCCGCGAAGCCGGAACCGGTCTGGAAGCGGTTCTTCAAGCACTACCGGGATTACATGCAGATCGTGCTCGTGGTCGCGGCCCTGGTCAGCCTGTTGATCGAGGAGTACGGGACCGCCATCGGGCTGGCCCTGCTGACGCTGTTCAACGCGTGGCTGGGCTACCACCAGGAAGGAAAGGCCGAGGCGGCCGCCGCGTCCTTGGGGAAGATGATGAAGTCGATGGCCAAGGTGCGCCGCGACGGTGACATGGCGGAGATCCCCGCCGAGCAGCTTGTGCCGGGCGACATCGTGGTGGTCGATGCCGGTGACCGTGTCCCTGCCGACGGCAGGATCATCCTGGCGGCGACCCTCCAGATCGAGGAGGGCGCACTGACCGGCGAAAGCGTGGCTGTCGAAAAGGACACCGCAGCCATCAGCCGGCACGAGGTCGGTATCGGGGACCGCGTGAACATGGCGTTCATGAACACCAACGTGACCCGGGGCCACGGCGAAATCCTCGTGACCACCACCGGCATGGGGTCAGAGGTCGGCCACATCGCCCACATGCTGTCCGGCCAAAAAGAGGAGAAAACCCCGCTCACCAAACAGGTGGACCGGCTCACGATTTTCATCATCATCGCGGCCCTCTTCGCTTTCCTCGCGATCGTCGTGATGGGCCTGGCCCAGGGCGAAACTTTTGCGGTGCTCTTCGGGATCGGCGTGGCCCTGGCGGTCGGCTCGATCCCGGATGCGCTGCCCGCCGTCGTCACCACCATCCTGTCGGTGGGCTCGGTCAACATGGCCAAGAAGAACGCCATCATGAAGGTCCTGCCTGCGGTCGAGACGCTGGGCTCCACATCGGCCATCAATTCCGACAAGACCGGCACCCTGACCCTGAACCAGATGACGGTGCGGGAATTCGTGACAGTGCAGCACCACTACACGGTCAGCGGGGAGGGCTACAGCTTCAGCGGCCAGATCCAACGGACCGCCGGCGACGCCGAACGCGACATGGACTACGTGATGTTCCCGTGCGCGCTGTGCAACGACTCGGACATCGAGGACGGCGAAGTGATCGGGGACCCCACGGAGGCGGCGCTGTACGTGCTCGCGCAGAAAGGCGGCGTTGACGTCCGGGAGTTCCGCAGGAACAATCCGCGGGTGGCGTCCGTACCCTTTGACTCCGACTACAAGTTCATGGCCACTTTCCACCGGATGCCCGGCGCCGACGGCAGGCCCGTGATCCGGGCCTACGTGAAAGGCGCGCCCGACGTCGTGCTCAACAGGTCTTCATCCGGGCGGATGCCGGGCGGACGCACCGAGACCCTCACCGATGAAATGCGGGGGAAAGTGCTGGCCGCGAACGAACGCATTGCCAGCCAGGGCCGGCGGGTGCTCGCCCTGGCGCAGCGCGAGTTCGACCCCGCGACCTTCCAGCCGGAGGGCGATCTGATGGCGCTGATGCAGGACCTGGAAATTTCGGCGCTGATTGGCGAGGTAGACCCGCCGCGGGCCGAGGCCGTGGCCGCCATCGCCAAGGCGAAACACGCCGGCATCCGGGTCCGGATGATCACCGGCGACCACGCCATCACCGCGGCGGCAATCGCGGACGAGCTGGGCATCCGCGGGCGCGCGGTCACCGGTGCCGAGTTCGCGGCCTTGAGCGACTCCGAGGCCGACAGCCAGGTGGACGGGATCGGGGTGATCGCCCGGGTGGCGCCGGAGCACAAGGTCCGGCTGGTCGAGGTGCTCAAACGCAAGGGCAACGTGGTCGCGATGACCGGCGACGGCGTGAACGACGCACCGGCCATCGCCGCGGCCGACATCGGGATTGCCATGGGCATCACGGGCACCGACGTCGCTAAGGGAGCGGCGAAGATGATCCTCGCCGACGACAACTTCGCCACTATCGTGACCGCGGTCGAGCAGGGCCGGCTCGTGTATGACAACCTGCAGAAGTTCATCCGCATCCAGGTGGCCAACCTGTACATGTTCATCCTGGCCTTCATCGGCTCGTCGGCGTTCGCGATCGCCGGCACGGCGCTGCTCAGCCCGGCGCAGGTGCTGTGGATCCACATGGCGATCGTGGCCCCGATTGGGGCCGTGATGGGCCTGGACCTCGCGACGCCGGGCATCATGGACCGCAAGCCGCGGCCGTTCAACCAGCCCATCATCGTCCGGTCGATGATGGTGCGCCTGTTCGTCGTCGGCCTATTCATGGCGGCCGCCACGCTGATCCTCGTGCAGATCGGCAAGGCCAGCTACGGTTCTCTGGAGGTCGGCCAGACCATGGCCATAGTTGGCCTGGGACTGATGAACATTTCGGTAGCGCTCAACCTGCGTTTCCCCGAGGAAAGCGCGTTCGGGCCTTCCACCCTGTCCAACCCGAAGCTGCTCTGGGCTTTTGCTTGGGCATTTGTCGGCTCGATGCTGATCACCCAGGTACGCGTACTGCAGGAGCTGTTCGGCACCGTTTCGCTGACCGGCGCGCAGTGGCTGATCTGCCTGGTGCCGGCCGTGGTGCTGCTGCTTCTTGGCGAACTGTTCAAGCTGATTCTGCGGGCCGTGCACGCGGGCGAAAAGGCCAAAGTCCAGGCTGCCCCGGTACCTGCCTGAGCGCGTCACATAACGTTGAGGGCCGGAACGCGACGTTCCGGCCCTCAACGTTATGTGGTGGTTCTGGAGTGCGGGTGCTAGCGGACAAGGCCCATGAGGACGTTCTTGGGGCGCTGCATTTCGCCGTGCTTTGCGCCGAGAACAATCACCCAGCCGGCGAACACGGGGATGACCCACTGGAGGATCTTCAACTGCTGCTGCGCGGAACGGAGTTCGTCGGAGGCCTGAGGCTTGGGCTCGGTGGCGCCCTTGGCACCCTCGGCGGCCAGCTTCTCCACCTTGGCTCCCTGCAGGCCGGCGTATAGGGTCACCGCCGCACCGGCCAGGGTGACGGCGGACTTGTAGACGCTCAGCCGCGTGACGCCGTCCTGCTTGGCCATCCGCCCCTTGTTCTCCCAGATGATGGCGAGTCCCGAGAGAAGATGCGCCCCTAACGCCGCTCCCTGGTACGGCGCCCACTTCTTCCAGCCGAGGCTTGACAGGCGCGCCCGTTCCGCCGGGTCCTTGGCCTCAGCCGTAGCACCGTTAAGTCCGATGGCACCCATCAGAGAACCGCCGAACCAAGCGGCTGCCGTCAGGTCGTGAATGGATCGGGCAACAAGATTACCTGCCATGTTGAACTTCCTATCGTCGGTCTTCGAATCCGAATAGCGGGGGCAGCGAGGCTGCCGGTCCGCGGCATGTCCACAAGCAGGGCCATGCATGACTCGGCTATGGTAAGCACACTTAGCAACAAGGTGATAGTCCAAGCAGTTACCGGCTGGCCCCGCGTAGAATCGGCCCAACATTAACACCGCCACGGGCAGAACACGGTTCCATCAGACCGGATGAGGATTAGCAGCATCGACATGGCAAAAGAAGACTCCGGGATCGAAGCCGCCATCGGCGACGCCGCCGACGCCGCCGAGGCGGCGTCGGACAGCATCTGGCTCGACGTCGTCGCACGTTCGGGGTTCGCCGTGATGGCACTGCTTCACATCGTGATCGGGGCCATCGCCGTCGCGCTGGCCCTAGGCGCGCCCGGCCAGGCTGAACCCTCCGGCGCCATCGAACAGCTCGCCGCCAACCCCTGGGGCCCGGCGGTGATGTGGGCGGCCTGCATCGCCTGTGCAGGGCTGGCGCTGTGGCAGCTGAGCGAAGCGACCCTCCGGGCCCGCCACCTGCCGCGCGGCGAGCAGCTGGGCAAACTCATTTCCTCCGGCTTCCTGGCCATTGCGTACGGGAGCGTCGGGCTGAGCTTCGCGGGCTTCGCGCTCGGCCAGCGCGGCGATTCGGGCGACTCGACGCGGGACTTCAGCACAGCCCTGGTCCAGTCGCCGTTCGGGGCGCCGGCTCTGGTGGGCCTCGGGCTGACCATCATCGGGATCGGCGTGTACTTCATCGTCAAGGGCTTCGGAAAGAAGTTCAAGGAGGAACTGCACCACTTCGAAGGGACCCACCGCGGCAGGCTGATCAGCGTGCTTGGAGTCACCGGACACGCGGCGAAAGGGCTGGCGCTGATCCTTACCGGGCTGCTGTTCGTCATTGCCGCGGCGACCAACAACCCCGGTTCTTCCACCGGTCTGGACGGCAGCCTCAAGGCACTCCGGGACCACCCCTTCGGCCCGTACCTGCTTCTGGCGATCGGGGCAGGGTTCATCGCCTACGGGGTGTTCGCCCTGGTCCGGGCGCGCTTCGGCCGGATGTAGCGGAACGTCGCTGTTGCGGTTCCCTTGATGGAGGCAACGCGCAGCCTTATCGTGGAGCTACTCCCGGGCGGGGCTGGTACGGCCACCGTTGGCAGGTCCCGCGGAGGTATGCCATGAGTTACATCCCGGTCAGCAGACGCACCCTCAGAAGGCACCGAGAATCCGAGCGGTCCACGCGGCGCCTCGTGTTCGGCCTGTGCCTTGCGGCCGTCGTGGCCTGGCTGTTGTCCGTCACGCTCTCCACCGCAGTCCACGTTGACACCTTTGTCCACAGCATCGCCGTCGTGCTGCACGTACTGTTCCTGGTGGTGGCCTTCGGCGCCATCATCCTGGTGGACTGGCATGGCTTCCTGTGGCTCCTCGGCCGGCGTGAATTGGCCGAAATAATCCGGCTGGACGGGGCAGCCACGCCGCTGATCTGGGGCGGGCTGGCGGGCCTGCTGGCCACCGGCGTGTTCTTGAACCCGCACCTGACCAACCCGATGACCGACATCAAGCTCGCGGCCGTCCTCGTGCTCAGCCTGAACGGGATCATGCTCATTCCGCTCATGCGGCGGCTTGCTCGGCTCCCTTCTCCTACCGCATTCGGGGACCTGTCTGCCGGCCAGCGCATGCACTTGGTGTCTTGCCTGCTGATCTCGCAACTGTGCTGGTGGACGGCGATCATCATCGGGTTCATCAACGGGCAGTTCTAACGAGGCGGGGAAACCCGCGGTGCGGACGTACTAGCCTGCGGCCTTCCGCAGCGGAACCACGTCGCCCTCCTGGTACAGCAGGGCGCGGATCTCGGACTCGGCGGAATCCGGCCGCTTCGGGTCGATCGTCTCCCCCTCCGCGAAGTGGTCCAGCAACCGCGGATCCACATAGCTTTTCCGGGCGATCGAGGGCGTGTTGCCCAGCACAGAGGCCGCGTCCTGCATGGCGCGGCTCACCGCGTTCTTGCGGGCCGCGACTTTCGGCTGCGGGCCGCTCTGCGCCAGGCTGACGGCTGCAGCCGCCGTCCCCCGCAGGGTACGGAAGTCCTTGGCGGTGAAGTCCTCCCCCGTGCGCTCCTTGACGTACTCGTTGATGTCCGCGCTGGAGACCGGATGCCAGCTGCGGCCTTCCTTGTACGCCAGCAGCCGGGCCTTGCCGCCGCGCCGCTTGAGCAGGCGCACCACGGCGGCGAGGTCGGCGTCGGCGATCCGCGACTCCCAGGTCTTGCCGCTCTTGGCAGGGAAACTGAGCCGGAGTTCGTCCTTGCGGACCTTGACGTGGGCGCAGAGCAGGGTGGCGAGGCCGTGGCTGCCGTTTTCGTTCGTGTAGCGCTCCGAGCCGACCCGCAGCGACCCGCTGTCGAGCATCCGGAAGGCGGCCGCCAGTACCCGTTCCCGGGTCAGTCCTTCGGAGCGCAGGTCCATGGTCACCAGGCGGCGTGCGGCCGGCAGGGTCTCGGCCAGCTGGAGCGAACGGTCGAACTTCAGCCGGTCCTTCCGCTCCCGCCAGCTCGGATGGTAGATGTACTGCCGCCGGCCCACCGCGTCGACTCCCGTGGCCTGGATGTGCCCGTTGTCGTACGGGGCAATCCACACGTCCGTCCAGGCCGGCGGGATCCCGATGCCCTCCAGCCGCTCCCGCACGGGTCCCGGCGGCAGGGTGGACCCGTCCAGGTCCTTGTAGCTGAACCCGGTCCCGGCGGGGACCCGGCGGTATCCGCGGCCGGATGCGTTGCTGTGACGGAGCCTCATTGGCCGGTCCCGGGCGAATAGTGCTCATCCATGACGATAAGCCTACTGACTACCGCACGGGTTTCCACCCCCAACAATCAACGCGGGGTCACTTAGCGCCCATAATCCCGTCCGGGATGGGCGCTAAGTGACCCCGCGTTGCTCTGTCGGCTGAGGCTAGACCTCGACGGCGGCGCCGCGGGAGATCTCCACCATGTCCTCGCGGGGCACCACCTTGATGCGCTCGCGCTGGACGGTGATGCCGTGCGACTCGCCGGCCGCTGTGGCCTTCTCGCCAAGGGCGCGCTCGTGCTCGTCCAGGGCCAGCCACCCTTCCCAGCTGGTGTACTCGACGCCGCGGCCGGCCAGGAGTTCCACGATCGCCTCGGGGGCGGGTGTGGCGGCCTGCGGCAGGTTTTCGCGGTCCTCGAGCAGGTAGGTCACGGTTTCGAGGGCGTCGCCCTTGGTGTGGCCGATCAGTCCCACCGGCCCGCGCTTGATCCAGCCGGTCGCGTAGATCCCCGGCACGTGGGTGCCGGCGGCATCCAGGACGCGGCCGCCGTCGTTCGGGACCACGCCCTTGCTGTGGTCGAACTCGATCTCGGGGAGGGCGGAACCAAAGTAGCCGATGGCGCGGTACACGGCCTGGACCGGGTAGTCGACAAACTCGCCGGTCCCGCGGGCGTTGCCGGTGCCGTCCAGTTCGGTGCGCTCGAACTTGATCCCGGCGACGCGGCCGGGTGTCTCGGCGCCGTCGTACACCTCCACCGGGCTGTGCAGGAAGTGCAGGTGCAGCCGGCGGGACGCGGTGAGCTCGGAGAGGTCCTCGGGCTGTTCGGCGATCCAGTTGGTGAGCGTGCCCACCATGGTCTTGGTTTGGTTGTTGCTCTGGATCTGCCGGTCGGACTCGGCGTCGAACTCGAAGTCCTCGGCGTAGAGGATGATGTCGACGTCCTTGGAGTGCGAGAGTTCGCGCAACTCCAAGGGCGTGAACTTGACCTGGGCCGGGCCGCGGCGGCCGAACACATGCACGTCCGTGACGGGTGAGGACTTCAGCCCGGCGTAGACGTTGTCCGGGATCTCGGAGACCAGGAGGTCATCGGCGTGCTTGGAGAGCATGCGGGCCACGTCCAGGGCGACATTGCCGTTGCCGATCACGGCGATTTCCTTGGCCTCCAGCGGCCATTCGCGGGACACATCGGGGTGGCCGTCGTACCAGGACACGAAGTCGGCGCCGCCGTAGGAGCCCTCGAGCTCGATGCCGGGGATGTTGAGGTCCGCGTCCTTGATGGCGCCGGTGGCGAAGATGACGGCGTCGTAGTGAGTGCGGAGGTCATCGATGGACAGGTCCGTGCCGTAGTCCACGTTGCCGAAGAAGCGGATGTCGCCGCGGTCCAGGACCTTGTGCAGGGCGTTCACGATCCCCTTGATGCGGGGGTGGTCGGGGGCCACGCCGTAGCGGATCAAGCCGTAGGGTGCCGGGTAGCGGTCGAAGAGGTCGATGCTGACGGTGAGCTCGCCGCTCTTGACGGCCTCGCTCTTGGTCAGGATGTCCGCGGCGTAGACGCCGGCGGGACCGGAGCCGACGACGGCGACGCGCAGCGGGCGGGCGGCGGTTCCTACAGGGGTGTTCGTTGACACGGCTGTGTTCCTTTTTCTTCTGCATCCGTTGCTCCACAACCGCCCTTTTGAGGCTTGGTAACGGCAGTTATGGAGCAATCGACGGGCTTTACGGGGTCAGTACGCGGGTCTTGGTGATGCGCGGAGCGTTCGGGGTGGTGGTGCTGTAGTCCGCGGTCTTGAAGTGCGACGGCGCGAACGGGCTGACGCGGACCACGTCGCCGATCACGATCACGGCGGGGTTCGCGACGCCGGCGGCCTCCGCTTGGTCCGCGATGGTCCCGAGGGTTCCGATGGTCACCCGCTGGTTCGGCAGGTAGCCATTCTCTACGATGCCAACAGGCGTCCCCAGAGGCAAACCGGCGCGGGCCAGGGAGGCTGCGGAATCGCGCAGCTGGCCCACGCCCATGAGCAGGATCACAGTGTGGTCCGCGCGGGCGGGGACCTCGGAGAGTTCTTCGTGACCTGTGACCACGCTGAAGCCCTTGGCGAGCCCGCGGTGTGTGACCGGGATGCCGGCGGCGGCCGGGACGGAAATGGCCGACGTGACGCCGGGAACAACCTCCACCTGGACGCCGTGCTGCCGGCAGAATTCGGCTTCCTCGCCGCCGCGGCCCAGGACGTACGGGTCGCCGCCCTTGAGGCGAACCACGCGGTGGCCCTGCAGGGCTTCGTCGACCAGGATCCGGTTGATCTCGGCCTGCGGCACCGGATGGTGGCCGGGGGTCTTGCCGACCTCGATCACCCGGACGTCGGGGGCCAGTTCGGCCAGGAGGTCACGCGGGCCGAGCCGGTCCGCCACCACGACGTCGGCCTGGCCCAGGAGCCTACGGCCGCGGACGGTGATGAGTCCGGTGTCGCCGGGACCGCCGCCCACGAGGGCCACCGATCCGGCGGTCGCGCCTGAGCCGGAAACACGGTGCCGGCGCAGCGGCAGGTCCCCGGTGTCCAGGGCGGTGGCGACGGCGTCGCGCAGGGCCATGGCGCGGCGCGGGTCGCCGCCCGCGTTGACGGCGATCTTGACGTCGTCCACCACGGCGACGGCGGGGGTCCAGGCGGCGGAGGCTTCGTGGTCGGAAGCGTTGACGCACCAGATGCGCTGCGCCTCGGCGTCGGCCGCGACCTGTGCGTCCACGGCGGCGTCGCCGGTGGCGGTCTGGACGAACCAGACGCCGTCGACGTCGGCGGTCCGGTACGGGCGGGGCTCCCAGTTCAGGAGGTCTGCGTCGGCAAGTTCAGTCAGCGCCGGGCAGGCGACCGGTGCCACGACGGTGACGCGGGCTCCGGCGTCGAGCAGCCCCTTGGTGCGCCGGGCGGCCACCGGTCCGCCGCCAACCACCAGCACGGAACGGCCGAGGAGGCGCAGCGCCGTGGGGTAAATGTCCTGAATTGCCATGCATCGACGATAGGGCGGCGCCACAGAGCGGAACAACGGTGCGGAAACACCAGTTCACGCAAGGTAACGCCGCGTCACATTATTGGCGGGCTTATGGCGGGCAGACTGGGAGCGGTCCGGCGGCACTTTGACGGCCGGAGCAGTCATCTCGGGCCAGAATGACGGCGTGTCCGTGTCAATGTGCCCCCGCCCCGCGGGAGCGCGGGCCCCGGCCTACTTCACGGCGATGAGTTCAATCGGGCGGATGTCCGGATCCTTGGCGAGCAGGGTGGGACCGTGTTCGCCGAGGGCGGCGGGGATGGCCCCGTTGAGGTGGGCCTGCCGGTCCTCCTCGGTATCGAAGGTGTCGAAGATGCCGAAGGTGTTCTCGTTGACCCGGAAGGCGTACCAGGTACGCGTCCCGGGCTCGTTGAGCACGATCTCGCGGCCTCCGTTGAGGAAGTCCCAAACTTCCTGTTCCTTCCCGGGCTTGGCCTCGACCAGTGCCAGCAAGCCAAATTTCGGTGCCACGGCTACCTCCTGAATAGTTGTGGATTCAGTCTTGGAATGGGCCGGAACCCGGCCTATAGCCGTGAGTTTAGGCCCGTGCCTGTACGCCGACAAGGAGTCGCAACAAGAACAACGCGGGGTCACTTACGGCCCATAAACCCGAGGGTTATGGGCCGTAAGTGACCCCGCGTTGCTTGGAGGGGTGCGGCCGCGGAGGTGCGGTTGGTCGGGCGGAGTTGAGGCTAGCGGGTGCTGCCGGCCAGGAGGCCCCGGCGGCGGAGCAGCCGCTTTTCAATCGGCGCGAACACGAGCAGTTCGATCAGGATGCCGACGGCGAGGATCAGCAGGATGGCGGACATGACGATGGTCATGTCCGACAGGACGCGGCCCTGGTCCAGCAGGGAGCCCAGGCCAAAGCCGATGGTGCCGCCCACCGCGATGATTTCCGCTGCCATAAGGGAGCGCCAGGAGAACGCCCATCCCTGTTTGAGGCCTCCGAGGTACCCGGGCAGGGCCGCAGGCAGGATGATCCTCAGGGCCAGCTGGAGGCGGGACGCACCCAGGACCTTTCCGACGCTGCGGTACTGCGGCGGAATCTGGTCAACACCGGAGATCAGGCCGTTGATAATCGAGGGAATCGCACCCATGAAGACCACGAAATAGACCGTGGCGTCTGTGATGCCGAACCAGAGGATGGCCGCCGGCACCCAGGCCACGGATGGCAGGACCTGCAGCCCGGAGATCAACGGGCCGAACGCGCGGCGCAGCGGTGCCACCTGGGCGAGCAGGAGCCCCACCGGTGTCGCGATGACCACACTGATCAGGAAGCCAACGATGCCGCGCTGCAGCGAGGTCCAGACAGACTCCTGCAGCTTGCCCTCGCCCCACAGGGTTCCGATCTGGCCCACGACATCCAGCGGGCCGGGCACGACGTCGCGCCGCTTGAAACCGAGGGACACGTACAACTGCCAGAGGATGACCAGTACCGCGAGCGCGGCCACAGGCAGCAGGATCCGGCTCCAGTCGATGCGGACCTTGCGGATGGAGTCGGACTGCAGGGAATCGAGGCCCGCTTCGAGCTCGCGCAGGTCTTCCTTGCCGCTGGAGGAACGGGTCAGGGCCGCGTGGACCTTGCGGGTCTCGGCGGGGGCTTCCGCCACGGGAAGTTGGTTACTTGGCATGGCGGCGGATCTCCTCGCGTAGCCGGGCGGTGATTTCGCCGGTGAGCTGGCCGGCCAGGCCAGCGTCGGTGCGGTGTTCTTCGCTGACGTGCCATTCCCGCACAACGCGGCCAGGCCGGGAGGAAAGCAGCAGCACGCGCTGGCCAAGCCGGACGGCCTCGCGAACGTTGTGCGTGACGAAGACGATCGTCCGGCCGGTTTCCTTCCAGATGCGTTCGAGCTCGTCATGGAGCAGGTCCCGGGTAATCGCATCCAGGGCCGCGAAGGGCTCGTCCATGAGGAGCAGCTGGCGGTCCTGGACCAGGGACCGGGCCAGGGACACACGCTGGCGCATCCCACCGGAGAGCTCGTGGGGCCGTTTGTCCCCCGCCCCGCCCAGGTGCACCAGGTCCAGCAACTCCCCCGCCCGGATCCTGCGGTCTGCTTTGCCCACGCCGCGCAGCTTCAGGGCCAACTCGATGTTCTCCCGCGCATTCAGCCACGGAAACAGTGCCGCGTCCTGGAACATGAAGGCGGCGCCGTCGCTGGGCACTTCGAGGGCGCCCGACGTCGGGGCCTCCAGTCCGGCCATGATGTTGAGGAGGGTGGACTTGCCGCAGCCGGACGCACCGAGCAGGGCGACGAACTCGCCCTGCTCGATGACGGCGTTGACGTCGTCCAGTACCGGGGCGTCGTCGCCGAAGCGCTTGCCCAGGTTTTCCAGTACGACTGGCATGGTCTGGTCCTTACTGTTGTGGCTGATTGCTGGAGGCCCGGGGGCTACTCCTTGCCGAGTCCTTCGGCGGAGATCTTCTTGCCGGCCGCAGTCTCGCCGAGGACACTGTTGAGCGCTGTGAGGTCGAAGATGCCATTGATGTCGGCCTGCTTGGTGGTGCCGGCGTCGACACCGTCCTGGAGCAGCTTCTTGTACGTCCCCGCGAGCGGGTCTGTGGTGAAGACGATGTTCTTCAAGGACCGGTCGATCACGTCGGCCGGCAACGCCTTGCCTGCGGCTGCCTTGAGTGCGCCGTTGAGGACGGTGGCTTTCTCGGCGGCGGGCGCCGCGTTGAGCCAGTCCACGGATTCAACATGGCCCTTGAGGAGCGCCTGCACGGTGGCAGGGTGCTCGGCCGCGAACTGCTTGTTGACGATCAGGACGGTAGTGACGAACTCGCCCTTCTCCCACAGGTCCTTCTCATCGACCAGGACCTTCGCGCCGGCCTGGAGCACCAGTCGGGAGGCCCAGGGCTCCGGCAGCCACGCGCCGTCGAGCTTGCCGTCCTGGAACAGCTTGAGGGTCTGGGCGTTCTCGGTCGGGTTGATCGCGACGTCGCCGCTGCCGTCCGTGGAGGTCTTGAACCCCTGCTTGCCGAGCCAGGCCCGGAGGGCCACGTCCTGGGTGCCGCCGAGCTGCGGCGACGCGAGCGTCTTGCCCTTGAGGTCGGCAGCCGAGTTGATACCGGGCTTGACCACCAGCTGCGCTCCGCCAGAGGTTGCTCCGGCGATGATGCTGATGGATTGGCCGTTGCTCTTGACATAGGAGTTGATGGCCGGGTTGGGGCCAATGTACGTGGCGTCAATGGCGCCGGCGTTGAGGGCCTCGATCGCGGCCGGGCCGGCGTTGAAGACCTGTGTGCTGAGTTTGGTCTGGCCGAGTTCCTTGGCGATGAACCCCTTGTTGACGCCCACCAGGGCCGGGGCGTGGGTGACGTTGCCAAAGTAGCCCAGCCGGAGTTCCGTGGCCGGGCCCTGATCCGCCGAGGCCGCTGCCGGGGCGGTTTCCTGGCTGCGGGACAGCGAGGATGCCACGGCTGCGCCGGCGCCAATCAGGAGCCCCAGCCCCGCGACGAGGGCGATCTCCAGGGTGCGCTTGCGTTTGGGTTTGCCGGTCTCGCCGGCGACGATCCGGGTGGTGCCGGGCTGCGTGCCGGGCTCGGGGTTTTCGGGGGTGCGTGACATGGGTGAAGTCCTGTTCTGGGGTGTGCGGAAGGGCCGGGCGGGGTGGTCAGCGCCGGCGACATCGCCCCTGGAAGCCCCTGCGGGGGAGGCCGGAAAACCGTTCCGTTGTCTTCATTCATTCACCATAGGGAGTGTCATATTGGCGGTTCAATGGTCCGGAAACCCGGGGTCACGCGGGTTCACGCAGCGTCACATTCGGCGCCGGACAGCCAGGACCGCCATCCGGGCTCTTGAGCTCATCAATTGCCTTTGACCTTGACGAGCTGCCGCAGCTCTCCTCGCGATTCAGCAGTGCGAAGTGCTGGGCCCAGTGGAGTTCCCTGATGTAGGGCTCGAATTCGGGAGTGCCCTCCTCGAGGTAGGCCAGGGCAGGATTTGGCAGGACGGCTGTCCTCATCCGGGCCCCGCTCCGGGCCCGGGCGATGTGCCGTTGCGCGATGTTGTTGCCCACGCCGCGGGAGCCTGAGTGCAGGAACAGCCACACGGCGTCCGTCTCGTCCACGCACACCTCGATGAAATGGTTGCCCGACCCCAGCGATCCCAGCTGCAGCTTCCAGTTGGCGGCGTACTGCGTTCGGACGGCATTCATGCCGCAGCCGATGTCGACGCCCACGGCGGCCGGGATAACAGCACCCAGGGTGGGTATGACGGATCCCACTGTGGCGCCGAGGCCAAGGTGGGCGTCCGGCGGCCAAGGCGGCGAATACGCGGGAAACGCACGGGGTCGCCGGAACATTCCGGCGACCCCGGCGCGTTTCCGGCGACTCGCGAGCAGTCGGGGGCCTTCAGTAAGTTCGAGCAGACCTAGATCGAGTAACGCTCGTCTTCGTGGTCGCCGGGGTGGTCGTTGACCAGGCCCGCGGCGAGGGTGTTGCCGTCGAGCGGGTCGATCACCAGGAACGCCCCGGTGCGGCGGTGGTGCAGGTAGTTCTCCAGCGGCAGCGGAGCCGCGAGACGAAGCTGCGCGTGTCCGATGTCGTTGAGTTCCAGGGCGGACGTCGGCTCCAACTGGAAGCTGGCGAGGTCCAGCTTGCCCGTCACATTCCGCACCAGGGCCTGGACCGTGCGGGTGCCGTGCTTGACCAGGACCTTGGCGCCCTCCCGGAGCGGTTTGGGCGAGAGCCAGCAGAGCGCGGCGTAGAGGTCTGCCGAAGCTTCGCGCACCGTCCCGGCGGCCGCGATCGTGTCGCCCCGGGCGACGTCGAACTCATCCGCCAGGCGGAGGGCCACGGACTGCGGCGCTGCCGCCTCGACGAGCTCGCGCCCAGCGAAGTCGATCCCGGTGACCGTCGTGGTGCGCGGGTCCTGGCCCGGGGTCAGGATGCTGACCTGGTCCCCCACCTTGACCGCGCCTTCAGTGATCTGGCCGGCGTAGGCACGGTAGTCGCGGTACGCCTCGGGATCGAGCCCGCCGGCGATGGCATCCGGAGCCAGCGCGCCCTGCGGCCGGACCACCAGCTGGACCGGGAAACGGAAGCTCTCCAGATGGCTTTCGAGTTCGTCCGCGGCTGGCAGGGTCTCGAGGACTTCCAGCAGCGCCGGGCCGTCGTACCAGGGAGTGCGCTCCGAGGGGTCCACCACGTTGTCGCCGTCGAGGGCGGACACCGGGATGACGAAAAGATCCGCGACGCCGATAGTATCTGATTCCTGGCGACCGAGCCCCAGCTCGCGCCCGACCTGCTGGACGTCCGCCTCGATCTCCCTGAACACATCCTCGCTGAAGTCCACGAGGTCGATCTTGTTCACGGCCACGATCACGTGCGCCACCCGCAGCAGCTGCAGCACGGACAGGTGCCGGCGGGTCTGCTCCAGGACACCCTTGCGGGCATCGATGAGCACGACGACGGCGTCCGCGGTGGACGCGCCGGTCACCGTGTTCTTGGTGTACTGCACATGGCCGGGGCAGTCCGCGAGGATGAAGCTGCGGCGGTCCGTGGCGAAGTAGCGGTAGGCGACGTCGATGGTGATGCCCTGCTCGCGCTCCGCCCGCAGCCCGTCGGTCAGCAGGGCGAGGTCGATCGCTTGTGTGCCGGTGGCCCCTTCGCCGCCGAACCCGCGGTCCGCGGAGGTGCGGGCGACGGCGTCGAGCTGGTCGGCGAGGATCGCCTTCGAGTCGTGCAGGAGGCGGCCCACCAGCGTGGACTTGCCGTCATCGACAGAGCCTGCGGTGGCGAAGCGGAACAGCGTGGTGGGCAGCGCCGCGGCAACGAGGTCCGCGCCCGGGAGAAACGTTTCCGTGCTCATTAGAAATAGCCGTCCTTCTTGCGGTCTTCCATGGCGGCCTCGGAGATGCGGTCATCGGCCCGGGTGGCGCCACGTTCAGTGATGGTCGAGGCGGCAACCTCAATGACGACGTCGCGCACGGTGGCGGCGTCCGATTCCACGGCGCCGGTGCAGGACATGTCGCCGACGGTCCGGTAGCGGACCGTCTTGGTGATGACTTGCTCGTGTTCGCGCGGCTGGGAGACCTCACCGACGGCGCGCCACATGCCGTCGCGGGCAAAGACTTCGCGGTCGTGGGCGTAGTACAGGCCCGGCAGCCCGATGTTCTCGCGCTCGATGTAGCGCCACACATCCAGTTCGGTCCAGTTGCTGATCGGGAACGCGCGGACGTGCTGGCCCACCGTGTGCCGGCCGTTGTACAGGTTCCACAGCTCGGGGCGCTGGTTGCGGGGGTCCCACTGGCCGAACTCGTCGCGCAGGCTCAGGATCCGTTCCTTGGCCCGGGCCTTGTCCTCGTCCCGGCGGCCGCCGCCGAAGACGGCGTCGAACTTGTTCCGCTGGATCGCGTCCAGCAGCGGGACGGTCTGCAGCGGGTTGCGGGTGCCGTCGGCACGCTCGGCCAGCTCGCCGGAGTCAATGAACTCCTGGACGGAGCCGACAACGAGCTTCAAGCCCAGCCGTTCCACGGTCCGGTCACGGAACTCGATGACCTCGGGAAAGTTGTGCCCGGTGTCCACGTGCAGCACCGGGAAGGGCACCTTGCCGGGCCAGAAGGCCTTGGTGGCCAGGTGCAGCATCACCACGGAATCCTTGCCGCCGGAGAACAGCAGCGCAGGCTTCTCGAACTCGGCGACCACCTCGCGGATGATGTGAATGGCCTCGGACTCGAGTGTGTCCAAGCTGGAGAGGCGTGTTAAAACGGGAGCGTCGGTCACCTGCGTTGGCTCCTCAGTCAGGAAAGTGCTCATACGTGTAGTCCGCATTCTGTCTTGTCGGTTCCTGCCCAGCGTCCGGCGCGGGGGTCGTCGCCGGGCGCCACCTTGCGGGTGCAGGGCTGGCAGCCAATGGACGGGTAGCCCTGTGAAAGCAGCGGGTTGACGGGAAGAAGGTTGTCGATCGAGTACTGCACCAGCTGGTCGAAGGTCCAGGCCGCCACCGGGTTGACCTTGACCAGGCCGTTGGCCTCGTCCCAGGTGACCAGCGGCGTGTTGGTGCGGGTGGGGGCCTCGTCGCGGCGGACTCCGGTGAACCAGAGCTCGTAGCCGGCGAGGGTGCGCCGCAGCGGCGCCACCTTGCGCAGGGCGCAGCACTGCGCGGGGTCCCGGGCAAAGAGGTCCTTGCCCAGGAGCCGGTCCTGCTGCTCCACGGTGTTCTCCGGCAGCACGTCGACGACGTTGACGCGCAGATTCGCCGCCACCTCGTCCCGCGTCGCGTGCGTCTCCGGGAAGTGGTAGCCGGTCTCCAGGAACAGGACGTCGACGCCGGGAAGCTGGTCCGCCACCAGCGCCGGCAGCACCGCGTCGGCCATGGAGCAGGCCACGGCCACGGCGGGCAGCTCGAAATTGCGGGCCACCCAGGCGATGACGTCGCGGGCTGGGGCGTCCCAGCCGAGCTCGGCGGCGCCGGCCTCGGCGAGGGCCTTGAGCTCGTCGTGGGTGCGGAGCGTGGGCGTGCCCGCGGCGGCCAGGTCGGCCACCTCCTGGGGCGCTGCTTCCGCAACGACGGGATCGACTCCCAGGGCGTGCTTGCTCACTGGAGATCTCCCTCGTCCGCGGCGAACGCCCACTCGGCGAAGCTTTGGCCCTCGGAGCGGTCCGCGACGAACTTCCGGACCACGCGTTCGACGTAATCGGGCAGCTGTTCTGCCGTGACCTTGAGGCCGCGGACCGTGCGGCCGAGGCCTGCCTCCTCGCGGCTGTCGGAGGCGAGCCCGCCGCCGAGGTGGACCTGGAAACCCGGGGTGGGGTCGCCGTCGGGCGTTGGCAGCATCATGCCCTTGAGGCCGATGTCCGCCGTCTGGATCCGGGCGCAGGAGTTGGGGCAGCCGTTGATGTGCAGCGACAGCGCCTGGGGCAGCTGCTTGCTCTCGGCGAGGTCGGCCAGGCGGCGTTCCAGCTCGGCAACCGCCGTCGCCGCTGTAACCTTCGTTTCCACGATGGCGAGCTTGCAGAACTCGATGCCGGTGCAGGCGATGGTGCCGCGCCGGAACACGGACGGGCGGGCGGACAGGCCCAGCGCGTCGAGCTCGGCCACGAGGGGGTCCACCTCGTCCTTGGGCACGTCGAGGACCACGAGCTTCTGGTGCGGGGTGGTGCGCAGGCGCCGTGAGCCGCGGGCTTCCAGGGTGTCCGCGAGCCGGACCAGCTGGCCGCCGGAGAGCCGGCCGGCCAGCGGGGTGGCGCCGATGAAGAACTTGCCGTCCTTTTGTTCGTGCACGCCGATGTGGTCGCCGGGCGTGGACGGCTTGGGCGCGGCGGGGCCGTCGTCGAGTTTGTAGCCGAGGTACTCGTCCTCCAGGACCTGGCGGAACTTCACCGGTCCCCAGTCGGCCAGCAGAAACTTCAGCCGGGCCTTGGTGCGCATCCGCCGGTAGCCGTAATCGCGGAAGATGCTGGTGACACCGAGCCACACGTCGGCCGCCTGGTCCGGGCGGACGAAAGCCCCAAGGCGCTTGCCCAGCATGGGGTTGGTGGAGAGCGCGCCGCCCACCCAGAGGTCGTAGCCGATGCCGAGCTCGGGGTGGACCAGGCCCACCAGGGCGACGTCGTTGATCTCATGCACCACGTCCTGGCTGGGGTGGCCGGTGATGGCGGTCTTGAACTTGCGCGGCAGGTTGGCCAGCTCCGGGTCGCCGATGAACCGTTCGGCGAGTTCCTGGATCAACGGCGTGGGGTCGATGATCTCGTCCTTGGCGATGCCCGCAACCGGGGAACCGAGGATCACGCGCGGGACGTCGCCGCAGGCTTCCGTGGTGGACAGCCCCACGCCCTCGAGGCGGCGCCAGATCTCGGGCATGTCCTCCACCCGGATCCAGTGCAGCTGGATGTTCTGGCGGTCCGTGAGGTCGGCCGAGTCGCGGGCGAAGTCCACGGAGATCTGGCCGATGACGCGCAGCTGCTCGGTGGTGAGCGCACCGCCGTCGATCCTTACGCGGAGCATGAAGTATTTGTCTTCGAGTTCGTGCGGCTCAAGCGTGGCGGTCTTGCCGCCGTCGATCCCGGGTTTGCGCTGGGTGTACAGGCCCCACCAGCGGAAGCGGCCGTGCAGGTCGGTGCCGTCGATCGAGTCGAAGCCGTGCTTGGAATAGACGGACTCGATACGCTCGCGGACGTTGAGGCCGTTGTCTTCCTGTTTCCAGGTCTCGTTGGCGTTCAGCGGCGCGGTGCCGTCCACTTTCCACTGCCCGTGCGGCTTGGCGGCCGGGCGGGAGGGGCGTTTGGTGCGGCCGGCGGCAGCCTCGTCCGTGGACGCTCCGGCTAGAGCTGTATCAGTCATGCATCGACTGTAGGGGTGGCCGTAATCCCGTCACAAAGGTTCAGAAATGGGGAGTCACCTAGGGAAATAATTCGTCACGAACCGCCGGAAACCCTTGAAGTAGCCCCGCGGCTGTGCATCTGGACGGACCGATGCGGGGACCGTCAGGGCCGGGGTTGTGGGGCTGCGGCCAGCGCAGCGTCGTAGCGTTCCAAGGCAATTTCGGCGAGCACGGGCGAGGGCAGCAGGGGCGCCGTCACCAGGTCCGCGCCGGCGTTGGCCAACTGGTCATGGAAGAAGCCCGGCGCCAGAAGATAGGAGGCGATGACCACCCGTCCGCCCAAGTCCACGGCACCGGCCGACTCCCCCGCGCCGGCACCGCCGGCGGCCTCCTCGCGGAGCATGGCGACGGCGTCGGGAACCGATGGCTTGGCGGAGGCACCGTAGCCAGCCACGATCCGGTTGGAACGCAGCGCACGGAGCTGGTCCGCGAGTTCCTCGACATTCCGTGCCGCGCTGGGATCGGAGGAACCGGCCGCGGCGAGGATCACGGCGTCGTTGTCCGTCACCCCGGCCTCGCGCAACCGCTGGTCCAGCAGCGCCGCGAGGCGCGGATCCGGCCCCAGCGGCGCCGCGGCAAGAGTGTCCGGCCGGCTCTTCACCGCCCGGGGGATGTCCACCTTGACGTGGTACCCCACGCTCAGCAGCAGCGGCACCACGACGGCCGTTTCCCCCTCCGGAAGGGCCGCCACGACGGCCGGCAAGTCCGGGTCCTGCACATCAACGTAGGCCTCGCGGACGTCCAGCCCGGGACGGAGCCCGGCGATGCCGTCCCGGAGCGCGTTGACCTCCGCGGCTCCCTGCGGGCTCGACGTTCCGTGGGCGCAGGCGATCAGGATGGGGCTATTCATAGCCGTTAGCGTAACCTTGGAGCCGCCCTATCCGCCCCCCTTGTATCGACCGGGACGCATCATGACCTTCTACTTCAGTGTTGTCCTGGTCTGGCTTGACCTCGCCGGCGTCTTCTTCTTTGCGGTCTCCGGCTCGCTGCTCGCTGCGCGGAAGCAGTTCGACATCATCGGCTCGCTGCTCCTGGCCTCGGTGGTGAGCCTTGGCGGCGGTGTCATCCGCGACATCATCATCAACGCAGGCCCGCCCGCCGCGTTCACCAACCCGGCGTATCTGGCGCCGCCCCTGTTCGCCACGGTGCTGGTCTATTTCCTGTTCTCCAGCGTCCAGCGCTTCACGTCGCTGCTGGTCCTGTTCGACGCCGGCGGGCTGGCCCTGTTCTGCATCACCGGCACCCTGAAGGCCCTGGCCGCCGGGATGAATCCCGTGGCTGCCGTCCTGCTGGGTGTCACGACGGCGGTGGGCGGCGGCCTGCTGCGGGACATCACCGCCAACGAGGTACCGCAGCTTTTTGACCCCAAGGATCTGTACGCTCTGCCGGCGTTCGCCGGGGCAGTGTCAACCGTGGTCCTGTCCCTCACCGGAACCTTTACCGCGGTGAGCGCCTGCGCCGTTGCCGCGATCGTCTTCGCCTTCCGGGTCACGGCCTGGCGGCGCCACTGGTACGTTCCGCTGGCGGTGCGCGGCTGGCACCGGCTGGGCCTGGACCCGGCGGAAAACGACCATAGGGATTAGCTAGGATAAGACCATGACTGACATGTTCCTCGAGAAATTCCGCGCGCTTGTTCCGAAGTATCTCGAAGACGAATGGCAGGAAGAAGATGGCCTCCCGGCGGACGAGCTCGACGCCGCCCTGGCCGAACACCAGTTCCAGGTCCCGCTGGTCCTGCGCGAGTTCTACCTGGCCGTCGGCGGCTGCGAGGACATCATGGAGGCCTACCACTACTTCTGGGACCCCGAAGAGCTCGAAGTGGACGACGAAGGCTTCCTCATGTTCCTCGAGGACGAGGAAGAGCAGTTCACCTGGGGCTTCCGCGTCGGGGACCTCAGCATCCCGGATCCCATCGTGTACCGCCGGAACAACGCCCGCGGCCAGTGGAAGAGCGAGGAGGGGACCTTCTCCGAATTCGTCTTCGACATGTTCGAGTGGGCCTTCAACGACGAGGACGAAGACTAGGCCGCCGCAGCCTCAAGCTCCGGCCCTCCTCTCCTCACCGCCGGGTCTCCCCATGTTTGGCGTCCCTCACCGGAGTGTCCGGCGGAACCGCCGGTCATCTGCGGCGTCGGAAGTTCATACCTGGCGAAATTCAGCGGATGACGCGGCCGCGTAGCACGTGCCACACCTCATCGATGACCTTCTGCGGGTTGTAGACGACGTCGTGATACCCGTACCGGAGGACGGCGTAGCCGGCCAGGGTGCTGGCGTTGTTCCGCCTCCGGTCCTTCTTGACCTGCGTGCGCTCAAGATGGGTGCTCCCGTCGATCTCCACGATCAGGAATCCTTCAAGCAGGAAGTCCACGAAGCCGATCCCCGGAAGGTTTACTTGCGTCTGGGTGTAGATTCCTTGGCTTCTGAAGAGAAGCCTGGCAACGACCTCGATCGCCGAATCAGCGGTGCCGTCGACCAGGTCCAGGACTGCGCGGGCGGCCCCGTTCCGGTTTCCCGGCAGCCGCTGCCTGAGGTAATCAAGCGTGGTGCGGCCCTGCAGCAGGGCGTTTTCCACCATGACGGCGGCATCCACCGGGGGCAGGCAGCGCAGGGCATGGAGCAGGGTGTCCGTCAGGCTGGCGGGCTGCGGAAAATCCGGCGGAACCAGACTTGCGCGGTGGACGACAGCTCCGCGCGCTGATCCGTGGGCGCACAGCAGATGCAGCCGTTCAGGCTCATGGAGGCGCCATATGCCGTGGAACGGTGCGGCGGAGGCGCAGGTGCGCGTGGCGTTCGCGAGCACGGCCGCCACGAAGTCCGCCCGCGCCCCGGGCAGCGCCACCACCCCATGGCGGAGGCGCTGAATTTCCCCGGCAGCCACGGAAGTGCGGATTCCGTTCGACGTAAAACCGGCCTGCAGCAACGTGGCCGTGCGGGTCACCGAGCCGGCGTATCCCAGGTAACTCGCGAGGTCCATGGGCCAAGCACACTCGCGGAATGACAGCCCGGGAAGCCACAACGTCGGCCATGTGGACAAGTCCGCACCACGCTCGCCGCTGGCTTTGTCCGGTTTTGAGGACTTCCGACGGCGTGTCCCGCCACCGTCCCGCGCGTCCTGCCGTTGCCCGGCCAAAGGTGGGGAAACTCAGCGCGACAAAGTTCGGCATTCGATTGAAATCTTGTGACAATAAATTTACAGAACAGTCTGGACTCCATGACATAACTGTCATAAGCTCTTTCTTGGGTTCACCAAATGCCTCCGGTGGATCTGATGCGAACGGAGAAATGGCCCCGGTTCGGCACAACGGAAGACTCGAACGTTGTGAGGAACCGGGGCCATTCCGTTTAAGCAAGAGGCCGGATAAGCGGTGCGCCCGGGAAGCTAGCTGCTGCGGTCTACTACCGCGTGGGCGAAGCTGGTCAGCGACGCCTTCACGACGCCTTCCGGCAGCGGGGCAAGGGCGGCAATGGCCTCATCGGCCCAGGCACGCGCCACCACCCAGGACTCTGCGGTGACGGGGTGATCCCGGAGGCCGGCCACAGCGGCGGCCAGGGCCTCGTCCGAACTGAGGTCGCCGTCAATCAGCGTCAGCAGTTCGACGGCGGTCAGGTCCCCGTCGCGGGCGGCGTTGCGCAACAGCAGCACGGGCAGGGTGGGGACGCCTTCGCGCAGGTCGGTCCCCGGAGACTTGCCGGACTTGACCTTGATCCCGGTGACGTCGATGACGTCGTCGGCGAGCTGGAAGGCCACGCCCACCTTCTCGCCGTATTCGACCAGGAAGGGCTCGTAGGACTCGTCGGCACCGGAGAAGATCGCGCCGAGCTGGCCGGAGGCGGCCACCAGCGAGCCCGTCTTGTCCGCGATGACGGACAGGTAGTGCGCCAGGGGATCCTCGTCCGGCCGCGGGCCCACGGTCTCGTGCAGCTGACCCAGGCAGAGCCGCTCAAAAGTGCGCGCCTGGATGCCCAGCGCGCGGGAGCCGAGCTCCGAGACCAGGATGGAGGCGCGCGCAAAGATGAGGTCGCCGGTCAGGACGGCCACGGAGTTGCCCCAGACCTCGTGGGCTGTCGGCGCCCCACGGCGGAACGGCGCGGAGTCCATGACGTCGTCGTGGTACAGGGTGGCGAGGTGCGTCAGTTCGACAACGACGGCGGCCTGCACCACAGCGGGCAGGGAGGCGTCGCCCAGGTGGGCGCACAACAGGGTCAGCAACGGCCGGATGCGCTTGCCGCCGGCTTCCACGAGGTGACGCGACGTTGCGTCAGCCAGGGGATCGGAATTGGCAATGGCCTCGCGCAGCTTCTTCTCGACGCGCGCCAGGTTGGTGGTGATCGCGGGGCCCAGCTCGGGGTCACCAGCAATCGCCGCGAAGCCTGCCGGCAGTTGGAGGCCGGTGGCGATCGCGGTGGTGTTGAGGTCGGGTTCAGAGCTCGGCAGGCCGTGTCCGGCGTGCGTCCAGCTTTGGTCTGCAGAGTTGGTCACGGGTTAACCCTAACTTTTGTTGCGGAAACCGCGGAGTTGGTGTCGGAGCGGGGAACACTGTCCGTGGCGGGTGCGGCCTGGTTCGATGCGGCCTGGTCCGATGTTCCCTGGTTCGATGTTGCCGGAACCAGCGATTCCAGGACCCGGATGACGCGGTCCTCGAAACCCTTGGCGGCAGGATCGGTGAGGTTGGCCAGCAACCGCACCACGAAACGCATAAGCACGGGGACGGGCATACCGGTCCGGAGGGCCAGTTTCATGACGGTCGGCTTGCCGATCAGGGCGGCGAACGCACGGCCCAGCGTGAAGTGCGAGCCCCACTGCTGCCGCACGTAGCCGGCGTACCGGGCCAGGTGCGCATCGGCGTCGGCCGCACTCCAGCCTGCCGACGCCGACCGGGCGGTGCCGTCGATGATGAATTCGGCCGCAAAGCGGGCGGACTCCATTGCGTAGGAGATGCCCTCGCCGTTGAACGGGGAGACCATGCCGCCGGCGTCACCGAGCAGCAGCAGGCCCGGAGAGTAGTGCGGGGTGCGGTTGAAGCCCATGGGCAGCGCGGCGCCGCGGATCTCGCCCACCTGGTTTTCCGGGGTGAAGCCCCAGTCGGCGGGCATGCCGGCGGTCCATTCGCGGAGCACCTGCTTGTAGTCCAGCTTGCCGAAGTCCTTGGAGGAGTTCAGGATGCCCAGGCCCACGTTGGAGGTTCCGTCGCCGACGCCAAAGACCCAGCCGTAGCCGGGCAGGAGTTTGCCGTCGCGGCCGGGAAGCTCCAGCCAGCCTTCCATCCAGTCGTCCTCGTGCCGCGGCGAGGTGAAGTAGGTGCGCACGGCCACGCCGAGCGGTCGGTCGTCGCGCTTGCGGATGCCCAGCGAGACGGCAGTGCGCGTCGAGTTGCCGTCCGCCGCGAGGACGACGTCGGCGGTGAAGTCGCGGGTTTCGCCGGTCTTGCGCCCCGAGTTGTCCAGCAGCGCGGCGCGGACGCCCGTCACCCGGCCGTCCTCGGAGTGCAGCGCCTCGGTGACGCTGTGGCGTTCGTGCACGACGGCGCCCGCGGACTGGGCGTGGCGGGCCAACTGTTCGTCGAAGCCGAGGCGGGTCCTGATCAACCCGTACTGCGGGAAGTCGGCGACCTCCGGCCAGGGCAGTTCGATCGTGCGGCCGCCGGCGATCAGGCGCAGGCCCTTGTTCCGCCGCCAGCCGTCGGTTTCGGGATGCGCAAGGCCCAGCTTCTGGATCTCGCGGACTGCGCGCGGAGTCAGGCCGTCGCCGCAGACCTTCTCGCGGGGAAAGCTGGTTTTTTCCAGCACCGTGACGTCAATGCCTGCTTTGGCAAGGTAGAAGGCGGCGGTGGATCCGGCCGGGCCGGCTCCGACGATCAGTACTTTCACGCGTGGCGGCTAACGCCCGGGCCGGGTGATGTTGCGGCGCAGCTTCGCCACCGGTCCGGTGTGGGCTGCCATTGCCGCAGCACCCGCGGCGGGGCCAGTTGAGGGGCCGGCCAGCGGTTTCTGGGCCCGGTGCACGGCGACAATGCCGCCACTGAGGTTGCGGTAGGTGACAGATTCCCAGCCAGCCTCCTGCAGCCATGCCGCCAGGTGGTCCTGGTCCGGCCAGGCGCGGATGGACTCGGCGAGGTACACGTAGGCGTCGGGGTTGGAGGAGACCTTGACGGCGATGGCCGGCAGGGCCCGCATGAGGTATTCGGTGTACATGGTGCGCCACAGCGGCACCACGGGCTGGGAGAATTCCGCGATGACCAGCCGGCCGCCGGGCTTGGTGACCCGGAGCATCTCGGCCAAGGCCTTCTTCGGCTCGTTGACGTTGCGCAGGCCGAAGGAGATCGTGCTGGCGTCAAAGGTGTCGTCAGCGAACGGCAGGCGGGTGGCATCCCCGGCGATGAAGTCAATGTCCGGGCGGCGGCGCTTGCCGACCTTGAGCATGCCGAGGGAGAAATCACAGGCGATGACGTTGATGCCGGCGTCGGCATACGGCTCGCTGGAAGTGCCGGTGCCGGCGGCGAGGTCCAGGACGCGCTGGCCGGGCGATACACCCACGGCATCCACCACCACCTTGCGCCAACGCCGCGTCTGCCCCATCGACAAGACATCGTTGACGACGTCGTATTTGGGGGCGACGTCGTCAAACATCGTGGCTACTTCGTCCGGACGCTTATCCAAGGATGCTCGGTTCACCCTGCCATTGTCTCAAATGATCGGCTCCCCCACGAACGGAGCGCCGTTCAGCGCGGCTTTCACCTGCGGGAACGGCCGCTTCCGCCGCGTTCGGCCCCGGTCGGACCCTGTTTATCCACGGCACGGGCGATCACGGGCTAGTGTTGTGCCATCATGACGAGCACGTTCCGCACCTTGACAGTCCCCCTCGATGCCGAAACTTTCCCCGGGGGCCTGCCGTCGTTTCTGGTCCGGGATGATGTCCTCTGCTGGACCCGCCGCGAGGCCGGGCTCGTGGGCTTCGGCGAGATCGCCCGGTTCACCGCCACCGGCCCCGAGCGGTTCCTGGAGGCGGACATCTGGTGGCGCCATCTGGTTCTGGAGGCCGACATCGAGGACGCGGTGGGCTGCCCCGGCACCGGCCCGGTGGCATTTGGCTCCTTCGCCTTCTCCAAAGTCTCCGCCCACGAGTCCCGGCTAATGGTTCCCGAAATCGTCGTGGGGCTCCGCGACGGCCAGGCTTGGCTGACCCAGCTCACGCTCGACGACGGCGAACTCACCGAAGCAGGCGCCCGCGCCGCCCTGGACCGCTGGCTTGGCAGCGCTGGCGCCAATACCGGCGCCGGTGCCAATTCCGGCGCGGCCGCCACTACGGACAACACCGTGGTGGACGACCCGGTGCCGGGGGGCGCGCAGGCCGGCGGCGCCGTCGTCGTACGTCCTTTGCCGCTGGCTGCAGGGGCCACGCTGCACACGGGCTCGCTCAGCGAGGAAGACTGGATGGCTGCCGTTGCCGCGGGCGTCGAGGAGATCCGGACCGGGGCACTGGAGAAGCTGGTGCTGGCCCGCGACGTCGTGGCCACCGTCCCCACCGGCGTCAATGCCGCCCAGGTGCTCCGCGAGCTGTCGGCGCGGTACCGCGAATGCTGGACGTACGGGGTGGACGGGCTGGTGGGCGCCACGCCGGAAATGCTGATCCAGGTGGAGGGCCGCACCGCGCAGGCCCGTGTCCTGGCCGGCACGCTGGACCGCCGCGACGCCGACGGTATGGACGGCTCTCCGCTGGAATTCGCCGAACGTGTCCTTGCCGGCTCCGAGAAGCAGCGGCACGAACACGACATTGCGATCCAGTCCCTAACGACGCAGCTGGCCCCGTTTTCCGAGGCCATGAATGCGCACAGCGAGCCGTTCATCCTGGAACTGCCCAACGTGTGGCACCTGGCCTCGGATGTGAAGGCAGAGCTTGCCGAGGTGGAGGGCCATGTCCCCACCTGCCTGGCCCTGATCAACGCACTGCATCCCACCGCCGCCGTCTGCGGCACCCCCACCACCGTGGCGGGCGCCCTGATCCGCAAGCTCGAGCGCCTGGACCGCGGCCCGTACGCCGGTCCGGTCGGCTGGCTCGATGCGGCCGGCAACGGCGAGTGGGGCATCGCACTGCGCGGCGCCGTCATCGAATCCCCGCAGACGGTCCGGCTCTACGCAGGCTGCGGCGTGGTGGACGGGTCCGTCCCCGAGACGGAACTCGCCGAGACGTGGGCGAAGTTCCGTCCCATGCTGGAGTCGCTCGGCATCCACAGCTAGCTTGCCGGGTTGCCGGGTTGGTGAAAAGGGGAAGCCAGCGCGTGCCGCGGCGAAGCCCGCGTGAACGTCGAATCGGCAGAAATCCGGGATTACAGACAGATCGGGCATTGGAGATATTGCGTTTGGGTCTGGTTTAGTTATCCAATAGTGAAACTTAGTTTTCTGTGACGTACATCTCTTTGTCGGCGATACACTTTTTAAATCGACTTGAATACGCATCCCTCCTGCAACAAAAAGGTAAGAAAATGCAGATCTCCCGTTCGCTCCTGAGCAACCCCGCACTCAAGGCCGCCACGGTGCTCGCCGTGAGCGCATTGGCCCTCACAGCCTGCACGAACGCCTCCGAGACCGGGACCGGCGGCGCGGCCACCCCTTCCGGCAGCGCGGCGGCAAGCTTTGACCCCAGCACGGTCCAGAAGGACGATGCCTTGGCGGCCATGTTGCCTGAGGCGATCAAGACCAAAGGCACTCTGACCGTGGGCTCGGATACGTCCTACGCACCCGCAGAATTCCTCGGTACCGACGGCCAGACCGCCGTGGGCTACGACGTCGACATCGCCAAGGCGATTGGCGCCGCGCTGGGCCTGAAGGTCCAGGTCCAGACGGCCGAATTCACCGGCATCCTCCCGGCCCTGGGCCCGAAGTACGACCTCGGGATCTCCTCCTTCACCATCAACCCGGAGCGGCTTGCCGCGGTGAACATGGTCAGCTACTACAAGGCCGGCACCGGCTGGGCAGTCCAGAAGGGCAACCCGAAGAAGGTGTCCCTGGATGACCTGTGCGGCAAGTCCGTCGGTGTGCAGACCGGCACCATCCAGGAGGATCCGGATCTCTCCGGCCGCAACAAGAAGTGCCTTGCCGAGGGCAAGCAGCCCATCAACATCGTGACGCTTAAGACCCAGACGGATATCACCACCCGCCTGGTCAACGGCAGCATCGATGCGATGGCAGCCGACTCCCCCATCATCGGCTACGCGCTGACCCAGACCGGCGGTCAGCTTGAAAAGCTCGGCGAGGTTTACGACGCCGCACCGCAGGGTATCGCCGTCGCCAAGTCGGACAAGGCCCTGGCAGACGTCATCCAGAAGACCGTCACCAAATTGATGGAAGACGGCTCCTACAAGAAGATCCTGGAAGCCTGGGGCGCCGCTGACGGTGCCATCACCACGTCCGAGGTCAACCCGGCGGTCTCGTCTTGAGCCTTCCCACAACCCCACCAACGGCAGGGACAGCGATGGACAGCCATGAGGACGCTCACGCAGCGCCGGTACTGAACAACGCAGTACCGGTGCGGCACCCCGGCCGCTGGATCAGCGCCGTCATCATCGTCGGCGTCCTTGTCGCCTTCCTCCAGAGCCTGTTCACGAACCCTAACTTCCGCTGGGATGTCGTGGGCACCTACATCCTGGACACCAAGGTGGTCCAGGGCGTGATGTGGACCCTGTTCCTGACGTTTGCCTCCATGGTCCTGGCAATCGTCCTGGCCATCCTCCTGGCCTTCATGCGGCAGTCCGACAACCCTGTGTTCCGCTGGTCCAGCTGGACGTGGGTCTGGTTCTTCCGCGGCACCCCGGTGTACACCCAGCTGCTCTTCTGGGGGCTGGCCACTGTTCTCTATCCGACCATCGTCCTCGGAATCCCGTTTGGTCCTGCAGCCATCACCTGGGTGACCTCGGATCCCACCCACGGACTGATTCCGGCCATCCTTGGCCTGGGTTTGAACGAGTCCGCGTATCTCGCCGAGATCTTCCGTGCCGGCCTGAAGTCGGTGGACCAGGGCCAGAGTGAGGCTGCAGAGGCACTTGGCATGACGAAGGGCAAGATCATGCGGCGGATCATCCTGCCGCAGGCCATGCGCGTCATCGTTCCGCCTACCGGCAACGAGACGATCGGCATGCTGAAGACCACGTCCCTGGTCCTGGCCGTGCCGTTCACGCTGGACCTGACCTTCGCGACCAATGCCTTGGCCAACCGAATTTACCTTCCGATTCCGCTCCTGATTGTCGCCGCTTTCTGGTACCTGCTAGTCACCAGCCTGCTGATGGTGGGCCAGCACTTCATTGAGGCGCACTACGGCAAGGGCGTGGACAACCGGGTTCCGGCCGCAGTCAACCCCGCGGCAGCCAAGGCTTCCGCGGCAGTGGCCCCCAGCGCCGAGGCCGAGCCGGACCTGAAGATGGACTTCCCCGAGGAGGAGGCGAAATGACGATCACCACTGAGAAACCGCTGGTACAGATCGAGGGCCTTCACAAGTATTACGGCCACCACCACGTGCTGCGCGGAATCGACCTGACCGTCAACCAGGGCGAGGTGTCGGTGGTGATCGGCCCTTCCGGTTCGGGCAAATCCACCATGCTCCGCTGCGTGAACCTGCTCGAGACCATCAGCGCAGGTCGCATTTCCGTGGGCGGCGAGCTGATCGGCTACCGCGAGGTCAAGGGCCGGCTCCATGACCTGAAGACCAAGGAAATCGCGGCCCAGCGGCGCGAGATCGGCATGGTGTTCCAGCGCTTCAACCTGTTCCCGCACAAGACGGCGCTGCAAAACATCATGGAAGCTCCGGTCCAGGTCAAGGGCCAGTCGAAGTCAGTGGCCCGGAAGCGGGCCCTGGAGCTGCTGGACCGCGTGGGCCTTGGCGACCGTGCCGGCCACTACCCGTCCCAGCTCTCCGGCGGCCAGCAGCAGCGCGTTGCGATTGCCCGGGCCCTGGCCATGGATCCCGAGCTCATGCTGTTCGATGAGCCCACGTCCGCGCTCGACCCGGAGCTCGTGGGCGATGTCCTGAACGTGATGAAGGACCTCGCCAAGTCCGGCATGACCATGATCGTGGTGACCCACGAGATCGGCTTCGCCCGGGAGGTCGGTGACCGCCTGACGTTCATGGACGGCGGCATCGTGGTGGAGTCCGGCGACCCGCGGGAGGTCTTGGCCAACCCGCAGCACCCCCGCACCAAGGAGTTCCTGAGCCGGGTTCTGTAGTCCGACGCGGAAGGTTCCTGTCGATGCGCAAATGCCCTGTCGCTACCGTTATTCGGGTGGCGACAGGGCATTTGCGCGTCGCGGGAAGGGTTGTGTGTGTCATGGCCACGCTGCGGAACGGGCTCGACGGCGGGGTGCACCGAACGCGTCCAGCTTCTGTTCCAGCCGGCCCGGTTCCATAAGGTCCGCCCAGGCCCACCGCACCACCCGGAGCCCCGTGGCCCGGATCCGGTTTTCGCGCTCTTTCTCGTCCACGACGGCCTGCGATGCGGTCCTGCCCCGAAGGTATTCGGGTTTCAAATATTTCTCGACGCCGTCGAACTCGCCCACCAACCGTGCTTTCTGCCAGTAGTAATCCCCGTAGCCCACCAGACCGGAGACGTCCCGGACTTCGTGCTGAAGTTCCGGCGGCTGGAAACCGGCTACGCACATGAGCCCGCGGCTGTAGGACTCCCCCGGAGACCCGGACCGCGGATCCGCGAATTCCACGGCAGCCCTGATCCTCCGCGCAGCCGCAGCGGTGTAATTGCCGTCGACACCCGCCAGCAGTATTTCCTTAGAGAGCGCGGGCAACCCATGCGCGGGGTCAGGCCTAAGCACATGGTCCAAGGGAACAATGGCTTGAGCAAACGGCGTGAAAGCAGCCAGATCCAGCACCGTACGGACCCTCCCCGTGACCAGAAGGCCCTCGCGCCGGAACACCTTGAGACCGTCCGGGTCTGCGTAGTGCCGCCGCACTCCGGCGCGCGAGCGTCCGCCGCCGCTCTGAAGCGTCAGCGCATGGACCGGATGCCGCTGGCCAATAGTTGGAACTCCCCACACGGACGCGGCTGAGTGCCTGGCAAAAACTGTCCGGGCCGTGAATGTCTCCGCCGCGGCACTAACCCGGATCCGGTACTGTTCCCAAGGCTGCAGCGACCTCCACGCCTCCCCGTCGACGTAGACGCCATGGCGCACGCGAACCAGCGCGCCTGACCGGCAGCGTTGGGCGAGCTCTTTCGGCGTGACCCCATGTTGGATGTGCTCGCGGGCCAAGATCAATCTCGGTAGTTCGTTCATGGAACGAAGATCGCAGCAAGGGAGGATCGGCGCCATGACCGGCCGCCCGGATGTGGACAACCCGACGCCCTTCCCCTCCGCAGACACAGATTCCGGCCTGCGACGCTCATTCCGGCCTGCGACACGCAAGTTACCTGACGTGGCGGGTATTCGGGTGTCGACTGGTATTTTGCGCAGCGCCGGGCGCCGAACGCAGCGCCGGGCGCGGAGCGCGTCGCCGGCAGGGAGCGCAGGAGCGCCCCGCAGCCAGCGGCTACGTCTGCGGGAGGCCTTCCACGGCGGTGGCCACCGCGGCCCGGATGGCGCGGTGCAGCTCCCCCAGCCGGTGCCGGTCCGTGCGCACTTCGATGATGCTGCGGCCCTCCAGCGGGCCGGCCAGCGCTTCGGCAAGTTCCACCGTCGTGCCGACCCGGCGGTGCTCGACGCCGTAAGCCGCGGCCAGCGCGGCGAGGTCCACCTGCTGCGGGGTGGCGAAGAGGCGTTCGACGGCGTTGCCGTAGCGTCCCGCCGCGGCGACTGCGCCGTGCTCCAGGAGCCCGAAGATGGCACCGCCGGCGTCGTTGAGCACCACGATGCGCAGCTGCGGTTCGGCCTCCCCGGGGCCGAGCAGGAGTCCCCCGGCGTCGTGCAGGAACGTCACGTCCCCCATGAGCACGGTGGTTTCCTGGCCCCCGCCCAGCGCGATCCCCGTGGCGGTGGACGTGGTGCCGTCGATCCCGGCCAGCCCCCGGTTGGCGAACACGGTGGCCTGCGGCTCGGCGGGCGGCGCGCCGGCGAGGTCGACGTCGCGGATCCCGTTCGAGGAGCCCAGGACGAGCTGCCCGCGGGCGTGTTTCCAGACCTCGGCGCCGACCGACGGGCCGGTCGCGGCAGGGGACGCGGCCAGGATCAGGTCCACGGCGTGCTGTGCGGCGGCTCCTGCCAGCAGCCAGGCATCGAGCCACGCGGCGGCTCCGCGCCCGGCGAATTCCGCCAGGTCCGCCAGGGATTCAAGCGGCAGTTCGGTGCGGCGTCCGGGTTCGTACCAGGCCACCGGCACGGGCTGATACAGGGCCGAGGGGACATCGGCCCGCTCCAGCAGAGCGCTCACCGGCCGGGAGAGCGTCGGCCGGCCGAAGAGGACCACCCGTTCGACCGGGTGGGCCGAGTCCGCGCCGAAGTGGTCGAGCAGCAGCCGGTAGGGCCCCACGGCGTTGGGGCCGAAGCGGGCGTTGGAGGACGGCTCGGCCAGCAGCGGCAAGCCGTGCGCGCGGGCGAAGGCCTCGGCGACCGGACCGGCGTCGTGCCCGGCCAGCACCACGGTGCGCCGCTCCGGCAGTGCCGTCGGCGCAGCCGGGAAGTCCAGCGCCAGCGGGCTCCGGGCGGCCCGGTACAGCCCGCGTCCGCCCGCAGCGGGCAGCCCGTCGCCCACGGCGGGGACCAGCGGGTCGCGGAAGGCAAGGTTCAGCTGCACCGGCCCGGGAGGGGCGTCCTCGAAGGCTCCGGTGGCGGCGCTGAGGGCGGTGTCCACGGCGCGCCGGGGATCGCTGCCCGCGGGCACGTCTACGGCGAAGCGGACGTGCTCGCCAAAGAGGTCCAGCTGCACGGTGGTCTGGTTGGCACCGGTCCCCCGCAGTTCCTCAGGCCGGTCGGCGGACATCACCACGAGCGGCACCGCGGCGTGGTTGGCCTCCATGACGGCCGGCAGGAGGTTGCCGACGGCGGTCCCGGACGTGGTGAGGACGGCGGCGGGGGCACCGGCGGACAAGGCGAGGCCCAAGGCCGTGAAGCCGGCTGAACGCTCGTCGATCCGGACCAGCAGTTCCACGCGTCCGGCGGCTTCGGCCTCGGCCAGGGCGTAGGCCATGGGCGCCGAGCGCGAACCCGGGGACACCACCACCTGGCGCACACCGGCGGCGAGCAAACTGTCGACGGCGATGCGCGCGGCCTCCACCGCGGTTAGGCCGCCGGGAGTCGCCGACGCGGCAGCGGAATCCGGACTCACATGTTCTCCGGCGTTTCGATGCCCAGCAGTTCCAGGCCGCCGGAGAGGCGGCGCAGGGCCAGCGCGCACAGGGCCAGCCGCGAGTCCCGGACCGATTCCTCGGCCTTGAGCACCGGGCACTGGTCGTAGAAGGTGGTGAACAGCTGCGCAAGCTCAAAGAGATAACCGCAGAGCCGGTGCGGCTCCAGCGCGTCCCGGACCTTGTTCAGCGTCGCGTCGAACTCCAGCAGGTGCAGGGCCAGCGCGCGTTCTGCGGGTTCGACGACGGCGATCGCCGTGGCCGGCCCACCCACCCCGGCTGCGGCGATGCCGGTTGCCTGGGTGCCGGCCGGCATGCCGCCGTCAGGGCCGCCGGTGACCTGCTCCAGCACCCCGGCTTTGCGCAGGATGGAGCGGATCCGTGCGGCAGCGTACTGCACGTAAGGTCCGGTGTTGCCGCTGAGGGCAAGCATGCGGTCGAAGTCGAAGACGTACTCCGTGTCGTGGCCGGTGGAGAGGTCGGCGTACTTGACGGCGCCGATGCCCACCTGGCGGGCGGTCACGGCGCGTTCGTCCTCGCTCAGCTCGGGCCGGCTCGCGTCAATGACGGCACGGGCGCGGTCCACGGCCTCCTCGAGCAAGGCCATGAGCTTCACCGGGGCACCGGAGCGGGACTTGAGGATCTTCCCGTCCTCCCCGAGCACGTTGCCGATCTGCACGTGCACTGCCTGCACCGTGTCCGGCAGCCAGCCGGCGTCCCGGGCCGTGGCCATGACCATCCGCAGGTGCACGTTCTGCGGGGCACCCACAACATAGAGAACCCTGTCGGCCTTCAGGTCGCGGACCCGGTAGCGGATGGTGGCGAGGTCGGTGGTGCCGTAGCCGTAGCCGCCGTCGGACTTGCGGATAATGAGCGGCATCGGCTGCCCGTCGCGGCCGGTAAAGCCCTCGGGGAAGGTGCACAGGGCGCCGTCGCTGATCCGGGCGAGGCCGCGCTCCTCCAGCTCCTGGCACAGTTGTGCCAGATGCGCGTCGTAGGAGCTTTCGCCGGCGATGTGGTCGTCAGTGAGACTGATGCCCAGCATGGAGTAGATGGCGTTGAAGTAGCGCTTGGACTGGGCGACGAGCCGCTGCCAGACGGCGAAGGTCTCCGCGTCTCCGCTCTGCAGCGCGACGACGCGGAGCCGGGCGCGGGTGGCGAAGCCGTCCTCGTCGGCGGCGGAGGCATCGAACTTGGCCCGGGCGGCCTGGTAGAACGCGCTGGGGTCCTCCACCAGCAGGGCCGCCTCCGGGGAGTCCTCGCCGATCTCCAGCCAGTGTTCGATCAGCATGCCGAAGGGGGTGCCCCAGTCGCCGATGTGGTTCTGCCGGATCACGGTGTCACCAAGGGCTTCGAGCACCTTGACGAGGCTGTCCCCCACCACGGTGGTGCGCAGGTGGCCGACGTGCATTTCCTTGGCGACGTTCGGGGAGGAATAGTCGACGACGACGCGCTGCGGTGTCGCGGCCGGCGTCACCGCCGTGGCCTTGGACGCGGCTTGGACCGACTCTGCATTGAGCAGTTCCTCGATCCAGGTGCCGTCAAAGCTCAGGTTGATGAAGCCGGGCCCGGAGATTTCCACGCTGGTGCAGATGCCGTCCAGGTTCAGGGCCTCGACGATCTTGGCGGCGGCGTCCCGCGGCGGCAGGCCGGCTTTCTTGGCCAGGGCCATGGCGGCGTTGATCTGGATGTCGGCGAACTGGGAGGGCCTGACCACCGGGTCCGTGTGCCGGAACTCTTCGCCGAACGCGGTGGCAATTGCAGCCTGGACTCTGGGGACAACCAATTCGGCCGGATTATTCACAGTCCCAAATTATCAGTTCGGGCCTGCCCGGGCTTCTCCCCTCCCTCAGCCCAAAGCAACGCGGGGTCAGATCGCGCCCATGTATCGCCTCAGCATGGGCGCGAAGTGACCCCGCGTTGCAGTTGCGGGAGGTGGCTAGGCGCCTGTGCGGAACACCTGGACCACGGACGGACGCGGGGCACGCACCTGGCCGGGCTTCGGCGTCGCGCCTGCGGCGACGTAGTCCGGGAAGTAGGAGTGCTGCTCGGCGAAAGTCCCTTCCTCGCCCGGGTGCTGAACGGCAACGAACACTGTGCGTTCGTCGTCGTGGATGATCGGGCCGCAGGTCTCGGCGTCGCGCGGGACGGCCAGGAACTGCTCCACCTTGCCACGCTCGGCACCGGCCAGGGTCACCTTGAAGAGCCCGTCGGCGTAGCCGATGCTGGAGGGCGCGCCGTCGGTGGAGATCCACAGGTTGCCTACGGAATCGAAGGCCACGTTGTCCGGGCAGGAGATGGGTGAGACCTGGCTGGCGGGGAACCCGGCGAAGTAAGCGGCGGAGTTCTTGGCCGGATCGCCGCAGACCATTAGCAGGTTCCAGCCAAAGGTGGTTGACGTCTGGTCCCCGGTCTCGGTGATTTCGACGATGTGGCCATCGCGGTTGAGGGTGCGGGGGTTGACCTCGGTGGCCCCTTCCTTGCCGGGCTTGCCGCGGTCCACGTTGTTCGTGCAGACCACATAGACCTTGCCGGTGTGCAGGCTGGGCTGGACGTCTTCGCAGCGGTCCATCTTGGTGGGGCCCACCTTGTCGGCGGCGAGGCGCGTGTAGACGAGCACCTCTTCCACGGACATCCCGGCCACCTTGGATTGTCCGCCCACCACCAGGGGCAGCCACTCCCCGGCTCCGTCGAAGGCTCCGTCGGCGGGAAGCTTGCCCGCGCCGTCGAACCCCGAGGCCGGGGAATTTCCGGTGAACTTGGCGACGTACAGGTCGCCCTCGGAGAGCAGCGTGAGGTTGTTCCTGCGGTCCTCCGCCGTTTTCCCGGGCCGGTATGTGCCGGCGGAGACGAACTTGTACAGGTAGTCGAAGCGCTCGTCGTCGCCCATGTAAGCCACCACGTGGCCGGACTTGGCGACGATCACGTTGGCGCCTTCATGCTTGAAGCGGCCCATCGCGGAGTGCTTGCGGGGCGTGGAGGAGGGATCGAACGGGTCCACTTCCACGATCCAGCCGAAGCGGTTGGCCTCGTTCTGGTAGCCGGGGTTGCGGGTGTCGAAGCGCGGGTCATCCAGTTCCCACTGGCGGGCAGTGGGCTTGCTGGTCAGTCCGTAGCGCTTGTCGGCGTCAGAGGTTCCAGGCGTGGCGAAATAGCCGTTGAAGTTTTCCTCGCCGGACAGGATGGTGCCCCACGGCGTGGTGCCGCCGGAGCAGTTGCCCAGCGTGCCCTTGATGGAACGGCCGGAGGGATCGGCTGCGGTCTTCAGAAGCGCGGATCCGGCGGCCGGGCCGTCGAGCTGGTAGGTGGTGTCGGTCAGGAAGCGGCGGTTCAGGCCCGCGCCCCGGACGTAGTTCCAGGGCTTGTTCTTGTTCTTGCGCTCCAACTCGACCACCGTGAGGCCGTGGGCTGCGCGGCCGATCGCGCGGGCCTCGGCGGCGTCGAATCCAGCTGGCAGCATGATGGACTCGTTGGTGTATTCGTGGTTGGTGAAGAGCACGGCCCGGCGGTCCTTGGAGCCGTCGATCGGCAGGATGTCCGTGTAGTCGTTGTTATAGCCGAACTGGCGGGCCTGCGCCGGCGCGCTCTGGCGATCGAGGTCGAAGGCCGGCGAGTCCTTGAAGAGCGGGTCGCCCCAGCGGATGACCGGTTGCCAGGTGAACCCGGCCGGGACGGTGAGCTGGTCCACGGCGGCGTCCACCGGAGCGATGGCGGTGAACTGCAGCTTCGATTTTCCAAACCCCTCCTTGGCGGCGGCGGCGAGGCCCGGGCCGCCGTCGGCCGCGGCGGGCCCGGCGGACGTGACAGCGTTGCCGAAGGCGACGGCGAGGGCTCCGGCGGCGCCGAAGCCCAGGGCGGCGCGGCGGGACATCGTGGCGGAGGCGATGTCGCGGAAGTAGCTGTTGGTGCTGGTGTTGCAGACCTCGCCGGAGCAGGCGTTGTCGCACTTCAGCGCGCAGGTAACGGGGCTTCGTTTGCCTTTGGTGTGGCCAAGCATGGGGAGCAGGGAGAACGTGCGTCCGGAGGAGACAGACATGGAGAGACCTTCCATGGGGTGAGTTGCGGTCGGGCCCACCCTTCCAGCCGCTGGCTACCGAGAGGCGTCTCCCAGATGAAGGCTCGGTGAACGGCGCACCTCCCTACGGAACCCGCCCTACCGACCTCGCACTACGGACCAACGCACTACGGAGCAGTCGATGCGGCCAGCACCGCGTGCACGCGCCGCAGCCGGTCCAGCCACCAGTCCCGGCGTTCCGGTGCGGCGGCGTGTGCGTCCAGCAATTCCGGCGCCGGGCGGACGTCGCGGAGGGTGATCGCGCCGTCGTCGGGAACCAGTGAATCCTGCGTGACATCAGCGGCGAGCAGGGACACTGTCCCCAGGCCGCAGGCGTACGGCAGTTCGGGCAGGGCGGCGGCGAGGGCCAGGCCGGCCCGGATGCCCACAGAGGTGTCCAACGCCGAACTCACGACGGCGGGCAGCCCAGCCTGCGCCACGATCTGCAGGGCGCGGCGCACTCCCCCGAGCGGGGCGACCTTGACCACGATCAGGTCCGCGGCGCCGGCACGGGCCACTTTGAGCGGGTCCTCTTCCTTGCGCACGCTCTCATCCGCGGCAATCAGCACGGGGACGCCGGCGGCCCGCAGCTGCCGCCGAACCTCGGCGAGGCCCGCGATCTCCGGCACGGGCTGTTCTGCATATTCGAGCCCGACGGCGGCGAGCCGCCTGAGTGCCGTGACGGCCTCCGGCACGTCCCAGCCGCCGTTCGCGTCCACCCGGATCGCGGCGTCCGGCAGGGCCTCCCGGACGGCCGTCACCCGGGCGGCGTCGTCGTCGAGGCTCTGGCCGCGTTCCGCGACCTTGACTTTGACCGCGTCCACCCGGCCAAAGCGGGCCAGGATCTCGGGCACCTGGCGCGCCGGCACGGCAGGGACAGTGGCGTTGACCGGGACGCTGTCCCGCAACGGGGCCGGAAACCCGGCCCAGCCGGCCTCTATCGCGGCCGCAAGCCAGCGGGAGGCCTCGGCGTCGTCGTACTCGGGGAAGGGAGAGAATTCGCCCCAGCCCAGCGGCCCGCGGAGCAGCAGGGCCTCGCGCTGCAGGATGCCCCGGAACTTCACGCGCATCGGCAGGCTCACAACATGGGCGCCGGCCAGGAGTTCGTCGAGGCCGGGCAGGGGCGCGGCGGGACGTGCCGGGGTGTCCATGGGGAGGGGGGGCATGGTGCCACTGTACTGGCATGCCCTCCTGCGATGCCGCACCGGGACGCGAAGGGCTGGGGACGCGAGGCGCTGGGACGACGCGAGGCGCTCGGAAGCGCTGGGACGCGGTGCAGGGAGGCTGATGAGGTCCTTGATGGGCCGGCGATGACTGGGGGTGAGTCCCTGGTCCAGGAAACTCGTCTTCGCCGGCCCCGCTCAAGGAGCGTAGTGCCGGGGGATCATCCGGGCCGGCACAAACGACTCTACGAGGCCCGGTCCGGCGGGACACGAGTAGCGAGTACTCGATTATTGGCAGGCGCTACACCCGGCGCGCGCCGGACCTTCAGCTGGCGCGCAGGGTTCTGTGGGACCCTTGATGGCATGACTTTTTGGCGGAAGCACACCTCTGGGGACCCGTCTGCCCGAGTCCAGAAAACCCCGTCTGCCGGAGTCCAGATAACACAGCTCCCGGAAACGCAGCTGCTCACCGCTCTGCCGCCGGAACCTCCGGAACGCCGGCCTCGAGCCCACCAAACACGGGATGCGCAGGCAGCGCTGCCTCCCGGCAAGGCCCCGGCCGCCTTGTTCGTGCTGGCCACGGTGGCCTGCGTCGCCGGGCTGGCCGCCACCTACTTCTTCTTTGTCCGCACCACCACGGGACAGTTCATTGACGAATCGGCCCTCGTCGAAGCCGTTGAGATCAGCGGCACCGTGGGCAAGGCCGCCACGAAACTCCTGGACTGGCTGCCGGCGCTCTCTGTGGTGATCGCGTCAATCGTGGTGGTTTTCGTCACCATCCTTAGGCGCCGCTGGTCTGCGGCCGGGATCGCGATTGCTGCTTGCGTGGGCGCAAATGTGGCAACGCAAATCCTGAAGGACCTGCTCCCGGTCCGGCCATACCGCGGCGTCGAGACACTGGAGCTGAATTCGCTGCCCTCGGGCCACACCACCCTGGCGGCCTCGGCCGCAGCAGCCGTGTTCCTGCTGGTCTCGCCGCGCTGGCGGCCGCTGGCCGGCTATCTGGGCGGCAGCTTCGCGGTCGCCACGGGCGTGTCCACCCTGATCAACCAGTGGCACAGGCCCGCCGACGTCGTGGCAGCCTTCCTGCTGGTGGGCGCGTTCATGATCCCGGCCGGCTGGCTGATCATCCGCCGGGGCCCGTGCTGGAACGTCTGGGACGGTTACGGAGGCCACTGGGCCTCGGCCAGGGTGTGGCTGCTGCTTCCGGTCCTCACCGGCCTTGCCGCGGCAGGGGTCGCGGCGTATGCCTTGCTGAGCATCGGCCCGGGCGGGCAGATCAGCACCATCAGTTACTTCTGGGCCGGAACGTCGCTGATCATCATTGCCGGCTACCTCGGCACCGTGGCCGGCGTGTGGTTGTTCGGCCTGGCCGCCCGGCAAGTCAGTAGCTCAGGCGGTCAGTAGTTCCGGCGGTGTTTTAGGCGCGGAATGGTCACGGCGAACACCGCCGCGGCGGCGAAGCCGATCACACCGGTCGCCGCCACGCCGGCCCCCAGGGCAGCGACCGCGGTGACGGCTGAGAGCAGCACGGGACCGCCGGTGGCGCCGGCATCGGCCATGAAGCGCCAGATCCCCAGGAACTGGCCGCGGCCGTTGTCCGGCGAGAAATCGGCCCCGAGCGTCATGTTCAGGCCGGAGCTGATGCCGTTGCCGAAGCCGATCAGGAGCGCAGCCAGCATGAGCGAGACGAATCCCGTGCTGAGCGGGATCAGGAGCATGGCCGTGCCCATGATGAGCGTGGACGGTACGGCCACCCATTGCCGGCCCTTGCGGTCCATCAGCTTTCCGGCGGGATAGAACACCAGCATGTCGATCGCCCCGGAGATCCCGTAGATCAGGGAGGCCTGGGTGGGGTCAAGGCCCAGGTGATCGGCCCACAGCGGGATGACCACCTGGCGCGAGGCGCGCAACGCGCTCAGCAGCAGAACGCCGGCCCCGACGCTGAGGAAAACGCCGGCGTGCGACACAGCGATGCTGCGCATGGTGGGCTGTTGCACCGGAACGCCGTCGGCCGGAAGCGGCTTCGCCTCGAGGTCGGGGATGGTGACGGACACCGCCGCCGCCGCGGCCATGGCCACGACGCCAGCCCAATAAGCCCCGCTGATCCCGGCAAACTGCATCACGGCGGCCCCGATGAAAGGGCCGATGAAGATGCCAATCCTGTTGACGCCTCCGAGTGTGGACAGGGCCCGTGCCCGGACCATGACCGGCACGGCCTCCGTCAGGTATTTCTGCCGCGCCAGGCTGAAGACGCTGGCGGCCATGCCCACCACCACCATCGCCGCCGCCAGCACCCAGAGGCCGCCGGGAAACAGCGGTGCGACCGCCGCCGCGGCGAGGGCGACAGCGCTGGCGGCCGCGGCCCCCACGATCGCCCAGCGTTCCCCGAATTTCAGCGTGATCAGTGACGCCGGCAGGTTGAAGAACCAGGACCCGAGGCCAATCAGCGTAACAATCAGCGCGGCCCCTGGCACCGAGGCGCCAAGATCGCGGGCGGACAGGGCCACCACGGGAAGGATCGCGCCCTCGCCCAGGCTGAACATGAGGGCCGGCCCGAACGCGGGAACGGCGATGCTGCGGAGGCTGAAGGGTGCGAGGCGTGTGGTGGTCATCCCCTTCATCCTAGGCATCCGCCGGGGCCCTCCCTGATTTAGGCGTCGAAGTGGGTGCGGACCCCGACGCTGGTGACGTGCCGGAGGACGTCCGCGGCGACGTCACGGAGCTTCTGGTTCCGGTTGCTGGATACTCGGGTCAGGATGGCCATGGCCTCGTCCTGGGAGCAGCGGTTCTGCGCCATGATCACACCACAGGCGAGATCTATGGAGGTGCGGTTCTCCATGGCGGCCTGCAGGTCCTCGGCCCGGGACTGGGCGGTTCCGATGCGCACGGCCAGGCGCAGGGCACGCCCTGCCAAGTCCGCGAACCCGGCCGCTTCAGCGATGGTCGCCTCCGTGAAGAGTCCAGTGTCCGCCGCGAAGAAGTTCAGTGCCGCGGCGGCGTCCTCACCGATCTCCAGGGGAACGCCCAGGGTGCTGCGGCACCCGTTAGCGGCAAGCTGGAGCTGGTAGTCGGGCCAGCGGGGGTCCGTGTCCACGTCCGCCAGCAGGACCACGGCCTTGGTGCGCAGAGCCTCGACACAGGGGCCGGAACGGAGGCTTTGCTCAATGCGGTCCAGGACCACGGCGTGAGGGCTGCTGCCCGCGACCGTCATGGTCCGTTTACGGCGCTGGAGCGTGACACCGCACTCAATCTCGGCGCCGGTCATGTGGCTCAACGAGGCGGCGGAAAACTCCGCGAGACGATTCAGGAAGTCGTCGACGTTTTCGGTCCCCAGGAGTAAGTCCTGCAGGTGCCGGGCGGCGTCGTCCCCGACGTAGTGGTTGGCCATGCTCAAATGTACCGCGGAGTCCTGCGTGGGCGCTTAGACGTAGCCGTCCACGATTGCCGCGGCGATCTCACGGTAGGCGCGCCGCGTTTCAGGGCGTAGTACGTCGAGGGTGACGAGGTCGCCGTCGGCCACTCCGCGGTCGTGCGGAACCGCGATCAGCTGGCGGCAGATGCCGGACAGGTGTTCCTCGATTGCGTCCTTGTCCACCCGGGTGGACACCTCGTCCTTGTCGGTGATGACCACGACGGCGTTGCGCGCCAGGTCTTCGTAGCCGTGGCTCGCCAGCCAGTGAAGGGTGCTTCGGGCCCGTTTGGCGCCGCTGACGGCATAGCCGGCAGCGATGATCAGGTTGTCCGCCGACTGCAGGATGCCGCTCATGGCATTGTGCGTCACGCCCGTGCCGCAGTCGATCAGCGCCACGGAATAGTAGGCGGAGATGAGCTTGCGGATCCGCAGGTATTCCTCGGCCGTCAGCGAATCCGATACCTCGGGATCCTGTTCACCGGCAATGAGGTGCAGCCTGCCGGCATGGTGCATGTAGCGGGCCAGTGCCGTGAGGGAATCGACTGACTCGATGTTCCCGAGCAGGTCCGTGATGGTCCGCGGGCTCTGCTGCTGGTAGATGCCCTCGCCGAGGGCGCGTTCGACGAGGTCGCCGGAATCAGGGTTGGCGTCGATCGCGCACGGGGGATCGCCCCGGAACTCCGCCAGGGTCAGTCCGACGCCAACCGTGGTGGAGGTCTTGCCGATGCCGCCCTTCAGGCTCAGGACGGCGGTGTTGTAGCTGCCCTGGAGCTGGCGGGAGATGCGCCGGGCCAGTTCGTCTTCCTCACGCTGCCTGGCGCTCGGGCCCAGGTTCAGCCCGCCGCCGGTCAGGTTGTAGAGCGCCCCGCGGAAACCGCCGACGGGCCGGGGCTTCTGCTCGCGGACAAAGAGACCCGGGGAACTGATGAAGTCGGGCACCGGGGCGTCGGCCAGTGCCGCCGCCCTGCTGGCCGAACGCGTGGAACGGGTGGGCTGGGCGGGCACGGCAGGAGCAGCCTCGGGGGCAGGCGGCTTCAGAGCAGGATCCTTGGACGGTTTTGCGGGCTGCGGGCGCGCGGGTGCGTCGGCTGCAGCAGCAGCCTGCGCCCAGGAACTGCTGGGGGCCGTCGGGCGCTGGTCAGCCTGGTTGCTGGAAATGATAGGCATGGTTCCTGTCCAGGCGTCGGAGTCGTCGCCGCGGCGGCGGTCCCTCCGACGCGGGAGTTGGGCCTCCTCTGCAGCTGCTTCAGCTTCAGCGAGGGCGTTGGCGGTCTTGTTTTCGACCTGTTCTGGCATGTTCGTTCCCCCCAGGGATCACAGCGCAGACCGCTGCAGTGCTCGATTGACATCGTTCCAGGAACAAGTCTAGGGGCAGTAATGAGCACACTTACCATTACTGCCAAGATCCTGGCCCTAGCGGTGGGCCCCTGTGTCCTGCAGGCGCTTGATAAACCAGCGCGACTGCTCGGGGCCGTACGGCAGGATCGGGATGGCCTTGGTGGCGTCGTCCGGGGTTTCCCGGGTGGCCTGGATTGCCTGCCGGACCGCGGTGGTCATGGTGTTGGCCATGGTCTTGACGAACTGGTCCGAGCACGGTTCGCCGTGGCCGGGAATCAGGAACTCGTAACGGTGCCGCAGCGCAGAGAGGTGCCGGAGGGCGTCGGCCCAGTCTTCCGGGAATGAGTCCTCGAAGGAGGGGTGTGAACCCTGTTCCACGAGGTCGCCGGCGAAGAGGGTGCTCGCCGTGCCGACCAGGAGGTCGCCATCGGTGTGGCCGCGGCCCAGATAGAACAAGGTGGCGGTCTGGCCGCCAAGATCCACAAGGACGGGCTGGTCCTTCACGATGGCGTTCGGAACCACCAGCTCGGCATCGGTGCCCTGACCGGCCGCCATTTCCGGTTCCGCCGAGGCCACGAACCGCCGCTGCTCATCACCGTTCTCCTCGATTTCCGCAGCGCAGTTCTCGTGCGCCCAGAATTCCGTGACGCCGTCGTCGGCGAAGACGGCGTTGCCGAAGAAGTGGTCGTAGTGGGCGTGCGTGTTGACCACCACCAGTGGCAGCGCGGTCTTTTCCCGCACGGCCGCCAGGATCTCACGGCCCTGCCGGGGGCCGCCGCCGGTGTCGATCACCATGGCGCGCTCGGTGCCGACCACCATACCCGTATTGAGCAGGGAACCTTGAGTTGTCAGTACGTAGTTGTCTGGACCGACCTCGAGCCATCGTGACATTGCATCTCCGTATTTCCGACGCTTTTCCGGCGTTGTTTGTGCGGTCTTGTTGGTGCTGTGTTGGTGCGCTGCACAGGCCTCGATTCTACCCGTGTCGGCTGGCAATTCCCTTCAGGGCATGCCCGTCCCGCCCCTGTGGCGGCTCTGCCCGGAGGCCCTCGTCTTAGCCTCGCCGCGGAGTAGCCTGTGGCCACCACTGACGACTTTGCCCTCATCCGCCGCTTCAGCGCGAACGGCTGCTGCTCCTGCCGGCGTCGTGGCCGGTGCGGCGGCCTTCCGCGCGGGCGGAGAAGGGAGCGGGAACCGCACAGAACTAACCGTGCGGCCCCGCCCGGCCGGGAATCCCGGGCCAGCGAATCCCCCGAGCCAAGTGCTCACATGTCCGCGAGCGCCGACCCCGGGTTCTCGATCGCGTCGGCGACATAACGCAGGAAACCGCCTGCGGCGCCCCCGTCGCACACCCGGTGGTCGAACGTGAGGGTCAGTTCGGTGACCTTACGGACCGCGAGCTCGCCGTTGACCACCCAAGGCTTGTCGATGATCCGCCCGACGCCCAGGATCCCCACCTCGGGGTGGTTGATGATCGCGGCGGAACCGTCAACCCCGAACACGCCGTAGTTGTTCAGCGTGAAGGTGCCGCTGCCCAGCTCCGCCGGGGTCGCCTTGCCCTCGCGGACGACGGCGGTGAGGCGGCGGATCTCCGCGTCCAGTTCGCGGGCGCTGAGCTTGTCAGCGTTCCGCACCGACGGCACCATCAGTCCGCGGTCGGTCTGCGCCGCGAAACCGAGGTTGACGCCGTCGAAGGCCACAATCTCCTGCATCATGCCGCCCGCAGCATCCTCGGTGGTCACGATCCGCGTGTTCAGCTCCGGGAACTTCTTCAGCCCGGCGGTAACGAACCGGGCAATGAAAGCCAGCAGGCCCGGGGTATTGTGCGGGTCAGCCTTCTTCAGCGCCGCACGCATCTCCACGAGCGCCGTGGCGTCCACATCCACCCACACCGTCGCTTCCGGGATCTCGGACCGGCTGCGTGTCATGTTCGCCGCGACCGCCTTGCGCACTCCACGTACCGCTGTGCGTCCGGAGATGCCCAGCCCGGTGCGCGCATCGGTACCCGACGCCGAGGCCGGAACGGCCGGCTCCACGACAGGTTCCGCGGCCGGGCGCTCAACCACCGGTGACGGCTTGATGACGGCTTCAACGTCGCGCCGCATGATGAGCCCGCTGGCCCCCGACCCCTGGAGTTCCCCCAAATCAACCCCATGATCGCGCGCCATCCGGCGAACCAGCGGAGAAATAACCGCCCCGAGCTTCCCCGGCACCCGGGTCCGCAGCAGCACCAGGTCATCGGCAGCCTTCTCGGCAGCAGACGCCGGGCCGGCAGGCTCGACAAGCGAAGTAGCGACGGCCCGCTTAGGAGCCCGGCTCCGCCGGGCAACTCCATGCCCGCCCGGAGTCCCATACCCGATCAAGACATTCCCAGACCCAGCCTTCTCCTCCTCACGGTAAGCCTCAGCCGCGGCAGCGGCCGGGGTGTCAGCAACAACACCAGGCGATGCAGGCAATGCCGCCCCGGGAGTGGCATCGGGCCTGTCGGAGCCGGACGGCATGCTGCTTGCAGCAATGCCGTCCGGCGAAGGGGCGGGGGCGGCATTGCCTGTGGCGGCGCCACCGGCGGCATCATCCGCACCGGCCCCACCCGAAACCGGGGAAGCACCGGCAGCACCCACAGGCATCACCGAGATCAGCGGCTTGCCGACGTCGAGCGTCTGGCCGGGCTCGCCGTGCAGCACGGCCACGGTGCCGGCGTACGGGGAGGGCACCTCCACCATGGACTTGGCCGTCTCCACCTCGGCGATCGGCTGGTCGACGCGGATCTCGTCGCCCACGGCCACGAGCCAGCTCACGAGCTCGGCTTCGGTGAGGCCTTCGCCCAGGTCAGGGAGGAGGAATACTTTGGGTTCGCTCATGGTCAGTCTTCCCACTGGAGGTCGTCAACGGCGTCGAGGATGCGGTCCACGCCGGGCAGGTAGTAGTGCTCGAGCTTGGGCGCCGGGTAGGGCACGTCGAAGCCGGTGACGCGGCGGATCGGCGCGGCGAGGTGGTGGAAGCAGCGTTCCTGGACCCGGGCGACGATTTCCGAGGCCACGGACGCGAAGCCGTGGGCCTCGGCGATGACCACGGCGCGGCCGGTCTTGCGGACCGAGGCGCAGACGGTCTCGTCGTCGAACGGCACGATCGAGCGGACGTCGATCACTTCCAGCGAGCGGCCTTCCTCGGCGGCGGCGGCCGCGGCGGCAAGCGCCGTCGGGACGGACGGCCCGTAGGCGATCAGCGTGGCGTCGGTGCCGGGGCGGGCAACGGCGGCCCGGCCCTCGGAGGAAGTGCCGTTCTCGGTGTTCGCGGCGTGCTCGGCGCGCAGCGCGTCCAGGTCCACCTGGTCCTTGGACCAATACAGCTTCTTGGGCTCCATGAACATGACGGGGTCGTCGGAATCGATGGCTTCGCGGAGCATCCGGTAGCCATCGGCCACGGTGGCGGGGGTGAAGACCTTCAGGCCGGCGGTGTGCGCGTAGTAGGCCTCGGAGGAGTCGCAGTGGTGCTCCACTCCCCCGATGCCGCCGGCGTACGGAACCCGGATGACCATGGGCAGCTTCACGGCGCCCTTGGTGCGGTTGTGCATCTTGGCGACGTGGCTGACGATCTGTTCGAAGGCCGGGTAGGCGAACGCGTCGAACTGCATCTCGATGACCGGGCGCATGCCGTTCATGGCCATGCCCACGGCCATGCCCACGATTCCGGATTCGGCCAGGGGGGTGTCGAAGCAACGGCTGGTGCCGAAGGTCTTGGTGAGCCCGTCCGTGATGCGGAAGACGCCGCCGAGCATGCCGACATCCTCGCCGAAGACCAGGACCGAGGGGTCCGCGTGCATGGCGTCGGCCATGGCGGTGTTGAGCGCCTTGGCCAGCGTGATGGTCTGCGGGCCGGTCAGTTCTGCGGCGGCGGCAGCCTTGGCGGCGGCGCGGGCGGTCGCGGCACTGACGTTGCCGTTCGCCTCGGAGGACGTGGTGATGGTGGGGCTCATTTGCCGGCCTCCGTAGCGGTGGATGCGGCTGCGGCGGATGCGGCGTCGCGGGCTAGTTCGTCGGCGAGCATGGCTGACTGTTCTTTCAGCTGTGGGGTGGGGGTGGAGAAGACGTACTTGAAGAGGTCCTGCGGTTCCACCGGAACCTCTTCGCTGAGGCCTTCGCGCAGCTGCGTGGCAACTGCTTCGGCCTTGTCGGTGATCCTGGCAGCGCGGTCATCGTCCAGCAGGCCGCGGTCCGTCAGGTAGGTCTGCATCCGGCTCAGCGGGTCCTTGGCCACCCATTCGGCGACTTCGCTGTCCTGACGGTAGCGGGTGGCATCGTCGGCGTTGGTGTGCGCCTGCATCCGGTAGGTGTGCGCCTCCACGAGCAGCGGGCCGGAACCTTCCCGGGCGAGCTTGACGGCCCGGCCCAGGACGGCGAGCAGGGCCACGACGTCATTGCCGTCCACGCGTTCGCCGGCCATGCCGTAGCCCACGGCCTTGTGGGCCAGCGAGGGCGCAACCGACTGGTGCGCCAGCGGCACGGAGATCGCGTACTGGTTGTTCTGGACGAAGAAGACCACAGGAAGGTGGAAGACGGCGGCGAAGTTCAGGGCCTCGTGGAAGTCGCCTTCGCTGGTGGCGCCGTCCCCGCACATGGCCAGGACCACGGTGTCCTCGCCGCGCAGCTTGGCGGCGTGCGCAACGCCGACGCCGTGCAGCAGCTGGGTGGTCAGCGGAGTGCACTGGATCCCGACCTTGTTCTTGGCGGGGTCGTAGCCGCCGTGCCAGTCGCCGCGGAAGAGCGTCATGGTCTGCACAGGGTCCACGCCGCGGGCCATGACGGCCACCGAGTCGCGGTAGGTGGGGAACAACCAGTCACCCTCGGCAAGGCACAGTGCGGCGGCAACCTGGCACGCCTCCTGGCCGTGGCTGGAAGGGTAGACGGCCATGCGGCCCTGCCGGACCAGCGCGGAGTTCTGGTCGTTGACGCGGCGGCCGACGACGAGCTGCTCGTAGGCGGCCAGCAGTTCGGCCTCGCTGGGCAGGCTGTATTCGTGCCCGGGCTGGGTGCCCTGTTCCGTGTGCGGGTTCAGGGTGCCGTCGGGGCCGACCATCTGGATCTGGTGGCGGGCCGGGAGCATGTAGTCCTCAACCGTGATGCCAAACTTGCTCACGGCATCACTGGCTGGATTTTGCTGCGCGGCCTGCTGCGCAGGTTGCTGCGCAGCATGGTCTGCGGAGATCGTCATTGGTCCGTCCTTCTGTAGCCACTAATCTTTCCCAGTATGCCGCCAGCCGCTGTTTCGTATCCACCTCCGTGGCAAACCATGGAGAAGTCCACAAATTTGCCCTAGTCTGGAAGACGAATCGTAAGTGTGAGCTGGATTACCGGCGGGGGTTGTAGACGAATGGCAGAGCTTGAGGCGGAGCAGGTGGCGGTGCCGCTGGACGATGTGGACCGGAACATCATTGCGGAGCTGACCCGGGACGGCCGGATGTCCGTGACCCAGGTGGCCGAGAACGTCCACATTTCCCGCGCCCACGCGTACACCCGGATAGCCCGGCTCACCGGTGAAGGCGTCCTGACCAAGTTCACCGCCCTGGTGGATCCCATCAAGGCCGGCTTGAAGTCGTCGGCCTACGTCACGCTGAAGGTGCGCCAGCATTCCTGGCGCGAGCTGCGCGAACTCCTGCGCGCCATCCCGGAGGTCCATCACATCGCGCTGGTGGGCGGGGACTTCGATGTCATCCTGCTGGTGCGCGCCGTGGACAACATTGACCTTCGCCGGGTGATCTTCGACCAGTTGCAGTCCATGCCCGGTGTCTTGGACACCCAGACCTTCCTGGTGTTCGAAGACGTGGACACGCGCTAGCTTACGAACGCCTTCATCCAGGCCCGGAGCTCCTCGCCAAACTCCACCCGCTCGGCCGCGATCGAGATGACCGCCTTGAGGTAGCTGAGTTTGTCTCCGGTGTCGTACCGGCGGCCCCGGAAGACCACACCGTAGACGCCGGCTCCGTCGCAGTCGGACACGGCAAGGGTCTGCAGCGCATCGGTGAGCTGGATTTCGCCGCCACGGCCGGGCGGGGTGTCCTCCAGCACATCGAAAATCTCCGGATGCAGGACGTACCGCCCGATCACGGCCAGGTTCGACGGGGCATCGGCGATGGCTGGTTTCTCCACGAGCCGGTTGACCCGCACATGGTCCTGGCCCGGCACCACCGAAATGTCGGCGCAACCATAGGCACTGATTTCCGCGGGATCCACCTCGATCAGCGCCACCACGGAGCCGCCGGTCCGGGCCTGGACGTCCATCATGGTGGTCAGCAGCTCGTCCCGCTCGTCGATCAGGTCATCGCCCAGCAGGACGGCGAAGGGTTCATGGCCCACGTGCTGGCGGGCGCAGAGGACCGCATGGCCCAGCCCCTTGGGGTCGCCCTGGCGCACATAGTGCAGCGGGCCCAGGCGGGAAGCGTGACGGACGGCCTCCAGCCTGTCGAAATCACCCTTGAGTTCAAGGGCGTGCTCCAGCGAGGGTTCGCGGTCGAAGTGGTCCTCCAGTGCACGCTTCTGGCGCCCGGTAACCATCAGCAGATCCGTCAGCCCGGCCCGGACGGCTTCTTCCACGACGTATTGGATGGCCGGCTGGTCGACCACCGGCAGCATTTCCTTGGGCATTGCCTTAGTGGCCGGCAGGAAGCGCGTTCCCAGCCCCGCCGCGGGTATGACAGCTTTAGTTACAGATCTCCCCAGACTCATAACCGAACATTACAAGCGGGTTAAGGAAATGAGAATGCTTCGGGGCAAAGACGAGTACTCGGGAAATGAGTTTCCGCGGAACCCGCCGGGCCGCCGGTCAGCCCTTGAAAACCGGGGTGCGCTTCTCATGGAAGGCGCGGAAACCCTCGGCGTAGTCCTCGCTCTTGCACAGCCGTGCCTGCTCTGCGTTTTCCTCTTCCATGGCCTCCCACAGCCCCAGCCGCTGGTCCCGGATATGCGCCACGAGCTCTTTGCTGGCCCGGAACGCACCGGTGGCGCCAGTGGCAACGCCGGCCACGATGGCCCGGGTGTTCTCCAGCAGTTCCGCCGCGGGCATGGCCCGGCTGAACATACCCCGTGCCACGGCGTCGGCGCCGCTCATGAGCTCCGCCGTGTAAATCAGGTCCAGGGTCCGGTGCATGCCCAGGCGCTCGGTGAAATACCAGTGCCCGCCGGAATCGAGGGTGGCGCCGAGCTTGGCGAACGGTGAGCCGAACTTGGCGTTCTCCGCCACGTAAACCACATCCGTGGCCAGCAGCAGGCCCAGCCCCACACCGAGGCAGGCGCCCTGCGCCGCCGCGAACGTGGGCGCGGGGAAAGTGCTCATTTTCTTGAGCAGCGGCTGGACGAGCCCGCCCAGGTACGCCTGCGCGTCGTCGCTCTCCGGGGTCACGCCGGCGATGTCCCGGCCGGCGCAGAAGGCGCGGCCCTCGCCGCGGAGCAGCAGTGCGCGGACCTCGCCGCGCGCGGCAGCGTCAGCAGCGTCGTCGTACGCCCGGGACAAATCCGCGAGTGCCTGCTCGTCGAGGGAGTTCAGCTTGTGTGGGGCATCGAGTACGACTTCGGCAACGCCGTCGGCGATGGACAGGGAAATCATGGGGCTCCTTGGATTCGAAAGGCGGGCGCCGAAAAACCTAGACGTCGAAGTCGACCGTGACTTCCGGGGTGGTGGGGTGGGACTGGCAGGTCAGGACGTAACCCTTGTCGAGCTCATCCTGCTCCAGGGCGTAGTTCTCGTCCATGGTGACATTGCCGCTGACCAGCTTGGCCCGGCAGGTGCCGCAGACGCCGCCGGCGCAGGCGAACGGCACGTCGGGGCGGACCCGGAGGGCTGCGTTGAGGATGGATTCCCGGGCGTGGGTGGGGCTCGCCACGTCGCCCTGCAAACCGTCCAGCTTGAACGTGATCTTGTAGGTCTCCTTGGACTCGTCCTCGATCACTGGCCGGCCAATGTTGCCCTCGGGGCGGTCCGGCTTGCCGGAGGTGAACAGTTCGAAGCGGACGTGCTCCGGGGCGACGCCGCGCGAGGCGAGGGTGTCCCGGCACAGCTGCACGAGTTCGAACGGACCGCAGAGGAACCATTCGTCGACGTCGTCAGCGTGGATGGCGGTGCCCAGCAGCGCCTGCAGCTTCTCGGCGTCGATCCTGCCGCTGAGCAGCGGCGCGATCCGCTGTTCACGCGAGAGCACGTGGTGCAGCGCCAGCCGGGCCGGGTACTTGTCCTTCAGGTCCGCGAGTTCTTCGAGGAACATCACGTCCATGGCGGCCTTGTTGGCGTAGATGAGGTCGAAGCGGGTCTCGGGGTGGGCCGCCAGCAAGGTGCGGGCGATGGCGATCACGGGGGTGATGCCGGAGCCTGCGGCGATTGCCACGAACGAGCCGGGCTCCCCCGCCAGCTCCTTCGGATCATTCATGGAAGTCATAACATTTTGCTCCACCGGCTTGCCGTCGCGGCCGTGCTTGGAGACGAAGGCACCCATGGGGCTCATGACGTCCAGGACGTCGCCGGCCTTGAGTTCGGCGTTGGCCCACGTGGAGAACAGGCCCCCGAGGTCTTTCTTGATGGCCACCCGGATTTCGCTGCTGCCGTCCGCGAAGCTACGCGGTTCGGCGCAGATCGAGTAGCTGCGGCGGATCTCGTGCGGCTGCCCGTCGGCGTCGGGCAGGGTGGTGCGCAGCGCGACGTACTGGCCCGGCAGGTAGTCGAACTGTCCGGCGAGCCCGGCCGGGACCCCGAACGTCACCTCGATGGCGTCGTCGGTGAGCCGGCGGACCTCATCCACCGTCAGGGTGTGGAAGGACGCACGACGGCGGCCGGTGGCTGCGGCCGACTCCGCGGCGGTCTGGCGGACAACCTTCATGGAGGCACCTGTTCCTTACAAAACTTTGAAGTAGTCGAACGGTTCCTTGCAGTCCTGGCACACGTAGAGGGCCTTGCAGGAGGTGGAACCGAAGCGGGTGAGTTCTTTGGTGTTCAGCGATGAGCACTGGGGACATTTGACGGCAAGCGCGAGCCGGACCGGGCCGGCGTGCCGGACTGCCGACTGGCCCGACGGCGGGGCGATCCCGTACTGCTCCAGCTTGGCCTTGCCGTCCTCGCTCATCCAGTCGGTGGTCCAGGCCGGGGAGAGGACAAGTTCGACCCTCACGCTCGGGTACCCCGCGCGGTGGAAAGCCGCGGTGAGGTCATCCCGGATGGCGTCCATGGCGGGGCAGCCCGAGTACGTCGGGGTGATGGTGACCTGGACGGCGGGAACCATCCCGCCGTCGTCGTAGAACTGGACATTGCGCAGGATGCCGAGATCAGCAATGGTGAGGACCGGGATTTCGGGGTCGCACACAGTGGCTGCGACCGCCCAGGCTTTCTCCTGGGCGGTGTTGCCCCTGGCGGCGTTGCGGCGCTCCGCGGTTTCCGGATCGGAGACAAACATTTCCATGGTGCCTACCAGCTGGCTCCGGGGTGCTCGCGGGCGAGCACCTGCATCTCGGCGAGGATGTAGCCGAGGTGTTCGGAGTGCAGGCCGCGGCGGCCCCCGCCCGGTGTGGGCTGCACATTGGGGACCTCGAGCTCGGCTTCGGCCAGGACCTCGCCGGTGAGCCGGTCGAAATCCTCGCGGAGGCTCGAGGGCTGGGGCGCGGCGCCGGCCTCGCTGAGGCGTCCGGTGAGCTCGTCGTCGCGGAACAGCTCATCCACGAATGGCCAGATGACTTTGAACGCGTGGATCATGCGCTGGCGTGATTCGTCGGTGCCGAGGGCCAGGCGCAGGACCCACTGGGCGCTGTGGTCCCGGTGGTAATCCACCTCCTTGACCGCCTTGGCGGCGATGCCGGCCAGGGTGGAGTCGGTGGAGGACGTCAGCCGGCGGTAGAGCTCGAACTGGTAGTAGCTGACCACGAACTGCCGGGCAATGGTGACGGCGAAGTCGCCGTTCGGCTGTTCGAAGAGCGCCGCCGAGCGGAACTCGTGCTCGCGGCGGAGGTAGGCGAGATCGTCTTCGCTGCGCCCGTCCAGTCCGCCGGCGTAGCTGAGGAAGGACCGGGCGTGGCCAAGTTCGTCCAAGGCGATATTGCCGAGGGCGACGTCCTCTTCGAGCTCCGGCGCGCGGGAGATCCAGTGGCCCAGGCGCTGGGCCAGGATCAGGGCGTCGTCGCCCAGACGGAGGGCGAACTCGGCGACGTCCTCGCTCGGCTTCGCGGTACCGCGGCTGACAGAGAGCGCGATGTCTTCCGGGCGGAGGGCGTTGCCGGGGGTGATGCGGGTGGCGCTGGCTCCGCTGTCTCCAGCCGCGCCGGATACGCCGACGGTGATGTCGCCGTGGCCGGTCGTTTCCTCTGAGTTGAGGGCTGTTTCAGGAGTAGTGCTCACAGGTGCTTCACGCCCTCACTCTTGGTGTAGTACGTGGCGTGGCGGTAGTCCTTGCCCTGGGGGGATTCAAAGAAGGAGCCTTTGGAATCCGGGTCGCTGGAGGCGATGGCCTCGGCCGGGACCACCCAGATGGACACCCCTTCGTTGCGGCGGGTGTAGAGGTCCCGGGCGTTGCGCAGCGCCATGGCCGCGTCGGGCGCGTGCAGGGATCCTGCGTGGACGTGGGACAGGCCGCGGCTGGAGCGGACAAATACTTCCCAGATGGGCCAGACGTTTCCTGCTTGGGGTTCTGTTGTCATGCTGCTGATTCCTTCTGCTTGCGGCTCTGCTTTTCCGCGTAAGCGGCTGCGGCTTCGCGCACCCACGCGCCGTTCTGGTGTGCCTCGCGGCGCCGTTCCAGGCGCTGGGCGTTGCAGGGGCCGCGGCCGGCCAGGACTTCATGGAATTCGGCCCAGTCCAGCGGCCCGTGCTCCCACTTCTTGGTTTCCTCGTTGAACCGGATGTCCTTGTCAGGCAGCGTCAGGCCGAGGACCTTGACCTGCTCCATCATCATGCCGACAAACCGGTTGCGGAGTTCGTCATTGCTGAATCGCTTGATGTTCCAGGCCATGGACTGCTTGGAGTTGGGCGAGTCGTCATCCGGGGGGCCAAACATCATCAGGGCCGGGGCGTACCAGCGGTTCACCGCGTCCTGCGCCATCTGCTTCTGCTCGGGAGTGCCGTGGGAGAGTTCCAGCAAAATCTCAAAGCCCTGGCGCTGATGGAAGGACTCTTCCTTGCACACCCGGACCATGGCCCGGCCGTAGGGACCGAAGGAGGCGCGGCAGAGCGGCACCTGGTTGGCGATCGCGGCGCCGTCGACCATCCAGCCGATGGCACCCATGTCGGCCCAGGTGCGCGCCGGGTAGTTGAAGATTGAGGAGTACTTGGCCTTGCCGTCCATCAGGTCCTGCATCATCTGATCACGCGGCTGGCCGAGGGTTTCGGCGGCGGAGTAGAGATAGAGTCCGTGGCCGGCCTCGTCCTGGACCTTGGCCATGAGGATGGCCTTGCGCTTCAGGCTCGGGGCGCGCGAGATCCAGTTGGCCTCGGGCTGCATGCCAATGATCTCCGAGTGGGCATGCTGGGAGATCTGGCGCAGGAGCGTTTTGCGATAGGCCGGGGGCATCCAGTCACGCGGCTCGATCCGGGAATCCTCCGCCATGACCTTGTCGAAGTATGCCTGGCCCTCGGCGTCGCGCCGGGCCGCGTCCTCGGGCCTCGGCTCATGCCGTTCCGGCGATGGCTCGGCGGGCACTGACTGCAGGGTCTGCGATGCCATGGTTGCTCCTCATGAATTTCCGATAAATAATTACCGACCGTTCGTTCAGGATATGCGGAAGGCGCGAGATGCGTCAAGGACAAAGGTTTGCCGCAAACCGCCGCGCCAGGGCATCTATACCTAGAGCTACTATGTTTGATACCTTTCAGTCCTACGTATCACTTCTAGGCACAGGAGGCGCGGTGCGCATTGATAAAGACCTGGTCGCCGCTTCAGCCACTCCCCTTGTGCTGGGCATCTTGGCGGACGGCGACCTGTATGGCTACGCAATCCTCAAGCGGGTGACTGAGCTCTCGGGCGGCGGCATGCAGTGGACCGACGGAATGCTTTATCCGCTGCTGCACCGGCTCGAGCGGCTCGGTTACGTGTCCTCGCTGTGGGGGACGTCCGACGCCGGGCGCCGGCGCAAGCACTACACCATCACGCCGGCGGGCAGGGATGCCCTCGCCGACCGCCAGGAGCAGTGGACCGTCGTCGCAGACGCGCTGCGCCAGGTGTGGCAGACCACCCAAGGCCCGGCGGCCGCGACTGAGGGGTGGGCGTGATGACGCCACACGCTGAGCTGGAGGCCCAGATCGACCGGTGGCGCGGATACGTTCAGCGGAACCGGGCGATCTCCCCCGCCGACGTCGACGAGCTCGAGGACCATCTGCGCGAGCAAATCGCCGACCGGCAGGCGACCGGCCTCGACGACGAGGAGGCCTTTCTCGTCGCCATCAAGCGCCTAGGCAACCTGGACGCCGTCTCCCGCGAATTTGCCCGAGAGCACTCGGACCGGCTGTGGAAGCAACTCGTCCTGGTACCGGCAGGCTCCGACGACGCCAGCGCGTCCCCGTGGCGCGAGTTGGCCGTCGTCCTCTCACTCGCCGTCGGGGCGGGCGCGGCCGTCAAGGCCGGCTCTGCCTGGTTCGACGACGGCGAAGCCCTGATGCGCAACCTGGGCCTGATCGTATTCCCCTTCCTGGCCGCGTACTTCGCGTGGAAGCGGCGCATCACCGGTGCGGTGGCGGCGACACTGATCGTCCCGTTTGCCGCCCTGGCGCTCGCCCTCAACGTCTACCCGTTCGCCCCAGCCGGATCCACCGGGATGCTCGCCGCCCTGCACGCCCCGGTCATCCTGTGGCTGCTGATCGGAGTGGCCTACGTCGGCGGGAGGTGGCGGTCCGACAAGCGACGCATGGACTTCGTCCGGTTCACCGGCGAGCTCGCGGTCTACTACACGCTGCTGGCGCTGGGCGGGGCAGTCCTGATCGCCCTCACACTCGCGACCCTCCGGGGTATTGGTGTCGATTTCCAGCCCGTCCTGGAAGGCTGGGTCTTTCCGTTCGCCGTGCCCGGGGCTCTGGTGGTCGCGGCCTGGCTCGTCGAGGCCAAGCAGCAGGTTGTGGAAAATATGGCCCCCGTGCTCACCCGCGTTTTCACGCCGCTGACCGTTGCCATGCTGCTGGTCCTGCTGGCCGTGCTGGCCACGGCGGGCGGCTTCGTCGACATCGATCGAAACCTGCTCATCCTCATGGACGCAATCCTGGTGCTCGTCCTCTGCCTGCTGCTCTATTCGATTTCCGCCCGCGACCCGCTCGCCCCTCCCGGATTGTTCGATGCATTGCAGTTGGCCCTCGTCATCGCGGCCCTTGCGGTCGATGCCGTGATGCTGACGGCGATGCTGGCCCGCATCGCCGAATTCGGCTACAGCCCCAACAAGATCGCCGCGCTGGGCCTGAACCTGCTGCTGTTGGTGCACTTGTTGCGGGCGGCGTGGCTCGCCGTCGCCTTCCTGCGCTGCCGTCTCCCGTTTGCTGCCGTCGAGCGCTGGCAAACCCGCTACCTGCCGATCTATGGCGTCTGGGCAGCAGTCGTGGTGGCGGTCTTCCCGCCCGTCTTCGGCTTCATCTAGTCGCTGCCGTCAGCGCCGGTCCCCGAAGTGCCGGTGCGGCGCGGACGTGTTTCCGGTGTTGCCGATCTTGCCCAGTGTCTGGCCGGGCAGGACGTTGTCGCCCACTTCAACGGACACCGGGCCCTTCTGCATATGGGCGTATGTCGCGTAGCGGCCGTCGCTGTGGCGCACCGTGACGTTGTCGAACGCAGCCGGACTCGGAATAATTCTGCTGCGTCCGCCCGGCTCGGCGGTGTAGAAATCAGCAGCCGAAACTTCAGCCCCCAGCACTTATGAGCCCGCGCAGGGATTGGTGCTTTGATCGCGCCCGGATCGTGCAAGGCTAGTGGCATGGATCTGGAGGTGTCGCCCGCGCTCACGATTCCCGCCGCAGAACTCGGCTGGCGGTTTTCGCGTTCGTCCGGGCCCGGCGGTCAACACGTCAATACCTCGGACAGCCGCGTCGAACTCTCGTGGAACGTTGCCGGCTCGGCAGCGCTTTCGGATGGCCAACGGCTGATGCTCCTCACGCGTCTGGGCCAGCGTCTCATCACCGGAGTGATCACCGTGACCGCCTCGGAGCGGCGCTCTCAGCTGCGCAATCGCGAGATCGCGCTGGCCAAGCTCGCCGCGCTCGTGGCAGAGGGGCTTGCTCCCGAAGGTGCCCGACGCCGCGCCACCAAACCCACCCGGGGCTCGAACCGTCGACGCCTCGCCGCAAAGGGACAGCGGGCAGAGACGAAACGTCAACGGCAGCGGCCGTCTGCCGACTAGCGCCATCCCGCTGCTAATTTTCCAGCCACGGGGAGGCGGCGCCCGCAGGCAGGGGAACCCAGCCCGTGGGGCGGGCCACTAGGCGCCGCTCGCGACCGCCACGCCGGGGCCGGCCGGTCGTGAACGCCCAGTTTCGTGAGCGCGAGCGGGCCGAGGACGGTCAGCAGGCTCAGGCCGCGGCCCACCCGGTGCCCGTTGACCTCGGCCACGACATTCTTCACTCGAGACCCTGGTCGGAAAAGAAAGCAAAATCTCATGGCCGCTTTCCGGCAGCCAGGCTCGCCATGCGCAGTTAGACTCGGAAACCATGCCGCTGGCAAGAGTCTCGCTAATGGAAGGTGGATTGTCCTTGCAATCGCCCCGCCCCGTTCGGATCCTGACGGTCTGCACCGGCAACATCTGCCGCTCGCCGGTGGCCGAGCGCCTGCTGCAAGCTGGCCTGGACCAGGTGCAACCCGGTTCCTTTGAGGTGCGGAGCGCCGGCACGCGGGCGATGGTGGGCGAGCCTATCCAGCCACTCTCTGCAGAGATCATCAGGACTTATGGCGGAACGCCGGACGGCTTTGCGGCCCGCCAACTCACGCCGGAGATCCTCAAGCAGTCCGATCTGGTGTTGACGATGACCGTTGGTCATCGCGGTGAGGTGATGCAGTTGGATGCCTCATTGCTGAAGCGCACCTTTACTATCCGCGAGTTTGCCCGGATGCTTGAGGTCCTTGAGCAGCGCGACGCGCCCTCCCCATCCAGTGACGTTTCGGCCTTTTGGCGGGAGCTCCCCGGCCACGCGGCGTCGGTAAGGCACTTGGCACTGCCCAAGGACGCCTCTGACAACGACGTTGTGGATCCCTACCGACGCGGGCAGGAGTCCTACGACCAGATGGTGGACGAGCTCGTCCCGGCCATCCTCGCCATTCTGCGGTTCGCAAACCACCGCAGCTGAGTCGGGTGCTTGTATCTAGGCCGCCGCCAGCCTTCGGACCCGGGGAACAGCGGCCGTTTCCGCCGGCGCGACGATGCTGAGCTGGCATTCTGACTGAAGCGGATCAATGGCGGGCGGCAGGTGGTGGGAGGCGGAGCACTCCCGCAACTGCTCGAGGGCCGCCGGTTCCACCACGGCGTGGCTGACATCCACCACCAAATGGAGTCCTTCCCTCAAGTGGTTTGCCCGCTTGACCACCACGTACAGGGCTTGGAGGCTCCTCGCCGTCACATGTCCCTGTGCTGCTACTTCTGCCTGGCCGCAATCGAGATCGAGCCTGACAAGAACCCGGATTTTGTGGTCCACAACGATTCCCCTGTTCGTGCATTTACCGCTTGGTCGCGACGCTGCGACCGCTTTGGCCGCGACGCTGCGACCGCAACCCAGCCTAGGCAGGGAGTGTGACGCAGGCAACAGGGCGCTTCATATCGGGGAAACGTCGCGTTATGTGCCGGTTTATTAGCGGAAAAGTGTTGATCGGTAGGCCCGGTGTATTGTAAAGGAGGCCCCACGGCGGCCATCCAGGCACTTGGCCCAAGTCCAGACGCAACGGAGAGCGACGTCGTGGCCTCCTACCGCCACGGCGGGGAACTGCATCCACCGGATGCAGGACGAGCCAGCGCGGCCAGCCAGTGCACTCTGCGTTTCGCGCCCCTCAATGCTCCGGCGCGGCACGCCTGGGTACTGACAGCCAGAATCCGGGCACCAGGCCCGGCCGACTTAGAGGAACTCATGACACACCCCTTCGACAGCCCAGATGACGTCCGCGGGGCGGAAACCCGCGAACGGCGGCCCGTGAAGAAACGCCGAGGCCGCAACGTGCTGATCGCCGTCGCCGTCGTGGTTGCGCTCGTCGCGGTGGTGGCAGGTGGCTACCTCTTCAACCTCGCACGGACCTTTGACTCCGGCACGAGCAAGATTGACCAGGCCTTCCCGGAGGAGTCCACGCGCCCGCAGAAGACAAATACCGCGATGAACATCCTGGTGATGGGCAGCGACAGCCGCGGCGCCACCGAATCTGATGCCGCGGGTGGAACGCCCACGAACCAGCGCGCGGACACACTGATGCTCATGCACATCCCGGCGGACCGCAAGAACATCTACACCATGTCCATCATGCGCGACCTCTGGGTGGACATCCCCGGTCACGGCGAGGCGAAGATCAACTCGGCGCTGGCCCTAGGCGGCACGCCCCTGATGGTGCAGACCATCGAGTCGATCTTCCACCAGCGCATCGATCACGTGGCGATGATCGACTTCGAGGGCTTCAAGGGACTCACAGACGCGCTGGGTGGGGTGAGCGTGAACATCAAGGTACCGTTCACCTCGACCGCACTGCCGGGCCAGTCCTTCGCCCCGGGCCAGCACACCTTCAATGGAACGCAAGCCCTGGCCTTCGTTCGCGAACGCCACGCGTACGCGGACGGCGACTACCAGCGGGTCCGCAACCAGCAGGAGTTCCTGCGGGCCATCATCAAGAAGTCGATCGCGGGCCAGACCCTGAGCAACCCGATCACGATCAACAACATGGTGGGCGCCGTCTCGCCGTTTGTCACGGTCGACAAGACCCTGGACTCGGGCGCCGTGGCAGGGCTGGGGCTCGAGCTCAAGGACATCCGTGCGCAGAACACCGTCATGTTCACGCTGCCAACCGGCGGCATCGGAACGTCCACGGACGGCCAGTCGATCGTGCTGACAGACCCGAACGCCATCAAGGACATTTCCGCGGCGATGGCCTCGGATTCCCTGGGCGAGTACGTCGCCGCGAACAAGTTCGAGAACGGGAACTGAGCCCCGTCAAGTGAGGCGGCAGGAGAGGCCCTTGGACCCTTAGCCCGCGGCGGGCGGCAGTGCTAGCGTCCGTTCATGGGGAACGATCCGGAGCCAGCAGACGCGGCTTCCGCGGCGTCCCCGCCCCCTTCCACATCCCCCGCGGCGGGCCGCCGTCGTCCGATGATAGTGATTCTGGGCGCGCTGCTCGCGGTGGTCGTGGCCGTCGCGGCGTACGTCCTCACAGGGCAGCGGGCCGGGGGGCCCGCTCCGGCCGGAGACGCGGTGCCGACCGCTACCCCGGCTGCCGCCACAGCGAGGGTACCGAGCCCCACGCCCTCGCCGCCGCCCAGCCCCACACCCACGCCGGAACCACCCGCCGTCGCCCTCAACATCTTGCTGATCGGGAGCGACAGCCGCGTGAATGAACGGGCTGCGGCCGCCGGCGGCTCCGCCTCCGACCAGCGCGGGGACGCCCTCGTACTGATCCACCTCCCGGCGGACCGGAAGAGCGTCTACGGCATCTCGATCATGCGCGACCTGTGGGTGAAAATCCCCGGTCACGGAACCGCGAAAGTGAACGCCGGGCTTGAACTTGGCGGGCTGCCCCTGATGACGCGGACGGTGGAGGCGCTGCTGGGCCAGCACATCGACCACACCGTGATGTTGGACTTTCAGGGTTTTGCCGCCCTGACAGACGCGCTCGGCGGCGTCGACGTCAACGTCAAGCGGGCATTCACCAGCACCGCTGATGACAAGGTGTATTTTCCGGCGGGCGTCAACCGACTCAACGGGCTCCAGGCCCTGGCCTTTGTCCGTGAGCGCCATGCCTTCCCCGACGGCGACTACCAGAGGGTCCGGAACCAGCAAACTTTCCTCAAAGCCGTCATGGCAAAGATGGCATCCGAAGGCCGGCTGGCGGACCGCGACACCATCCGCAAACTCATCAAAACCGTGCTGCCGCACGTGACCCTGGACGCAAGCTTCACCCTCAAGTCGCTGGAAAACCTCGCCTCCAGCCTCCGCAACACAGTGCCGGGCCGTGGCGCGTTCTTCACGCTGCCGACCGCCGGCACCGGGTTCAGCCAGGACGGCCAGTCGATTGTCCTCCAGGACCCTGCCGCGACCGCCGCGGTCTCCGCCGCACTGGGCTCGGGAACGCTCGCCCGCTACGTGGCGGCCCACAATCTGCAGAACGGCAACTGAGGCTCCTCTTCGGTACATTGGGTCCATGACCCAAACTCCCGCCCAGCCGTCCCACCAGCCCCCCGCCGCCCGGAAAGTTCCCTCGGTGCGCACCCACCACGGCGACGCGTTCGAGGACAACTACGAGTGGCTGCGGGACAAGGAATCCGCCGAGGTGGTGGACCTGCTCAAGGCGGAAAACACCTATCAGGAGGCGTTAACCGCGCACCAGGAGCCGCTGCGCGAGGCCATCTTCCAGGAGATCAAGGGCCGCACCCAGGAAACGGACCTCTCCGTCCCGAACCGCAAGGACGGCTGGTGGTACTACACCCGCTCGGTCGAGGGCAAGGAGTACGGCATCCACTGCCGCGTGCGCGGCCAGGACACCGGGGACCGCGTCGCGGACTGGACTCCCCCGGCCGTGGAAGCCGGCGTCGTCATCCCCGGCGAGGAAGTCCTCCTCGATGGCAACCTCGAGGCCGAGGGCAAGCCGTTCTTCGCCGTGGGCGGGGCCGCCACCACGGTCGACGGCACGCTCTACGCCTACGCCGTGGACAACGCCGGCGACGAGCGCTTCACGCTGCGCATCAAGGACCTGCGCACCGGTGTGCTGCTGCCGGACGTGATCGAGAACGTCTTCTACGGCATCTCCTTCTCCCCCGACGGCAGCCGGATCTTCTATACCGTGGTGGACGATTCCTGGCGGCCGTACCAGGTGAAGTCCCACGTGCTCGGCACGCCCGTCAGCGAGGACGCGGTGATCTATCAGGAGGACGACGTCGCCATGTGGCTCGGTTTCGAGCTCTCGGCTGACAGGCGCCACCTGGTGCTCAGCATCGGCTGCTCCGAGTTCAGCGAGACCCGCTTGCTGCGCTTTGATGACTTCGACGCCGGATTGCGCACCGTGATCTCCCGCGACGAGCGCGTCCTGTACGAGGCCGAGCCGTTTCTGCTGGCCGACGCCTCGGGCCGGAGCCGGGAGCGGATCCTGCTCACCCACAACAAGGACGCCATCAATTCCATGGTCTCGCTGGTGGACCCGGCAGAGCTCGCCAAGCCGCTCGCCGAGCAGCACTGGGACACCGTCGTCGCCCATTCCGACCAGGTCCGCGTCAACGGCGCCGGGGTCACCTCCACCCACGCTGTGGTCTCCATCCGCAAGGACACCATCGAACGGGTCCAGGTCCTGCCCCTGGCCGGCCTGGGCACACCGGAGCAGGGCGCCGCGGTGGAACCGGCGTTCGACGAGGAGCTGTACACCGCCGGCGTAGCGGGCTCGGACTACGAGGCCCCCGTCATCCGGATGGGCTACACCTCCTACTTCACCCCGTCCCGGGTCTACGACTTTGTGCTGCCCACCCCGGAGCAACCGGGCGGTGAACTCCTGCTGCGCAAGGAGAGCCCGGTGCTGGGCGGCTACTCACCGTCGGACTACGTCGCCACCCGTGAGTGGGCCACCGCCGGGGACGGGACGAAGATTCCGCTCTCGGTGCTCCGCCACACCTCCGTACCGCAGGATTCGACGGCGGCCGGTCTGGTGTACGGCTACGGCTCGTACGAAATGAGCATGGATCCGGGCTTCGGGATCCCCAGGCTGTCCCTGCTGGACCGGGGCATCGTGTTCGTGATTGCCCACATCCGTGGTGGCGGCGAGCTGGGCCGGCACTGGTACGACGACGGCAAGAAGCTGCACAAGAAGAACACGTTCACGGACTTCATCGCGGCCACCGACTGGCTCGCCGGATCCGGCTGGGTAGACCCGGGCCGGATCGCCGCTATGGGCGGCTCCGCCGGCGGCCTACTGATGGGCGCCGTCGCCAACCTGGCGCCGGAAAAGTTTGCGGCGATTGTTGCCGCCGTCCCGTTCGTGGACGCGCTGACCACCATCCTGGACCCCGAGCTGCCGCTCTCGGCGCTGGAGTGGGAGGAATGGGGCAACCCCATCACGGACCCGGACGTGTACGCGTACATGAAGTCGTACACGCCGTACGAGAACGTCCGCGCCGTGGCGTACCCGAAGATCGCCGCGGTCACCAGCTTCAACGACACCCGCGTGCTCTACGTGGAGCCGGCCAAATGGGTGCAGCGGCTGCGCGAAGTGAATACCGGAAGCGAGCCGATTCTCCTGAAGATCGAGATGGAAGGCGGCCACGGCGGCGCCTCGGGCCGGTACGTGCAGTGGCGCGAACGGGCCTGGGACTACGCGTTCGTCGCCGATTCCCTCGGCGCCACCGAACTGCTGCCGGGAGCCGGGCTGAAATAGCCGAATGACCCATCGATCGCTCCGTTGGCGCCCTTTTGGACGTCCGTAAGGGCAGTTGCGGAGCAATCGATGGGGTTCCGGTACCCAATCAATGATCATCATGCTTACTATTGACCGGTGTTAGGCACATCGATGTAGAAACTGCTCACTGGGGGCAGCAAGGGTGCCGGAGATGGAGTTTGGTATGAGCGTTGAGCAGGGGATGACCCCGTTGACTGATGATGAGCTGATGGCACAGGGCGGCACCGCCCTCCCGGACAAGGAGGTCGCCTCTGTCCTGGACCTGAACGCCGACCTAAATCTGGGGATCAGCGCCGCGGCGCCGATCGACCTCGGGATCGCGGCCAACGCCAACGTTGCCGCGCCGATTGATGCCGCTGCCTCGGCAAATGTGCTTTCCTTCGGGTCCGAGTCCCAGGCCCTGGCCGATCAGGGAACCCTCATCAACCAGGGCATCACGGGCGATGCCACCGCAGACTCCACCCAGGACAGCGTCATCGATCAGGGCAGCGGCACGGATGCCGGGACCGCGGCGGATGCTGCTGCAGCGCCTGCCGCCTCGGATCCGGGCACGGCCGCCGATCTCGGCGGTGCCGTACCTGCCGGTACCGTTCCTGCCGGCGCTGTTCCTGCCGGGGCTGTTCCCGCCGGGGCCACCGGCGTCCTGCCCGATGGCACGGCCCCGGACCTGGGCGGCGCGGCGACTGATGCGGCCGGAGCCGCCGGCGCCGCGGGTGCCCTCAGCGGCAACCTGCTCAACGTCGACGTAAACCTGGACGCCAACGCCGGCATCGCAGCACCGATCAATGGCGCGGTGGCCGCGAACGCCAACGTGGCCGCTCCGATCGACGCGGCCGTCGGCGCCAACATCGGCTCAATCGACAGCAACGCGTTCGCCGTCGCCCATCAGGATGCCATCATCAACCAGGACATCCATGGCGACGCCACGGCGTCGGCTGACCAGCAGTCCGACCTGAAGCAGTAGCACCCAGATGAGCACTGTGCACGGAGGGCCGTCCGGGCAGGACGGCCCTCCGGCCGCGCCCGCCCCCGGCGGCGTCGGCTCTGCCACCGATACTGCAGGCGGGTCTGCCGCAGTCACTGCCGGATCCGACGTCCGAACGGCCGGCGGAGGAACGGCCGGCGCCGGTACCGCCGGCACAGGTGCTGAGGGCGCAGGTCGGTCCGTGGCGGTCGGCCTGCAGCCGGTGCCGGTGCGGGCCGACGGCGTGCAGCTGATCGGCGAGGCGAAGGGGTCCGGCTACAAGGAAGCCCCGTCGCTGGTGCGCCGCTCCGACGGCCAGACCATCCAGCTCACCCGCCTGCTGTACCTGGTGCTCGAGGCGATCGACGGCGAGCGGGGCTTGGAGGAAATCGCCGGGCACGCCAGCAACAGTTTCGGGCGGCTCGTCAGTGCCGAGAACGTCCGCACTCTGATCACCTCCCAGCTCCTCCCGCTCGGCCTCCTCCGGCTGGCGGACGGTTCCGAGCCCGCGGTGAAGAAATCGAACCCGCTGCTGGGCATGCGCTTCCGGTATTCCGTGACCGATCCGGAACGCACCCGGAAGATCACCGCGCCGTTCGCCACGCTGTTCAACCCCTTGATCGTGGTGGCCGTGACCGCTGCCTTCCTGGCCGCGTGCTGGTGGGTGCTGATGGTCAAGGGTCTGGCTTCGGCCACCCACGAAGCCTTCGCCAACCCCGGCTTGGTGCTCCTGATCCTGGTGGTCACGGTGCTCTCGGCCGGTTTCCATGAGTTTGGCCACGCCGCCGCCGCCCGCCGCGGCGGCGCCACCCCCGGCGCTATGGGTACGGGCCTGTACCTGATGTGGCCAGCCTTCTACACCGACGTCACCGATTCCTACCGGCTGGGTCGGGGCGGAAGGCTGCGCACCGACCTCGGCGGGCTCTACTTCAACGCAATCGTGGCCGTTGCCATCATGGGCATCTGGTGGGCCACCGGGTTCGACGCGCTGCTGCTGGTGGTGGTCACCCAAATCCTGCAGATGGTCCGGCAGCTGATGCCGCTGGTCCGATTCGACGGCTATCACATCCTGGCCGACGCTACCGGCGTCCCGGACCTGTTCCAGCGCATCAAGCCCACCCTGCTGGCCCTAGTGCCGTGGCGAAAAACGGATCCCGAAGCCAGACTCCTGAAGCCCTGGGCGCGGACCGTGGTCACCATCTGGGTGCTGGTCACGGTTCCCCTGCTGCTCTTCAGCATGGCCACCATGGTGCTGACCCTGCCGCGCGTTCTCGGCACCGCCTGGGACAACGGCCTCAAGCAGCAGGCCATGCTCTCCCACAGCCTCACCGCCGGGGACTTCGCCGACGCCGCCGTGCGGGTGATCGCGATCGCGTGCCTGGCACTGCCGGTGCTGGGCATCCTGTACATCCTACTGCGACTGGTCCGCCAGCTGGCCACCGGGCTGTGGCAGAAGACCCGCGGCAAGGCCCTCCAGCGCGCCACCGCCATCGTTGCCATCGCGGCCGTGGCCGCGGGCCTCGCCTGGGCCTGGTGGCCCGGCGCCGATACCTACCGACCCGTCCAGCCGTACGAGCGCGGCACCCTGGCCGACGCCACCACCGCAGTCTTCCCGGCCGCCGTCACCAGCCGGATGGCAGAGGGCCAGTCGGGCAAGACCGTGGCCCTGTGGCCGGAGGGCGCCCGGAAGCCCACACGCGACGAGCCGCAACTGAGCATGGTCCTGGTGCCCCGCCAAGCCGCCCCGGACGGCTCGGCCGCGACGCCCGGCTCGGCAGGTGCGGCCGGCGCCGCGGCGCCGTCTGCCCCTTCTTGGGTCTTCCCCTTCGACCGGCCGGCCGCTCCGGAGGACGACGGCAACCAGTCCCTCGCGGTCAACACCACTGACCGTTCCGTGGTCTACGACGTCGCCTTTGCCCTGGTCTGGGCGGACGACGGCGCGACCGTGGACACCAAGAACGAGGCTTACGCCTTTGCCAGCTGCGCGGACTGCGCCGCAGTGGCCGTGGGCTTCCAAGTGGTCCTGATTGTGGGCCAGACCGATGTGATTGTCCCGGAAAACCTCTCGGCTGCGGCCAACTATAACTGCCTCCGGTGCTTAACTTACGCCCTGGCGAGCCAACTGGTGCTCACCCTCGACGGGCCCCTGAGCAGCGACGGCACGGCCAGGCTCAACGCGTTGTGGCAGGAAATCGCTGCCTACGGCAAGGACCTGCGGAACCAGCCGCTCTCCGAGATCCAGGGCCGGCTCAGCGCGTACAAGGAACAGATCATGGCGGTCATCAAGGCTGATCCGAGTGCCACCCCGGCCGGGTCTGCCGGTACGGCCACGACGCCGGGCGCAACATCCGGCGCAACTTCCGGCGCCAGAACCGGTGCTTCTTCCGGCAGCACGCAGGCCCCGTCACCGGGATCCAGCCGCTCCGGGACCACTGCCCCGGCCGGCGTCGCTGCACCCACTGGCGGTACCGCGACGTCCGTTCCCGGCTCCGGCTCCGGTTCGGGTTCCGGTTCGGGTTCTGGGGCCACCGTGCCCGCGGAGCAGCAACCGACGCAGTCCGCGGCACCGGCGCCGGCCGGTTCCACCGCGCCTGCGGCGGGGACGGCCACGCCCGTGCCGGCAGGAACCGCCCCGCCGGCGCCCTAAGGCGGGGACCCGAACGGCACCCGGACCGGGTCCGGCCCGCCCGGGGGCGCGTGTTGCCCGGATGACGGCGCTCCCTCCCAGTTGCTGGCCACCGGTACCGATTCCGGTCCCGTGGAACCCCGGGATTACACGGGACCGGGGCGGTCCGGGCAGAAGCAACTGGGAGGGAGCGCCGCCCTGGACTTCAATCCGTTGAGCGCTTCGCGGGCCAGCGGGCCTTCCATTCATCCGCGAGGAGGGTGTACACCATTTCCGTGGCCCATTCGCCCCTTAGTGCCACTTTGACCTGCCACTTTTCATCTGCCGCGATTCCAGGCGCACTGAGTCGTTGAACCCCGATGACCAACGCGGCAACCAACACGGAGAGGCAAATCGATGAAACTGACGCTGACAGAGTTCCTCACATTGGACGGCGTGGCGCAGGGCCCCGGATCGCCCGAGGAGGACACCAGCGACGGCTTCACACAGGGAGGCTGGTTCGTCCCCTACCTGGACGAGGATTTCATCCAGCGGGCGGCACACTGGCTCGCTGAGGCGGATGCGTTACTCTTCGGTCGCCGGACCTACCTCAACTTTGCGAGGGACTGGCCGAACATCACGGACCCTGACGATCCGTTCACCGAAAAGATGAACGGGTTGCCGAAGTATGTGGCCTCGCACCGCCTGGCGCACGCTGGGTGGGCGCCGACGACCATCCTGTCCGGGGACGTCCCCGCACGGGTCGCCGAGTTGAAGAGGCAGCCCGGCAGGGAGCTGCAGATCCACGGGAGTGCCAGGCTGGCCCAGTCGCTGCTGGGCGCAGGGTTGATCGATGAACTGAGGCTGGTGATCGCCCCGGTGCTGGTGGGCAACGGCAGGCGGCTGTTTCCGCCCGGAGGCGCCCCGGCGGGCCTTCGTCTGGTCCGCAACGAGACGACGCCGGGCGGACTGGCCATTCTTATCTTTGAGTCGGCAGGGCTTCCCACGTACGGGACCTATGATCCCGGTTCGTCCCGTGCATGAGGCAGGCAGAGCCTGTCCCTAGGCGGTGCTCTCCTTCGTCGCGGCGTTCGTCTCCACAGCATCCCTGCCGAGCCAGAGGCCGCCGGGTTCAACCGCCGGGGCTTGGTTAGCGGGCCTTCCATTCATCCGCGAGGACGGCATACACCACTTCGGTGGCCCATTCGCCCTTGTAGTGCCACTTATCCACCTGGCGTGACTCCAGCCGCATGCCGAGTCGTTCACAGAGCGCCGCCGAGTCCGTGTTCAGGGCATCGAGCTTGGCGTCGATGCGGTGGAAGCCCAGGTCCTCAAAACCCAGCTTGAGCAGCGCCCGGGCGGCCTCGCTCGCGATACCCCGGCCCCGCGCCTCCGGCGCCAGGCTCCAGCCGATCTCGGCCTGCCCGCACCCCTCCAGCCATTTCAGCACCACCTCGCCCAGCAGCCCGGGCGAGTCCGCGGACTCAATGGCCAGTGCCACCCAGTCGCCCTCCTTCTCGAAGTCGAAGTTGGCGTACCGTCCCACCGTTTCCATCGACTGGGTGTAACTCTTGGCCTCGCGGGGCAGGAACCGGGCGGTTTCCGGGAGCGAGTGGTAGGCGTGGAAGGCATCGAGGTCGGACGCTTCAAAGCGCCGCAGCACGAGCCGTTCGGTGCGGATGGGCAGCGGAGGGAGGGGCTTGGGTTCGGTCATGACTTCAACGCTACCCATCCGCTGCTCCATACGCGCCGTTTTGAGCCGCCACACGGGCGGTTACGGAGCAACCGATGCCCGGGCGACGACGGCGGCCGTTGCCTCGGCGATCGCCCGCTCCTCGTCGGTGGGGACCACCAGGACCGGCAGGGCCGACGTCGGGGTGGAAATGACCCGGGGTTCCTTGGACCGCTCCCGGTTCAGCCCGGCGTCGAGTTCGACGCCGAGAGCACCGAGCCGCTGCGCCACCAGATTACGGAACTGGTGCGAGTTCTCGCCGATCCCGGCCGTGAAGACAAGGGCCTTCGCACCGCCGACGGCCACGTGGTACCCGCCGATGTACTTCGCCAGCCGGTACGACGCGACCGCCAGGGCCATGGCCGCCTTGGCATCGCCGGCCTCCGCGGCCTCCACAACCGCTCGCATGTCGTTGTTTCCGGCCAGGCCCTTGAGCCCGGACTGCCGGTTCAGCATCGAATCCAGGTCCTCGGGTGACCAGCCGGTCCGGGCCAGGAAGACCAGGATGGACGGATCGAGGTCGCCAGAGCGGGTTCCCATGACGAGTCCTTCGAGGGGGGTGAATCCCATGGACGTGTCGATCGACTGGCCGCCACGGATCGCCGTGACCGAGGCGCCGTTCCCCAGGTGGGCGATGACGGCGTCGAACTCCTCGACCGGAACATCCAACAGCGTGGCCGCCCGGTGCGCAACGTATTCGTGCGAGGTGCCGTGAAATCCGTAGCGGCGGATCCCGTGGTTCGTGTAGAGCTCGTCCGGCACCGCATAGCGCCAGGCGTGCTCGGGCAGGGTGCGGTGGAAGGCGGTGTCGAACACGGCCACCTGCGGCAGCTCGGGCCACTTCTTCGAGATCGCACGGATGCCGAGGACGTTGGCGGGGTTGTGCAGCGGAGCGAGCGGGTTCAGCCGTTCAATGGCCCGGGTGATCTCGTTGTTGACCAGCACCGGCTCGGCGAAGCGCTCCCCGCCGTGCACCACGCGGTGGCCCACGGCATCGAGCACGCGGTCCCCCAAGGCTGCGTGGATGGCCGCGTCCACCTGTTCGAGGGCCTCCGCGTGGTCACGGGGGCCTTCGATCTGGCCGTCGCCCTCACCGCCGGCACCCATGCCGATCTTTTCGATCAGGCCTTCGGTGAGGACGTTGCCGGCCTCAACGTCGCGCACCTGGTACTTGAGCGAGGACGAGCCGGAGTTGATGACGAGCACGAGCATGGGGCCTCCTAAGCCTTGGCTTCGACGCTACCGTGAGGGTGCGTCGGGACTGGCATCACGCCGGAGCCCGGCGGAGCGCTCCGTGGGATCCACTATAAATTGCCGGACCGGCAAGTGCGCCAATCCGTTGCGAAAGCCGGGCCGGGCGCCTAGAGTCGGCGGACCAACTAGACAACGCACGAAGGGATTTCCATGACTAACGACGCGACCGAGCGCGAGCCCGCCCAGCCAGAGAGCACCAAGCCGGCCAGCGGTTCCGGAAGGCCGGATCCCACCGGCGTCGTAGGTGCGAACCCCGCCCTGGACGATACGGGAAACCCGAAGGCAGCCGAGGTCGGAGAAGCCGCCGAGGCCCCCGAGAATCTGCAGGATCTGGATCTCACGCCGGCCGGGCTGGCCGATGAGCCTGCCAAGCAGGAAGACCCCGAAAGTCCGGCGAAGCCGGAAAACAGCTGACGGGAAATCAGCTGACTAGGCACGGGCCGCCGCGGGTGCCGGCTCGGCAGCGGGCTCCACGGACTGCGCCTGGACGGCGGTGATGGCCACCGTGTTCACGATGTCCTCCACGGTGCACCCGCGGGAGAGGTCGTTGACCGGCTTCCGGAGCCCCTGCAGGACAGGCCCGACGGCGACCGCCCCCGAGGACTGCTGGACTGCCTTATAGGTGTTGTTGCCGGTGTTGAGGTCCGGGAAGATGAACACGGTGGCCTGCCCGGCGACGGACGAGCCGGGCATCTTGGACTGCGCGATCGCGGCGTCCACGGCGGCGTCGTACTGGATGGGGCCTTCGACGGCGAGATCCGGGCGGCGGCCCTTCACGGCTTCGGTGGCCTGCCGGACTTTGTCCACTGCCTCCCCGGTCCCGGACCCGCCGGTGGAATAGGAGAGCATCGCTACCCGCGGCTCCACGCCGAACTGGACCGCGGTCTCGGCTGAGGCCAGCGCGATGTCTGCCAGTTGCTCCGCGTTCGGGTCAGGATTGACCGCGCAGTCGCCGTAGACCAGCACCCGGTCCGGCATCAGCATCAGGAAGACCGAGGAGACGATCTTTACGCCGTCACGCGTCTTCACGAATTCCAGCGCCGGACGGATGGTGTGGGCGGTGGTGTGCGCGGCGCCGGACACCATGCCGTCCACCGCTCCCAGCTGCACCATCATGGTGCCGAAGTAGCTGCCGTCCAGCATGACTTCCAGGGCCCGGGCGAGGTCCACGCCCTTGTGCGCGCGCAGCTCCGCATATTTTTCCGCAAACTGCTGGCGCAGCTCCGACGTCGCGGGATCCACGATTTTGATTCCGGCGAGCTCGATGCCCCGGGTGGACGCCAGCTCCCGGACCGCGGACTCGTTGCCCAGGATGGTGAGGTCGCAGACGTCCCGCCGGTGCAGAATCTCGGCGGCGCGCAGGACCCGCACGTCGTTCCCCTCCGGGAGGACGATGTGGCGGCGCTGCAACCGGGCCCGCTCAATGAGGTCGTGCAGGAACCGCAGCGGCGTCATCCGTTCCGGTCGCGGCAGGTGCAACCGCTCCAGCAGCTCCGCTTCGTCCACCCGTTTGGCCCACAGGCCCAGGGCGGAGGCCACTTTGCGGCGGTGCCCGGACCAGATCTCGCTGCGCACCTCGGAGACCCGCTTGGCGGTGGTGTATGTGTCGTCCGGGGCCGCGAACACGGGGAATGGCGCCTGCGCCAGCAGCGAGTAGATGTTGGGGTCCGGGGCCAGGCCGCCCGTGAGGATGAGCGCCGACGGCACCGGGAACTCCGGAGAGAACGAGGACGCGAGGCACCCCACCATCACGTCCGCACGGTCCCCCGGAACGATCACCAGGGCGCCGTCGTCGAGCACGTGCAGGAAGTTGGCAACATTCATCGCCGCCACCTTGATGGAATGGACGTCGCGTTCCATGTCCGGTCGGCCGGCCACCTGGCCGATCCCGAGGGCCGAGGCCACCTCGCCGGTGGTGGGCCGGGCGATGTCTTCCAGCTCAGGGAAGACGTACACGGGGCGGCCGGACGCACCGGGCTTCACGGCGGCGGCGATCCCGTCCACGTCCTCCGGGTCGGCACGGTTCACCATGATGGCCAGGAGGCTGCAGCGTTCCGCCGCCAATTCCTTGCGGGCAACCTCGACGGCGTCTGCGGCTTCCGCGACTGTCCGTCCCTTCGCGCCTACCACGGCCACCACGGAGGCGGCCAGGTTGTTCGCGAGGCGTGCGTTGAGATCGAATTCGACGGCGGCATCCTGGCCGGTGAGGTCCGTGCCCTCCACAATGACCACGTCGCAGTGGCGGGACATTTCGGCGAAGATCTCCACGCAGCGGGCGTCGATCTCGGCCCGGTTTCCCTCGGCCAGCAGCCCGCGGACCTCGGCAAACGTCAGGCCGCCGCGGCAGCGCTGGTCGTCAAGATCGAACCGGGCCTTCATCAGCGCCACCATCGGGTCCGCAGCGGCGTCGTTGCCGTGGACCACAGGCTTGAAGAAGCCGATGCGGTCCGCGTGCCGGTGCAGCGTGTCCGCCAACCCCAGCGCTATGAGGGACTTGCCGGAGCCCGGGGTGGTCGCGCTGACGTAGATTCCTTTGGCCATGTGTCCCAGCATACTTACACCTCTTGACAGCGGGCACCCGGATGGGATTACCTAATGAACATTCGGTAAATAAAGCTGGAGGCAACGAGGCATGGCTGAACTGACGATTTCCGGTGGCACCCACGCCATCCTGAAAGATGACTATGCCTCCGAATGGATGGGCATCGAAGTTCTCGCGCTGGACGACGGCCATGCCACGATCCGGATGACGCTCCGGCAGGAAATGCTCAACGGATTCGGCATGGCCCACGGCGGAATGATCTTCGCCTTCGGCGACACCGCCTTCGCACTGGCCTGCAACCCGGCCAGCCCGGGCCCGGCCGAGGAGGGCAGCATCACCGTGGCCTCCGGCGTCGACATCAACTTCCTCAAACCGGCGTTCCGCGGGCAGGTCCTGACCGCCGTCGCCAACCGCCGCGCCAGCACCGGGCGCAGCGGGCTCTACGACATCCAGATCTATGCCGCCGATCCCGGCGCGGGCGCGCCTGGGACGCCGCCGTCGGCACCCGCCGGCCCGGTTCCCTCCGCCACGGTCCCGGGCGAACTCCCCGCTGACCTCGCCACCGGCGCCGCCGCGGGCGAACTCATCGCCGAGTTCCGCGGCCGCAGCCGCACCATCTCCAAGAAATAGAAACAGGGAACCACAGATGAGCCAAGAAACTGCCGCCGCCACCACTGACGCTGTCCTGGACCGCGAGGAAACCATTTCCCGCGACGAGCTCGAGGCGCTCCAGCTCAGCCGCCTGCAGCACACGGTGGCCTACGCCTATGACCGCGTCCCCCTGTACAAGCGCAAGTTCGACGAGGCCGGCGTCCACCCGGCGGACCTGCGTGAGCTCTCCGACCTCGCCAAGTTCCCCTTCACCACCAAGGAAGACCTCCGGCTCGAGTACCCCTTCGGCATGTTCGCCGTGCCGCAGAACGAGGTCGCCCGGATCCACGCCAGCTCCGGCACCACGGGCCGCGCCACCGTGGTGGGCTACACCAAGAAGGACCTCGCCGACTGGGCCAAACTCGTGGCCCGCTCGCTGCGCGCCTCCGGCGTCCGGCCGGGCATGAAGGTGCACAATGCCTACGGCTACGGCCTGTTCACCGGCGGCATGGGCGCCCACGCCGGCGCCGAGGCCCTCGGCTGCACCGTCATCCCGATCTCCGGCGGCCAGACCGAACGCCAGATCACGCTCATCCAGGACTTCAAGCCCGACGCCATCCTGGCCACCCCCACGTACCTGCTGACCATTGCCGACGCGATGATCAAGCAGGGCATCGACCCGGCCTCCACGTCACTGAAGTACGCGGTCCTGGGCGCCGAGCCGTGGACCGAGGAAATGCGGCACGAGCTCGAGACCACCATGAACCTCAAGGCCTGCGACATCTACGGCCTCTCCGAGGTCATGGGCCCGGGCGTCGCCGGCGAGGCCGTGGAAACGCAGGACGGCAGCCACATCTGGGAGGACCACTTCCGGCCCGAGATCATCGACGCCTTCGACCCCACCGTGGTGCTGGGCGACGGCGAACCGGGCGAGCTCGTCTTCACCTCGCTCACCAAGGAAGCGCTGCCGATCATCCGGTACCGCACCAAGGACCTCACGCGGCTGCTGCCGGGGACCGCCCGCCCGGCGCACCGCCGCATGGGCCGCATCACCGGCCGCAGCGACGACATGATCATCCTGCGCGGGGTGAACCTGTTCCCGTCGCAGATCGAGGAGATCGCCCTGCGCATCCCCGAGCTCAGCCCGCACTTCCAGCTGGAACTGACCCGGCCCGAGGGCACCCGCATGGACCAGCTGACCGTCAAGATCGAGCGCCGCGACGCCGTCACGAGCGAGGGTGCTTCGGCCGCTGCCAGGGTCCTGCAGCAGCAGATCAAGATCCATGTCGGCTCCTCCTGCACGGTCGACGTCGTCGACCCCGGTTCGCTGGAGCGGTCCAACGGCAAGCTGCGGCGGATCTACGACATGCGCCCCAAGGGCTGAGTGAGCACCCGATCGTGAGAAACTAGCCACTATGCCCAGCACAGCAACCACCACCAAGCGCGGCCGCCCCGGCTATGACCAGCAGTCGGTGCTGGTGATCGCCGTCGACGTCTTCAACCGCCACGGCTACGACGCCACCTCGATGGGCATCCTTGCCGAGAACCTGGGCATCTCCAAGTCCGCGATCTACCACCACGTGCCGTCCAAGGGCGACCTGCTCAAGCTCGCCCTGGACCATGCCCTGGGCGGTCTCGAGGCGATCCTGGACCAGCCCGGGGCCACCACCGGCTCAGCCGATGCCCGGCTGGAGTTCGTGGTCCGCCAGACCATCTCGGTGCTGGTGGAGCGGCTGCCCTTCGTGACGCTGCTGCTGCGCCTGCGCGGGAACACGGAAATCGAGCGGGACGCGCTGGAACGGCGCCGCACCTTCGACCACAAGGTCGCCGCCCTGATTTCCGAGGCCCGGGATGAAGGCTCGCTCCGCCAGGACATTGACCCCCGCACCGTGACCCGCCTGCTGTTCGGCACCATCAACTCGATTGTCGAGTGGTACAAGCCGGGAGGCTCGCTGTCTCCGGAGAAGCTGGCCGACGACGTCATCACCATGGCGTTCCACGGCCTCCACGTCCCCCGCTAGGCCGGGGCCTTCCGTTTCTCCTGCGGAACCGTCGTTGACGGCACTCTCTCATCGACGGCCCCGAAACTTATTGACGGAGCCGGGCGCCGGGTCCACGCTGTGAAGATGGCCACCAGATTATCGAAGGTGCTCATGGGCGCTTTCCCCCAGCTGCGCTACGAACCCACCGCCAAAAGGGTCCGTGCAAGCCTCGGCGGCAACGTCGTGGTGGACACGGTGCAGGCCTGGCTGGTTTGGGAACCCCGGCGGGTCACCCCCATTTTTGCAGTACCGGAGCAGGAACTGCAGGCGGAACTGGCCCCACCGGCCCTGCCGGCGCCTGCCGTCGAGGAACACGCCTTCGCGCTTCGGAAGGGCGAGGCTCCGACCTCACTCGACCCCGGCACAAAGTTTGGCAGGCACACCTGCCCCGGCGAGGAACTCGACGTCGTGACTGCGGCGGCAACGGCTCCCCGGGCAGCCTTCCGCCCCGAGGACCCGGACCTAGCCGGCTACGTGGTGCTGGATTTCACCGCCTTCGACTGGCTCGAGGACGATGAGGAGATCATCGGCCATCCACGTGACCCGTTCCACCGCGTTGACATCCGCGCGTCGTCCGCGGAGGTGGATGTGGCGCTCGACGGCGTGACGCTCGCCAAGACGAACGGCGCGCAGTTGCTCTACGAGACGCTGCTCCCGGTGCGGTACTACGTCCCGCCGTCGGATGTGCGGCTGGAACTGATGGAGGAGAGCCCCAAGCGGACCGTCTGCCCGTACAAGGGCCAAGCGAGCTACTGGAGCTACCCGGAGTCCGCGCAGGGCAGGAATATCGCGTGGAGCTATGACCGGCGCTACCGCGACGCCGCCCAGATCCACGGCCTCATCAGCTTCTACAACGAAAGAGTGGACCTGAGGGTCAATGGCGTACTCCAGGTCCGCCCCGTGTCGCCGTGGTCCCGCCCCAACGGACCGGCGGCACCTCCCGGATGAGGGCCGGCCCCCACGACAAAAGGGACGCCAACAGAAGGGGCGCCCCGCTGAGCCGGAGCGCCGCGCTTCTCTCCACCCTGATCTTGTCCCCCCGACTTTCCAGGGCTGGACCGGACCTCAGAGCTGGTAATCAGCTGCCGTGGTGATGTTCTCGTGCACGCAGAGAATATTGTGCTCGGAGTCCATGAACCAGGCACACTTCTCTGAATCAGTTGTACAAATGTGGTTTTCAGTCTTGAGATCCGGGAGATCGTAGTCCTGGAACATGACGCCCTTGGCTTCCATTTCCTGGACTGTGCGTTCGATCTCGCTGACTTCGAAACTCAGGGTGGTGTGCTCTGAATGCTTTCCATCCTTGACTGGCATCAACTGCAGCATCGGGCCGTCGCCGCTGCCAAATAATTCACTTCCGTCGTCTGCCACTCCCCGGTGCGGGAGACCGAGCATCTCGGCGTAGAAACGCCGGGCGCGTTCTGCATCATCGACTGGCAGGACTGTTGTGGCTTTGTTGAGTACTAGGGACATTTCGCCACCTCCTACGAGCACGATTTTACGCCGGAGCGTGGTGGAAAGAGCCTGCAAATTGCCCCCTGAACAGGCGACGCTCCACCGGATGCCCCCGTTCCTCAGCGGGCGGCGTCGGAGCGCGGCACCGGGCGATAGTAGTCAGTCAGGAATCCGGCGAGGAGACCGCCCAGAAGCAGCATCAGCCCCGGCCAAAGTCTTATGGGGCCAACGACGTCACGGATATCGACCCTCAGGAACGGCAGAAGCAGCAGCGCGACGGCTCCGTAGATGATTGCCAGCACCAATCCGATCTTGATCATGGTTGCACCCAGTGATCGCATCTTCTTCTTGGGAAACTGCTTCGCGTAATCCTGCGCATTAACGAAGTCGTCGTCAGCCGGAGTCCCGGCGTCGCTCTCGTGAGCGCGGACTTCGTCCAGGGTCTCCGCGATCTCCTCTTCCGAGAACCCGCGGATGCGCAGGTTGAACGTCAGGTCCCGTGCGTAGCTCATGGTTGTTCCTGTCGGGTGGCTCGGATCTCGGTGAGGGTTTCGTTCATGCGCTGCCAGGCTGCCGCCGAGCTCTGCATCTCGCAGATAGTGTCACGACTTAGATTGCGGGACAACCCACATTTTCCGGGCAAAAGTCCACCCCGCTCCTCTGTTAACCCGACACGGTCGTTGCAACTCCCATAAATTCTGGGGGTTGCAACGACCGTTGGAGCCTCAGTGAGGTGGAGCGTCGGGAGGGGCTACTTCTCGACGAGGGTCAGGACGTCGTAGGTCGCCACGATTTCGTCGTTCTGGTTGGTCAGGACGGCGTCCCAGGCCACCTCGCCGTACTCGTCGGTCTCCCGCGGGGTGATCTTCTTGGCAGTCAGGGTCACACGGATGGAGTCGCCCGCGGCCACCGGGGTGATGAAGCGCAGGTTCTCCAGGCCGTAGTTGGCCAGGACGGGGCCCGGGGCGGGCTCCACGAACAGGCCGGCGGCCCAGCTGAGCAGGAGGTAGCCGTGCGCCACGATGCCCGGGAAGAAGGGGTTGGCCGCCGCGGCTTCCTGGTTGGTGTGGGCGTAGAAGGTGTCCCCGGTGGAGTTCGCGAACTTGGTGATTTCCTCCAGAGAGACCTCACGCAGCTCCGAGCGGATGGCGTCGCCGATGTGCAGCGTGGCCAGGGATTTCCGGAACGGGTGCTGGCCCTCGGTCTCGAGCGTGAAGTTGCGGTCCGCGCCGGTGTGCCAGACGCCGGTGACGGCGGTAAGCATGTTGGGCGAGCCCTGAATGGCCGTGCGCTGCATGTGGTGCATCACCGAGCGGATGCCGCCGAGCTCTTCGCCGCCGCCGGCGCGGCCGGGGCCGCCGTGGACCAGGTGCGGGACCGGGGATCCGTGCCCGGTGGAGCTGCGGGCGTCCTCGCGGTTGAGCATGAGCACGCGGCCGTGGTGGGCCGCGATACCGGTGACGAGTTCGCGGGCAACCTCGGGATCGTTCGTGCAGACCGAGGCGACGAGTGAGCCGCCGCCGCGGGCGGCGAGGCGGACGGCGTCGGCCAGGTCCGTGTAGCCGATCACCGAGGACACCGGGCCGAAGGCCTCGAGCGAGTGGACCTCCTCGGTCTCCGGGTTGGCCCAGCTCAGCAGGACCGGGGACATGAAGGCACCGCCGTCGACGACGCCGACGCTGCCGTCCGCGCTGGTGACCTTCGGCGCATCGAGCGTGCCGTAGGCAAGCTCCCCGCCGGCGTCGAGCATGGACTGGACGGCGGCGCGCACGTCGGCGAGCTGCTCGAGGGAGGCGAGGGCGCCCATGGTGACGCCTTCGGCGCGGGGGTCACCGAGCACGACGCGTTCGCGGATGCGGTCCCCCACGGCGGCGGTGACGTCGGCGACGAGTTCCTGCGGCACGATCGCGCGGCGGATCGAGGTGCATTTCTGGCCGGCCTTGGCGGTCATCTCGGTGACGAGGGACTTGATGAAGGCGTCGAATTCCGGCGTCCCCTTGACAGCATCCGGGCCCAGGATCGCGGCGTTGAGCGAGTCGGTCTCGGACGTGAAGCGGACGCCGCCCTTAACCACGTTGGTGTGGGACTTAAGAGTGTTAGCTGTCGAGGCCGAACCCGTGAAGGCCACAAGGTCGCGGTAGTCCAGGTGGTCCAGCAGGGTGCGGACGGAGCCGGAAATCAGCTGCAGCGAGCCCGCGGGCAGGATGCCGGATTCGTCGATCGCCTTGACCACGGCCGCGGCCACGTACCCGGTGGGGGTGGCCGGTTTGACGATGGTGGGCACGCCGGCGAGGAAGGCCGGGGCGAGCTTCTCCAGCATGCCCCACACAGGGAAGTTGAAGGCGTTGATCTGCACGGCGACACCGGGGATGCGGGTGTAGATGTGCTCGCCGGCGAACGATCCGTCGCGGGACAGCACCTCCATGGGGCCATCCACCACTACCTGGGAGTTGGGCAGTTCGCGCCGGCCCTTGGACCCGAAAGTGAACAGGACGCCGATCCCGCCGTCGATATCGATCATCGAGTCGATCTTGGTGGCGCCGGTCTGCGCCGAGAGCGCGTAGAACTCCTCGCGGCGGCCGTTGAGGTACTGCGCCAGTTCCTTGAGCTTGAGCGCGCGCTGGTGGAAGGTCAGCGTGCCAAGTTCCGCCTGGCCGGTGGTGCGGCCGTAGTCCACGACCGCGGCGAGATCCAGCCCCTCGGTGCTCACCTTAGCCAGGAGTTCGCCGGTGCTGGCGTCCAGGACCGGCGCTGCGCCGGCGGCGGAGGCGGCGTCGGGAGTCCACCAGGAACCCCGGATGAAACTGGGAACGATCTCGACAGTGTCTACTGTGGGTGCGGCTGTGGTGGTCATCGTTGACGGGTCCTTCCAACGGGGGAGCAAGATCAACACGGCCGGAACATTACTGACCGTCCGTTCGGTAATATGATCTAGAGTACATGAATGAGGCCTGCCGCACACTAGCCGCGGCGGCACCGACCGTCCGGGCCCACGGCTGGCCGGCAACAAAGGAGACGATATGACGCCCGAGACCGGCAGCACCGAGTTGTGGAAGATTACACTCGGGGAACTCGACGAGAAGATGGGCGTGAAGATCGTCGAGGAGTCCGTGGACCGCGTGGTGGCGACCATGCCGGTGGAGGGCAACCGGCAGTCGTTCGGGCTCCTGCACGGCGGCGCGTCGCTTGCCGTGGGCGAGGCCGTGGGGTCCTGGGCCGCCGTCATCCACGCCAGCACCCTGGGCAAGACGGCGGTGGGCGTCGACGTCTCGGCCACGCACCACAAATCGGCCCGCGAGGGGCTGATCACGATCACGGCAACCCCCATCCATCTGGGCGGCACCCTGGCCACGCACGAAGTGCTGATCACCAACGAGGCCGGCCAGCGGCTCTGCACCCTGCGGATCACCAACCTGCTGCTGGACCGCAAGGCCTGAGTCCGGAAATCGCGGCTCGCGGCACGCGCCTTCGCCCCCAACCCCTCGGCGTCGCCGGAACCGTGCGGGGTCGGCGGAACGTTCCGGCGACCCCGCAGCTTTCCGGCGAGACCGGGCGTGGATGCGGGCTGGAGGTGGACCTAGGACGTGGACGTCGCTTACACCCGGTCTCCCCGTCGGCGTAGGGCCGATGGACCCGGAGGGCCCGCTGCCCCGGCTGTTAGCGTGGAAGGGCTGAGTCGCCCGGCACCGCCGGGTATCACCGGTCGCACCCGAAGGATCCGCCATGCTCTCTGACACCTCGCTTCCTGTCATCAAGGCAACGCTTCCCGTAGTCGGCGAGCACATCGAGGAAATCGCCAAAAGCTTCTACAAACACATGTTCGAGGCGCGGCCGGATCTCCTGGATGGCCTCTTCAACCGGGGAAACCAGGCGGACGGCCGCCAGCAGCAGGCACTCGCCGGATCCATCGCGGCATTCGCCACCATGCTCGTGGAGAAACCGGACCAGTTGCCGGATCATCTGCTCTCCCGGGTGGCCCACAAACACGTCTCGCTGGGACTGAGCCCGGACCAGTACCAGATTGTCCACGACCACCTCATCTGGGCGATCGTGGATGTACTCGGGGATGCCGTCACTCCCGAGGTCGCCGCCGCGTGGGACGAGGTCTATTGGTTGATGGCGAACCTGCTCATCAACAAGGAGCGCGGGCTGTACAACGCCGTGCACCTCTCCCCCGAAACCATCTGGCGGACGTGGCGGGTGGTACAGCGGATCCAGGAGAGCGCCGACGTCGTCTCGTTCGTCGTCGAACGGACCGACGAGCGCGACGTCAAGCCGTCCCTGCCCGGGCAGTACGTGACCATCAAGATGACCATGCCCGACGGCGTGCAACAGCCGCGGCAATACAGCCTGACCAAGGCCGACGACGGGCAGCACCGGCAGTTTGCCGTCAAGAGGGTCCACGGACTTCCGACGCCCGACGGCGAGATGTCCACACTGCTCCACCACGATGTCCAGGTGGGCGACGAGGTGGTGCTCTCAGCACCGTTCGGCGACGTGGTGCTGGAGTACACGGACCGGCCCCTCGTCATGGCCAGCGCCGGAATCGGCATCACCCCCATGGCCGGGATGCTCTCCCACCTCGTTCAGTCCGGTTCCCAACGCCAAGTGATGCTCCTGCATGCCGACGACAGCGAAGCATCCTTCCCGCTCCGCGCGCAGGTCACGGAGGATCTCGCGAAGCTGGCGGACGGGACCTTGAAGACGTGGTTCCTGACTCCCACCGAGGCCGGCGGCACGTCCGGGTCCGCATTCACCGGCTTCATGGATGTCAGCGACGTGGAACTCCCCGACGACGCGGAGTACTACCTCTGCGGTCCCCTGCCGTTCCTGAAGTCGGTTCGCAACGCCTTGATTGCCGGTGGTGTACCGGCCAAGGACATTCAATACGAGGTTTTCGGCCCGGATCTCTGGCTGGCTGACTTCCAGTAGCCGCGGCGCGCTTTCCTGCCCCGACCCCGCGGGTTCGCCGAAAACCTGCCCGGGTCGCCGGAACGTTCCGGCGACCCCGCACCTTTCCGGCGAACTGGGGCCCCGGCGTGGATGCGGGCCCGGAGGTCCGGCTACCGCACCGGCCGGAGCCGGCCGAACGCCACGAAAGCGGCGCCGAGCAGCAGGGCTCCGGCGCCCAGGCCGGCGGCAGTCAGGAGCCCGCCGGCACCCGTGCTGGCCAGCAGGCCAGCATTGCCTGCCGTCGTGCCGTCCGGTGCTGTGCCGCCCACAATTAGGGAGGTGTCCGACGGCGGGACGGGAACTCCGGCGGGTTTGGCCGGCTGCGCGGGCACTCCTGGCGGTTGGGCAGCAGGCGGCTGCGCGGCCACTCCTGGCGGCTCGGCAGCAGGCGGCTGGGCCGGGGACCCACCCGAAACGGCAGGGGGGTCGATAATGAAGGCTACTTTGGCCGGGCGCGAGGTGACCCTATCAACCGCCTGCGTGACCGTCAGCGTGTGCGCTCCGGCCGCCAGTCCCGCAGGGAACGGGACGCTCCACCGGGCGTCGCCGGCCGGGTTCCGCGCCGTCCGGGGCTGAAGCGCCGCCCCGGCTCCTGCCCCACCGGCTTCAGCCTGCACCGATCCAACGATCACCCCGTCCAGGGCAACGCGCACATCCGCACCGTCAACGGCGGTGCCGGAGATGTCCGTGGGCAAAGCGCCCGGGCGGAGGTGTCTGCCGTCCCGGATGCTCGACACCGCCGGCGCCGGCGGCGTGACGGTATATGTGCTGGTCGCGGAGGGGCCGTCCGCCTCTCCGGGAGCTGTGAGCACCGCCGTGACCGAGACCTTCCCGACGACCGGCTGATCGGCCACGTTGATGCTCCAGCGGCCGTCCAGACCGACCGTCCCCGAGCCGTCGACGTCGCCCGACAGCACAACGGTCGCACCGGGCATGCCCGTGCCGGCGATGCTGTTCAGCGCAGGCAGAGCGGTACCCGTCGGCGTCGTCATTCCGGGCGCCGGAAGCGGGGCAGCTGCGACGGTGGCCGTAAAGGACGCCGGTCCAGAATGGCTGAAGCCGTTCACGGTCTCCGCTGAGAAGGCCAGCTGCCCACTCGGTAGCGGGGCCCGGAACGTCCAGTTCCCGGCAGCATCCACCGGCACGTCGAGATTTTGCCCCCCAACGGTGATGCGGACCTTGGATTTCGCAGCCACCACGGAGGCCGGACCGGCCCCCACGTGCCCGCTAATCGGCGCCCCGGCTGTGACGGTTCCGTTGGCGGCCGCGGTGAGCGTTGGCTTGGTCAGGAACAGCTGCAGCTGGACACCGCCGGGGACCCGGCCAGCAGCGTCCTCCAGCGTGGTGGCGATGGCGCGTGTCTGGACGCCGCCCTCGCTTTCGGCTCCGGTGTGCATGCCGACGGCGAAGTTCCCGCTGATCCACGGGCCGCCGGAATCTCCGGGGCGGGACTTTACCGTACTGGAGTCGAAGCCGTTCAGGGCCCGGAGATCGTTGTCATAGTTTGGTGGCAGGGAGTTCGGTCCGGCGATGACCCAGGTGCCCACCGAGTCCACGGTCCCGCACGACCAGCCGAGGCTCCGGCCGGAGCGGCACACGGGCTGGCCCTGGAACGGGGCCACCGTGCCGACGATCTTCACCGACGTCGGCCCCGGATCGGCGGGGTTGTCCCACCGCGTGACGGCGGGCTGGAGGTTCAGGCCGCTCCTGATGCCTTGGAGGACGGCAATGTCCGTGCCGACGTTGGTGCCGTCAGCAGCCACTACTGAATTGCCCGGGCCGCCGAACTGGCTGAACCCGAATGTCCCCAGGGTCCCGGCGGCCGCGCCCAAACCGGGCCCGCCGGCCGCCGGCGCTCCTGCCGGAATCTCGATCAAGGCCTGCTTCGCGGTGCCGTCCGCGGCACAGTGTCCGGCCGTCAGGACCAGGGGTTTGCCCGCTTGGCTGAAGGCTCCGAAGCCGGCCGAACAGACGGAGTGGCGGTCAACGACGTACCCCTGGCCGCCAAAGAAGTCCTCCTCCGTCGAAATCCGCGATCCTCGTTCCAGCGCCACATTGGCGTAACGGGCCACGAATTCCGCCGCGGACATCTTCGGCTTCGCGCCCGACGCTGCAGCCGGCTGCGGATCCGGGCCGGAGGTCGGAACGGACTGCGCCGTGTTGGTGCCGCCGGTGCGGATGATGAAGTGGCCGTCGGTGTAGGTGACAGCCTGCAGCCCGGCGGCCCCGACCTCGCGGACGTAGGCCTCGAACAGTTGCCGGGTGCTGGAGGCCAGAAGCTCCGCGGCCGAGGGTGCAACGGCGGCAGCTTTGGGTGCCACAAGCACAAAGGTGGCCGCTCCGGTCCCGTCCAGTTCGGCCACGCGGGCCAGGAGCTCGGGGCCGCTGCCTTCAACCGCGATCTTGCCGCCGGCGAGGCTGATCCCCACATAGCCGGGAAGGGCGCGAAGGGAGGGCGCGGCGTCGGCGGCGCGCCGGGCCAGTGCACCGGCGGCGTTAAATTCCGTAAGGGTCATGCCGAGGTCCCGCTGCACGGCCTCGGCGAGGCCGGCGTCGTTAATGGGCGTCGTAGCGGACGTGGATGAAGGGTCCGGAGTCGAAGACCCCGTCTCTGAGGGAGCAGAGTCCGACGGCGCCGCCGCCGCCGGGACCGCCGCCGGGACCGGCGTCGTCGTTGGTGTCGATGCCGCAGGAGCCGGTGAGACGGTGCCGGTGCCTGTGCCTGTGCCGGTTTCAGCCAGCGCCGGCACCGCGGACAACGCACCAGCAGGCAAGATGCCGGCAAGCGCAATCGCGAGGGCCGCGGCGGCGCGCACCATCGGCTGGAACTTCGGAGTCTTCACCGGGCTACCCTACCTGCCGAGCTTTGCCAAGATGGCCGCGAGCTCGCCGGAGGTCACACCGTGGCGGCACAGGTAGTCCGCGGTGTTCAGGGACCGGACAAATTCCAGCAGGCTTTTGCCCCGGGATTCCAGCAGGGGCAGCAGGACGTCGTCGGGCAGAAACCGTTCGTGCGGATGCGGGACGACGGTGCGCCGGTGGTGCTCGTTGATGCCCCTCATGGAGCGCTGGTAGCCGCGCACAATGGCCTCGTCGCTGTGCCCGGCGAGGTCCTGGAGCATGGCCGCGATCATGCCGCTCCGGTCCCGCCCGGCGGAGCAGTGGATAACCACCCCGCCCTCCGCCGCGGCCACCGCCCTGAAGACACGGGTCAGCAGGTGCGGGAACAACCTGGCATTGTCGGCATAGCAGGCAGGGTCGTTCAGGTAGGGCACGCAGAGCGCGCGGAATTCGGCGTTGTCCGGGTCTTCGGTGGCGGCCAGCACGACGTCGAAGCCGGCCAGGGCCGCCGCCGCCACCGACGGATCGGCCTCCCGGCGCCGGATTTCGGTTTCGTTGCGGAGGTCGATCACGGTCCGGATGCCATGGCGGTGTGCCTGCCGCCAGCCGGCCTCGGTCAGCCATTCCCGGCGCCCCATCCGGTACACGTCGCCGGCCACATGCCACGCGTTGACGGCCCCGTCCCACTCCACCGCACCGGGCAGCGCCGTCGCCCTGGCGTGCTCAGATGACCCGGCGGGAATTGTCATCCTGAAAGCTAAGCAAACGCACCGGCGCTGATCCACGGTGGAATTCAGGAAAGTTCTGCACAACGGGACTATCGGTATGGTGTGGGTCCGGGCTTCGGCATAGGGTGGCGGTGAACCCGGCAGCCTCCGGGCTCTTATCAGCTCGCCTGCGGCCGGGACTGACACCCCTTCGCGGCACGTTTCACGGCACGGGCGCTGAATCCAGCGTGCTACTGAGGGGAACACCATGGGATCTCTGAATCTTCGACGCCGGCGGACGGCTCTGGCGGCCGGTCTCGCCACACTGGCGCTGGCAGTCGGTCTGGCGGCGGTGCCGGCGCAGGCCGTGGACAAGACCAAGTACATCGCACTGGGAGACTCCTACGCCGCTGGGCAGGGGGCGGGGCCGTACTTAGATGATTGTTACCGCAGCGAGAACACCTATTCCGAGCTCGCGGCCGAATCGAAAGCCATCAAGCTGGTCACTAACGCGGCGTGCAGCGGCAAGACGACCCAGGACGTCGTGAACACCCAGTTAAGGAAACTGAACAAGAGTACGGAGCTCGTCAGTATCACTGCCGGCGGCAACAACCTCCGGGTTGGGGCCATCTTTACGTCCTGCGCCGCAGCGATGGTCAACCCCGCCGCGGTCCCGCAGTGCGAGGCTGCCACGGCCTACGCGGCGGGCGAGATCGCGAGCAAGAAACTGGCCGGTGATGTGACCGCGATGATTCAGAGCGTGAAAGCTGCCGCGCCAAACGCCAAGGTTGTGGTGACGGGCTACCCCTACCTCTACGATCCGGTCGCCCCCGGTCAAACGGATCCGATGTCGCTGTTCATCAACAAGGCGGCCCAACTGGCTGACGGCCTGAACGGGTCCATCGCCGCAGCCGCCTGCGCTACCGGAGCAGAGTACGTCGACGTCAGGGCAGCCTTCGCCGGTCACGGCATAAACTCGGCAGCCCCGTGGATCAACCTCGACCGTTCGGCCCCGACCAGTCCCGACAACTTCCACCCGAATGCCAAGGGGTACCAGGCGTACTTCGCATCGCTTAACCGGGCCAAGGCCTACTCGGCACCCTAGCGCCGCTTGGCCAGCCTGGACTCCAGGGCGTTCCGGACCATCGGCCACTCGTGTTCCAGGATGGAAAACACAACAGTGTCCCGCAGCGCCCCGTCAGCGCTGCGGGTGTGGCTGCGGAGCACGCCGTCTTGCTTTGCGCCCAGCCGCGCGATTGCCTCGCGGGACTGGTGGTTGAGCCAGTGCGTCCGGAACTCGACGGCGGGGCAGCCGAGCGTTTCGAAGGCATGCCCCAGCAGCAGCAACTTGGAGTCCGGGTTGGTCCCGCTGCCATGTGCCGACGCCGCGTTCCAGGTGGAGCCGATCTCCACCCGGGGCGTGGCGGCGTCGATGTTCATGTAGGTGGTCATGCCTATCACCCGTCCGGCTCCGCCCGTAGCGGGATCCAGCAGCCGGGTAGTGAAGGGCAGCATGTCGCCGCTGTCCTGCAGGGCCAGGCGCCGCTCAATCTCGGCGGCCATGTGTTCCGGCGCGGGCACACTGGTGTACCAGAGCTGCCACAGCTCGCCGTCGCGGGCCGCCTCGACGAGGCCGTCGTGGTGGGCCGGGCTCAGCGGCTCAAGGACGACGTATTTGCCGGTCAGGGTGATGGGGGCGATCGCGGGACGGTCCAGGGAAGTCACCGCACCATCCTAGGGGCACGGACAGGCGCCGGTCACTTGGTCCAGTCGAAGAAGCCTTTGCCGGACTTGCGGCCCAGTTCCCCGCGGGCAACCTTGTCCCGCAGGATTTGCGGCGGAGCGAAACGATCCCCCAGCGTGGACTGCAGGTACTCCGCGATGCCGAGGCGCACATCGAGGCCCACGATGTCGGTGGTCCGCAGCGGGCCCGTGGGGTGCTTGTAGCCCAGGACCATGGCGTTGTCTATGTCTTCAGCGCTGGCCACGCCCTCTTCCACCATCCGCATCGCCTCGAGGGCGATCGCGACGCCAAGCCGGGAAGAGGCGAAGCCGGGCGCGTCGTTGACCACGACGGCGGTTTTGCCGAGGGCCTCGACCCAGCCGCGGGCGGCCTGGGCGAGGGCGTCGGAAGTCTGCTCGCCGAGGACCACCTCGATCAGTGTCGACGCCGGCACCGGGTTGAAGAAGTGCAGGCCCAGGAAATTCTGCGGCCGCTTCAGCTCACGGGCCAACCCGTTGACGGACAGCGACGACGTGTTTGAGGCGAGGTAGGCGCCGTCGGCGAGCCGTTCCTCGATGCCGCGCAGTGCGGTGACCTTCAGATCCCAGTCCTCCGGAACGGCTTCGACCACCAGCTGCCGGCCAGCGAAGTCGTCGTAGTCCACCGTGACCTCGAGCCGGGAAGCCATCTCGTCCAGGTTGCCGTCCACGGCGCCGCGCTCAATGCTCTTGGCAGCGGCGGACTCGACCCGCTCCCGGGCGGCCTCGGCCGAAGCGTCGTCCCGCTCGACCACCACGACATTGGCTCCCTTGATCAGGAAGGCGTGCGCGATGCCGGCGCCCATGCGGCCGCCGCCGAGCACACCGACGTAGTCGGGAAGGTTGCTGCTGGGGAGGCTACTGTCGGGGAGGTTACTGCCGGGAAGGTTGTTGTCGGGGAGTGCGGAGTTGCCCATGTCTATTTCTGCTTCCCGGATTCTTTGGCTGACTTCTTCTCTGATTTCTTGTCAAGAAAAGCCTGCATACGGTCGAACTTGGCCTGGGACTCGAAGAGGATCCCCTGCGCCAGCTGGTCGATGAGCGGATGCGCCTCGGCCGGGGCCTGGAACACGGACTTGGTGATCCGGACGGCCAGCGGGTCCTGCCTGGCGATCCTGTCGGCGAGCCCGTGTGCGGCGTCCATCAGCCCGGACGGTTCATGGATTTCGGTGATGAGATTGACGGCGAGGGCACGTTCTGCGCGCAGCACGGCACCGGCCAGCAGCATTTCCTTGGCGACGGGCTCCCCCACGAGTTCCTTCAGGCGCCAGCTGGCCCCGGCGGCGGCCAGGATGCCGAGGCCGGTTTCGGGATTGCCGATCCGGACTGACGGGGTGCCGATCCGGAAGTCGGCGGCGTAGGCCAATTCGGCGCCGCCACCGAGGCAGAAGCCGTCCAGGGCTGCGATGACCGGCATCGGCAACTTGGCGATCCGGACGAAAATGGTGGAATTGATGCCCTGCAGGGCATCGTCGCGGCGCCGTTCGCGCAGCTGCCCGATGTCGGCACCGGAGGCAAAGACCCCGCCGGCGCCGGCGATGATGAGGACTTTCGGGTGCTGCTCGAGATGGGCGCAGACCGCGTGGAGTTCGTCGACCATCTGCTGGTCGATCGCATTGCGGACCTCGGGGCGGTTGAGCACCACCACCACGCGGTCCTCACGCTCTTCGACCAGGAGCGTGCTGAAGCCTGCCGCTTCGAGGGACAGTGCCGCGGCCGCCACTACACGCGCTCCAGCAGCATGGCCGTGCCCTGGCCGACGCCGATGCACATGGTGGCGAGGCCGATCTTCGCGTTTTCGCGTTCCATCCGCCCCAGCAGCGTGATGGCGATCCGGGAACCGGACGACCCCAGCGGGTGCCCCAGGGAGATCGCGCCGCCGTCGCGGTTCACAATCTCCGGGTCGAGACCGAGCCGGCGCATGCTGGCCAGGGACTGGGTCGCGAACGCCTCGTTCAGTTCGACGGCGCCGAGGTCACCGACGCTGAGCCCGGAACGGGCGAGCACCTTCTGGGTGGCCGGGACCGGGCCGATGCCCATGATTTCGGGCTCGCAGCCGGCAGAGGCGCCGTCGATGATGCGGGCCCGCGGTGTGAGGCCAAGCTTCTGGATGGCTGCTTCGGAGGCCACGATGATGGCGGAGGCGCCGTCGTTGAGGGTGGAGGAGTTGCCTGCCGTGACGATCGAGCCGCCCTTGACAACCGGCCGGAGCCCGGCGAGGACGTCCATGGTGGTGCCGGCACGGGGGCCCTCATCGGTGTCCACCACGGTCTCGCCCTTGCGGGATTTGACGGTCACGGGGACGATTTCCTCGGCGAAGCGGCCGGCGGCGATGGCGGCCAGGGCGCGTTCGTGGGAGCGGACAGCGAAGGCGTCGGCGTCCTCCCGCGAGATGCCGTCAATCCGCCCCACTTCTTCCGCCGTCTCGGGCATGGAGTAGGTCATCTTGCCGTCCCGGGAGAGCTCACCCTTGGTGAACTGCGGGTTGACGAAACGCCAGCCGATGGAGGTATCGAAGATTTCGCCCGGTTTGGCGAAGGCGGTCCGGGGTTTTTCCTGGACCCATGGGGCCCGGCTCATGGATTCGACGCCGCCGGCGATCACGATGTCCGCGGCGCCGGATTTGATCATGTGGCTGGCCATGATGATGGCGCTGAGCCCGGAAGCGCAGAGCCGGTTCACGGTGATGCCGGAGATGTGGAGGGGCAGCCCGGCCAGGAGGGTGGCCATCCGGGCCACGTTGCGGTTCTCTTCGCCGGCGCCGTTCGCGTTGCCAAGGATTACCTCGTCGATGGTGTCCGGATCGACGCCGGCTCGTGACACTGCCTCGCGAACCACAAGTGCGGCCAGGTCATCGGGGCGGACTGCGGAGAGGGCGCCGCCGTAGCGGCCCACGGGGGTGCGGGCGCCGCCAACAAGAAAAGCCTCGACCATGAGAACATCCTTCACCAAGAAAGCGGGGCCGGCAGCAGAGTAAATTACCGACCGTTCGTTCTATAAAGATTACACGGCGAGGCAAAGGGGTCAACCGGATGCCGCCGGATTACGCGACGACGACGCCTAGATGCGCCGCGAGCAACGGGGCGAGCAGGGTGAGCTGGTAGTCATCCACCACGAGACCGGCCAGGCTGCCCAGGCCGCTGATGGTGCGGAAGTCGGTGCCGCGGAGGTCGAAGTCCTTGAGCCGGGCGCCGGTGAAATCTAGGGTCCCGATCGTGCAGTTCTTCAGGGCGACCCTAGTAGCGGTGCAGGAGCCCAGATCGAGTTCGTTGATGATGCAGTCGCTGATCTGCACGTCCGTGAGCTTGGACCCTCGCAGGTTCACATAGTCGAGTTTGCCGCCGTCGATCCGCACCGACTGCCAGCCGCTTTCATAGAGCTCCGCCGATCCCCAGCGGGGGTTGCCGATCTCCACATCCCGGAGGCTGGCCCGGGCCGCCATCAGCACCGGGGCGTAAACCTCGGTCAGGACGCAGTCACGGAACGTGGCGCCGCGCAGTTGCGTCTCATTGAAGGACACTCCATTGAATTCGCATTCGGCAAAGTCCGTGGCGCCGAGGTCCAGGCCGTCTGCGGACGCGCGGCTGTACCGGACGCCGTCGTACCGAACACCGCGCCGGAACTCCGGGGCGGGATCGTCCCGCAGCTCCCCCGGCCGGACCGGCGCGAGGCGGGGAGCTGTGACCTTGGGAGCTTTGTCCGCCGCAGCGCGCCGCACCGTCACAGGGATTCGGCTTTGGCGGCAATGTCCGTCAGGTCTTTTGCAAGCGCCTTGCGGGTGATGCGCATTCCCAGGGGACCGAACACGGCGAGCATGATCCTGCTGAACCGGGTCGGCTCGATGACTTCGGCGCCGAAGGTCAGCGTGAGATCCGTTCCGCCGTCGCGCTCCGCCAGCGAAAACCTGGACGTGTAGTCGGCGCCGCCCTGCAGAGCCTTCACCGTGGTAGTGCCGCCCCGGCCGCCCGACGGTGCCTCGGCCTGGGAAACCCACATCTCCACCGTTTCCGAGCGCCCCAGCATGGTGCGGGTTTCCTTCCATCGCGTGCCCACGGCGTAAGGTCCGTCGGTGAGCATCTGGATGGACTCAACGCCGGACAGGGTCGCGGCAGATCCGGGAATGTCCGACACCACCTTCCAGACCGAGTCCGCGGGAGCATTAATGTGCTGCGTGAGAGTGGTCTTGTGGTCCATGACCTCGAGCCTATCGGATCACCGTGCGTCACCCCTTGAATTAGTAAGCATGCTTTGTGTTATGGTGATCGAACAGTGAATTTCAACCGGAAACGAAAGGTGGCCAACACCATGGGTGTCGGAGACAAGATTCAGAACGAAGCGGAGAACCTGGGCGGCAAGGCCAAGGAAGCTGCCGGAAACGCCACAGACAACGACCGGTTGCGCGCCGAGGGCCAGAAGGACCAGGTTGTAGCCGACGCGAAGAAGGTCGGCGAAAACGTCAAGGACACCTTCAAAAAGGACTAGTCCTTCCAAACTTTGCGGCGCCGGATCTTCCTTTGGGGGATGTCCGGCGTCGCTTTTTTATGCCCGTTTGCGAGAATGGCCCCACGCCGTCGACAAAGGGGACACCATGGCACGGACCAAAGCAGACCACGGCCAGCCCGTCGGCCGGGATCTCAGCAACGTTGACCTGAGCCGGGCCAGTGCAGCCGCCGGCGGCTCCCCGGCGTTGCGCGGCTACCTGGCGTCGCCGGAGGGCGAGGGGCCTTTTCCGGCTGTCCTGATGGTCCATGAGGCCTTCGGCCTGGACGACATCACGGTCCGCCACGCCAACCGCATGGCGGCGGCCGGCTACCTGACGCTGGCCGTTGACTTATACAGCGACGGCGGCGCCCGCCGCTGCCTCGTGGCCACGATGCGGGCGCTGGCGGCGGGCGAGGGCCGGGCCTTCACCGATCTGGCCACCGCCCGGGACTGGCTGCGGGAATCCGGCCGGACCACAGGCAGGATCGGCGTGATCGGTTTCTGCATGGGCGGCGGCTTCGCCCTCCTCCTGGCCAATGACGGCTTCGACGCCGCCGCCGTCAATTACGGCCGGCTCCCCAAAAACCCCGACGAGGCCCTCGCCGGCGCCTGCCCGGTCGTGGCCAACTTCGGCGGCAAGGACCGCACCTTGCGTGGCGGGGCCGCGAACCTCGAGGCCGTGCTCGACAGCCTGGGCGTGGCCCACGACATCAAGGAATTCCCGCACGCAGGGCACGCCTTCCTCAACGACGTGGAGACAGGGCCGAGGGCCCTGCGGCCGCTCTTCCGGGTCATGGGGGTCGGTCCGGACCCGGAATCGGCCCCGGAAGCCTGGCAGCGGATCGAGGACCACTTCGCCGAGCACCTGAAGGCCTGAGCCCGCGCGCCGGACGGTGTGACGACGCTCGATCCCAGTTACTCGGTGCCGGACCCCGCTTTCACCTCTCCGCACCCCCGGGATTGTGCGGGTACGTAGAGGAGCGGCCAGCAACAACTGGGCGGGAACGTCACGGCGCCATCGGAAGGTGCCCGAGCCCGCGCGCTCACGTGGACTAGAGAGAGCGCACGCCGGTCATACCGCCTCGCGCTGCCCGGCCCGCAGGAGGGGCGCGAAGAACGCGGCGAGTTCCGCCGTCGCCGTCAGCGGCAGGACGTTGGCCACGTACTGGTCTGGCCGCACCACCACCACGACGCCGCCGCGGTCGATGCCGCGCAGTTCGAAGATGTCCGCCGTCGGATCGGTGGCGTAGACGTTCTCGAGGTAGGTGAGCCGGAGCGGACCCACCTGCGGCTTGAACGCCGCCGGCACGGCGCCGATGTCGATGCCCGTGTGGTCCTGCTGGTAGATCACCTTCACGTCGAACCAGGCGTCGCGGTCTGCCCCTTCGGGGGTGGCGGCGAGCGGCGAGTCCGGCGCGTTCGCGATCCAGTCGGCGAACTCGGCGGCGGCCGACGCCGCACCTTGCTGCCCTGGGCCCGGTCCCGCCTGCGGTGCCGCCGCGTCCGCGAAGACGTAGATGCGCCAGCGCCCGTCCGCCTTCGCCTGGTGGCCGAGCTGGACCGGATTGGTGTCGCACACGCGCTGCACCGGCGCAGATTTGAAGCGCTTGCCGACGGGGAAGCCGGTGGCCAGGTTCTGATGTGTCGCCTCGGCGACGATCATTGACGGCGCGTACTCCGTCATGAAGCCCGCGGGGAACTCGGCGGTGCGCACGTAGAAGTCCTCGAGTTCGGAGGGGTTCTCGAACTCCTCGGGCTTCTTCGCCATGAGTGTCGACCACACCTTGTCGAAGTCGATGAGGTTCTTGGCAACGACCTGCCGCTCGGCCGAGTAGGTGGCGAGCAGGCTTTCCGGGCTGCGGCCCTCGAGCACGTGCCCGAGCTTCCAGCCGATGTTGAAGCCGTCCTGCATGGATACGTTCATACCTTGGCCGGCCTTGGCGCTGTGCGTGTGGCAGGCGTCGCCGGTGATAAACACGCGTGGCGTGCGCGTGCCGAGTTGCTCCGGGAGGACGTCGTCGAACCGGTCGGTGAGGCGGTGGCCCACCTCGTACACGCTGTGCCACGCCACATTGCGCACGTCCAGCGTGTAGGGGTGGATGATCGCGTTGGCCTTGGCGATGATCTGCTCGATGGTGGTCTTGCGGACGGCCCCGTTGTCGCCTGCGGCCACCTCGCCGAGGTCGACGTACATGCGGAAGAGATGCCCGCCCTCGCGCGGGATCAGAAGGATGCTGCCGCCGTCATGGGACTGGATGGCGCACTTGAGGCGGATGTCGGGGAAGTCTGTGTTTGCGAGCACGTCCATGACGCCCCACGCGTGGTTGGCCTGGTCGCCGGCCATGGTGCAGCCGATCGAAGCCCGCACTTTGCTCCGCGCGCCGTCAGCACCCACGACGTACTTCGCCCGGACTCTGCGCTCCTGGCCCTCGTCGGGGCCCGCCCTGTGGACGAGCGTCACTGTGACCGGGTACTCCCCTTCACCAGCGACCTCAAGGCTGCGGAACTCCAGGCCGTAGTCGGGCGCCATGCGGGTGGGTGAGTTCGCCATGAACTCGCCGAAGTAATCCAGCACGCGGGCCTGGTTGACGATCAGGTGCGGAAACTCGCTGATCCCACCCGGGTCGTCGAGGGTGCGGGCGCTGCGGGCGATGTTCGAGGGGTCCTGGGGGCCCGGCTTCCAGAACGCCATCTCCGTGATGCGGTACGCCTCCGCGATGATCCGCTCGGCGAAACCGAAGGCCTGAAAAGTCTCGACACTGCGGGCCTGGATGCCGTCGGCCTGGCCGATGGCGAGCCTCCCGCCGCGGCGCTCCACAATCCGCGTGGTGACGCCCGGGAACTGGGAGAGTTGCGCTGCGGTGAGCATGCCCGCAGGGCCGGTGCCCACAATGAGCACGTCCACTTCGTCAGGAAGCTGCGTGGGCCGATCGATGCCGACGCCGGCGGCCGGCTGGACTCGCGGGTCACCGGATACGTAACCGTGGTGGTGGAACTGCACGGGCTTTCCTCACTTCGTTGTGTGGCGGGTCGTTGTGTCGGGGCTTACGCCGTCGCGGCGTTCGATATTAGAACATGACGTTCGATAATAGAATTTTGATTCCCAATCCAAAACTGTACGGCAGATATGACGCGGGTTACAAGCGCCATGGAAATTGCCTAATAAGGGGTTGACGTTCCCCGGTTCCCGGACCATAGTTTTCGTATACGATTTCGTACTCGATGAGGAGTAACACTTGGAACAGGTCACCGACCACATCCTGGCCGCGGCCCGGAAGGTCATCGCGGTGCATATCAACTACCCCAGCCGGGCAGCCCAGCGCGGCCGCACACCCGAGCAGCCTTCCTACTTCCTGAAACCGTCGTCGTCCCTGGCTCTCGGGTCGACAGCGGCCCCTTCAACCGTGGAGCGTCCGGCCGGCTGCGAACTCCTCGGCTACGAGGGCGAGATCGCCCTGATCATCGGCAAGCCCGCCCGCCGCGTGGGCATCGAGGACGCCTGGAGCCATGTCGAGTGGGTCACCGCGAGCAACGACCTCGGCGTCTACGACCTCCGTTACGCTGACAAGGGCTCCAATCTCCGCTCCAAGGGAGGCGACGGCTTCACGCCGGTGGGGCCAGGCCTGATCGCGGCAGACGCCGTCGACCCCGCCGAACTGCGGATCCGCACCTGGCACAACGGTGAACTGGTCCAGGACGACACCACCGGGGACCTGCTCTTCCCGTTCGCAAGGCTCGTGGCCGATCTGTCCCAGCTGCTCACCCTCGAAGAGGGTGACATCATCCTCACCGGCACCCCCGCCGGGGCCTCGGTGGCTGCGCCGGGCGACGTCGTCGAGGTGGAAGTCAGCGCCGGCGAACCCACCGCTCTCTCTACCGGACGGCTGGTCACCCGGGTGGAGGAAGGCACGACGCCGTTCGCTGACTTTGGCGCCCGGCCCAAGACCGATGACGTGCAGCGGGAGGAGGCGTACGGCTCGCGGGATGCCGCCGGCCTCGCAGCGCCGGAGGGCGCGGCGGTCGGACCCGTCCTGTCCCCGGAGCTGAAGGCGAAGCTGGAAAGCGTCTGCACCGCCACCCTGTCCTCCCAGCTGCGCAAGCGCGGCCTGAACAACGTCAGCATCGACGGCCTGACTTCGACGCGGCCCCAGAAGCGGATCGTGGGCCTGGCCCGGACCCTGCGCTACGTCCCCAACCGCGAGGACCTCTTCAAGACCCACGGCGGCGGTTTCAATGCCCAGAAGAAGGCCATCGATTCCGTCAACGAGGGCGAGATCCTCGTGATGGAAGCCCGCGGCGAAAAGGGCACCGGCACCATCGGCGACATCCTGGCCCTCCGCGCCCAGGTCCGCGGCGCGGCGGCCATCATCACCGACGGTGGGGTCCGTGACTTTTCGGCCGTGGCAGCGATGGACATGCCCACGTACTATGCCAACCCGCACCCCGCGGTCCTGGGTCGCCGGCACATCCCGTGGGACACGGACATCACCATCGCCTGCGGGGGCACCACCGTGCAGCCCGGGGACATCATCGTGGCCGACGCGGACGGCATCCTGGTGATCCCGCCTGCCCTCGCCGAAGAGCTCGCGGACGATTCCATCGCCCAGGAACGCGAGGAAACCTTCATCGCCGAAATGGTGCAGCAGGGCCACAGCGTGGACGGCCTCTACCCGCTCAACGCCGCATGGCGGACCCGCTACCAGGAATGGGAAGCCGGCAACGCCAATGACTGACGCCGCCGCCCCCGCCACCACAGTCAACGCAGCCACCACGGCCAGCAAGTCCGAGCAGGCCTACGCGGCCGTCAAGTCCCGGATCGTGGACGGCACCTACTCCCCCGGCTACCGGCTGGTGCTGGCAAAGATCGCCGAGGACCTGGGCGTCAGCGTGGTCCCGGTCCGCGAAGCCATCCGCCGGCTCGAAGCCGAGGGCCTGGTCACGTTCGAGCGCAACATCGGCGCCACCGTGGCCGGGATCGACCCCACCGAATACCTCTACACGATGCAGACCCTCAGCATCGTCGAGGGGGCCGCCACAGCCCTCTCGGCTCCGCTGATCGGGGCGGCTGACGTGGCCCGCGCCCGGGCCGTCAACGCCGAGATGCGCGAATGCCTGCAGCACTTCGACCCCGTCCGGTTCACCCGGCTGAACCAGGACTTTCACAGCGTCCTGTTTGAGCACTGCCCCAACCCGCACATCCTGGACCTCGTCCACCGCGGCTGGAACCGGCTGGCGTCCCTGCGATCGTCCACGTTCCGCTTCGTCCCCGGCCGCGCCCACGAATCCGTGGACGAGCACGAGGCCCTGCTGCAGCTGATCGAGTCCGGCGCCAGCCCGGACGACATCGAAAAGGCCGCCCGCCGCCACCGCAGCGCCACCCTCGACGCGTACCTCGCCCAAAGCAACGCGGGGTCACTTAGCGCCCATTAAGGCCCCCTACATGGGCCGTAAGTGACCCCGCCCTGCACTCTGTAAGTAAGGAAAAACAATGACGTTCACTGCCGCAGAAACCACCACCCACCACGTTCCGCAGGACCTTCCCAGCCACATCCAGCACTACATCAACGGCGAATTCGTTGACTCCGTGGGCGGGAAGACCTTCGACGTGCTGGACCCGGTCTCCAACACCAACTACGCCACCGCCGCCGCCGGCCAGAAGGAAGACATCGACCTCGCCGTCGCCGCCGCCCGGGACGCGTTCGTCAGCGGCCCGTGGCCGAGGATGAAGCCCCGCGAGCGGGCCCGCGTCCTGAACAAGATCGCCGACGCCGTCGAAGCCCAGGAGGCGAGGCTGGCCGAGCTGGAAACCTTTGACACCGGCCTGCCCATCACTCAGGCCAAGGGCCAGGCGCTGCGCGCGGCCGAGAACTTCCGCTTCTTCGCGGACCTGATTGTGGCCCAGTTCGACGACGCCATGAAGGTCCCCGGCGCCCAGATCAACTACGTCAACCGCAAGCCGATCGGCGTCGCGGGCCTCATCACGCCGTGGAACACGCCGTTCATGCTCGAATCCTGGAAGCTCGCCCCGGCCCTGGCCACCGGCAACACCGTGGTGCTCAAACCGGCCGAGTTCACCCCGCTGTCCGCCTCGCTCTGGGCGCAGATCTTCAAGGACGCCGGCCTCCCGGACGGCGTGTTCAACCTGGTCAACGGCCTCGGCGAGGAGGCCGGCGACGCGCTCGTGAAGCACCCGGACGTGCCGCTGATCTCCTTCACCGGTGAAACCACCACGGGCCAGACGATCTTCCGCAACGCCGCGGCCAACCTCAAGGGCCTCTCCATGGAGCTCGGCGGCAAGTCCCCGTGCGTGGTGTTCGCCGACGCCGACCTCGACGCCGCGATCGACTCCGCCCTGTTCGGCGTCTTCTCCCTCAACGGCGAGCGCTGCACCGCCGGCTCCCGGATCCTGGTGGAACGCGCCGTGTACGAGGAATTCTGCGACAAGTACGCCGCCCGGGCCAAGAACATCGTGGTGGGCGACCCGCACGACCCCAAGACCGAGGTCGGCGCGCTGGTCCACCCGGAGCACTACGCCAAGGTGGCCTCCTACGTGGAGATCGGCAAGACCGAAGGCCGGCTTTTGGCAGGCGGCGGCCGCCCGGACCACCTCCCGGAGGGCAATTACATCGCCCCGACAGTGTTCGCCGACGTCGCCCCGGACGCCCGGATCTTCCAGGAGGAGATCTTCGGCCCCGTGGTTGCCATCACCCCGTTCGATACGGACGACGAAGCCCTCGCCCTGGCCAACAACACCAGGTACGGCCTGGCGGCCTACATCTGGACCCAGAACCTGACCCGGGCGCACAACTTCTCGCAGAACGTCGAGGCCGGCATGGTCTGGCTCAACAGCCACAACGTCCGCGACCTGCGCACCCCGTTCGGCGGGGTCAAGGCTTCAGGACTGGGGCATGAGGGCGGCTACCGCTCCATCGACTTCTACACCGACCAGCAGGCCGTCCACATCACCCTCGGCACCGTTCATACGCCCAAATTCGGCCACACCCCCCAATTCGGCGCCTAAGCGCCCTGCGACCCCACCTCAAAGAAGAGAGAACGCCATGACTAACTTCGTCCCCACCCCCACTGTCCCGGCCCCGGATATCGTCCGCTGCGCTTACATGGAAATCGTCGTCACCGATCTCGCGAAGTCGCGCGAGTTCTATGTGGACGTCCTCGGCCTGCACGTCACCGAGGAGGACGAGAACGCCATCTACCTGCGCTCCCTTGAGGAGTTCATCCACCACAACCTGGTGCTGCGCAAGGGACCCGTGGCCGCCGTTGCCGCGTTCGCGTACCGGGTGAAGTCCCCCGCCGAGGTGGACGCCGCCGAGGCCTACTACAAGGAACTGGGCTGCCGCACCGAGCGCCGCAAGGACGGCTTCACCAAGGGCATCGGCGACTCCGTCCGCGTCGAGGATCCGCTGGGCTTCCCCTATGAGTTCTTCTACGAGACCGAGCACGTCGAACGCCTCACCCAGCGCTACGACCTCTACTCCGCCGGGGAGCTCGTCCGGCTGGACCACTTCAACCAGGTCACCCCGGACGTTCCCAAGGGCCGCAAGTACCTCGAGGACCTCGGCTTCCGCGTCTCCGAGGACATCCAGGATTCCGACGGCGTCACCTACGCCGTCTGGATGCACCGCAAGCAGACCGTGCACGACACCGCCCTGACCGGCGGGAACGGCCCGCGCATGCACCACGTCGCGTTCGCCACCCATGAGAAGCACAACATCATCCAGATCTGCGACAAGATGGGCGCCCTGCGCATCTCCGACCGGATCGAACGCGGCCCCGGCCGGCACGGGGTCTCCAACGCGTTCTACCTCTACATCCTGGACCCCGACGGGCACCGCATCGAGATCTACACCCAGGACTACTACACCGGCGACCCCGACAACCCCGTGGTGACCTGGGACGTGCACGACAACCAGCGCCGCGACTGGTGGGGCAACCCCGTGGTCCCGTCCTGGTACACCGAGGCCTCGCTGGTCCTGGACCTCGACGGCAACCCGCAGCCTGTCATCGTCCGTGAGGAAAAGTCCGAGATGGCCGTGACCGTGGGCGCCGACGGGTTCTCCTACACCCGCAAGGACGCAGCCCCCGAGGGCGACCGAACGGGCTTCAAGCTCGGGGCCCAGCTCTAAGCCTCGATCTGCCCGGCCGGTCCCGCATCCCGCGGATGCGGGACCGCGCCTCAGACGCCGCCCAAATTGACCTGCCCAACCACCTGAGGAGCACCCGAATGCTTGACCCCGCGACGATCGAGGCCATCGCCGACGAACTGCTGGAAGCCGGGCGCTCCCGCACCTCGGTCCCCCGCCTGACTGCCCGCTACCCGGAGATGACGGTGGAGGACTCCTACGCCGTGCAGCAGTTGTGGCGGCGCCGCAAGGAGGGCGCCGGCCGCACGCTGGTGGGCCGCAAGATCGGCCTTACGTCCAAGGCCATGCAGGCCGCCACGGGTATCACTGAACCGGACTACGGCGCCATTTTCGATGACATGGTCCTCGAAACCGGCTGTTCTGTGCCATGGGACCGGTACACCCACCCCCGGGTGGAGGTGGAACTCGCCTTCGTGCTGAAGAAGGACCTGTCCGGCCCCGGCTGCACCATCTTCGACGTCCTGAACGCCACCGACTACGTGGTCCCGGCCCTCGAGATCCTGGATTCCCGGATCGAAATGGAGGGCCGGACCATCGTGGACACCATCGCCGACAACGCCGCGATGGGCGCCATGGTGATCGGCGGGAACCCGGTGAAGCCCGACGCCGTGGACCTCCGCTGGGTCTCCGCCATCCTCTACAAAAACCAGACCGTGGAGGAAACCGGCGTGGCCGCCGGCGTCCTGGACCACCCGGCCAACGGCGTGCACTGGCTCGCAAATAAAATCGCCGCCCACGGCGACTCCATGAAAGCCGGCGACATCATCCTCGCCGGATCCTTCACCCGCCCGCTGTGGGTCTACAAGGGCGACACCGTGCACGCCGACTACGGACCGCTGGGGAGCATCACATGCCGCTTCGAGTAGAACCCGACGCCACCTTCCGTGACGCCCTCGCCGCGGCAGACCGGCCGCTGGCCGGGATGTGGGTCTGCTCCGGCAGCCCGCTCGTGGCCGAAATCTGCGCCGGGGCCGGCCTTGACTGGCTGCTGATCGACGCCGAGCACAGCCCCAACGGCCTCGAATCCATCCTCGCCCAGCTCCAGGCCATCCACGGCTACCCGGTCCACACCCTGGTCCGGCCGCCCGTGAACGACACCGTGCTGATCAAGCAGTACCTTGACCTGGGCGTCCAAAACCTGCTGATCCCCATGGTCAACTCCGCCGCCGACGCGGAGGCCGCCGTGGCCGCCACCCGCTACCCGCCGCACGGCGTCCGCGGCGTGGGCTCCGCCCTGGCTCGGGCGTCGCGCTGGAACCGGATTCCGGACTACCTCGCCCGCGCTTCCGAAACCGTCAGTGTCACCGTCCAGATCGAATCCGAAGCAGCCGTTGCCGCCGTGGACGACATCGTGGCGGTGGACGGCGTGGACGCGATTTTCCTGGGCCCCTCCGACCTCGCCGCCTCGATGGGGCTGCTGGGCCAGCAGGAACACCCCCGGGTGCGCGCCGCCGTCGAACACTGCCTCGCCGCCGCCAAAGCGGCCCGGAAGCCCGCCGGCGTGAACGCCTTCACGCCCGCCACCGCACACCGGTACCTGGCAGGCGGCGCAGCCTTCGTGCTGGTCGGGGCCGATGTGTCCATCCTCGCCCGCGGCTCCGAGGCACTGGCCGCCGAATATATCCCACCGGGCCCGGGGGTTGAGCCGGCCAGCACCCCCGTCAGCTACTGAGGATCCGCAGCGTTAAAAGCGACGGCGGCAACCACCTGTTCGAGGTGATTGCCGCCGTCGCCGCGCTACAGCCTGTTGCGGTCAGCTTGGTGCGGCCCGCACCGGGACCGGTAGGTCCTAGCTGAAGAGCTCGCTCTTGGGCGAGTTGTTCTTGACCTTCTGCCAGCCCAGCCACAGCACCAGGGCGAAGAACGGAACGGTCGCCAGGGTCCACAGACCCAGGTGGAAGACCTCGCCGGTCTTGCTGGTCATGGTGTCGAAGCCGATCAGCACGGTGATGGCCAGCAGCGCGACCAGTCCGGCCCAGCTGGTCCAGGGCGAGCCCGGCATGGGGAGGCTGGAGACGCGGCCCTTCTGGTGTCGCAGCGCGATCTGGCTGGCGAAGATGGCGCCCCACGTGAAGATCACGCCGATCGAGGCGGTGTTCAGCGCGAGGTCGAAGGCGTGCGAGCCGCCCAGCCAGATGTTCAGCATGATGCCCACGAGGTAGAACGCGGCGATCGCGAGGATGGCGGCGTACGGCACGTGGCGCTTGGACATTTTGGTGAGCCACTGCGGGGCATGCCCATTGTTGGCCATGGTGCGGAAGACACGGCCGATCGAGTACAGGCCCGAGTTGCAGGAGGACAGCGCGGCGGTGATGACGATCATGTTCATGACGTCGCCCACCCAGCCGAGGCCCATCTGGCCGAACACGGTGACGAAGGGGGACACGCCGGCCTTGTACTGGTCCGAGGGCAGCAGCATGGCCAGGAGCAGGACGGAACCGACGTAGAACACCACAATGCGCAGTACGACGGCGCGGATCGCCTTGGGCACTTCGCGCTTGGCGTTCTGCATCTCGCCGGCGGTGATGCCGACGAGTTCGATGCCGTTGTAGGCGAAGATCACGGCGTTGAGAACGAGGACCATCACGAGGGCGCCCTTGGGGAACATCCCGCCGTCGTCGGCAAAGAGGTTGGCCACCGAGGCGTGGCCCGTGCCGACCTTGGCGTTGGTGACCACCATGAAGGTGCCGACGGCCAGGAAGATCAGGATGGCGCCAACCTTGAGGCACGAGGCCCAGAATTCAAACTCGCCGAACGCCTTGACGCTGAGCAGGTTGACCGCCACCAGCAGCGCCAGGGCCGCAATCGCGGAGGCTTCCACCGGCACGTTGGGGAAGAAGAACTGGAAGTACAGGCCGATCGCGATCAGTTCCGCGATCCCGGTCATGCCCCAGTTGATGAAGTACATCCAGCCGGAGAGGAAGGCACCCTTCTTGCCGAACATTTCGCCGGCGTAGCTGACGAAGGAGCCCGAGGTCTGGCGGTACATGATGAGCTCGCCCAGAGCCCGCATGAGCAGGTAGGCGATCACGCCGGCAATGGCGTAGGAGAAGATCAGCGCCGGGCCCGTGGAGGCCAGGCGTCCGCCGGCCCCCATGAACAGGCCGACGCCGATTGCGCCGCCCATCGAGATCATCGTGACGTGGCGGCCGCTCAGGGTCTTCTTGTAGCCCTCGGCGCTGAGGGTCGAGTCGAGGGCGGGTTGCGCCGGCGCGCTCTTGAGTTCTGTGGGGGTAATTGATGGCACAGCTGATTCCTTGTAGGTCGGGGTATGGCCGGAACAGGACCGTGGATTCAAGTACACAATATTCGGGCCTAAGCCTCTTGCAGGGGCCAAGACATGTACCGAACCTCACAAGTGTCGAAGCTCGCGCGGCTCATCTATCGTACTAGCACTCAGAGCCCCGGCGTGACCCGGGCAACACCCGGATGCTCCCCGAAAGCGCCACAACACCGGAAATTTCACGAAAAAGCGCAGGTCAGAGGACTGTTTCCATTACCCTAAGCACACCGGCGGGAACTTTCCGTCCGGTGTGCCTGCAACTCAGTGCAGGCCACGGCAGGAACGCCGTGAGTCAGGGGGGGACCATGAAACAGAGAGCGCTACTGCCTGCAGTTTTGCTTCTCGTACTGGCGGGTTGTTCGAGCGGCGGTTCCGGTCCGGCGGGAACCAGCACCGCAGCAACGCCAGCACCAGCAATATCAACATCACAGACATCAGGATCGCCGGCGCCGGATGCCTCCGAGCCGGGCGATGTTTCCACTTCGCTGAACGCGCCCGACGCATTGCGGCAGCACGTCTGCACCGCAACAGCCGACGGGTCCTGGTCCTTCAAGGGCACCCTCGTCAACAACTCGGATAAGAACAGGGTGTTCACCGTGGCCATCGCGGTCACAGCCGGCCCCACGGTGGCAGGGCACGCCCTCATCACCCAAGTTGTCCCAGCCGGCCGGTCGGCCGACATTGCCGCGCCGAACTTCGCCAAGACCCAGGACGGCGGCGCGACCTGCACGCCAGTCGTCTCCGTAGAGGACGCCCCATGACAAAGAAGTTACTTCTCATCACGGCCGTGGTCCTCGGACTAACTGCCGGGCCCTTGGCCGTCGGGCCGGCCTTCGCTGAGGATGCGCCGGCGGCACCGCCGGCAACCAGCCCGGCGGCCACGCAGACCGCAACGCCGGCCACGCAGACCGCAACGCCGGCGCCGACCGGATCCGCGCCCACCAGCCCGGTTCCAAAAACAACCGCAACTCCCACTCCGACGGCGACGGCGAAAGCCACCGCGGAGCAGACACTACCCCTTGTCGAACCGACGCAGACCCCGACGACAGAGCCGACGCCTCCGTCCGTCGTTGTCCGAGGAGGCATCGAGACCAAGTGGACGGCACTGAAGGGTGCCGCCGGGGCTCTCGGCGCGCCGACCGCCGTCGAGGTCTGTTCACTGGGCGTTTGCAGCCAGGCGTTCGACGGCGGATCCATTTTCTGGACCAAGGCAACAGGGGCGCACCCGATCCTGCTGACCGAGGGACACACCGGCCCCCGCTGGCACGCAAAGGGCGGCCTGGCGATTTTCGGCTATCCCGTCACGGATGAGAATGCGGTGTCTGGGGGAACTATCCAGAAGTTCTCCAGTGGCCGCATCCTGGCATGGACAGGCACGCGGATGCTGGAGTTCTCGGCCCTAAGCGGCATCGGGAGCCGCTGGGCCGCGGCCGGCGGCGAGACCGTCCTGGGCCTCCCGGTAGCCGCCGAGGCCTGCGGTCTGAAGGGATCCGGGTGCTCTCAGCGGTTCGATAAAGGCAACATCTACTGGGCGCCGGGAACCGGCGGCCATGTCGTCTGGGGTGGCATCCTGGGCCGCTGGACGGCCGGCGGGGCGCAGAACAGTTCGCTGGGCTACCCGCTCACTGAGGAAACCTGCGGGACTTCAGGGGGCTGCGTGCAGCACTTCCAAGGCGGCAGCATCTTCTACTCGCCCACCACGGGCGCGCACGTGGCCCGCGGCGCTATCGGCAGCCGATATTCCGCTGCCGGAACGACGCGAAGCACGCTGGGATACCCGATCACGAGTGAGACCTGCGGACAACCCGCCGGTGGCTGCGTGCAACGCTTCCAAGGCGGAAGTATTTACTGGTCACCCACCACGGGTGCATGGATTTCCGGCAGGGGAATCGACAGCAGGTTCGTCTCGGCGGGTGGCCTTGGCGGCTCGCTGGGGTATCCCATCGCGAGCGAGCGCTGTGTTGCCGGTGCCTGTTCGCAGTCCTACCAGCGCGGGGATATCACGTGGACCACGTCCGCCGGGTCCCGAGTGTATGCGATGTCTGAATGCCATAAGCTCAACAACGGCCAGGCCAAGTACTCCACGTACGGAGCGAACCGCGTCCTGCTTACCTGGACCTCAGGCTACGGACAGTCCCACGCGACCAACATGTACTGCGTGAAGGTCGCCGGAGCTTACGTGCAGGACTGGCGGACTGACGGCTACGTCGGTAAATCAGGGTTCAAGCCGCCGGGAGTGCCGTCCGGTCCCACCCGGAACCTGTACTCGCCCACCGGCTCGTTTTCCGTGACGGAGGCCTTCGGCCTGGGCAACCCGGGAACGAAGCTTTCCTACCGCACCCTGAATCCCCGTTCGCGGTGGGGCGGCAACCCCTGGACGCCCACGTACAACAAGTACCACGAGTCTTCCTCGTGGGTGGGCTGGGACGAGAACATGTGGTGGTTCGCCAGCGGGGGCTACTACCGCCAGGGCGTGGTCATCAACTACAACCGGCCTAACATCGTCCAGGACGCGGGCTTCGCCATTTTCCTGCACATGAACAAGATTCCGACAGCCGGTTGCATCTCGCTCGATGACTGGGCAGTGGTGGACTACATCCGCAAGTCCACCCCGGGCGACCGGATCATCATGGGGACCTACGGGGCCCTGTTCCGGTAGATCACTGTTCCGTTAGATCCAGCACCACAGAAAGCTAACGCCCGGCGCCCTCGGCCCGGGCGTTAGCCATTTCCGGGCGCAAACCCCGGTGGGTCGTTCTGCTACACCAGAGCGCCGTCACGCATGGCGTAGCGGAGCCAGTTTCCAGAGCCGGCCCCGTGCCCGGTTTCGCTTCGCTTGGCGCACGTGCTGAACCACTCCCCCAGCGCGCGGTCGTGGCTGACCATGACCAATGTCCCTTCGAAGCCGGAAAGGGCCGCTTCAAGCTGTTCCACCAACACGGGCGCCAGATGGTTGGTGGGTTCATCCACCAGCATCGTCCCGTAGCCGCCCAGCAGGAGCCGGGCCAGCGCCAGCCTGCGTTGTTGCCCAGCGGACAGTCCGCCCACCGGCACGTGGAATTCGCTGGTCCGGAACAGCCCCAGACGCAGCAGCGCCTCGGCGTGCTCATCGATGTTGCCGCCCAAGCCCGAGGCAAAAGCGGGCAAGAGCCGCAATGCCGGGCGCTGTGGGAGTTCCAGTTCCTGCTGGAGGTAGCCGATCCGGCCGTGCCTCGCCACGGTGCCCTTGGCCGGCACCAGCGTGCCGGCCAAGACGGAGAGCAACGTGGACTTGCCGGCACCGTTGGGTCCCGTGATGAGGATTTTCTGCCCCGCCTCCACGCGGAAGTCCGTGGCTTCCAGGCGGCCGGGCACGGCCACCCCTTTCGCTTCAAGAGCGGGGCCGGCCGCAACGTCCGCCCGCAGATCCGTCGCCAGCTTCAGGGGAACCGGGGGGCGGTCGATGGGATTTTCCTCCAGGCGGCGCAGACGCTCCTGGGCGTTGCGGACCTTGCTGGTGGCCGCCTTTTGCCACGTGCCGGCCTTGAAGTCGAACCCCATTTTGTCGCCGTCGCGTTGGCGGGCGTAGCCCATATTCCCCGCCACCGTGTCCGCCTGGAGCTGCTCGGCAGCCATCGCGTCCAGCCACCCGCGGTACTGCTGCGCCCAGCGCTGGCGTTCTGCAGACTTCTCCCGCAAGTAGCCTTCGTACCCGTTGCCATACCGGTTGACCGCCCGGCGTTCGGCATCCACCTCAATCACGGTAGAGGCCACTTTGCGTAGCAGCACGCGGTCATGGGAGACCACCACCACGGTTCCGCGGTGCGCGGCCAGCCGCGCCTCCAGCCAGGCCGTGCCGCTGGCGTCAAGGTGGTTGGTGGGTTCGTCCAGGAGCAGGATGTCCGCGGGATCCGCGAGCACGCAGGCCAGTGCCACGCGTTCCTGTTCCCCGCCGGAGAGCGAGCCCAGTGTCCGCATCCGGTCCAGCCCGCCCAGGCCCAGCCGGTCCAGCGCCGCCTCCACCCGGGACTCCGCGGCGTAGCCTTCCCTGAGCTGGTACTGCGTCTGCAGGTTTCCGTAACGCTCCAGTTCGTCCGCTTCCGCGTCGGCAAGCCCGCGCTCCAGACGGTCCAGCTCGGCCTCCAGTGCCCGGAGCGATTCCAGCGCGGCGTCAATCGCGTTGCTGACGGTGAACTGTTCCGGCAGGCCGTGGGTCTGGGCCAGGTAGCCCACGCGGCCATGGCTGACGGCGGTGCCCTCGTCCGGAGCCTCCAGCCCCGCCAGGATCCGGAGCAGCGTGGATTTGCCTGCGCCGTTTTCGCCGACGATCGCCACATGCTCGCCTGCTGTGATGGCAATGTCGACGCCGACGAAGAGCTGGCGGTCCCCATAGCCATGGGATACGCCCGAAAGGCGGAGATGTTCGCTCAAGGAGTCCTCGCAGGTAGATGCCCAGCCTGCCCGGCGGCGGCTTGCGTCCTCAGTATCGCACCGTCGACTGTTAGGGAGGCACGGGGGCGCCTCCCGCCGTCGGCCGGGCTCAGGGTACTGGACCGCGATAGTCTGCCGCGGCGCTAGGCTGGGGACATGGGCACAGCTCTCCGCACACCACCCGCGCCGCAGCCGGAGCTTTACCGGTTCTCCCGGCTCGATTTCATCACTGTTGGACTCTATGTTGCCGTGGCCGCATTCTTCGCCGTGGCGGGCGCGCTGCTGGCGCCACTGCTGCTGCAGATCTCGCCCAATCCTGCGGTGGCGTCCTACGCGGTGAACCTGGTCTTTTACGCCACCATCGGCGCCCTTGCCCTGGCCGCCGCTCGGCGCGTCGCCGCCCGCGACCTCCGCGTCCTGGCCACCAGGCCCTGGTTCACGGCGCTCATGGTGCCGCTGGCCGTCGTGGTGATGCTCATCGTTACCGCGGTTCTCGTGGCCGTCAGCGGGCCGGTACAGACCTCCGCCAATCAGGCCGGTCTCCAGGCGCTCATGCAGCAGGTCCCGGTGTGGCTCATGGTGCCGCTGCTGGTGATCGTGGGCCCGTTCGTCGAGGAATACATTTTCCGCCACCTGCTGATCGGCAAACTGAGCCGCCGGGTCAACCTCTGGGTCTGCTGCGCCCTGTCCGTGGTCCTCTTCGGGGCCCTGCATATCGTGGGCCAGGAGCAAATGACCCTGCAGGTGCTGATGCCCTACCTGGCCATGGGTGCCGTCCTGGTGTTCGTCTACGTCTGGACCGGGAAGAACGTGATGTTCTCCTACTTCGTCCACGCCTCCAAGAACCTCCTCGCGGTCATCTTCATCTACGCGATCCCGCCAGAGGTCCTCGAACAGCTGCAGCAGGTCCAGGGCTAGCCGAACCATCGCGGGGTCACTTGGCGCCCATTCCGGTGCCCCGCATGGACGCCAAGTGACCCCGCGATGCTTTGGGATTGTCGGGGGCCGGGCCCTTCCGGCGCGGGCGCCGACGTCGTAGGTTCTTTCCATGACACTGAACATCCAGATCGCCGTGGACTGCAAGAACCCGCACGAGCTCGCCGACTGGTGGGCTGAAACACTGGAATGGGCCGTGGAGCCCCAGGATGAGATCTTTATCCACTCCATGATCGAGCAGGGCTTCGCCACGGATGCAGACACCACCACACACCGCGGCAGGCTCGTGTGGCGCGAGGGCGCCGCGATCCGCCCGCCCGACGAAATCGACGCCAAATCGCCGGCCCGGCGCATTCTGTTCCAGATCGCCCCGGAGGAAAAGACCGTCAAGAACCGGGTCCATTGGGACGTGAGGCTCGCGGGCGCGGATAAGGACTCAGTGCGGGCAGCCCTTGAAGCGCGTGGCGCCACGTTCCTCTGGACCGCCAACCAGGGACCGCATTCCTGGCACACCATGGCGGACCCGGAAGGCAACGAGTTCTGCATCAGCTGACGCGATTACTAGACTCGGACTGTGAGCAACGAAATCCCCGCTAAGGTATCCGACGTCTTTGACCCCACCCGGTGGCGCACCGTGTCCGGTTTCGACGACTTCCAGGACATGACCTACCACCGGCAGGTGGAGCGCGGCGCGGACGGCTCGGTGGTCCGGGACCTGCCCACGGTCCGCATCGCCTTCAACCGCCCCGAGGTCCGCAATGCCTTCAGGCCCGGCACCGTGGACGAGCTCTACCGCGCCATGGACCACGCCCGGATGAGCCCGGACGTGGCCACGGTCCTGCTCACCGGGAACGGCCCCTCCCCCAAGGACGGCGGCCACTCGTTCTGCTCCGGCGGGGACCAGCGGATCCGCGGCCGCGACGGCTACCGGTACGCCAACGGGGAAACGACGGAAACCATCGACCCCGCCCGCGCCGGCCGGCTGCACATTCTGGAGGTCCAGCGGCTCATGCGCACCATGCCCAAGGTGGTCATCGCCGTCGTCAACGGCTGGGCGGCCGGCGGCGGGCACTCTCTCCACGTCGTCGCGGACCTCACCATCGCCTCCCGCGAGCACGGAAAGTTCAAGCAGACCGACGCCACCGTGGGTAGTTTCGACGCCGGCTACGGCTCGGCCCTGCTGGCCCGCCAGATCGGCCAGAAGGCCGCCCGGGAAATTTTCTTCCTGGCCCGTGAATATTCCGCCGAGGACATGGTCAGGATGGGCGCCGTGAACGAGGCCGTGGACCACGACCGCCTTGAGGAAGTCGCCCTGGAGTACGCCGCGGACATCGCCCGGCAGTCCCCCCAGGCCATCCGCATGCTCAAGTTCGCGTTCAACCTGGCCGACGACGGCCTGGCCGGCCAGCAGGTCTTCGCCGGGGAGGCGACCCGCCTCGCGTACATGACCGACGAGGCCGTGGAGGGCAAGGAGGCCTTCCTCGAGAAGCGCGATCCCGACTGGTCCTCGTTCCCGTACTACTTCTAAGGCGCACTGTGACTTCCGGAAGCATGAACATCGAGCCCGCGCTCAAGGCGCTGGCTGCCGCCCTCCACGGCGAGGGTCCCGCCGTCGAGCTCTCCGCCGGGCCGGACGGCTCACCGGTGCTGGGCTTCCCTGACACGGCCGGCATCGAGGACGCGGCCGTCGTGGTGCGGACCTCCGGGTCCACTGGCACGCCGAAGGCAACCGTCCTGACCGTCGAGGCCCTGGCGGCCTCGTCCGTGGCGACCGCCTTTGCGCTCAAGGGCGAGGGCCAATGGCTGCTGGCCCTGCCCGTCCAGTACGTGGCCGGGGTGCAGGTGCTGGTCCGCTCGCTCTTTGCGGGGACCCGCCCGTGGGTCATGGACCTGTCCGGCGGCTTTACGCCGGAGGCCTTCACCGCCGCGGCGCTGGAGCTCACGGACAAGATCCGTTTCACCTCCCTAGTGCCCACCCAGCTTCGGAGGCTGCTGGATACGCCCACGGCCGAGACATTGGCGGTGCTGCGGCGCTTCAACGCCATCCTGCTCGGCGGCGGTCCCGCGCCGGCGGAGCTGCTCGCCGCGGCCCGGGACGCCGGAGTCCGCGTGGTGACCACCTACGGCTCGTCCGAGACCTGCGGCGGGTGCGTGTACGACGGCTTCCCGCTCGAGGACGTCCTGGTCCGGGTGGAGGACGACGGCCGTATCCTCCTGGGCGGGGCAACCATCGCTGCCGGGTACCTTCAGGCCCCCGAACTCTCGGCCGCGACGTTCAGCGAAGAGGACGGCGTCCGCTGGTACCGCACCAACGACCTCGGTGAACTGGACGCCGACGGGCGGCTCACCGTGCTCGGCCGGGCCGACGACGTCGTCATCACCGGCGGCGTCAAGGTCTCCGCCGCGCACGTCCAGGCCGAGCTGGAAAAGCTCGAAGGCGTGCGCGCGGCTTTTGTCGCCGGTGTGCCCTCCGCCGAGTGGGGCCACGCCCTGGCCGCGTACGTTGCCGTGGGTGACAGTTCCCCGGAAGGCATGGCCGCGTTCGCCGCCCGCCGGAACGAAACCTGGGGACCGGCCCTGGGCGCGCTGGCCCCGAAAACGGTCCTTCCCGCCGCGGAACTGCTCATGCTGCCCAACGGCAAACCGGACCGCCTGGGCATGACGGTCCTGCTGGATGCGCTCCATCAGGGAAAATAGACAAGCCGCCTCCGGCCAGCTCTCCAACCAACCAACGAGTATTCAACCAACAGCGAGTATTCAACCAACCAACGAGGTACTGACCGTGGCCACAGCCGCACAATGGATCCAAGGCGCCCGACTGCGCACCCTGCCGGCCGCGATCGCACCGGTGCTGATCGGCAGCGCAGCCGCCTACGAGATGGATTCGTTCATCCTGCTGAACGCCGTGCTGGCCGCCTTGGTGGCCCTGCTCCTTCAGATCGGCGTGAACTACGCCAACGACTACTCGGACGGCATCCGCGGCACGGATGAAGACCGGGTGGGTCCCCTCCGGCTCGTGGGCTCGGGCGCGGCCAGCCCGGAGCACGTCAAACGGGCCGCGTTCGCGGCGTTCGGGCTGGCGATGCTGTTCGGCCTGATCCTCGTGATCATCACGCAGGCCTGGTGGCTCATCCTGGTCGGCGTCGGCTGTGTGCTGGCCGCCTGGGGCTACACAGGCGGCAAGAACCCGTACGGCTACCTCGGCCTGGGCGACGTCTTCGTGTTCGTGTTCTTCGGACTCGTCGCAACGCTGGGCACCACGTACACGCAGGCGGGGCAGCTCAGCCTCGCCGCCATCATCGGGGCGATCGGCACCGGGCTGATCGCGTGCGCGCTGCTGATGGCCAACAACGTCCGCGACATCCCGACCGACAGAAAGGCGGGAAAGAAAACCCTGGCCGTCCGGCTCGGAGACAAGCACGCACGCGAAAGCTACGTGCTGATGCTTGCCGTCGCGATCCTGCTGGTCATCGTCCTGGCCCCCGCGCGGCCGTGGATGCTGATCGTGCTGCTGCTGATCCCAGCCAGCCTCATGCCGTCCTGGCTGATGATCGCCGGGCGGCGGCGCAAGAGCCTCATCCCTGTCCTGAAACAGACCGGACTGATCAACTTGGGCTTCGCCGGGCTGTTTTCACTCGGGCTCATCCTCAGCCACGGGTTCTAAGGCCGCGGCCCTGGGCCGCAGCTGTGCACGGACTGCTTGAAACAGGACTGCTTGAACCAGGACTGGTTGAACCCGCGGCCGGGCTCAGGCCCCTGGCTGCTGGGAATCCTTGCGGCGGTGCTCCGTGCGGACTGCAATGTCGGGGTTCGCGTCCACGAGGCGGTCTTCGGCGTCGGCGTCAGCAACCTCGCCGGCGCTGCGCAACGGCTTCGCCTTGCCCGAGAACCGGTGGTGGAGCGTCGCAGTGGCCGCGTCGCGCTGCCTCTGGAAGAACAGGAAGCTGATAGCGAAGGACATCATCCCGGCGCACAGGGCAGCCAGGAGCACGCCCAGCTGCAGGTAGAGGAAGAGGGCAAACAAGGGCGCAAACAGCGCCAGCCGAATCAGGGTGTATTTGAGGAAAGCCACCCCTCAAGTTTAGCCGCCAGAACGGCGGCGCTGCTTCGGGCTGCCCCGCCCCTCGCCGCTGCGGCCGGCGGCCTGCACCCGGGCACAGTGGCAGGCGCCGTGGAGGCGCCCGACGGCTAGACTGAAGATATGCTCCGTGTAGTCGTTCCGATCGTCATACTGGCCGTCTTTGTCTATGGACTGGTGGACCTCATCCGCACTGATAAGCGGCTGACCAGGGGCATCTCCAAGACCGCCTGGATCTTCGTGCAGGTCCTCCTCCCCGTAGTCGGCGCCACCCTGTGGTTTCTCCTTGGCCGCCCCCGCGCCACGGACACCGCTCCGGTCGCCTACAGCCACCCGGTAGCGCCCGACGACGATCCCGACTTCCTCCGCAACCTTGAAATCCGCCGCCGCAACCAGGCCGAGGCCGACAGGCTCAAGAAGCTCAAGGAAGAACTCGAGGCCAAGGAACGCAAGCCCGACGCCGGCGGCGCGGAAGCCAGCGGCACCGAAGGTGCCGGCGATGCCCACGAACCCGGCGACGCCGGAACGCCAGGAACCGACGAGGTTAAGTAGCGCGAAGTTCAGTAGCGCGAAGTTAGGCAGGGCGAGGTCCAGTGGGTGGGTTGACCGTTGCACTATTCCTGTTGCCACCGTGGTGAACAGTGACGAAAGGCCCCGCGCCAAGCGCGAATCCGGCGCCTAGAATGGGTAGATCATCGGCCGAAGCACCTTGGCCCCGGAAGTGGTGGAATGCGTTTGAACAATGAAAATGTGTTTGAACAATGAAATGTGCTTAAACAATGGAATGCCTTTGAACCATGGATAACATTTCGCGCAGGACCCTACTATCCGCCGGCTTGGGTGCCGGCATTCTCATTTCGTTGCCCGGGCCCGCTGCGCCCAGCATCTCAATCGCGGAGGATACCGGGCTCCGGGGCGACCCGTTCATGCTCGGCGTCGCCTCAGGCGAACCGTGGCCGGACGGCTTCGTGCTCTGGACCCGCTTGGCGCTCGACCCGCTCGCCGAGGATGGCCTCGGCGGAATGCCGTCCCGGAGCATCCCGGTCGCCTGGGAGGTAGGCGAGGACGCCGCGATGGGCAAAGTGGTGGCCCGGGGCCTTGAATACGCCCATAGAGAGAATGCCCATTCCGTACATGTGGAATTACGGGGGCTTCAGCCGGGCCGCGAGTACTTTTACCGGTTCCGCTGCGGACGTTATGTTAGTCGCACTGCCCGGACGCTTACGAGCCCCGCACGCCATGAAACTCCGGCGGCGCTCGCGATGGCCTTCGCCAGCTGCGCGAAGTATGAGCAAGGCTACTTCACGGCATATGCCCGCCTTGCCCAAGACCACCCTGACCTGGTGCTGCACCTTGGCGACTACATCTACGAACGCCGCAGCGGCACCGATGTCCGCGAAGAGGCCCGCCACCTCGACGTGCTGGAGACCGTAACGCTTGAGGGCTACCGTCAACGCCATGCACAGTACAAGTCCGACGCCGATCTGCAGGCTGCGCATGCGATCGCACCGTGGTTGGTGGTCTGGGACGACCACGAAGTCGACAACAACTATGCGGATGACGTTCCGGAGGATAGGGATCCGAGGGAGATGAACGATACCGCTGCGCGCTTCCTTGAGCGCCGCGCCGCGGCCTTCAAGGCCTACTACGAGAACATGCCGTTGCGCGCGTCCTCAGTGCCGGCCGGAACGGACATGAAAATATATCGCACGATCCAGTGGGGCCAGTTGGCCAATTTCCATATGATGGACACCCGGCAGTACCGGGACGCTCAGATCTCCGGCGGCGGCCGGGGCAAGAATGTTGCCGGGCGGCTGGACAAGCACCGCACAATCACCGGCACCCTGCAGGAGAAATGGCTCCTGGAAGGCTTCAAGAACTCCACCCAGCGCTGGGACATCCTGGGCCAGCAGGTCTTTTTCGCGGAACGGGACCGCAATGCGGCCGCCAGCATCGACGACGTCTCCATGGACAGCTGGGACGGCTACGCGGCATCTCGGCGGCGCATTACCCAGGGGTGGGTGGATGCCAACGTGCGCAACGCCGTCGTACTCACAGGGGACGTGCACCGGCACTGGGCCAACGAACTGAAAATCGATTTCAAGGACCCAGACTCGCCGGTGGTGGGCTCAGAACTGGTCAGCACGTCCATTACCTCCGGGGGCAACGGTTCAGGTGCCACGTTCGATCCAGTCATGGCGTGGAACCCGCATTTGAAGTTCTTTAACAATCAGCGCGGCTACGTGACTACGCGAATCACCAAGGACTCCCTACAGGCGGATTTCCGCGTACTGGACTTCGTCAGCGTGCCGGGTTCCCCAGTCAGCACCAAGGCCTCGTTCCAGATCAACGACACAGTCCCAGGCCTCGAGCCCCAGGCCTAGCTGTACCCGGCCAGACGCACGGTCCCCGCCGGTCCCCTGTCCCCGGCCGGCGGAGCTGCAGCTTTAAAGCCCCGAGTAGGAGTGCAGGCCGTTGAAGAACTGGTTCACGATCGTGAAGTTGAAGACCACGCACAGGTAGCCGACGATCGACAGCCAGGCGGCACGGGTACCGGTCCAGCCGCGGGTGGCGCGGGCGTGCAGGTATCCGGCGTAGACCACCCAGATCACGAACGTCCAGACTTCTTTCGTGTCCCAGCCCCAGAACCGGCCCCAGGCCTTCTCGGCCCAGATGGCGCCGAACATCAGCGTAAACGTCCAGCCGACGAACGCGATGGCGTTGATGCGGTAGGACAGGTTCTCCAGGCTCAGCGCGTTCGGGACTAGGCGCATGAACCCGAGCTTGTCGGCACCGCCGGCGGCGATGGTCTTCTGCCGGTGCGACTGCACGAGCTGCAGCGCGGACATGGCGAACGTCAGGGTGAACAGGGCCGAGGACATCACTGCGATGGAAACGTGGATGATCAGCCAGTAGCTCTGCAGCGCCGGCACGAGGTGGCCCACGGGCGTCCAGAAGGCGATGGAGGCCGCAACCAGCATGATGATGGCCAGGCCGATCACAAACGTGCCCAGGAAGCGCAGGTCGCGGCGGATCAGCACCAGCAAGAAGACGGCCACGGCCACGAACGCGCCGGTGGTGAGGAATTCGTACATGTTGCCCCACGGCACCCGGCCGGCACCCAGCGCGCGGGTGATCACCCCGGCCGCGTGAATTGCAGCGCCGAGGACCGTCAGCGCGACGGCCACCCGGGCAGGGGCACGCCGCTCACCGGCGTAGCGCATGCTGCCGTCGGCGGTCTGGCCCGCACCGGCCGCGGTGCCGCGGCCGGAGACGGCCGACGTCGGACGCTCGGCACGGCCTGCAGGGCCGCTGACGTCCGCATCGGAGCGGTCAACGTCGCCTCCGGCGCTCCCCGCCCCGACGCCGACGGGTATGCGCGCGGCCTCAGCAGGGGTCGCCTGGGCGGCCAGTTCGGCGGCCTTGAGGTCCACCGCGCGCAGCATCTTGCTGCTCTTGGCCAGGTCCCAGGCGAACGCGATGAACGCCACGGTGTACGTGCCGGCGGCCAGCAGCATGAAGAGCTCGCTGTACTGGCCCATGGTTTCGTTGATCGAGAACAACATTACTGATCCTTCTTCGACTCGGAGGAGCCGGCTGTTGACTGGATGAAGTCTTCTGCGGGTTGTTCTGGGGTGGCGTGTGTGCCGCCGTCTGCCGTGCTGCCTGTTGCCGTGCTGGCCTTATCCGCCCGGTCATTATCCGCCGTTGCGCTGGGAGCGGGCTGGGAACCGGTCGTGGCGTCCACGCCCAATAGCCACTCGTCGGAGAGGATTTTGCGTATGGCCGCCGCCTCCCCGGCGAGGCGGTGGTCTTCACCGCGGGCCAGGAGACCGTACTCCACCATGGTGCGGCCGTCCGCGTGGGTGCCGGCGCGGACCCAGACGCGGCGCCGGTTCACGTAGAGCGAGGTCACCAGCCCCGCCACGGCCAGGAGCGCGAAGATCAGGGCGTACAGCTGGCCGGGGTTGTGGTGGATGTCCACGCCGATGTAGCGCTTGACGCCGTCGAAGCTGATGGAACCCTTGCCGTTCGGCAGCGTGTAGCTGCTCCCGGGCGCCAGGACAATGCCCTTCGTGGCCAGGTTGCGGGCGTTGAGCGGCGTCAGCTTCTTGACGTCGAGCTCGAAGACGTTCTGCGGGGAGCCAGCGTTCAGGCCGAGGTCGCCGAAGTAGGAGTTCAGCGTCAGCTGAGGGTTGATCAGCTCCGGGTCACCGCTGAAGGACACGCCCTTGTCGGAGACGAACGCCGTCGGCAGGAAGAACCCGGCGAAGGCGAGCTGTTCCGGTTTGGCGTCCGGGACCTTGATGACCACGGAGGAGTAGTAGTTCTCGCCCTGGAGCTTAGCCACCACGGGACCCTGCATGGCGATGTTTCCGGCGCCGTCGCGGACGGTGACCACAGGAGCGTAGCCGTTGCCGGTGAGGTACACGCTGGTGCCGCCGAGGCTCAGGGGGTCGTTGACCTTGAGTACTTCCTTCTTGGCGGGTGCGTCCGGGTTTTCCTTCGTGGTCACCGCGGCCGTGAAGTCGATGGGCTGACCGAACTTGCCCTTCGACTCACGGTCGAACTTGATGTCGAATTTATCCAGCTGCACCGAATACGGCTGGAGTTGGCTGCTTTGGAAATTGGTGCCGGGCGTGAACTGGTCGTAGCCGACGAGGGTGTTGACGAACGTGTCACCCTCCACCAGGATCCGCTGCCCGCTGTAGCCGAAGAGGCCGCCGGCCGCCACCGAAACCAGCACGCCGATCAACGCGGTGTGGAAGACGAGGTTGCCGACTTCCCGCAGGAAGCCGCGTTCGGCTCCCAGGGAGGGGCGGGCGCCGTCGCGGTCCCGGACGTCCACGCGGTATCCGCGTTTCTTCAGCAGTTCCGCGGCGTCGGAAATGGCGGCCGACGCCGGGACCCCATCGTCGGCCGGAATCACGAGGGTGCCGTATTCGGGGAGCCTGGACAGCCGGGCTGGCGTGCGCGGGGGCTGGGAGCGCATCGCCTTGTAGTGCGCGATGGCGCGCGGGATCACGCAACCGATCAGCGACACGAACAGCAGGATGTAGATCGCGGAAAACCATGCCGACGAGTACACGTCATAGAGCTGCAGCGAGTCCAGGATCTTCCCGTAGTCCGGGTGGTCCTTGATGTACTGGGTGACAATCGCCGGGTTGGCCGGGCGCTGCGGGAACAGCGAGCCGGGCACGGCGGCGACGGCAAGCAGCAGGAGCAGAAACAGGGCCGTGCGCATGCTGGTCAGCTGCGTCCACGCCCACCGGAGCATGCCCCAGGGACCCAACGAGGGCAGGACGGCCTCGGGCTTCGGGGACTTCTTCTTCTTTTCGTTCACGCGCTCGCTCATCAGATTGGCAATTTCACATCGGTTTGGAACCAGTACTGCAACCCGGAGACCCAGGTGCCCCACACCCCGCTGGCCATCAGAATGCCGAGCAGGATCAGGATGCCGCCTCCGGTGCGCTGGATGGCGAGCCGGTGCGTGCGGAAGAAGGACATCAGGCCGATGCCGCGGCGCACGGCCAGGGCGATCAGCAGGAACGGGATGCCCAGCCCCAGGCTGTACACGAAGGCCAGGAACGCGCCCTTGGCCGCCGAGGAGCCGCCGGAGAGGCTGAGCAGCTGGACGGCGGAATAGGTGGGGCCGATGCACGGCGCCCAGCCGAGCCCGAAGGTGATGCCCAGCAAGGGCGCGCCCCACAGCCCGGCCGGTGGTTTGGCATGGATCTTGGCATCGCGCTGGAGCCAGCCGAAGCCGCCCATGAACACGACACCCATGATGATCACCAGGACGCCCAGCAGCTGGGTGATCCACTTGTTCTGCGAGCCGGTGATGAGGCTGCCCAGCTGCCCGAACGCCCCGCCGAGCAACACGAAAATCACGGAGAAGCCGAGGACAAACAGCCCGATGCCGGCCAGCATGCGGCCGCGCCTTTGCTTCTGCAGGTCGACGCCGGTCAGTCCCGTCACGTAACCCAGGTATCCGGGCACTAGCGGAAGGACGCACGGCGAGAGGAACGAGACGAGTCCGGCCAGCAGCGCGACGGGAATGGCAAGCAGGAGCGATCCATTCAGGATGGCTTCGGCGAAGGGGCTGTTCACGGCGGGGTCCGCGCTACTCGGCCACGGCGGAGGCGATGAGGGATTTCAGGGTGCCCTGCTGGATTTCGCCCAGGACCCGGGAGGCGACGCGGCCTTGCTTGTCCAGCACGAGGGTGGTGGGCACGGCGCCGGGCGGCACGAGTCCGGAGACGGCCAGCAGCACCGCGCCGTCCTTGTCATTGAAGCTCGGGTACGTCAGGTTGAAGGTCTTGTCGAACGCGTCGGCCGTGGCCTTCTCGTCGCGCAGGTTGACGCCGAAGAACTGCACGCCCTTGGTCTTGAATTCCTGGTGCAGCGCCTCGAGGGAGGGCGCCTCGACCCGGCACGGGGCGCAGGCGGCGAACCAGAAGTTCAGCACCGTGACCTTGCCGGGGAAGTCCGCCGACGTGACGGCCGTGCCGTCGAACAGCGTCCCCTTCAGCGCCACGGGACTCTTACGGTCAGCGACGGCGAACTCGGTCACGGACCCGTCACCGGCCACGTAATTCTTGTTATCCCCGGCCTTGGCCTGCTTGGCGAGGGCGTCGTCCTGGGCGCAGCCGGAGAGCCCGAAGACGGCAGCCAGCGCGGCGCCGCCGACGGTCAGGACGCTGCGGCGGGACAGCGGAGTCCCTTCGTAGCGGTTGGCGGCCACGGTCAGGCTCCCGGGGTGCTGGCAGCACCGGGCAGGAGGGCGGCAGCGGGCTCGCTGTAGTCGACGCGCACCAGAGCGCCGGCGTCGTCGAACACCAGGGAGGTGAGGGACGTCAACGTGCATTCGCGCTTGCGCGGATCGTGCCACAGCGGCCTGCCTTCGGCGCTGAGCCGCGTGGCCCAAATGGGCAGCTGGTGGCTGACAAGGATTGATTCGGCCCCGTTGCCGCCCAGTTCGACGGCCCGGACGCGCGCGTCCTGGACGGCCGCGATGACCCGCGCGGCCTGCTCCTTGTACGGCTCACCCCAAGAGGGCCGGAACGGGTTGTACAGCCGGGCCCAGTGCTTGGGCCGGAGCAGCTCCGCCTTGGAGACGTGGAGACCCTCAAAGTAGTTCTCGGCTTCGATGATGCGGGCTTCGGTGGCAATCTCGAGGCCCAGGGCATCGGCAATCGGCTGTGCCGTCTCCTGGGCGCGGCTCAGCGGGGACGCGGCGAGGTGGACGATCCGGGCCCCTTGTTCGGATCGCTCCCGGAAGTGTTCGGCCAGCGTGCGGGCCATCTCCCGGCCGAGGTCGGAGAGGTGGAATTCCGGCAGCCTGCCGTACAGGACACCATCGGGATTGTGGACCTCGCCGTGGCGGAGCAAATGAACAGTGGCTTGGGGCATGTCTACCAGTTTCTCAAAGATGCCGGTCGATCTGAAATCTTCTACGGAAGGTAGAACTGACGAGTTTGGAAAAATGTTCCCTGGAGTTGGAATAAAAGATGCAAATGCATGTTTATACTGGGTGAAGCAGTTAGTTGAGATTTCAACCAATGATTCTTCAACTAACGATCAGACGAACAACCGCAGTACCAACCCGACTCAAGGAGATTCACCATGGCACTTCCCACAAACGTCACCACCGGCACCTGGACCCTCGACCCGTCGCACAGCGAGATCGGCTTCACCGTCCGCCACGCCGGCATCAGCAAGGTCCGCGGTCAGTTCACCGACGCCGCGGCAACCCTGGACCTCGCCGAGAGCGTCACCGACTCCAAGGTTAACGCCTCGATCAAGACCGCAAGCTTCGACTCCGGCGACGCCAACCGCGACGGCCACGTCCGCGGCGAAGACTTCTTCGACGTCGAGACGTTCCCCGAGATCTCCTTCGTCTCCAACGCCATCGTCCCCAAGGGCGACGCCTACGAACTCCAGGGCGACCTCACCATCAAGGGCATCACCCGCCCCGTGACCCTCGAGACCGAATTCAACGGCGTGGCCGTCGATCCCTTCGGCAACACCCGCGCCGGCCTCAGCGCCGAAACCACCATCAGCCGCAAGGACTTCGGCCTGACCTGGAACGCGGTCCTCGAAGCCGGTGGCGTGCTGGTCAGCGACAAAGTTGCCATCAACCTGGAACTGGCTTTCATCGCTCCCGCAGCGTAACTAGTATTCGGTGCAGCCCAGGACCGTTCTTTTCGTCCGGTCCGGGCGGCCGACGCCGGCCCGCCGGTTCCAGCGCCCTGCTTCATCTTCGCGATGAAGCAGGGCGCTGTTGTTTGCGCCGCTGTTGGGCCGTTTCTGTTGCCGGGGGCGGGCACCGAAGCGGCCGCCGGGATAGCCTCCGCGACAGGCCCGCAAGTCCCTAGATAACAGGGATACGGCGGTCTACAGTGAGAGCCATGAGCAACCCGAGTGATGTACCCCCACAGCAGCCGGGCGCCCAGCCTCCGGCGTCGGGCAACGTCCCGCCGGGCGGTCCACAGCAGCCCCCAGTCAATCCGCCGTCCGCTCCCGGCTACCAGCCAACGCCGCCGGGGCATCAGGGCGAGCACGGCTATCAGGCTCCCCCACCGGGGTACCAGGCACCACCGCCCGGCTATCAGGCTCCCCCACCGGGGTATCAGGCACCACCGCCCGGCTATCAGGGCCAGCCTGTGGGACATCAGGGTCGGTCTGCGTCTAGCGGCGGATTCCGCTTCGAGCTGCCCACTGACCGTCCCAGGAATTTCGGCGATGCGCTGCCTATAGGCGGTCTCTCCGGCATGTTCAAGGTCGCTGCGATGCCCACCGAGCTGAAGGTCTCGTACTGGATCTGGCTTATCGGCGGGCTGTTGGGACTCCTCGGTGGAGTCATCGGGCTGTTTGGGTCTTTCGTCCTGATCGCCTTCGCGCCGCCAATCGGACTCCTGGTGCTGCTGCTTGTCATCGTGGCGCTTGCCCTGGCAACCGCTCAGATCGTCTTGGCCATGAAGATGAAGGAAGGCCGGGAGTGGGCCCGCTTCGCCCTCACCATTCTTGTCGGCATCTCCTTGGTGCTGACATTCATCAGCGCCGGGGTCGCCGACGGCCGGGGAGGCGGAGGCCTGCCGGGCTTCATCATCAGCCTGGTGGCGACCGTGCTCATGTGGCTACCGAACGCCCAGGCCTGGTTTGTCGCCAACCGGGGCCGGATCTAGGCCTGCCGCCGCATGCGGAACCCGCCGGATCGTGGCAGCGCCGGAGCGTCCCGGGCGCGGCCGTAGCGGCCCAGGAATGAGGCTTGAGAATACCTCTCCGGAATGATCCACAGGGCGGCCGGGCCGCGGTACGGTTGAGCTAAACCATGCTGGGGGCAGGGCAGGATCTCTGGTCCCGTTGGCCGATTCAGTGATCGACACGCAAAGGACCGCTTATGAGCAACCCGCCAGTCCAGCCCCCACCGCCCAACGGCTCCGAGCCGGGCGGGGAATCCACTCCGGCCTACGGGCAGAACTCCCCGCAGGAGCCGCAGTACGGCCAGAACGCGCCGCAGTACGGCCAGCAGACACCGCCGGCGCCGCAGTACGGCCAGATCGCGCCGCAGACGCCGCCCGCCTACGGCCAGAACGCACCGCAGTACGGCCAGCAGGCGCCGCCGGCCTACGGCCAGAACGCCCCGCAGTACGGCCAGTCCCCCTATGCCCAGTACCCGTCCCAACAACCGCAGGCTCCGGGCACTGCTCCCCAGTTGGTCAATACATCCTTCTGGCTGATCGTCGCAGCCGGAGCCCTGTGGGTCATCTCGATGCTGATGTCTTTGGGAACCCTGGACACCCCCGCCGTCCGGGACATGTTCGAGCAGCAGATGGCAACGAGCGGCGCGAAGGTCGATTTCGAATCCATCAAGGGTGTCCTGATCGGCACCATCGTGGTATTCGCCCTGATCAGCGCCGGGCTCTACGCCCTCGTCGCATTCAATGTCCGCAAGGGCAAGAACTGGGCTCGCATTCTGGGCACCGTGTTCGCCGCCTTGTCGATCTTCAACATCATCCCGCTCAGCCTCGCCACGCTGGCGGCGCTGGTGGGCATCGCGGCCATCGTGCTGCTCTACCTGCCCGCAGCCTCGCCGTACTTCCAGAAGCGGCAGTCCTTGGCCAATCCCTACGGACAGCCCGGAGCCCCCTTCGGGAAGTAACCGGTCCAAGAACCACCCAGCCAAGAACCGCCAGCAGAGAGAACGGTTCGGCGGGTGCGGGAACCGGAGGGCAGGCCGATCCTAGTCGGCGTCCTCCGGGACCTGCGCCCGCTGTGCGTGATAGGCCAGAATCTGCAGTTCCGTTGCCATGTCGACCTTGCGGAGGTTGACCCCCGGGGGAACCTGAAGCATCACGGGCGCGAAGCTGAGGATGCTCCGCACGCCGGCGGCAATCACCCGGTCGCAGATGTCCTGGGCCACCGCGGCGGGCAGGGCGAGGACCACCATGTTGGCACCCGTCCGTTGCAGTACGGGCTCGAGGTCAGCGGCGTCGCTGACCCGCAGCCAGCCGACCTCGCTGCCCACCACCATTTGGTCGGCGTCGAAAATTGCCACAATGTCAAAGCCCCGCGACTCGAATCCGCCGTACCGGGCCAAGGCCTTGCCCAGGTTGCCCGCACCGACGATCGCGACTTTCCAGTCATGCGTCAGCCCGAGCGCAGCAGCGATGTTGCGGTTAAGGTACTGGACCTCGTAACCGACACCCCGGGTTCCGTAGGAGCCGACATAGGAGAGGTCCTTGCGCAGCGTCGAAGAGCTGACCCCGGAAGCCTCCGCCAGCGACTCGGACGAGACCCGGTCCACCCCTTCAGCCAGCAGTGTGGTCAGGGCGCGCAGATAGATGGTCAGCCGGGCCACGGCCGCGGGGGGAATCTGTTTGGCGGCAGTCCCGGCTCCCCCGGGGACAGCCCCGGGAGATGAATCCAGCGAAGTCACTATCTGCTCCATTGCGTCGCGTTGTGCTTCCCACTCTAGAGCCCCCGCGCTTCACGCAACAAAGCACCCCGCCGTCAGGACGGCTCACCGATGATCCGTTGCAGGGTCCGGGTCAGGCGGCCCTCGTCGATCTTCCAGAAATCCCGCTGGACCCCGTTGACCAGCACCACCGGGATCTCCTCGGCGAAGCGCTCCCGCAGCCCGGCGTCGTCGTCCACCGATTTCTCCGACCAATCGATTCCGAGCGCAGCGGTGACGCGGGCGACGGCGGCGCGCGCCTCAGCGCACAGGTGACAGTCAGCTTTGGTGATCAGTACTACATCGGGGATCGACGCGGGTTTGGCCATGCATCCACCGTAGCCCGGCGCCCGCTTCGGCGTCGATGCACGGCGCAGTCGGCCTGGGGCCGGGCCCTCCTGCCGTCGCGTCGCGCGCCCTGCGGGCGGTCCGGGGCCGGTCATTGACTAGACTCGTGGCATGCCCGAGGAGAAATACGTCATTGTGGCCAACGAGCCTGCTGCATCGACGCAGCACGGCGAGGCCGCATTTTTCGACGTCGACAACACCCTCATGAAGGGCGCAAGCCTCTTCCATGTCGCCCGCAAGCTTCACCAGCGCGGCGCGTTCACCCTGCCGCAGGCTGCCGGGTTCGCGTGGAAGCAGTTCATGTTCGTGCTGCGCGGCGAAAACATGGACGATGTCCACGCCGTCCGCGATTCCGCCCTGACGCTGGCTGCCGGCATCACGGCGAAGGACATCGAGGCCCTGGGCGAAGAGGTCTACGACGAGATGATTGAGTCGCGGATCTGGCCGGGCACCAAGGCCCTGGCGGAGCAGCACCTCCGGGTCGGGCGCAAAGTATGGCTCGTCACGGCGACGCCGATCGAGGTGGCCACGGTCATTGCCGCCCGGCTGGGCCTGACCGGGGCGCTGGGCACGGTGGGCGAGATCCTGGACGGCTCGTACACGGGGCGGCTCGTGGGCGAAATCCTGCACGGCCCGGCCAAGGCGGTCGCGGTCCAGAAAATTGCCGAGGACCAGGGGCTGGACCTCAGCCGCTGCTGGGCCTACAGCGATTCCCACAACGACATCCCGCTGCTGAGCATGGTGGGGCATCCCGTTGCCATCAATCCCGATTCCAAGCTGCGCCGTTACGCCCGCGAGCACAACTGGCCGGTGTACGACTTCCGTGCCGGCCGGCGCGCAGCCACCCTGGGATTCAAGGCCGCGACGGTCGGCGGGGCCATTTACGGCCTGTGGCGGGGGTTCTCCCGCTTCCGCGGACCCAGCCGCTAGGCCCCCGCAGCGTTCCGCTGCGGTTTCGGACCGCGCGCCGCGGTTTCAGACGAGGGCGCCGCGGATCCGTGCCGCCTGCGTCCCACGCCGCAGCCGGATTGAAATCTTCCCACCGGGACGGAGCAAGAAAAATGCCCGCCGCCTGGAAGGCAACGGGCATTTCATGCACATCGAAGTATTGCTACTTCTTATTGCGACGCTGGTGGCGCGTCTTGCGAAGCAGCTTGCGGTGCTTCTTCTTGGCCATACGCTTGCGACGCTTCTTAATAACTGAACCCACGAAAGTTCCTTACCGGCTAGATGCAGTACCTGCCTGTTGGGAAGGGTCCGCGGGCTAAGCAGCAGACTGAAACAACGGACAGGTTCTTACAATGACGTAAAACGTTCCTTAACAGGGTACCGCCTCTGCGAGGCACCCCACGACCGCGGGCCCCATGCGGGGCCCAAAGCGGCCAATTCACGCGGTGATTGTTGCCGCTGGCTGTTCAGCCAGTTCCGGCGTGCCCGTCGCTCCGGTCGACGACGGCACCCTTGAGGTACTGTTCGACGGCGTTTTCCGGTACGCGGTAAGAGCGGCCGAACCGCACGGCCGGCATCTCCCCCGAATGCACAAGACGGTACACAGTCATCTTTGATACCCGCATAAGTTCCGCGACTTCAGCCACAGTCAAAAAACGGGCCTTGGAGAAGTTGGCCTCCGTAGACATTTCCTATTCCTTTGCTCAAGCGAACGGCAGCCCCACCTGGTGACATGGCGGTGTGCCGATGCTGAGCCATCTAACAACCATGTGTTAGCAACACTAGTTGCTCATGGTGCCAATGTGAAAGGCTTCCTCAGGAATCCCCACACGATTTCCGCAGGAATCTCCGAAATCTCGCACAGCCCGCGCCTCCTGCTCAACCCTCAGGCACGCGTCCGGCGGGTGCGGGCCGAGGCGGCCAGTTGGCCAAGTACCGACGCCGTAACATCCCAGTCCATGCAGGCGTCCGTGACGCTCTGGCCGTAGACCAGCTGGTCCCGGCCGGCAGCTCCATCTTTGCCTCCGGCCGTGACGTCGGCGTTAACGGCGGCGTTGACCTCAAGGGCCTGCGCCCCACCCACCAGGAAGCTCTCCAGCATGACGCCGGCGATGGCCCCGGCCGCGGCGCCGGCACTTTCCAGCTGGGCACCAATTTCAAGGGCGACCCCGGCCTGACGGTGGTGGTTCTTACCGCTGTTGGCGTGGCTGGCGTCGACGATGAGGCGGGGGTTCAACTGCTTCGCGGCGAGCTTGGCGGAGGCCGCTGCAACGTCGGCGGCGGAGTAGTTGGGTCCCTTGCGTCCGCCGCGGAGGATGACGTGGGTGTCCGGGTTGCCGGCGGTGGCCACAAGGGCGGCCCTGCCGTCGTCGTCGATCCCGAGGAAGGCCTGCGCGGCAGCGGCGGCGCTGCACGCATCCAGCGCCACTTGGAGGTCGCCGTCTGTGCCGTTCTTGAAGCCGATCGGCATGGACAGCCCGGAAGCCAACTGGCGGTGGATCTGGCTCTCCGTGGTGCGGGCACCGATCGCGCCCCAGGCGACCAGGTCCGCGACGTACTGGGGGCTGATGGGCTCAAGGAACTCGGTGGCGGTGGGCAGGCCGAGGGCGGTGATCTGGCGCAGGAACGCCCGGGCCGCGCGCAGGCCCGCGGCGATGTCGTGGCTGCCGTCCAGGCGGGGGTCGTTGATCAGGCCCTTCCAGCCCACCGTGGTGCGCGGCTTTTCGAAGTACGTGCGCATGACGATCAGCAGGTCTTCGCGGTGCTTCTCCGCCTGGCTTACCAGCCGACGGGCGTATTCCAGCCCGGCCTTGGGATCGTGGATGGAGCAGGGACCCACAATGACGAGCAGCCGGTCGTCCACACCGTCCATGATCGCCCGGACCTCGTCCCGGCCCCGTCCCACCACCTCGGCCAGGCGGGCGTCCAACGGCAGTTCCGCCATGAGGTCCTGCGGGGTGGGGAGCGGGGTGAACTCGCTGACGCGCAGGTTCGAGGTGGAGTGCTGGGTGCCGGGGGCTGCTTCGATGCTCATGTTCGGGTCCTGTTCCGGATGCGGAGCGGGCCCTGATCAGAACCCGCCGGAGAAATGGCGAAGGGCAGAGAATAATCTCTGCCCTGTTGGCTCTGAAGGAAAGTTGGTTGCGTGTCAGTTAGACGCGGGCCCCTCCAGAGCCAACGAAAAATACGCATACCAACGGTTAGTCATAGCGTCGAGCTTAGCTCCGGGGCCGCGGCCGGGGCAAACGCCGGGCGTAACAATCCGCCGGGCCCACCGCCCCGGGACGCAGGCCGGCCCTCGAGAGTGCAGTTCTCGTCTGTGTTTGGCGCCAACACTGACGCGGAGGGTCACGTCGACGCACACGGACACCACCTAGAGTGTGAGGAACCCCAGCACGAGCATTCGACCACTCGCTCCGACCACTATGGAGGCAGCCATGACGCACACCGTTCCGCCCGGCAACCCCGAGGCTCCCACCACTCCCGGGGCCACCGCCACGGACACTGGTGCGTCCGCGTCCGGGCAAGGCACAGAGGCGGCGGCCGGCCGCGGACTCCCTGCCGCATTGAAGCGGCGGGTGCCCAAATACGCCGATCTTGCTCCGCTGATGCAGTTCAAGAAGCCGGAGTTCAGCCGGGAGGCCAGGCTGCGCCGTGCGAGCACCATCTGGGACCTGCGGGACATGGCCAAGCGCCGCACGCCCCAAGCGCCCTTCGACTACACCGACGGCGCCGCAGAGGCCGAAATCTCCCTCCGCCGCGCCCGCCAGGCGTTCCTGGACATCGAGTTCCGGCCCGGGGTCCTGCGGGACGTCTCCAGCATCGACCTCCGCACCGACATCCTGGGCGGGCCCTCCCGGCTGCCGGTGGGAATCGCGCCCACCGGATTCACCCGGATGATGCAGTCCGAGGGCGAATACGCCGGCTCCCAGGCCGCCGCGGCCGCCGGCATCCCCTACACCCTCTCCACCATGGGCACCGCGTCCCTGGAGGACGTCGCCGCCGCGGCACCCACCGGCCGCAACTGGTTCCAGCTCTACCTCTGGACAGACCGGGACCGCTCCCTGGAACTGATCGAACGCGCCGCCGCGGCCGGCAACGACACCCTCATGGTCACCGTGGACACCGCCGTCGCCGGCGCCAGGCTCCGCGACGTCCGCAACGGCATGACCATCCCGCCCGCCCTGACGCTCAAAACCGTCCTCGACGCCTCCTACCGGCCCGCCTGGTGGTTCAACTTCCTCACCCACGAACCGCTCACCTTCGCGTCCCTGTCCCGGTACACGGGCACCGTCGCGGACCTGATCAACTCCATGTTCGACCCCACCCTGACCTACGTCGACCTCGACTGGCTGCGCGAGACCTGGAAAGGCAAGCTCGTCGTCAAGGGCATCCAGACCGTCGAGGACGCCCGCAAGGTAGTGGACCACGGCGCGGACGGGATCGTGCTCTCCAACCACGGCGGCCGCCAACTGGACCGGGCACCGATCCCCTTCCACCTGCTCCCCGAGGTCTCCGCCGCGCTCAAGGCGGACCGCAGCGACGCGGCGATCATCCTGGACACCGGCATCATGAGCGGCGCGGACATCATCGCCGCCCTCGCCCACGGCGCCGACTTCACCCTGATCGGCCGCGCCTACCTCTACGGGCTCATGGCGGGCGGACGCGCCGGCGTGGACCGCGCCCTCCAAATCCTGGAAAAGGACATGGAACGCACCATGGCCCTCCTCGGCGTCAGCAAGATCGCGGACCTCACCCCGGATCACGTGCGGATCCTCGGCAGGTAGCCCGCCCGAAATGGGTGGCCGAATGCGCGGGCCGGGCGCGTACGCCGGGAGGCATACGCCGGCGGGACGGGTTACTTCTTGCGGCCGAACTTGGGCAGGTTGGCCAGGAGATCGGCGGCCTTGGTCGCGGCACGGCCCACGGTCCGCCCGATCTGCTGGGGCATCTTGTCCTCGCCTGCCGTTCCCACGGGGATGACGACGGCGGGGCTCAGCGGGCTGCCGGCAGGGCGGGCAACCAGTGCAGCGGCGGGCTCCGCGGCGACTGGCTGCGGGACGGCCGCTGCGGCCAGATTGTCCGGGACGGCGGCAGGAGTGGATTCGGGCTGGCGGGGTGCGGCCTCGTCCGCTGCTACTGCGGGGCCGACGTCGAAAGCCTGCAGCCAGTTGGCGATCCCGGCGAGCGGTTTGGGGTTGAGCGTGTAGTACCGCTTCTGGCCCTGGGCTCGCATGCTCACCAGGTCCGCTTCCCGGAGGACTTTGAGATGCTTGGAAATGGTGGGCTGGCTTGCTTCAAGCTCCTGGACCAGTTCCCCCACTGCTTTGTCTCCCTTGCGGAGGGCTACCAGAATGTCACGCCTGGTTGCCTCAGCAATGACGGCAAATACGTCGTCTGTCACCATGCCCTCCACACTAGCGACATATACGCCAGATGGCATCCACCAATTGCTGCCTGGGGACCGGCCCTTCGCCCGGGCCCGGACCTAGTCGAACCAGGGGTCCAGTCCGTGCAGGGGAAACACTGCTTTGCGGGTGGCCATGATGGTGCGGTCCACCTCGTCGTTGGGGTCGAACCCCACTTCCCAGGACCGCCACCAGAGGTCGACGTCGTCACCCATCGCCTCGGGGGGCTCTACACCGAACTTGGCCCCGTACTTGTCTTTGACATAGCGTCGCCACTCCTCCGGAACCGGGGTGCGCAGCGGTACCGGCCGCCCGGCGGCGATGGCTATCAGGTGGCTCCAGGACCGCGGAACGACGCTGACGACGTTGTAACCGCCGCCCCCTGTGGAAATCCACCGGTTAGCGCAGTACCGCGCGGCGAGGTTGCCGATGGCCGTGGCGGCCTCGCGCTGGCCATCCACACTGATGTTCAGGTGGGCGAGCGGGTCAAGCCGGTGCGAGTCGCAGCCGTGCTGGCTGACGATGACTTCCGGCAAGAACGCGCCAATAAGTTGGGGCACGACGGCGTGGAAGGCCCGCAGCCACCCGGCGTCCGCGGTGCCGGCCGGGAGTGCCACGTTCACCGCGCTGCCCTGCGCGTTCGGGCCGCCGATCTCGTTGGCGAACCCGGTGCCCGGGAAGAGGGTCAGCCCGGATTCATGCAGCGAAATAGTCAGCACACGCGGATCGTCCCAGAAGATGCTCTGCGTGCCGTCCCCGTGGTGAGCGTCGACGTCGACGTAGGCCACGCGCTGGACGCCGCCGTCGAGAAGCCGCTGGACCGCGAGGGCGGCGTCGTTGTAGATGCAAAAACCGCTCGCCCGGTCCCGGGAGGCGTGGTGCATCCCGCCGCCGAAGTTCACGGCCCGCACCGCGCTGCCGTCCAGGATGGCTGCGGCCGCGAGCAGGGAGCCGCCAGCCAGCCGGGCGCTGGCCTCGTGCATGCCGGCAAAGGCGGGATCGTCCTCGGTTCCCAGCCCCCTGGCGTGGTCGGGGGTGTCCGGGTTTTCGCTGACGCGCCGCACGGCCGCCACGAACTCCGGGCTGTGGACCGCGCACAGCTCCGCGTCGGAGGCGACGTCCGGTGCGGCCACCGTGACGTGGTCCAGATCCAGCAGCCCCAGGCTGCCGGCCAGCTTCGCGGTGAGCTCCATGCGCTCCGGCGCCATCGGGTGGGAGTGGCCAAAGTTGTAGGCGGTCATGGCAGGAGCCCACACCACCGTCGTTGGCAGCGCGGTCTGATCGAGTCCGGGCAGGAATGTCATCAATCACAGGCTACCCGAGCGGTCCCCGGCTTCCCGCGCCTGCAGGGGTGCTCCCCGCGGCCATTACCGAACTTTAGTGGTTTACTACTTGGGGAAGCAGTTTCAACCGAGGAAAAACATGACGCAAAGCCAGTCGAGGTCCACGAGCCCGGCCAACTGGCAGCCAGGTATGCCGGAGCGGGAAGGCCTGTGGATCTTCACACGCCTGCGGGACTTCATTGACGGCATCGCAAACAGCTCACCTGCCCGCCTGGCACTCTCGGCGTTCGGCCTCGTGATCCTGGTCTTCACCGCTTTGCTCTCGCTGCCCTTAGCTTCCGCGACGGGACAGGTCACACCACTCCATCAGGCGTTCTTCACCGCGGCCTCCGCTGTCTGCGTCACGGGCCTGACAGTGGTCTCCACGGCTGTGCACTGGTCCTTCTTCGGCCAGCTCGTGATCCTGGTCGGCATTTTCGTGGGCGGCTTGGGCACTTTGACCCTCGCGTCGCTGCTGGCGCTCATGGTCAGCAAGAGACTCGGTGTCCGCGGCAAGCTGATCGCCCAGGAGGCCATGAATGCCGGCCGGCTCGGCGAAGTCGGCACGCTGCTCCGGATCGTGATCGTGACCTCCGTGGTGATCGAGGCGGCCTTGGCGCTGGCTCTTATCCCCCGCTTCCTGATCCTCGGGGAGAGCTTGCCGCAGGCTCTCTGGCACGGCATCTTCTACGCAATTTCATCTTTTAACAACGCCGGTTTCACCCCGCATTCGGACGGAATCGTCCCCTACGAAACCGATCTATGGATCCTCGTCCCGCTCATGCTCGGCGTGTTCTTGGGCAGCCTGGGCTTCCCCGTTGTCATGGTGCTGCACCAGAACGGGCTGCGGTGGAAGAAATGGAACCTTCACACCAAGCTGACCATCCAGGTCTCCTTCATCCTCCTCGCCGCCGGAACGGTCCTCTGGGGCTTCCTGGAGTGGGACAACCTGCGCACCATCGGGGACATGGATCTCGGCGACAAGATCACGCATGCGCTGTTTGCCTCAGTCATGCTGCGCTCCGGCGGCTTCAACCTTGTGGACCAGAACCACATGGAGTCCACCACCATGCTGCTCTCCGATGCCCTCATGTTCGCCGGCGGCGGCTCGGCCTCCACGGCCGGCGGCATCAAGGTGACCACCATCGCGGTGATGTTCCTGGCCATCGCCGCCGAGGCCCGCGGCGACGCCGACGTGAAGATCTACGGTCGCACCATCCCGGAGGGCACCATGCGCGTGGCCATCTCGGTGATCGTCGCCGGCGCCACCCTCGTCTCGGTCTCGGCCCTCCTGCTCCTGCACATCAGCCATGCCTCCCTGGACCGGGTCCTGTTTGAAACCATTTCCGCCTTCGCCACGGTGGGCCTAAGCACCAACCTCAGTGCAGAGTTGCCGCCGTCGGGCGTTTACGTCCTCGCTTTGCTCATGTTTGCCGGGCGCGTCGGGACGGTCACCCTTGCCGCAGGCCTGGCCCTGCGCCAGCGCAGCCAGCTGTACCACTACCCGGAAGAGAGACCCATCATTGGCTAGTTCCTCAGGCGCCGTCAACCGCCCCGCCCACAACGCCCCCGTGCTGGTGATCGGGCTGGGCCGTTTTGGCGCCTCCACCGCAGAGCAGCTGGTCAAGCAGGGCCGGGAGGTCCTGGCCATTGAACGCGACCGCACCCTCGTCCAGAAGTGGGCGAGCGTCCTGACGCATGTCGTGGAAGCCGACGCCACGAACATCGACGCCCTCCGCCAGCTCGGCGCCCAGGAGTTCAGTTCCGCCGTCGTGGGCGTGGGCACTTCCATCGAATCCTCGGTGCTGATCACCGTGAACCTCGTGGACCTCGGGATCGAACACCTCTGGGTCAAGGCCATTACGCCCTCGCACGGCAAGATCCTGACCCGGATCGGCGCCAACCACGTCATCTACCCGGAGGCCGATGCCGGCGTCCGCGCCGCGCACCTGGTCTCCGGGCGCATGCTGGACTTCATCGAGTTTGACGACGACTTCGCGATCGTCAAGATGTACCCGCCGCGGGAGACCGTGGGCTTCACCCTCGATGAGTCCAAGGTCCGTTCCAAGTATGGCGTCACGATTGTGGGCGTGAAGTCCCCGGGCGAGGACTTCACCTACGCGCGGCCGGAAACCAAGGTTTCCTCGCGGGACATGCTCATTGTTTCGGGCCACGTGGACCTGCTCGAACGATTCGCCGCCCGCCCCTAGGCCACAACCGGCGCACACCGGTGCCTGGAATCACGCCTGTAGCGCCCGGGGCCACGGCCGGTGGCCCCGGTGTCCGCTTGGAAGCGGGTGGCCGACCGGGCAGGTTCAGGCCAGCTGCCGGGTGATTTCTGCCGCGCGCGCTGCGGCCGCGCGGGCGCCGTCGGCGATGATGCCCGGCAGTCCCCGCTCGTCAAACATGGCAATGGCCCGTTCGGTGGTGCCGTTCGGGCTGGTGACCGCCTTGCGCAGGCTGGAGGGATCCGCGCCGGGCTCGGCCAGCATGAAGCCCGCCCCGGCGACCGTCTCGCGGGCCAGCAACAGGGACAGCTCCGGATCCAGGCCCAGTTGCGCGCCGGCCTCCGCCATGGCCTCCGCCAGGTAGAAAGCGTAGGCCGGGCCCGAGCCGCTGATCGCGGAGAGGGCGTCCACCTGGTCCTCGGGAATCTCCACCACCGTGCCGACGGCTGCGAGGATGTCCTTGGCATGCTGGAGCTGCCCGGCGGAGCAGTTGGTCCCGGGAGAGACGGAGACGACGCCGCGGCCCAGCTTCGCCGGCGTGTTCGGCATGGTGCGGATGACCGGCTGGCCGGCCGGCAGCGCCGCCTCCAGTTGCGCCAGCGACACCGCGGCCGCGACGCTGATGACGATCGTGTTCGGTGACAGGGACTCACTGATTTCCCGGGCCAGATCGGCGATACCCACGGGCTTGACGCCAAGGATCACGACGCCGGAGCCGGTGGCCGCCTGCTTGTTGTTGTCGGGTTCTTCTTCGCCCGCGATGGCCGTGATCCCGTGGTGGCGCTGCGCCAACTCGGCCGCACGCTCGGCCCGGCGGACAGTAGCGACGATATCGGCCGGGTCCACGCCGCCGTCGATCAGCCCGCCGAGGATTGCCTCGTTCATTGACCCACAGCCCAGGAATGCGATTCGGTTGCTCATGTCCCCATCATTGCAGTCGGACATGATTCCCAGCCAGCTCACACGTTCACCGCAGTCAGCGCACAACTTGGGCCCCTAACGTAGGAGCTACCTCATTGAGGGTGCGAGTGATGCAGCAGGCATGCGGATGCCAGCGCGGCACCGGTGGTTTGCAGCGGATTTTTCCCATTTTTCCCGCAGCGGACCGCCGGTGCCTTTGCTTTTTAAGGACCCAGCGGCGGGCGGGCACAGGTACGCCAAGGGACGCCGTCGAATTGCCAGCAAACGCACAGGGAAATTTCGCCGGACGCCCATGATCGGCCTCTACCTTGGAAAGTGCCTCAACAGGTGCGAGTGATGATAGTCGGCTCCCCGGAGCCGTCGGCGCGCCGGGCGATTGACAGCAGAGTTCCCCCAAGTCCTGCTCCAATCGCCCGGCGCTACTCCTTTTAACCGGCATTAACCGGCCCGCACCAGGGCGCGGGCGGGCCGGTGCCTAACCGGCCCCGCCGAACGCCGGGCTGCCGAGCTTGTCCTCCAGGAACCGGCGCTCCGCGGCGCTTCCTGCCAGCGCCAGGGCCCGCCTGTAACCCTGGGCGGCCTCCGGATAGCGGCGCAGGCGCATCAGGAAGTCCGCGCGGACGGCGTGGAAGAGATAATAGTTCTCCAGCGGCAGTTCCTCCACCGCGGCCAGCGCCGCACCCGGCCCGCGCAGTTCGGCAAGGGCGACCGCGCGGTTCAGTGCCACGACGGGTCCGGGCGCGACGGCCAGGAGCTGGTCATACAACTGCAGGATCTGCGTCCAGTCCGTGTCCGCGGCGGCCGGGGCGTCGCTGTGGACGGCGTTGATCGCCGCCTGGAGCTGATACGGGCCGGGACGGTTCCGGCGCAGGCACCGGCGCACCAGCTCCTTGCCTTCGGCGGCCAGGGCGCTGTCCCAGCGCCCCCGGTCCTGGGCCGCAAGCAGCACGAGTCCGCCGTCGGGGGCAAACCGGGCGGCGCGGCGGGACTCAATGAGCAGCATCAGGGCCAGCAGACCTGCCGCTTCCGGCTCGTCCGGCATCAAGGAGGCCAGCAACCTGCCCAGCCGGATGGCTTCCGTGCAGAGCTCCGCACGGGCCGGGCTGTCCGCGGGGCCCGCGGTGTAGCCCTCATTGAAGATCAGGTAGAGGACCGCCAGCACCGATTGCAGCCGCTCGGGCAGTTCGGCGCCCTGCGGGACACGGTACGGGATCTTGGCATCGCGGATCTTCGCCTTCGCCCGGACCAGCCGCTGTGCCATGGTCGCCTCCGGCACCAGGAAGGCCCGGGCGATCTCCGCCGTCGTCAATCCGCCCAGCAACCGCAGGGTGAGCGCCACCTGGGCGGACCTGGCCAGGGCGGGGTGGCAGCAGGTAAAAATCAGCCGCAAAGTGTCGTCGTCCACGTCCTCGACTCCTGACTGTTCCGCCAGGAACTGCTCTTCAGCGGCCGGCGCGGGTCCGGTCCCGGACCCCGCCGCCAGCCAGGCCGCCTGCGCATGTTTGTCCTCGCGGGACGTCTCCCTCCGGAGCCGGTCGATCGCCCGGCGCCGCGCCGTCGTAATGATCCAGCCGGCCGGGCTGGGCGGGATGCCCGCCGACGGCCAGTGGTGGACGGCCGCAGTAAAAGCATCCTGGACGGCGTCCTCGGCAATATCGATGCTCCCGAACGTCCGCGTCAGGACGGCTACGGCGCGGCCGTATTCGAGCCGGAACACGCGGGCAATGTCCGCCTCGGTCGCGCCGTCATGTGCACCATGGTCGCCCACAGCAGCCCCGCCCGCCCGGCTAGTGCTGGAAGGGACGGACTTCAACGGGAAGAGTGGTGGCGCCGGCCAGCTTTCGCGCCCAGCCGAGGGCCGCGTCCAGGTCTTCGGCCTCGATCACGGTGAATCCGCCGAGGTGCTCTTTGCCTTCGGTGAACGGCCCGTCGGTCACGAGAATCTCGCCGCCGTTGGGCCGGAGGACCGTGGCGGACCCCGCGGGGTGGAGTCCCGCGGCGAACACCCAGGCCCCCGCCGCCTGCATTTCATGGTTCAGGGCCGCCAAGTCACGCATGATCGGTTCGAGGAACTCAGGGTCCGGGGCGGGGCCGTCAGGCTGGTAAATGCTGAGCAGGTACTGCGTCATTTCGGGTGCCTCCTTGGCGAATCAGCCGGCGGGGTGCCGGCCTCTCAGCAATTACACGATCGGGGACGCTCCGGATCGACACAGTCGCAGGCCGGGCTGTCTCAGGAGGCTTTTTCCGGCGACTGGAGCCGCGCCGGCGGTTGCTCCGCCACATGCGGCGCGGGATCGACGGGCCCCTCAAACACCAACTGGTCCAGGCGGCGGAGGATGAGTCCCTCACGCAGGGCCCACGGGCACGTCACCAGGCTGTCGAACTCAAACATTTCCAGTGCCGCTTCCGCCACCAAGGCGCCGGCGAGGACCTGCGGCGCGCGGGCCTCGGAGACGCCGGGCAGGTGCAGCCTGTCCCCCACCTCCATGGCCGAGATCCGTTGCGCCCAGAGCCCCAGGTCCAGGGCCAGCAGCTCCCGCTTGACGTAGGGCCCGGCGGCGCTGGGGGCGGCGCCGGCGATCCTGGCGAGGGACCGGAACGTCTTGGACGTGCCCGCCACGAGATTGGGTCGGCCCAGCTTCTCGAATTTGCGCACCGCGGGTTTGAGCGTGGATCGGATGTAGCGGCGCAGCTCCTTGATGCTCTTGGCCGAGGGCGGATCCTCGGGCAGCCAGTCGCGCGTCAGCCGGCTGGCGCCGAGCGGAACGGACATCGCCAGCTCGGGCAGCTCATCCTGTCCGAGGGCCATCTCGAAGGAGCCACCGCCAATGTCCAGGTTCAAGATGGGCCCGGCGCCCCAGCCGTACCAGCGCCGGACGGCGAAGAACGTCATGGACGCCTCTTCGCTGCCGGAGAGCTCCCGGAGGGTGACGGTGGTTTCATGCTTGACCCGGGCCAGGACGGCAGCGCCGTTGGTGGCCTCGCGGATGGCCGAGGTGCAGAACGCGAGGAGGTCGTCGGCCTTGTGCTTGGCCGCGAATTCCCACGCTTCAAGGACGAACTCGACGAGTTCATGCTGCCCGGCGTCGTTGATATTGCCGTCGTCGTCGAGGAACTGCACGAGCGAGAGCCGCCGCTTGTGCGAGGCGTAGGGGACCGGACGGGCGCCGGGATGGGCGTCGACCAGCAGGAGATGGACAGTGTTGGACCCGATGTCGAGGACGCCTAGACGCATGGTGCCATTATTCCCCCCACGGAGCGGCTGGCCTAGCTGCGACGGCAGTATTCGCGAAGAATGGCGCTCTTCGCGAATACTACCGACGCGGCGGGCTTAGGCCGGGTTTCCGTCCTGCACCGGCCGGTCCGCTGCCCCAGCAGTGGGCTGGGCGGCAGCGCCGTCAGTGGGCTGGGCGGCAGCGCCGTCGGCGGGCTCATCCGTGGGCTTGAAGTCACGGCGGATGTTGGCCACGCCCTCCGGGTCGATTTCAAAGCCATAGGCTGCCCCGGGGTTGATCACCATGCCGAGCTCGGCGCCGAGGTTGCCGATGATCGCAGCGCCCTGCGTGCCCAGCACGTTCGGGGCGGCGGCGAGATACTGCTCGGTGACGCGGCTCGGGTGCGAGAAAACGGCCAGGACGGGCTTGCCGGAGGAGTTCGCGAGGACCAGCGGCTCGACCTGCGAGTCGGGGCCTTCCAGGGCGTCGGAGCTGACCACGTAGACCTCGTTGTTGAGGAAGGCGAGAATCACGTCCACCGGGTTGGCGTCCGGCTGCTCCCCCCGGGCAAGCTGCTCCTCGAGTTCGTTCAGCGGCTGGTTGTCCAGGTGTGCGGGCTGTTCAGTCATATTCCTACTCGATCACGTCCACGGCCGGTCCGCAAACGCGAAATCGCCGGAAACCAGCGAATTCGCCGGTAATTCCCTGTGTGTCAGGCTGTTGTGTGACAGGTTCCCTGTTGCTGGAGCCGGTGCAGTGCGGGGAAAGGTCCATCATGGATTTCGTTATGCCTGTTCGTGTTTCGAACCGGAAGCACTTCACTACCGACCAGAAGCACGCGATGCTGGAC